>NZ_AP019769.1 GCF_023169545.1 Nanobdella aerobiophila | reverse complement strand
TCAGTTTGAATTGGGTGTACTTCTATATAACTTTATAAACTTTTTTATTTTTTCAATATCATCATTTTCTTTAACATCTGTAATATCATATTTATAATATTCTTTAATTAATACAAAGTTTCTAAGATCTTCAAAATTTTTTACAATATATATAGAATTATAATTATATTTAGAGATATACTCCTTTTTAGGTTCTTCAATATATATCATTGATTTACTAGATAATATCTTACTAATATCTGTATCATATATATCTATATATACTTTATTATATGATATATTATTATTGTATAAAAATGAAGCCTTTGGTATAATATTATCATTAATTCTTAATCTATTTAATAATTCTAGTGAAAGTTTATTTATATAATTTAGAGAATCTATATACTTCTTATTTAATGCTTTTATTTCTTCTTCATCTTTTTTAATTATATACTTTTTTGTTAATATCTTAATACTATCATAATTATTAATTATCTTTCTAACTTTTTTTCTTTTTTTATATACTATATTTTTACTTTCATTATCTTTTATCTTTTCTTTTGCAGATACAGGTTCTATATTTCTATTTTTGAAGCTTATCCTCAATATTTTTATATATTCATCATCGCTTTCAGCTACCTTCTTTGCTTTTTCTATTATACCTTTTATATTTTTCAATGCTTCCATTGCAGATATATATGCATCAAATTCATGATCAGATTCTAATACATTTTTTAATTTATTATCTTCATAATATTTCTTTTTTGTAATTAAATCTATATCTTTTTTAGGATAGTATATACCTATATTCAATTTAGATGCTATTTCGATTATTTTTTTCGGTATATCTTTTTTATCTGTAGATATAATAATAACATTATTTAATTTATTTATATACTGTATAATATCTTTATCTTCTAAATTCTTTCCACTCATTTTATCAACTATATAACCATCTTCATTTATTACAACTATAGCGAAATTAGTCCCAGGATCAATCCCTGCAATATATGCATCCAAGATATAAAAGATGTATATATCTTTTTTATAAATTTTACTATATAAAAATAATAAATGCCAAACAGTTGGTCATACTTAGTAGAATTACAAAGAAATAAAAAAGGAACATTGACTAAAATAATAAAGAGTAATTCACCAAAATACGTAAGGGAGGAAATAAGAAAATTAATAAAAGAAGGTAAGATAAAAAATATAGAAGAACTAGTAAATAAGTCTATACAAGAAAATAAAACTATAATAGAAGTTTTAAAGGAGTATGGTATAGAAAATAAGGAAAGAAAATTTGGTAAAGGTTCAGTTAGGTGTATAATATGCAATTCTCATGATAGAGTGATAAGGAGATATAATATTTATATATGTGGAAGATGCTTCAGAGAAATGGCAAAGACAATGGGTTTTAGAGTTTCTGGAGAATAATGGTAGATATAATTAATGATTTCTTCTCACATGCAACAAACTCAATAAATGTGGGAAAAAAAGAAGTTAGATTCGGTTATTATAATAAATTATTATTATCTATATTAGAGAAGCTAAAATCCAATGGATATATAGAAAACTATAATATAGATGGAAAATCAATTATAGTAAAATTTTCAGATAGGTTTAATTTTGGTAAAGCAATAAAACCAAGGTTTCCAATATCATATAAAGATATAGACAAATATGAGAAAAGATTTTTACCTGCAAGAGGGATGGGATTACTATTTTTAACAACAAACAAAGGAATTAAAACGAATGTAGAATGTAAAAAAGAGAAAAACGGAGGGGCTTTATTGGCAGTTATATATTAAAGCTTCTTTAAAAATTCTTCTAATTTTTCTTTAGCTTCCTTATCATTTAATATATTCTCTAGCTCATTTATTTTTGATTCTAAAGATATATATTTTCTATATAATAAAGCTAAGGCTATCCATATCTGTGCCTTTGCAGGATCTTCAGATTTTATATATATGTCTTTATATTCTTTTGTTTCTGATAATAGCGCTTTCAAAAAATCCTTTAGAATCGGATCTAAATTATCTTTCCAGTCCATATTTATTTAATATATTTTTCTTTACTTCTTCAAAGTGTTGAACTATCTTTTCCGGTTCTAACCCTTTTTTTAAATATTCTGAAAATTGTTTTTTATATAAATTTTCATCTTTTTCTTTTAATAATTCTGCATATTTCTTTATATGTTCTCCTTTTATCCTGTCATCTGTTGGTAATAGATCTTCGCTATATTTTATATTAATGTTAGAGTCTATGGCACCTTTTAGTACAGCAAATAATAAATTTCCTTTTGTTTTATTATATCTTCCTATATCTAGTATTATTTCTTCGATTCCTTTTTTCTTAGCTTCTAAACCTGTTAGTAAACCTGTTAAATATGCAGTTGGAATATTTCCTCTATGGCCTTTCCATCCAAATTCTTTTTCTAATATTTTTGAATGTATTGTTAATAAGGTTTTATCACCATCTTTATTATATTGTACTATTTGACATTGAATATTATTTAAAGATTTTCTTACAACCAATCTTAATTTTCTAGATTTTAATAATTTTAATCTTTTCCTATAATCTGTTTTATTTTCTCTCCTCCTTCTATATTTGACTATATATATAGGACCATGAGCCATAGGTAATAAATATTTTAAAAGATTTTAAAAGTTAATATAAGTTCTTTACGCCGTGGGTGGGATTTGAACCCACGTCTCCTTACGGAGAATGGATTAGCAATCCATCCCCTTGGGCCGCTCGGGCACCACGGCATATATTTATACTTATAAAGTTTGAATTTAAAACTTATATTAATAATATCAATAATGAAATTAAAAAATTATGAATAATACAATGCATAAATACCAAAACCGGATGGACTAAATGTATTATTTGTAGATATTATATTTCCTGAACCTCCTACTATCTTTTCTATTATATAATTACCTGTAGGTATATTTGTAAATGTAATATTAGCATTTAATGACCCTATTAATAATATTCCAGAAGCAAAGTTATATTGTATAGTATTATTTATTATTGAACTTGCAAAACTATTTGCATTATTAATAAATCCTGAACCTATATAATTTATATCAATAGTTCCTGTTGATACAGTTAAATTATTTATAGTTCCATTATTATTTATAGCTACACCTAACTGTGAATTATAATCATATATATTTGATGCATTACCATATATATTAAGTCCGAATATTCCTCCATATGCTGTAACATTATTAATATAATTATTATTTGTTTCATATAATCCAAATACAGATCCTACTTTTATTAAATCATTTAATATATAATTATTTCCTGATCCTAAATCTATACCAAATATATTACTATCAATATTATTATTTTCTATATAATTATTATATCCATTATTTAATTTTATACCAAATATATTACTATCAACATTATTATTATTTATCGTATTATTTATCGCATTTCCATCTAAATCTATACCAAATATATTCGCATTAATATTATTATTATTTATTATAATATTTTCTGGATTATTATCATATATACCCCACACACTTGATTGTATATTTGAATTCTCTATTGTAGAATTCTGGAATGTACCTGTTCCATATATTGCTCCTATATTTCCATTTATTGTACTATTATATATATTTAATATTGATGGATTTTCTACTTGTATACCAAATAATCCAGAATTTATATTTGAATTATATATATTTACTGTTCCATTTGTTAATCTTAATGCAAATAAATTAGTTTGTATATTTATATTAGTTATATTTACATTTGAAGATTCTATATTTATTACAGGTAGTCCTGGATTAGCAGGCTCAAATAGTACATTTCCAGATCCTAATAATTCTATATTTTTACCTTGTGGATTTATATTTAAATTAACTAAATATATTCCTTGAGGGAATACTACAATTGGTATATTATTATTTATTGATCCTTGTATTATATTATTTATTTGATTATTAGTTAATGAATTATTTATTACAGTTATATTTTGTGAATTAGGAGAGAAATATATAACTTGTTCTGGAGTTATATTATATAATCCATAATTATTATATCCATATATTCTATAATATAATTGATAATATTGTCCATTATATTTAGAATATTCTTGTAATAAACCATTATAAAATACATCATTACATTCTGTAGAACTAGATATAGTTACCCATTGATTATTTGATTGATTCAAGAATTGTATATTACAATAATCTATACCTTCTGTATTATCATATACATTTCCATATATTTGTAATAACCATAGATTACTTATATATCCATTACTTGGAGTTGGAGATGTATATGATACATTAAATATTGGTGCAGGTAGTTGGTAATTATATATTCCTGTATTATTTGTTAATCCTGTTGGAGATTCTATATTTAATTCTATACTAATATTTCCTCCATTTGGTATAATATTATATAATGAAGGTAGTCCATTTGATGAATTATTATATCTTAAATATACGGTATTTGTTCCTGGAGTTACATTTATATTATATGTATTTCCATTAATTGTTATATTTACATTTGGATAATTTGTATAGAATGTTAAATTTAGTCCATAATAATTACTTATAGTATTATTATTTGGAGATATGATATATATAATAGGATATGGATATACAGTTAAATATTCGTATCCATTTATACTAGAATAACTATTACTTGCTGTAACTGTTATTGTGTAATTGTTCATAGTTGTATTTTCTGAAGTGTTTATATATAATTCAGAATATGTAATATTGTTATTTGTTGTAATTATATTTGGATATATATTACAATATATATTTGGGGAAGGAGAATTACAAGATAGATGTATTATTGTATTTCCTTGATATGTATTATTTAGATATATTGTTATATTTGATGTTAGGGATTGTCCAGATACAATTGTTTCTGTGTTTGGGCTAATAGATATATTTGTTATACTAATAGGTGCTGACAATATCTCTAGAGTAAAATTGTTTTGTACAGAAGAAAATTGGTTTTTTCCTAAAACTTCTATAGAATAATTGCTTATATTATTAGAGTTTGCATTTATGTTAAAATTACATTGATTGGTGTTTGTTATACAATAATTTGGTATATAACAGTTAACAGTTGACGAAGAAATACAAGATAATGATATACTTGTTTCAATATTATATGGATTATTTATATATATGGTTCCTTCTATTGTTGCATTTTGTCCAGGATAGCTATTTACAATACTCTGATTGAAATTTAAACTGTTTAATATCGGGGAGGCGTAAAAAATATTTATAGATGGCATAACTCCATTAGGAGGATATGAAGCAACAGCAGTCCAATATAAATTAAAATAAGAACCAGTTATACTGCCGGGGACATATACTAAATATCCTATTGTATCTGTAGCAGTTCCAGAAGAAACATATAACAAGCTATTATAATAACCTGGGGATGTTTGTGTTACATAGTATGTATAATAATTTGTATTACTGACTACTGGTGTTTGGCTTGTGATTCCAAAATAGTTTGTATTTCCGTTAGGATAGGAGTAATAATATGATAATAATAACAAAGGTCTATTTTGTAAATTAGAATTCGATAATGGATAATATAAACCATACCAATAGTTATTAGAACTTGTTTGAACAAAAGATGTATAATTTTGGCTAAAAGATACACTTACAGAATCTAAATTATTCCACCCTACTGGTAAAGAGCTTAAATTCCCCCATTTTTCATAATAATTAAATACATAATTACCATTATCATAATTAAATGTTCCTAAAACATTATAAGATACACCTACATATGGATAATATTGTGAATAATAATTTGTACTTGTATTTCCTATATCCATATATATTGTTATATTACTATTTGCAGGTATTCCATTACTAATATTTACCCACCAAATGTCGCATGATACTCCATTAGTATTTTCTTGTCCTTCGTACCAAGAATATAATAATGATCCTGTAGGATTAGAAGGATTAGAAAAAAAGTATACATTAGATCCATTAGAATTTATTTCATTATATAAAGTAATATTATTTACATAAGATAGGGATGTATTCAACCTTGGAGGGATTGTACTAAATTCATATATACCTACAGAAACATAGCCTCCTCCATTTAATGATCCAGAAACTGTATAACTACCTGCTGTTTGATTATAACATACACCCATTACCGTAGTTTCATATGTATCTCCTCCTATGGTATCAAATAACTTTTGGCATCCAGAAGGTAATGTTACGGATGTGCATGCATACCATCCACATGCAACAGAAATGACAACATTAGATGTATTAGTTACATTATATGTATAAGAGAAAGAATTTACACCATTAAATGTTGTTCCAACAAAATTTTCATATTCATTAGTATTTATGGCAACACCTCCAACTACAATATCAGTAGATCCTGAAGAATCTGAACACACATTAGAACTTTGATATCCTAAACTTGCATAAGTATTTTGTGTTGTTTCTTGAGCAGTCCAGGAATATGAAGATAAAGCACCATTTCCATCACCTCCATTACATAAATAAATATTAGCACCTGTAGGTAATGTTACTGAGGCAGATGTTGAACCTGTCGAAGATGCATTACCAACTATACTAAAATAAGGATTCTGTACTAATGATGTAGATCCATTACATATAGCTATATCTTGTTGAAATGGTGCTGGAGTTGGAATAGATTGCGTATTAGTTAATGTTACTGCATAATAATTCTGAGAATTTATGCTCAAACTTATAAATCCAATAGAAAATAACAATATACTATATTTAAGGATATTATATTTTATCGTCATAAATTCTTAGGAATATTTCCGCTAATATAAAAGTTTAATTATCAATTTGGATTAACGAAATTGTTTATATTCTGTACCCTGTCTTTCGATACCAATATTCATATTTTCTTATTGGTTCGTCTAAGACAGGGATATATTTTATATAATTAAATAATTATATATAATTATGATTTCTGGAGAATTAATAAAAAATATAGAAGAAAAGATAAATAAATTAAAAATTGATGATTATAGTTATATAAAAAATAATATAAAATTATTAGATCTAGATGATGTAGATATTAATAAGAATAATTATGGTTTTATAGATTCTTCATTTATAAATGGAATTATAGGTCCTTTTTCTTATATATATTCAAGAGCTGTAATAGTTTCGGATAATATATATGAAAAAATTGATGATATAGAAATATTACCAAATATATTTTTTAAGACGGATAATGATACAATAGATATAAATGACGTTTCTTCATTATTTGCAAAAAATTTAGAATATAAATTAGCTTCAAAATATATTGATAATTATATATTTTTTGATGGATCTATAATATCCGATTCAATATTATTTTCTAAATTTAATACAAAAATATACGATGAACTTATAGAAAAAAGGAAAGAGGAATATTTGAATAACTTTAAATATATAATAAATAACGGAAAAATAATTGCTATAGCTAAAAGAATATTAAATTTGAATATTTATAATTTAGAAAGATCAGATATGATTGCCCTAATGAAAATATATCCAAATCAAATATTTTATACAGATATCGTAAAAAAGAATTTGAAAGAGTATTTAATGTCTAAAATTAATGATAATATATTTGATAGGAACATAAATATATTATATTTTAGAGCCAGAGTAAATGATCATATATATAGATTAGAAAGCTTAGATAATATAAATATAAATAAATTAAAAGAAATTATAAAGGAAGAAATATATAAAGATTTTCAATATCCTAAATTTTTGAAATTAGCGCATAATCTATGTAAGATTACTAATAAGGAAAAATTTTCTATAGAAAATTATATGAAAAAATTATTAGGTTATGAATATTCAGTTAGCTGGGAAACGCATTAGGGTCCAGGAGGGGATTTGAACCCCCGATCTTCGGGTCCACAGCCCGACGCCTTACCGCTAGGCTACCTGGACCATTATAAAAATATGAATAAAAATATTTTTATTGTATAAAGACTTCAGGCATAACTCCATTAGGAGGATATGAAGCAACAGCAGTCCAATATAAATTAAAATAAGAACCAGTTATACTGCCGGGGACATATACTAAATATCCTATTGTATCTGTAGCAGTTCCAGAAGAAACATATAACAAGCTATTATAATAACCTGGGGATGTTTGTGTTACATAGTATGTATAATAATTTGTATTACTGACTACTGGTGTTTGGCTTGTGATTCCAAAATAGTTTGTATTTCCGTTAGGATAGGAGTAATAATATGATAATAATAACAAAGGTCTATTTTGTAAATTAGAATTCGATAATGGATAATATAAACCATACCAATAGTTATTAGAACTTGTTTGAACAAAAGATGTATAATTTTGGCTAAAAGATACACTTACAGAATCTAAATTATTCCACCCTACTGGTAAAGAGCTTAAATTCCCCCATTTTTCATAATAATTAAATACATAATTACCATTATCATAATTAAATGTTCCTAAAACATTATAAGATACACCTACATATGGATAATATTGTGAATAATAATTTGTACTTGTATTTCCTATATCCATATATATTGTTATATTACTATTTGCAGGTATTCCATTACTAATATTTACCCACCAAATGTCGCATGATACTCCATTAGTATTTTCTTGTCCTTCGTACCAAGAATATAATAATGATCCTGTAGGATTAGAAGGATTAGAAAAAAAGTATACATTAGATCCATTAGAATTTATTTCATTATATAAAGTAATATTATTTACATAAGATAGGGATGTATTCAACCTTGGAGGGATTGTACTAAATTCATATATACCTACAGAAACATAGCCTCCTCCATTTAATGATCCAGAAACTGTATAACTACCTGCTGTTTGATTATAACATACACCCATTACCGTAGTTTCATATGTATCTCCTCCTATGGTATCAAATAACTTTTGGCATCCAGAAGGTAATGTTACGGATGTGCATGCATACCATCCACATGCAACAGAAATGACAACATTAGATGTATTAGTTACATTATATGTATAAGAGAAAGAATTTACACCATTAAATGTTGTTCCAACAAAATTTTCATATTCATTAGTATTTATGGCAACACCTCCAACTACAATATCAGTAGATCCTGAAGAATCTGAACACACATTAGAACTTTGATATCCTAAACTTGCATAAGTATTTTGTGTTGTTTCTTGAGCAGTCCAGGAATATGAAGATAAAGCACCATTTCCATCACCTCCATTACATAAATAAATATTAGCACCTGTAGGTAATGTTACTGAGGCAGATGTTGAACCTGTCGAAGATGCATTACCAACTATACTAAAATAAGGATTCTGTACTAATGATGTAGATCCATTACATATAGCTATATCTTGTTGAAATGGTGCTGGAGTTGGAATAGATTGCGTATTATATAATATTAATTCATAATAATTATTTACGTTTGTCGTTACATTGTTAATTATATTTGTAATATTATTTTCTATTATAGGGTGAAAGAATTTTTGTAAAGGATTTGATTCATATTTAATACTAAATATTCCTATTATATCATTTGATAAACCTATGGTTATCTTATAGTTGCCATTTTGATCCAAAGAAGTTTGAGATAAATTATCAACAATTAACAATAATTGATTTTGATTTGGATTAACAATATCATTATTTGAATTATATGGGTATACAAGAGCAGAGTTATTATTTACTATAGCAAATACTTGAGATGCATTTACAGGTTCTGATGGTTTTACATATACAAATAAAGTATTATTTGTTATATAATAATTTAATAATTGAAAATTAATACTTAATGAATTTGCGATAGATTCTCCAGTGGGGGTTAAAGAATTATAATTTGGTCTTAATATATTATATAGCATAAAAGCTGATATAGCTCCAATAATGAATAATATTATTACCGCTAATGATTCTCCTTGTAATCTCATTTTAAATATATCAACTTACATATATTAAAGTTTGAAACCTGTCTCCATAACAACTCATAAATATTATATAATTATAAGAATTATTCTCTATATAGTTGTTTGAAAAATATATGGTAGCATTTTCTCCAGGTAATAATAAATTTGATGGATATAAATAATTTATGCTATAATTAAAGGATGTATAATAACCATTTACATATAATTGAAAACAAGATAAATCTAAGGCCTTATTTCCATTATTATATATTGTAATATTTGGATTTATATATGTAGTTTGATTATCTAAAAATTCAATATTCTCTCCTATAATATTTCTTATTTCTTCATTTATAGAATTTGCAGTATATTTATATGATGCAAAAGAGTTATTTAATATAAAATATAAAGCAAATAAAGATAATGAAAATATAACAAATCCTATTATTGCTCCTATTATTGATCCTAAGTCTGATCTCATTCTATTGTACATATATTACTTGTTGTATTTACATATATTATATTTTCTGCAGAAGCACCAGTGTCTGTAACTAGCTTTATATTATAAAAATTTGAATTAAGAGTTATATTAGATTCTATTAATATAGTATCATAAGGACCCCATGCAGCTGTACCAGTATTACTATTTGCTATGGTAATTATTGTATTATTTATTAAAACTCCATTAATAAATAATAATGTTAAGTTTTGATTTAATACATTATTTCCTCTATTGGTTGAATATATATATAATAAATCTGTAGAACTATTATATGCGCAAGAATCTATGGTTATATAGGTTTGTAATTGACTTTCCAAAGATTTTGAGTTTGCGGTTGCTGCATTACTTATATCATTTAAATTTGTATAAGCAGTAGATACAAAGATATATGCAGCTATAGCAGCTACTATAAATAATATTACCTCTACTATTATAGTACCAAATTGACTTTTCATATTTTAAATAAAATTTATTAAAAAATATAAGTCTATTCTTCTAATACATATCCTTCTATGCCTCTTTCTTTAGCAATATTTATTAGTTCTAAAATTTTTTCTTGTCTTTTTGCTTCAAGGTCTACAATTTTATCAATGATTTTTAAGTTCTGTACACCTTTTATCTCTACCTTATTCCCTCCTTCTATTGAAACATTTAGATCTTGTCTTATCGTTCCTAAACCCCTTTTTACTTTTCCAGATAGCCTTAATATTAATCCAATATATTCGGCTACTTCTTTTGCTTCTTTTGGATCCTTTATATCGGGATCTGTAGATATCTCTATTAATGGTATTCCTAATCTATCCAGCCTATATATTATATAATCATCTTTTTCTTCTATCTTTCTAGCTGCATCTTCTTCAATACATAGAGTTCCAATTCCTATATTTTTATAATTTAATTTTCCATCTAATGATAATAATAGTGTTCTCTGGAAACCAGATGTATTAGATCCGTCTACAACAATTTTTCTCATAATTTGTAACACTCTAGGTATGTACATATTAAAATATGTGGAAATTAATATTCCAAATTTTAATGCATCTAAATTTATATATTTTGGAGGCTCTTCATCCAATTCTACTAAACAAGCATAATCTTTATCATATTCATATATATATTTTTTATCTTTTATTGTTTCATATTCTGCTGCTATATCTTTTTTTCCAGTTTCGCTCAAAGTAGCTCTTAATTTTCTTTCAATTCTATATTTATAATCTTCTTTTAGATCTGTATTACAATTACAGAATAATTTGTTTTTAGTATTTATCTGCTGATGTATCTCCAAACCAATTTTCATAAGAATAAGATAAAGAAAAAAATTAATAAATAAATTTTTCTATAGATTTTTATGATATTTATAAATTCAAGAGGTTTTTATCCTAATGATAGATCAGATTTGCTTTCATTAATAGAGTATTCATTTTTAAATAAAAAATATGGTCCTGGATATATACCAAAAGAGATAAAGAAAGAAAAAGATATAATATCAGGTATAGTCCCACATTCAAACTACAATTATTTATTGCCAAATTCTATAAATTTATATAAAGATATATATGAGAATTTCAATTTCGATACATTAGTAATCATAGGGCCAAATCATAGTAATCTGGGTATAAGCTTATCATTATTATTGGATGATTGGTATACAAGTATAGGAACATTAAAAACAGATATATTATTTGGTAGAAAATTAATTAATAGTTTTGATATATATGAAGATCCACTGCCATTTAAATATGAACATTCTGTACAAGTAAATCTACCAATAATAAGGTATTTATTTAATGATATAAAGATATTAACGATATTAGTTAAGAAAATAGATATAGATAAGGCTCAGCAATTTGCCAAGGTATTAAAAGAAATCTCAGAGGAGTTGGGGAGGAAAATATTTGTATTATTTACTGGAAATCTATTGCACCACGGTCCAGAATACAGTTATATAAAATATGAGAAAAATATTACAGAGAACATAAAAGATGAAGATAATTATTATATAAATAAAATTATTAATCTTGATTCTAATTTTATATATAAAAACACTAATAGTCTTGTTTTTTGTGGAAAATATCCATTTATAATCTTCATAGAATATAATAAATTATTTGATAGAAAATTTGATTTATATAGCCATATAAGTTCTTCAGAAATAAATGGGTCAGAAATCAATGTTGTAGATTATTTTTCATTATTATCTTATAAATAATACTTAAATTAATTTTTTCGAATATATAAATATGGATGACGACATATTTGATAGGGAATGGAAAAGGCAACTGAGATTAATGAGGAGATTTATGAAAGGTATGGGGTCTATAATAAATAACAAAATTAATGTAGATTATGAAGAACCATTAATGGATCTAATAGATAAGGGAGATAGATATTTAATTGAAATGGACTTACCAGGTGTGGATAAAAAGGATATAGATATATCAATTGTAAACAATAAATTAAAGGTGCATGCAAAGAGAAAAAATGAAAAGAAAGAGGAAAAGGAAGGATATATCAGATCGGAAAGAATATTTTCTGCATATCAGAGATTAATAACATTACCTGAAGATGCGGATGAAAATAGCATAAAGGCGAGATATGAAGATGGAGTACTAAAAATAGAGATAAATAAGAAACCAGGTACGCCAGGAAAAAAGGTAAATATAGAATAGATGCATAGTTTTTTTGAAGAATTTTTAGGTAATGCATTTAGAAGAGCGAAGAGAGATACCTTATCAATATATGATTTTAGAGAAAGAAATATAAAAAAAGCAGAAGTTGTTTATCAATATTTAGATTCAAGATTAGAAAAAATATATAATAATATTATAGATCCTTCTAATAAATTTTATGAGGAGTTATATTCATTAATTATGCCAGAAATAAATATTAAAAAACTAAGGTCAAGAATTGGTTATTTAAGGAAATTTATTAGGAATATATTTAAAGAATATAATAAGAAATTAAGAAATATAAAAGATAGAGAGCAATCTTATAAATATTTGAAAGAATATTATGGTAGAATATCAAGTATTATTAAGAGAAATAAAAAAATATTTAATTATTATAAGAATTATGAAAAATTTAGGAGTAATTTACCAGATATTAAGAACTACCCAACTGTTGTTATTGCAGGTTTGCCAAATGTTGGTAAAAGTACCTTATTAAAGAATTTAACAGGTTCTAAAGTAAAAATTGATCAATATCCTTTTACTACAAAAGATTTAATGCTGGGATATATAGATACCCCATATTTTAAGATTCAAATTATAGATACACCAGGTATATTAGATAGAGATATAGAAGAATTAAATTATATAGAAAGAAAGTCTATATTAGCACTAAATTATCTAGCAAATTTAATAATATATGTTATAGATATAACTGGTACATCTGGTTTTAGTATAAAAGAGCAGTTAAATGTCCTTAAGAGCATAAGAAAGATATTAGACAAGGAATTAATTATTTATTTTTCTAAATCAGATTTGTTTACAGATAGAGAAAATAAGATAATTCAATATATAAGAGATAAGATAAAATATAAGTATTTTACTAATTATGAAGAATTAAAAGAATATTTAATAAAATATATAAAAACTAAGGATAATCTTTTTATATGAATATAATTGTATCATCAGATATACATAATGATATCCGAATTATATATAAGATAATAGAATTGTATAAGAAGAATAATGTAGATTATATATTTTTGCTAGGTGATATTTCTGATACAGGATATCTGAATAGAAAAATTATTAAATTATTAACAGAACATATAAACAAAGATAAAATATTTATAATACCAGGTAATCATGATACATATGATAATATTAATTTAATGGAGAAGTACAATATTAAGAACCTGCATATGAAAAAAATATATAGAGATAATTTATTAATTGCAGCATTTGGTGGGGCAGATGTTCCAATATTCATGATACAGGAAGAAGAAATTAAAAAATTCTTAAGTACTATAAATTTTAATGATAAATATATTATTATATTATCTCATGAACCGCCTTTTGGTACTATGTCTTCATTAAATATATCTGGAAGTAAAGAATTAATGAATTTTATTAAAAATAATAATAAAGTAATATTAAATATCCATGGACATATGCATGAAACGGGTGGATTAGAGGAGATAATAAATAATGCAAAAGTTTTAAATGTAGCTAGAGAAGTAAAATTAATAAATATATGTAAAGGTCATGTAAAAGTTTTGTATTAGTGTTACTAATCAATAGATAAACATAAAATAGCTTTTATATTCGTGTTTCTGATTATTTATAGGAGCTTATAAATTAAAATTATATAAAGATTTTTTGAAAGTCTTGTGAATGGAAAACAATTTTAGTCAAAAAAATTTTTCAAATATATCGGTAAAAAAGATTAGAAAAAGGGATGGAAGAATAGATGAATTCGATCCAAAAAGAATATATAATGCTATTGAGAAAGCTATGAGAGCGACAAAAAGATATGATAAAGAAACTCTAGACAAGATATTAGATTATATATTAAATATTATAGAAAATAAATATGATGGAAATTCTATCCCTTCTGTTGAAGAAATACAAGATATTGTAGAATTAACTCTGGTTAAATTTGATTTATATGAAGTGGCAAAAGCATACATAACTTATAGAAAAGAGAAAGAGAATATAAGAAAAGAAAAAATAAATTTATTAGGAAGCTTTTATGAAGAGGAAGTAGCGAAGAAATATTCTCTGAATTCAATAAGGTTAATGGTAAATAGATATCTATTAAAAGACGAGAAATTACAAATATTAGAAGGACCTAAACAAATGTTTGAAAGGGTCGCAGCATTGATAGTAATACCAGATATATTGTATGATGAAAGGATATATGACAAATCTGGAAAGCAAGATATAAAACCAAAAGAAGAATTGAATCTAGAAGAAGGAGAGATTGGGCTAAAAAAACAAGGAAATTCTTATAAATTAAAGTGGAATAAATATCATCTTGAAAGAATGAAATATCTTTATGATTATTTAAATGAGAGGGGGCATATGAAGATTTCATGGTCAGAATTTATAAAAAGGTTAAATAATGGAGATTTTGATCAATACTATGAGAACTATCTGAAATATTTTGATTTAATGGCTTCTAAGAAATTTATGCCAAATTCACCTACACTATTTAATGCCGGTGCAAGATTGGGGCAATTATCAGCATGTTTTGTATTGGATATAGATGATGATATGGCTTCTATTATGAAGTCTGCTACAGATGCGGCAATGATATTTAAGTCAGGTGGGGGTATAGGAATAAATTATTCTAAATTAAGACCTGAAGGTGATGTTGTAGGGTCCACAGGTGGAATAGCTTCAGGTCCAATATCTTTTATGAAAATAATTGATACAGTTACAGATGTAGTTAAGCAAGGTGGCAAAAGGAGAGGTGCAAATATGGGGATAATCGAATCTTGGCATCCAGATATTATGAAGTTTGTACATGCTAAAGAGAAAGAAGGAGTATTAGAAAATTTTAATATATCTGTAATGTTTGATTCGAATTTTTGGAATTATCTGGCAGAAAATAAACCATATCCATTATTAAATCCAAGATTATTAAGGAAACACAATATAAAATTTCCAGACGAACAAGGCTTTGATATAGATAAAGTTGATAAGGAAGTAATAGTAAACTATATAGATCCAAAACAACTATTATCGGAGATTTCTTATGTAGCATGGGAAAAAGCAGATCCTGGATGTTTATTTATGGATAATATAAATAAAAGAAATATGCAATATAAATATAGAGGTCCAATAAGAGCAACCAATCCATGTGGAGAACAACCTTTATATCCATATGAGTCTTGTAATTTAGGATCAATTAATTTATATGCAATGATAGAATTTAAAGATGGAAAAGCGGAATTCAATTGGGATAAGTATATAGAAACTATAAGATGGTCGTACAGATTTTTGGATAATGTAATAGATATGAATAAATATCCATTAAAAGAGATAGAAGAATCTTCTAAGGCAGTAAGAAGAGTTGGATTAGGTTATATGGGTTTAGCTGATGCATTATTTGCTCTAAAAATACCTTACTCATCAGAAGAAGGATACAGACTCTTAATGAAAATTACAGAATATTTAACATACTATTCAATGGAAGAATCTATATATAGGGCAAAGGAAAGGGGTGTATTTCCAAAATATAACGAAACATCTTATAAAGATGGAGAGATGCCAGTAGATGGATATTACCACAAAGAATTATGGAATCTAGATTGGGAAAAGATAAGGAATGAAATATTGGAAAATGGTATAAGAAATGTAGAAGTTACTTCGATAGCACCAACAGGTTCTATTTCTATGCTAGTAGAAACTTCTTCTGGTATAGAACCTGCATATTCTTTAGTATATGAAAAAAGAGTTACTGCAGGTAATTATTTCTATGTGGATATAGAATTTGAAAGACAGTTAAAGGAGAAGGGTTTATATAAAGAAGAAATTTTGAAGCAAATATCTGATAATGGAGGTAGTTTATATAATATAGATTCAATACCAGATGATTTAAAGGCGATATTTATTACAGCATTAGATCTACCATGGTGGGACCATATTAGAGCGCAAGCAGTAGCACAGATATGGATAACAACATCAATATCTAAGACAATAAATATGCCAAGCTGGGCAACATCTGAAGATATATATTTAGCTTATTTATTTGCATATAAAGTGGGATGTAAGGGAATTACAATATATAGAGATGGTTCAAAGTCTGTACAAGTATATTATGCACCTGCGGAAGCAACAAAATCGAGATTTAAGGATTACTTTAGGTTAATTAGGGAAGGAAAAATAGAGAATAAAACTATAAGTATATTAAAAAGCTTTAAGATAGATTTACCAAAATGGTATACAGAGATGAATATTGGGGATATAAAAATAAATTTAGAAATTAGAAAGTTGGAATTAAATAATAATAATAATTTTAATGATAATATATCTACAGATAATTGCCCTGTTTGTAAAAGTGTAAGATTAAAGCATGAGGGTGGATGTATTACCTGTTTAGATTGCGGCTGGTCCGAATGTATCTTGGCATAATTTTTTATAAGTTTAAAAGTTAAATATTTATATTTTTATAATGGGCCCGTAGTCTAGCGGTAGGATATCGGCCTTGCAAGCCGGGGATCCCGGGTTCAAATCCCGGCGGGTCCATATACGGTTTAATAAATATTATTTAACGTATAATGATTGAAAGGTAATACTCTTTATAAGATTTATTTTTTATGATTAATTCTTTCTTTATATATCTTTTATATAAAATTTTCTATAAAAATAATCGGACATATTATGATACGCTTTTGGTAAATATAAAGTTTTCTATTAGAAAAATTTATAAATAAAATATATAAATCTTACTGGAATAGTTTATAAATAGATCTATATAAATGAAGTTATTCACAAGTAGTTATATAGAAGTAAATCTGCATAATTATCTATAATTTAATATATGACAAGCTAATATGTGGAAGACATTGTGTGAAGGAAATTTATGAACTATATATTCTGTAAGACTAGTAGAGCTAGGGTATTGGGGGAGACTCAAAAATACTTCAAGTACCTGATAAATGTGAAAATATAGTTAGATAGTAAATTGAGAATTCTCTATGGAGATATGAAATCTGGTATATAATATATTTTCTAGAAGAAGCAGAAAATTTCAGTTAAGAGTGGAGATATTTATCTATAATGATAGTCCATATAATAATGCGGCGAAGGGGATTTGAACCCCTGACGGATCTACTCCAATGGATCTTGAGTCCATCCCCTTTGTCCAACTCGGGCATCGCCGCATATTTATAAATATTTATATCTATAAATAATAAAGGTTTTTATTTTGATATGGTAAATGGAGTATTTATTATATTAGATGGATTGGGTGATCAAGTAAATAAGCAGTTAAATAATAAAACACCTTTAGAAGCCGCAAAAAAAGAGAATATTGATAAATTGATTAAATATTCTGAAGCAGGTGTTCTAGATACAGTTGGGCCAGGTTTGGTTCCAGGTAGTGATACTGGTCATCTATCATTATTTGGTTATGAAGTAGAGAAATATTATAGAGGCAGAGGCATATTCGAAGCTTTAGGATCGGATATTGAGTTAAAAGAAGGCGATATAGCTTTTAGATTAGATTTTTCAACTGTAGATAATGGTGTAATTATAGATAGAAGAATTGGTAGAAATGATTTTGGACTGGAAGAGTTATTAAAAGATTTTGAATCTATAAAAGAAAAAATAGAGAAAGAATATGGGATAAATATTATAATAAAGCATGGTGTAGAACATAGAGGAGTACTAGTTATAAGGGGGTTAGAATCTGAAAAAGTTACAGATAATGATTTACATGAAGAAAATGTAAAGGTACCTAAAATATTATATAAAGAAGATAAAGCTAAAGAAACTGCAGAAGTATTAAATAAATTGATACAGGATTTTAATAGTTTTGCCAATAACAACAATATAAATAAAATGAGAAAAGAAAAGAATATTCCAGTTATAAATTATTTATTGATAAGATCTGCGTCGAAATATAAAGAACTAGATAAAGAAGACAAATTTTATAATAGATATGGAGTGAAATCTATATTCCTAGCAAATCCTCCAATGTATCTGGGTGTGGCTAAATATGTTGGGATGGATACATATAAACCACTAGGTACAAATGGTACATCAAATGAAAATTTATTCTCTTTTTCTGAAGCTGCAGTCAGTTTAAAGGAAAAATATGATATTGTATTTATACACATAAAAGGAACAGATTCTTTATCTCATGATAAGAAACCACTGGAAAAAAAGAAGTTTATAGAAAGAATAGATAGAGAATTAATACCAAAGCTGGTTGATAACTTTGATCTAATATTGATTACGGGAGATCACTCTACATCATCAATACTTGGTAGACATATTTCGGATCCTGTTCCAGTAATATTAAATTATGAAAATAATAGATATGGGTTTGTAAAGAATTTTTCTGAAAGAAAGTGTGTAAAAGGTACTTTAGGAAGATTAAAAGGAACAGATATAATAAAAATATATCTTGATAAATTAGGAAAATATATTATGTACGGATCTTAACCTTCTCGCATTGAATATAGATAATATTCTATTGTTTTTTGTTTTTCCTCTATTTCCTCTGTTGATATTTTTTTAATGGTTGATAGATTATCCTCCAAAAAACGATATATACCATTGATAATCTTTTCATATGTTCTTATTATATCTATTACTTTAATATGTGTATTGATGTCTTCTATTAAGACTCTTTTATTTTTTAGAGATTTATAATCTTTATTATTATAAATGCAAATCAATGCTTTGGATATATTATTTTCTTTTATATATTTTATTGCCATATCATTTATATACTCGGGAGGTTTTATGCCTTTATAGTATAAAAATATAGATATAATAAAAGAAGTTTCATTATCTAGAAATTCTTTTCTTGGTAATTTATATTTATTTATATAACTAAAAGATTTTTTTTGTGTCGAAACTTCTAAAAGTTCCTTGTTTACCTTTATATATCTTATGTATTCTTCATTTTCTCTTTTTGTTTCTATAAAGATATTTGTTTTTTCACTCTCTAAGACTTTTTCTATTATAAATTCAATATTAGAGTGTGCATATAGGTTTAGATTATAATGCTTATTTAGGATATCTGTTAAACAAACCTTTTTCCCATAATTTAATGATCTTTTGAGAGCTTCTAATCCATATCCTTCTAATTTTGTTTCTAATACTTCTGCAGCCTCCTCACCTGGATATTTATCTTTAATTATTCTCTTTATTTGTTCGATATTCTCTCTAATATCTTTAAAGTGACCTATGAGGACGTCTAAATCAAATTTTTCAATTTTATCCATTATTTTGTATATATCATTATTAAATATATAACAGAGATACTGAGATAGGTTTAAAACGAGGCGTCCATCTGTATTTATATTCTTCGTCAAAAATAGTTTATAAAAGGCTATACATTCAGTGTTCTCCATTATCCTTTGCTAATTTTTCTAGTAAGGAAGGATCTATTTTTTCTAATTCTTCGGGATTTATTTCCGATATATCCTTTATATTTATTCTATCAGGTAATAACTCTCCAGATCTTAATATCCTTACCTGTATTCCTATAGTACCGGAAGTTAGTTTAGCATATCTTATACTTTTACCAGTTATTTTATTCAATTCTCCTGATTTTTTAATATATCCTTTTTGTTCTCTTATTGTAGAAGATCTATCTCCTATTACCTTTCCTGTTATTCTTATTTCTATACCTAGTGCACCAGCATTTAAGACTTCTTCCATTATCTTCTGTATTATCCTCCTAGCAGCTCTATTTCCAAATCTTTCTATTTGAGATGCTATTAGATCTGCTACTATTTCGGAGTCTAGTAATGGGTTCTCAACTGGTAAAACTTCTATAATTGGGTCATTTGTATTTATTATTTTTTTAGCTATTTCTCTAATCATCGCTAAGTTCTCATTCGATCTTCCAAGTATTAGTCTAGGTCTCGCACAATATATTATGACTTTATCTCCCATTGAAACTTTTAAATAATGAACTCTACTTATTAATTTGCCTCTTAATGCATTCTTTATTTCTCTATCCAATATAGCTTCTATTTTCTTTTCCTTTATTACACCTTCTATATTTTTTGCTGCCATTCTTTTATAATTTCTTTTACAATATTTTTTAATGCCTTTTTCTTTAATTTTTTTGTTGTATCTATGGACTCTATGTATAAAGCATATATCTTTATATGAGATACTTTTTTTCTTACTGATATAAGAACTCTCTTTATTCCTCCCTCTCCTGTTTTATATTTTGTTACTCTCAATCTGGCAGGATATTTATTACCTTTGGAAGGCTCTACGGATACTATTATGACCTTGCTTGGATCCAATCCTAATACTTTGGCATTATTTTCTAGTGAAGATAAAAATTTCAAATAATATTTAATTGTTTTTATAGGATACCTACCATATTTTACCTTACCTGATACATTTTTATGATGTGGCTGTTTTTTATTATATCTATAATAAGGTATGGCCAATCTAAAGCTTAGTACATCTTCTAATAACTTCTTTGCTCTTGGTATTGGGAGGTATTTTATAAATCTCCCAACTTCTTCAGAATCCTTTCTGGATATTGGAACATTTGTTGCTTTGAATGTAACTATCTTTTTATTCTCTTTTAATAATGATACTATCTTTGAGTTCATAAGGATCTTATATATAAAAATATTTATAAGATATATATTTATATGCTAGATCGATTTTTTGAATTGCTAATTGTATCATTAACTATATTTTTAGCTAGTTTATTAATTCTGGATAAATTGACATTTATATATAGAATAAATTTTAATTATCAAAACAGTTATATACAATTTATGACCGGTAGGAATATAATGGAATATTTGACTAATTATATAACAGATAATACATGTAATTTAACTTTAAACAATTTTAATTCTTTATATATAGATAACTTGAGTTCTCAACCATATGAAATAATATATGAAAATCTAAGTAATGGTCAAAAATTTTTTTATGGGGAAAATGTGACTAATAATTATATAGAATTTAGGCGAGTATGTTTTTATGATCATTCGTTATACCTGGTTGAGGTTTTAGTATCATGAGGTCATTTAATATTACAATATTTATAGAATTGGTAATTTTAATAATTATTATGTACTTCTTATTAACCTCAAACTTTTATAGTGTATATTATACAAGGGGTTATATTAAAGATGATCTATATTCTTCATTAATTTCTATAAATTATCAAGATTTGAATAATACAATTCAGTTGAATTCTTCTTTGTATCAAATTGTTAGCAGTATATTACCGTATTATTATGTGGAAATAGATAATATAACATATTTTTATAATATTCCACTTAATCAGACTGATCAAGGCATAGAGGATTTTTTCATATTAAATGGCACAATATATTATGTAAATATTTATTGGAAATGAAATCTCAATTTATATTATTATATCTAGTATTAATATTATTTATTACTCTAGTGTTTTTGTCAAAATTTGATAATAATTATTATTATAAAAACAATTTTGGTTATTATATTGGCCAGGATTTTTATGTAAAGCTATTATTGTATCCAAATGAATCATTTATAATAAATAATACATATTATAACATCTGTTTAGAGGAAAATATAATATGTTATTATAATGGGACTAATATAGTTATTATGGAAAATGGAACAGAGTATATATTTAAGAATCCATAATTTTTAAATATATTATAAATAAAAAATAAATCGCCCCTATCTTCTAGTCCGGTCAAGGATACAGGGTCCTCACCCCTGTGACCCGGGTTCAAATCCCGGTGGGGGCATAGAAATTATTCTTTTAATATACCTGTCTCTTTTAGATATGTTAATATGTGTCTCTTGTTTCTAAAGGCTCCACTTTTCGATTTATTATATATAATTCTATATGTCGATCTATCTATTTTGTTTTCAGATTTTAATTGTTTTATTAATCTCCTTATTGCCCTTATTTTTATCATCCACTTTTCTTTTTTGTTGTTTCTAGCCTTTTTTGTTCCTTTTCTATTTCCTATACCTCTCCTTCTACCTTTAAGTCTTTGTAGTTGCTTATATCTAGCTAAAACTCTTGATTGTCCTTTTATTTGCTTGGACCTTATTATTCCCTTATCTATTAGGTCCTTTATATCTTGTCTGCTCAATGCCTTTTGAACATCTTCTAGTTTATTAGGGTCTATCCAAACCCTATCTATACCTACATTTAATATATCCGCTGCTATCCTCTTCTTTGAAGATAAGTCCATTATTGAATTATAACTTCTCCACCTATATTTTTAACCTTTTCTATTGCATTTTCTGAAGCTTCTTTTACTATTATAGTCATTTTCTTATCAATTTTTCCAGTTCCTAATAATTTATCTATATTTAATTCATTTAAATTTAATATATATACATTATTTTCCTCTTTTAATATACCCTCTTCTAATAATAAATCAAAATAATTATTAATATCTCTTAAATTTATGTAGGTCTTTTGTTTATTATATCTTGGGTTTGTAAATCCTTTTTTGTCCTCCAGCTTTTCTGGAAATTCTTTTATTATTTTTATATATTTCTGTTTCTTAAATCTCCATCCAGAAAATCCAGCTCCACCTTTATTTCCTTTTCCTCTATTTCTATCACTATTCCCTCTTCTAGCATATCTTGATCCTAATGATTTCCTATATTTTTTCCTTCTATGAACAACCATGATAGAAATATCTTATTAAAGAATATTTTTAAAATATTATAATGAATTTAGAACCACCTGCAGGTTTGAGGGACTTTACTCCAGAGATAAAGATATTAAGAAAGAAAATTTTTAATAGGATAGAAAAAATTTTTATTAGATACGGCTTTGATCCTATAGAGACATCGACAGTAGAATATTGGGATATACTAAAAGGAAAATATGGCGAAGAAGCAGAAAATAAATTAATATGGAGATTTAGACTACCTTATTCTGATAAAGAATACTCATTAAGATATGATCATACTATTCCTTTGGCAAGATTCTATTCTAGATTTCAATTCCCACTCCCATTTAAGAGATATGTAATTGATAAGTCTTATAGGTACGATAATCCCCAAAAAGGGAGGTATAGAGAGTTCTATCAGGCGGATTTCGACATAATAGGATCAAGGGAGTACACAAGTGATGCAGAAATAATAAATCTAGTAATTGAAGTTTTTAAGGAATTTAAATTCAATAATTACAAGATTATAATAAATAATAGAGAATTTTTAAGGTACATATTTGAAAAATTATTATCAATAAATCAGGATAAAATATTTAAAGTATATAATATTATAGATAAGTTAGATAAGATAGGTATAGAAAACGTAGAAAAGGAACTGAATTCTATATTAGATACAGATACATCTAATAAAATAATAAATATAATACAACTGAAGGATCAGGAACTAATCGATTATTTGTCAAAATTTAATGATCTAAATGAACTGATAAATTATAATAATAATATCTTTGATTTATTAGTAGATAAAAAAAATGTAGAATTATCTTTATCTTTAGTAAGAGGATTGGATTATTATACTGGTATGATATTTGAGGCAAGAGTCGATGAACCTAAGATCGGTTCTTTAGCAGGTGGTGGTAGGTATGATAATCTTATAGGAAAATTTTCTAATAGAGATATACCAGCAGTTGGAGGTAGTATAGGAATAGAGAGGTTAATTGATGCGGGTATAGAATTAAAGATATTTAAGATGAAAAAAAAGACATATACAGATCTAGTAGTGGTATATTTTAATAATACATTAAAAGACGCATGGAGTATATGTAATAAATTAAGATCTATTGGTATAAATTGTTATATAGATATTATGAGTAGAGATTTTAATAAACAAATAAAATATGCAGTAGATAAAGATATTAGATATCTGCTAATTGTGGGGGAAAAAGAGATTAAAAATGGCTTTGTATTATTACAAGATAGAGAGACAAAAGAAAGAATAAATATAAAAATTGAAGAACTAGATAATATTAAAAATATTATTTATAAATAACCTGTCATTTTGTTATGGAATAATAACAATTTTTGATATTTTTTACCATCGAAATATAATAAAATGTTGATAATATAAAATATAATATAGTAAATATATAGAAATTCCGATAAATGAAGAATATAATACATCTACAATATAATGTCTTAGAGATAAGACCCTTAAGATAGGGACTATTAATATTATGGGATTTATTGTTATAAAGAATATAAAAATGGATAATATTGTGTGAATACTCGGAAATGAAAAGTTATCTATTATATTTTTTCTTTCTATATCAAATTTATCTATTGGCCTTTCCTTTTTTATTATATTTTTAATATAAAATGATATTATAGTTATGACAGAAAATATAAATATTAAAATGTAATTATAGATTGATAAATACATTATGAAGCCTATTAATATTATATAGGATATTATGCTCATTATGGACCTTAAGGATCTGGTCGTATAATTATAAATTTTAATAACGATTAAATCTTCGTCCATTATTTTTTACAATACTTACAAATATTTAAGTTAACTATGACCTTATGTAAAAAATATTTTTTGTGATTATAGTGTATGCGGGACTTGTATGGGTTTTTAAAATCATGTAAGGGCTTGTCAGAACTATTGAATCTTTATAAATAAGGATCTTTAGCAGATGAATAAAGCATTCAAAACAATAACAATCTATCTAGTAAAAGATCTGTAAATAGGATAGATAATAGCTTATTTAGAGAATGACTATGATATGATAGTATTAGTATATCATTTTCAAATAACTCTAATGATATTGCAATTTATATTATACTTCAGAGGTCATATGGAGATATTGTTCATGAAATCCGATATACATAATTTTTTGTATAAAACCAATTTATTATTGCAGCAATAATTATTCCTATTAATTGTGATATTATATAATTTATGCCGAATATATAATAAAATCCTAAAGCTATTAAATATTGTACAGGTTTTGATATAATACTTCTACCTCCTACAAATTCAATAAATCTTTTCCAGAATTTTTTATATTTCCTCTCTTCTCTAAATACCCAAATGTCATTAAAAATGAATACCCATATTATTGAAATAAAAATTGCTAAAAATGAAGATAAATAAAATGGTAAAAAATTGTATAATAAATATAGAGAACCTAAATTAATAAAAATACCTGATATACCAACCAAATTAAATTTAATAAATTGTTCCCAGGAAAATAATTTTAATACCTGTTTTAAATATCCAAATATTATTTTTTTACCTAATTTTGATTTTCCATATTTTCTTTCTTTAAATATATAAGGAATTTCTAAAATTTTCTCAGGCTTTATTTTTACCAAAATATCTAATAATACTTTATACTCATGAGGATCCGTTACATTAAAATCATTTAATAATTCTTTTCTAATAATAAAATAACCTGACATTGTATCTTTTATTTTTTTTGTTTCAGGTAATAATAAATGAGAAATAAATATAGCACCTTTTGATATTATTTTTCTTATTATATTCCAATTTTCAACAGATCCGCCTTTTATATATCTTGATGCAATTACTAGATCGTAATCTTTTATATTATTATATAATTCAATTAATAATTCTGGAGGATGTTGTAAATCTGCATCCATTAAAACTATATATTTACCTTTAGATATCTTTAATCCATCAATAAATGCAGATCCCAATCCTTTTTTACTCCCTCTTTCAATTAAAATTACATTATTATTTTTATATTTGTTTATTTCATCAATAGTTCCATCTTTTGATCCATCATCAATAAAAATAATTTCATAAGGAATATTCTTTAATGTATTTTCTATCCTTTCAATTAATTCTTTGATATTATTTTTTTCATTTAAAGTAGGTATTATAATAGATATATTCATTTTAATATTTTTGATAATTTTTTACTTTGCTAGTCATTAAACTTATAACAATCGTGCCTTCTAATATGGATAATAATTCTATTATAGATGAAAATATATCTATGTATTTGTTAAAAGAATAATATAAGATTAATAATATTATAGCTAATAATAAAGAAATAATAAATATGTAAATATAAAAATTAGATATATAATCCGAAAATTTTGAAATATATTTTAAGTTATATCGAAATTTTCCGTTATTATTTATATATATTAGTATAATAATTGCCATTATTGGTAGGCAAATACTATAAATCATATAAAAACTCATGTTATTAATATAAAGTTCAATCAAAACGCCAATCGTTACCAGAAGTTCTATAAATGGATATAAGTTTATATTATATGATGTACTTTTATTTTTTTCCATAAAAATTTTATAATAAAAAGATTCATAATTATACTGAAAATTTATCTTTCAATATCTTTTATAAAACTTATTATATATATCATGATAAATGACTACGACTGGTGGCGTAAATAAAAAGAATCATGTTATATGTAGAAGATGTGGGAGAATGACATATAATCCAGATAAGGGATACTGTTCACATTGTGGTTTCGGGAGGACTAGTAAATTAAGGGCATATTCATGGAGTTATAAATTAGATAGAAAATGGTAGATAATGATATATTAGAAAAAGCTGAAGAAAAAGAAAATGAAACATTAAAAAAGATAGATAATACGAATAATGACTTAGATTCTTGGAATCCAAAAACCAAATTAGGAAAATTGGTTAAGGAAGGAAAAATAACATCAATAGAACAGGTATTTTCTCAAGGATACAAGATATTAGAGCCAGAGGTTGTGGATATATTGTTACCAAATCTAAAATATAATTATATAAAATTATCATTGTCAAGGGGAAAATATAGGAGACCAAAATTGGTAAAAATGGTTCAAAGGAAGACTGCCGAGGGTAATAAGACATCTTGGGTCTCTATCGCGGCAGTCGGAAATGAAAATGGGTATATAGGTGTTGGAGTTGGAAAATCTTGGGATGTTCAATTATCCATGGAGAAAGCATTGAGGATTGCAAAATTAAACATAATTCCAATTGCCAGGGGATGCGGTTCTTGGGAATGTTCTTGTAGGACACCGCATTCTTTGCCCTATAGGGTAGATGGAAGTTCAGGTTCTGTTAGAGTAACATTATTGCCAGCTCCAAAAGGTATCGGTCTTGTCGCCTCTGAAGAAATGAAGAAAATATTAAAGCTTGCAGGTATAAGAGATCTATGGATGAAATCATTTGGTCAGACAAGAAAGAGGATTAATTTTGCTGTAGCTACATATAATGCACTAAAGAAGACTCTAGATTATAGAATAAGGCCAGAATATAAAGAGATATCGGGAATAAAGATAGGATTTGCATAAAATGGAGAAGATCATAGTTATAAGAATTAGAGGAACAAATAAAGCGAAAAAAGAGATAAAGGATACATTGTATTTACTAAGGTTGAGAAGAAATAACTATGCAGTTATACTTGATAAGACAGATTCTATAGTAAATATGGTAAGAAAAGTAGAACCCTGGGTAGCATGGGGGGAAATAGATAGAGATACATTAAAAGAATTGTTATTGAATAGAGGGAGAATAAAAGGAAATAAAAAATTGACAGAAGATTATATAAAGGATAAGTTAAAAATGAGTTTTGATGAATTTGTTGAAAAATTATACAATTCAGAGATAAATATGAATGATATACAAGATATAAAACCATTCTTTAGACTGGTTCCACCAAAAGGAGGCTATAAAAGGAAGGGAATAAAGTTCGATTATAAACATGGTGGCGCTTATGGTTATTATGGCAAAGATATAAATATATTGTTGAAAAGAATGTTATAATGGCAAAAAGGCCTTGGAGAATATTTAAAGAAATTGAAAGACCATATACAAGATTTTCATATAGTAAGAAGCATAATAAAATACCAGGATCTCCAGTATCAAAATTAAGAATGAATATAATGGGATTGAAGAGTGTACCAATAGACCAATGGAAATATGCAGGGCACATAATTTCTATAGAAACAATACAATTATCTGATTATGCTTTAGAATCTGTTAGAACAAATTTAACAAAATATCTAGAAGAAGAAGTAAAAGAATTCTTATTTATTGTAAGAAAATATCCGCATCATGTGGTAAGAGAGCATTCATTAGTATATGGTGCAGGTGCGGACAGGATTTCACAAGGAATGAGACTATCTTTTGGAAAACCATATACTAGAGCAGCCCAAATACATTATAAAGATATTGTATTATCTATATATTTCAATAAACTAGAATTTATGAAAAATATAGACTTTTATTTGGAGGTAGCTAAGAAAAAATTATCTGGAAAATATAAGAAATATTTGGGAGAAAATATAGCTGAAAAAGACATATTAAAGTCTATAATTTAGACAATTCATATTCTATAAGAACTAATTTTTTCAAGTCTTCTATATTTTTAGTTATAAATAATCTTCCATTTCCATATTTAGTTATAAGTTTTGCTATCCTCTCTCCCTCCTGATTTAATCCTATACCAATTATTGATATATATGCTTTATTACTTATTATCTTTGTAATTTCTAATGTTCTATCAATAGGTTTTTCTCCATATGTAGGCAATGCATCAGTAATGATTATTATATGTGAAAAACTATCTATATCATTATATACTTCATATAGTGTGGAGGCGATGTCTGTGCTACCATTAGGAACAAGCTTTAATATATCTATAATATTTTCTATTTTATTTATATTATAATATTTCTTTATTGATTTATCGTTAAATAATATTAGATCGACGGCGTTATTATCTATCAATATTTTTTCTATCAATACAATTAGTGCCTTTTTAGCTTCATATATCTTTTTTCCTATCATGCTTCCAGATATATCTAGCAATATTATATATTTACCGCCCTTATTTTCTCTTTTCTTTTCTACAATAAATTTTATATCTCTATTTTTAATATATTCTCTTATAGTATTTTTAATATCAATTTCGTTATATTTATCACCTATGCCAAAGTTTTTTCCGAATAGATATTCATCTTTTCCTATATTATTAGAATAAAATTTTCCATACTCAAATATTCCAGATATTTCTTTTTCTATATCGCCAATTATCTCTTTTGCATATAATCTTAAACTTTGTTCAGATAATTGTCCGTCTTCTTTTAAATACCCTTCTCTTATCATTATATTTTTTATGTTCTCCAGTGAATTCTTTAGTTCTTTTTCAAATCTTTCATTTTTATCGTCTCTTATCCTCTTTTCGTCTATGTTTATAATCTTTGATATAAATTTAGAATATCTTTTTCTATTATCATAATACTTATTTATATCGAATATACTATTTCCATCTCTCAATATATCTTCTACAATATCTTTTATATTATCATTTATCCTGCTTTTTTCCTTAAAGCTTTCTCCAGGTCTATTTATATTATTATCTACTCCGAAATCCTTTTCCTATATTGAATGAGGACCATTTATTTTTTATGTATCCTTCTTCATTATCTTCTATTTTGTATGCAGGTTTTAATCTAATCCTATGCGGCAGTACAGATAATATAGCTTCGAATATATGTTGTATTTCTACCTTATCTTTTTTATCTAATATTGCCAATGATTGAGCTTTCTCATATATACCGATGCTAGATCTTGGAGATGGTTTTTTATCTAATTTATCATCATTTCTTAATTCAAATATAAAATTTAGATATAGATCGATTAAATTTTCTGGAAAATCTATATTTAAATTCTTTCCATATTTTAATATTATCTTTTTTTCTTCTTCTATATTTTTTGGATAATTTAAATTTATTATATCGAATCTATCTAATAACACATCGGATATTTTTTCTGTACCATAATAATTTTCTGGATTCATAGTGGCAATAAATATTATATCCATTGGAATCTGAAATTCATATGCACCTATCGTTATCTTTTTCTCTTCTAATAGTTCTAATAATAAATTTTGAACTTTTGGTGGAGCCCTATTTATCTCATCAAAAAATAATATACCATGTTGGGCCCTAAATATCTTACCTGGTATAAAGGATTCTATGGAATGTATTCCATATTTTAAAGCTTTTGAAGGATCTATATCTCCAATTAAGTCCTCTACAGATATATCATAAGAACCTTGAATTCTGATAAATCTATCATTTCCGTGGAGTTTTATGAATGGTCCCTCTTCCCACTTCTTTCTATACTCTTCAGGGACAAAAGGAAATTCTGGATACGCCCAAAATGGTATATTAGCTGGAAAATCTATATCTGGTAATAATAAAGATAGATTCTTTGCTATTGTTGTCTTACCTGTACCTGGAGGACCAATAATTAATATATTTCTTCCAGACAATATAGATGATAATATTTGTCTTTTTGAATTTTCTTGTCCAATTATATTATTTAAAGGATCTTTTCCTGTATTTATATAATCTTTTATTATTCGTTCTTTTAATATATTTCTTATATCTTCCATTCTATATAAATTTATAGTTTTTACTTAAAATATTATTCTCATGATAATATATAATCTAAAGGCGGTAATTATAGATCTTGATGGTACATTAATAAATAGTTTAAAGGTATATGATGAGGTACATAAAATTGTCTTAGAAAGATATAATATTATCACAGAAAAGGGATTTGATACCTTTGGAGCTTCTCCAAGAGAATTGATATCAAATATATTGAATAAATATAATATAAATGCATCAGTAGATGATATATTGAGAGAATCAGAAGATCTTATTATATCCAAATATATTGATAAAATTCATTTTAATCCAGGTGCAAAGAATTTATTAAATTATCTAAAAGATAAAAAGTTAAAAATAGGGGTAGTTACATCAAATACCAGAAGGTTGGCAGTAGAGGTATTAAAAAATCTTGGTATAATAAACCTTTTTGATATCATAATAACTGGAGATGATGTAAAGGAACCGAAACCAGAACCTGATTGTTATATTAAGGCAATAAATCTATTAAATATAGTACCAAATTCAGTTTTAGCTATAGAGGACTCTATATATGGCATAATATCGGCAAAAAGGGCAGGTATTAATGTAGTCGGAATAGCTAGTGGAGTAAATAAGAAAAGTGAATTATCCTCGGCAGGTGCTACATTAGTATTTAAAAATCTGAAAGAATTATATGATTATCTTGTAAAAGAGGAAAATAATTACAATAATTATAATAATAATTAATAGAATTATAGATAAGTCTATAGAGTTAGTAAATATAATTGGTATAGGTCCTATTAGTATTATACCACTATATTTTATATTAGATTGTTTCAAAGAATATAATATTATTAATGAAAAACCAATTAATATAAATAATATACCTAAAAATAATATATACTTATTCATAGCTTTAATTTATAAAATTTTGAATGTCCAAAATGTATAATTAGATCAAAACCGAACTTATCCATATATATTGGAATATCACAGCCACCGAAATCTGTTCCGAACCAAATAAATAGCTCTTTATCTTTAAATTTCTCTTTTAATCTATTGTATATTATATTTGAATATGGTTTTAACCCGTCTGGTAATTGTAATAATATTTTTTTATATTTATTCTCTTTGATTAGATTTTCTATATTATCTAGATCAAGATCTATCTCCATCTAAATATATTTTTTAGAACATTTAAAATATTTTTAGTTTCTTCAAAATCTTTTCCTGTAATCTTTTCAGCAATTTTTATTATATCTATAGACGCTATACTATTAATATTATAATCTATTAAAGTCATACCATTTTCTATAGATTTATCTACATTATCATCATAATGTATTATTCCATATATGTTTTTTCCTAAGAACCTTTCAATTTTTATATAATTTATTTTCCTTTTTACCTTGTTTATTATAATGCCTTTAATATTCGTATTTAGATTATTAGCAACTTTTATAACTCTATAGGCATCTACTAATGATGATTTTTCATAATTAGTAATTATGAATAGTTCTTCTCCAATTTTTAATGCTTCTAAAGACTCCCTTCCAATTCCTGCAGCAGAATCTATTATTATAAAGTCATAATCATTATATAGTTCTAAAGTAATTTTGTGAAGTCTTTCAAAAGATATAAATGAAATATCATTTATATCTAAGCTACCTGGTAATATATAGAAATTTTCTTTAAACTTAATTATACATTTATTTATATCATCTATTTCATTTCTTAAATATTTATGTAAATTGTTTTCTAAATGTCCAAGATTTAGATTTATTGATACATTTGGAGTTGTTAAATTTAGGTCGACCAATAAAACCCTATAATCTAATTTTGATAATGCTCTAGATAAGTTTATTGAAAAGAAGGTTTTTCCTACACCACCTTTTCCAGAAGATATGGTAATTATCTTAGCCATTAAATATATTTTACTATTAAATTTGAAAATTTCCTTATATTTTCTATAATATCCTTAATATCCTTAATAGTTAATTTATTCTCAGTTTCGTAGCCTTTACATACTATTATCATAGTTTTTCTATATTCATTTTGTATTGTTATATGAGAATTTAGACAAGTTCTTAGTTTCTTATAATAAATCATAGTATTTTCAATGTCCTTATCATTTATTAGATGAAGAAATAGATTATAGCGCTCTATTGGGGTCTTTGGTATCTCATTTATTTTATTATTCTTATATTCCCGCTCTAGAAATAATTCTATTACATAATCATAATAATCCACAGCCGATTTAATAAAATTTCTTATAGTTTCCAGTCCTTTATTATTCTTTAATGAGACATTATATATATGCAATACTTCCTTTAGTTTTCTATTATATTCTAAATCTTCTACAAGATCCGACATGATATTAAGAAATTAAGAGAATATACTAAAGCCGCTATAATTATAACAAAAATTATTAATTTCTCTCTGTTTAACTTTATCTTTGACTTCTCTTTTCCAAATTTATATAATCCTAAATATGTAAATAATGGTGTTTCTTCATTGGGCATATTTATATATTTGAAAGATAAGAATAAAAAAGGTAGCCGTTGGAAGGTCCGCTTGCCGACAACTACCGAATATCGGAGGGAGAGATCCCTGGCTACATAAAAAGAAATATAGGGTATATTACCGAAAAAGATGAGTAGTTAAGATGAAGAAGCAATTCTTCATCAACTAGGATTGGTAATATATACCTTGAGAAATATGGCCTAGTGGCACAAGGTCTGCCGCTTAGAAAGATATATACTAAAAGCGGCCTACGGCTACCTAATAACTCTTTCCTATATAGACATAATATCTTGCATCATTGTTACAAAATATGCATTTTCCTTCTGCGGTTTCCGGGTTTATGTCTGTTCCTCTAATATCTAGGCTATAGTTTTTCTTAACATTTTCCGCGCAGTCTTCTTTCATGCAAAATGGAGCCTTAAAAACAATATTAGCATTTAGATTATTTTCTATATCTTTTACATTATTTGTCTTGAATATTTTATTATTTAAGTAGTTTTTTGCCCTTTCAATTATCTTATTCTCATATATTTCGATTATTTTCTTTATTGTATTTCCTAAATTATCGATATCGGCCTTAAAATCATAATATTTCTCATTATACATTCTTATAGATATAGTTATACTTGCATCTTCTATTTCCCTCTTTCCTATTGTTATTCTTAATGGTACTCCAAGTAACTCATAATTATTAAATTTCCATCCGGGACTCTTAGAATCATCAAAATCTATCTTTACTCTATATTTATCTCTCAATAAATTATATATTTTTATTGAATAATCTATTACCTTATTTTTATCTTCATCAGAATAATATACTGGTATTATAATTATTTGTATAGGGGCTATATCAAATGGAAGTATAAGTCCTTTATTATCTCCATGTATAGATATTAAAGCTGCGAGTGTCCTCATAGATAATCCGAATGAAGTTTGCCATACATATTTCTGTTTTTTTAATTCTACATTATTAAATATAGATTTAATTTTATTTTCTATATCTTTCATTAATTCTTTATTTCCCTCATTTATATCACCATTATTATGCTCTTGAAATTGATACACCAATTTTATTTCATTATTTTCTATATATTTAATTGTAATCTGATTTTTTTCAAAATTAATCAAATATTTATTATTTTTCTGATCATATGCTTCAAGTGTATCTTTATCTATTTTAATAAAAGGATGTTCATCTTCAAAGATTATATCATATGCTCGGGAAAAGTTTCTGCCTAATAAATGTGTAGTTCCTATTTGTAAAAATCTACCATCTGGTAATATAGTTTCCGCAGCATATGTAAAGTCTGCTCCTGCAAATTTATCCCAATCTGGCCTTTTTACCCAAAAATGTGGTATATGTAATCTATTCCAGAATAAATTAGAATATATCTCTTTAGATTTGTTTATCATCAATATAGCATCATCTAGATCTCTATGGGCGGTGTGTGCTTCGTTCCATAATAGTTCTCTGCCCCTTATTAATGGTTTTGTAGCTTTAGTTTCGTATCTGTATACAGTATTCGTCATATATGTTAATAAAGGTAAGTCTCTAAATGATTTTATCCATAATGAAAACATATAATACATTTCAGTTTCTGAAGTTGGTCTTAAAATATATTTTATATCTCTTTCTTCTTCAACCGGTTTTGCAGGTGTTACATAAAAGACCTCATTTTCAAATCCTTTAATATGCTCGCTCTCCTTCTTAAATATATCATATGGTATGAGGTTTGGGAACCAGGATGGGTAAAAACCATTATTGTCTAGTAAGATCTCCAATTCCTTTAATATATATCTTATTATACTATAACCATATTGCTTATATACGGGCATACCCTTTATTGGGAATCTATCATCTATAATATCTGCAGCTCTTACTATATTGTTATACCATTCCGAATAATTCTCTTCTTTATTCATGTTATTCATTATTAAAGTGGCTTTAAGATATATTTTTAAATATTATACTCTTAATATATTAAGTATCGTGATCCTCTTTATTAAATATAAAGAGGTGATCCTGATGCTTAAATGAAGGGTAATGAGAGTAGATTATATAGCTTCAAGAATCCACTCGGTGGATGCATGGGCTCGGGAGCCGAAGAAGGGGGTAGCAAGCTACCAAAATCCCAAGGGAGATGCATGCAATCATCGATCTTGGGGTGCCCGAATGGGATATCCTGCTTTGCATCCCGTAAGGGAGGGGAACACGGGGAAGGGAAGCATCCTAGTACCCGTAGGAAAAGAAAACAAAAGTGATTCCCTTAGTAGGGGCGACCGAAAGGGGAATAGCACAAACTGAATCCTTTGGAGCAATCTAAAGGAGATGTGGGGTTGGGAGATAGAGCTTTTCCTAAATTATTTACCTAGAATTTTGGTGGAAGTCCAGAGCCGCAGAGGGTGACAGCCCCGTATGGGTAATAATTTAGGAAATTTCTATCTTCCAGAGTACTGGCGGTTGAATTTCCGTCAGGAATATGGGAGTTACCAACTCCTAATGCTAAATACTCCCCGAGTCCGATAGCGCAGAGTAGGGCGACCGAAATGTGAAAAGAACTCTTGATAGAGGGTGAAAAGACCCTGAGACCGGGTGGATATTGTCTGGTAAGGCAGGTTACTTATTGTACAATGGAAGATCCGGTAACGGATTTGTACATTGTACAATATTATCCTGTTTTACCGTGAGTTTTGAAGAATTTGCAGAGGAGTTTACCTGAGTGGCGAGGTTAAGGTTATTCCGAAGCCGAAGGGAAACCGAAAGCCCGTAGGATTCCGAGGGGCGCTGTTCCATAAGAGCAGTAAAGTCACTCAGGTATGACCGGAAACGGGGCGATCTATTCCGAAGCAGGGTGAAGCGGATTACCGTGGAGGCCCGAAAAGCTGGGGATGACCTCTCTTATGACTTCGGAATAGAGGTGAAAAGCCAATCGGGCCCTGTTATGGCCGGTCCCTACCGAAACTGACCTTAGCCAGGCCTCAGATCGGATCCTTACAGTGTAGAGCTACGGATTTTATATGGGATTCCCATATAGAGTCCAACTCCGAAGCTGTAAGGTCCTTTATCTGGGAGCAGGGGATTGCGGGAAATCCGCAATTCCGAGACGGGAACAACCGAGACTAAGGTTAAGGCCCCAAAATGCCAGCTAATAGATTTAGAAGGAGTCTATTTCCTAAGACACCAGGGATGTGGGCCCAATAGTGGCTATCATCTAAGGAGTGTGTAACAACTCACCTGGCGAGGAGATAGGCTCCGCAAACGGACGGGTCTAAGTTGGCTGCCGAGACCTTAGTCCGCTGGACATTGTCCGGCGTGAGGTAGGTGGGCGTCTCAATGGCCTAGAAGGGTTTCTGAAAGGAAACCTGGAGCCGTTGAGAATGAAGATCTCTGCGGTAGTAAGAATGAGATAGGTGAGAATCCTATTGGCCGAAGGGGGAAAGGTTTCCCAAGCTATGAAGATCAGCTTGGGGTTAGTCGATCCTAATCCGATTCCCGAGAGGGATTCGGAGAAAGGGAAAGAGGTTAATATTCCTCTACCGTTCGGATAGATGCGGTGACGCAACTTCTTTTTCCGACCTAGAGGGCTAGGCAGATATGAGGGTAGAGTAAAATCTACCTATCATACTAAGGGAGATAAAGCTGGGGAGTATCGTCATGATGAGAACCAGCTTAAATCCTGACGGGCCGAAAGGTTCTGCCGAGGCCTTCTAGCAATGAAAAGGAAAAAGATGCGATTCCGAACGATCGTACCGCAATCCAGTATTGGTCCTCTGGGTGAACAGCCTAAGGCCGTGAGGTTAAACCAGTCCAGGGAACTCGGCAAAATGGTCCCGTAACTTTGGGATAAGGGATGCCTGCGGTACATAGTACTGCAGGTCGCAGTTACAAGGGCGGGCGGACTGTTTATTAAAGACATAGCTCCCAGCTAGTCCGAAAGGATGTGTACTGGGGGTGACGTCTGCTCAGTGTCGGTATCTGAACCTCCCGTTCAAGGGAGCTAAGGACCGGTAAACGGCGGGGGTAACTCTGACCCTCTTAAGGTAGCGTAATGCCTTGCCGGTTAATTGCCGGCTTTGCGAACGACGTAACTAGTCCGCCACTGTCCCGGGCTGGTACCTCCTGAAAAGCCATCCTGGTGAGAAAGCCAGGGACTTCCGATGGGTAAAAAAGACCCCGTGAAGCTTAACTGTAGCTTGCTGTTGCCTTGAAAGATTTGGTGTGTAGTGTAGTGGGGAGCTATGAATTCTTGCCGCTAGGTAAGAAAGATGCGACGATGAAACACCCACCTCCAAATCTTTTAAGGCTGACCCGAAAGGGAACATCAGCAGGTGGACAGTTTGGCTGGGGCGGCACCTTGCCGAAAAGATATCGGCAGGGTCCATATGGTTAGCTCAAGCGGGTTAGAAATCCGCTGTAGAGGACAAGGCCAAAAGCTAGCCTGGCTGTATCCTGACCATCAAGGGATACAGGAGGGAAACCTGGGCCTAGCGAACCCCATACTCCCTTTGGTGGGGGTATGGGCTGGCGAAAAAGCTACTCCGGGGGTAACAGCGCCGTCGCGGGCGAGAGCCCCTATTGACCCCGCGGTTTGCGACATCGATGTCGTCTCTCTCCATCCTGGTGGTGCAGAAGCCGCCAAGGGTGGGGGTGCCCACCCATTAAAGGAGATCGTGAGATGGGTTTAGAGCGCCGCGAGGCAGCTCGGTTATAACTGTCGGAAGTGTCGGCTGTCTGAGGGAAAGGTCCACCTAGTACGAAAGGAACGGTGGATCGGGGTCTCTAGTTTACGGGTTGTCCGAAAAGGGCAGGCCCGGTAGCCACACCCTGAAGGATAAGCCCTGAAAGCATCTAAGGGTGAAGCCTTCCTTGAAAATAGACAGCCATTAAGGGCTCGGATAGAAGATCCGTTAAGATAGCAGTGTAAGCTCCGTAAAGGAGTTCAGCTGACTATCTGAATATCCCGTGAAGCTATATAATCTACTCGAACCCTAATAATTTTATTTTATTTTATAGTAATTTAGTATATAATCTTTATTATAATAATAAGTTTGTATTATTTTTGAAAATGTTTGAAAATCTGAAATATTTAGTTCTGATAGCCTTCTTAATAACTTTATTCTTCTTTTATATTCTTTATATAATTTATCATATTCGATACCATAGTCTCTTTCAATTATCTTTAGTAAATATTTTCTTGGATTTTCTAAATATTCTTTTTTAAATGGGTTCCATATATAAGCTTTATTAAATCTATTATATTTTATTATTTCATCTATTTCTTTTACTCTTCTAATATTTATTCCATTTAAATTATCGTGTTGCATTATAATCACTATATTTAATAGCTCTATTAGTGATTTAGATAAATTTATAGGTGGTGATATAAGCCTTTGTACTAAGGATCTAGAACTTTCTGCATGCATTGTAGATAAAGCAGCATGACCGGATGCCATGCCCTGAAACATTACATAAGCTTCTTCTCCTCTTACTTCTCCGACAATTACATAGTCAGGTCTTTGTCTGAATGACATCCTTAATAAATCATACATATCTATTTCCTTATTTCTATCAGAAGAATATCTTGATATAGATGGAATCCAATTATCATGATACAATCTTATTTCTCTTGTATCTTCTATAGAAATTATTCTTGCCTGCGGTGGTATAAACATAGATATTGCATTCAACATTGTAGTTTTTCCAGATGCAGTACCACCTATGACAATCATATTTTTCTTATATTCTATAGCTAGCCATAGATATGCTAAAATTTCTGGACTTATCGTACCAAGTCTAATTAGTTCTATTGGTGTCCATGGATTTTCTCTAAATTTTCTTACAGTAAATGTTGGACCATTTGTAGTGATATCTTGAGAATATGTTGCATTGATTCTAGAACCATCTGGTAAAGTAGCATCTAATAATGGTTCTGCATAAGATATATGTTTTCCAGATCTTAAAGCGAATTTTTCAATTATATCTCTTACATCTTTATCTGATAATATTATATTTGTTTTTAAATTTCCAAAATATCTATGTGCTATAAATATTGGTAAATTAGAGCCAGAACATTCTATATCTTCTATAAATATATCCCTCATTAATGGTTCTATACTATTATATCCGTATAGATCTCTATAAATATAATAAAATATTTTATCATAAGATTCTTGATTTAATTTTATACCTAGATCGTTTAGTACAAATTTATATAATCTTTCTAAATATGACATTATTTGATTAAAATCATTTATTTCAGATAGCTTTACGAATAATAATCTTTTTATATAATATACTATATTTTCATAAACTGATCTTTCACTTTCTGATAATTTTGGCTCTATGATTTCATATATTATATCTAGTTTATTTTGATCAAAATATATATGAGCATAAGAAAATGGTTCTATAATTGGATATATTATATTTGTTTGAATCTTATCCTTTGGGAGTTCTAATTTAATATTATCTACGAATCTCATATTAACCATGATTTTAAAATTAATATATTTCTAAATATATAAAATATTTTATCATGATAAATAAAGAGATATTGGTAGAACTTGATAATTATATTGAAAAGATAAAAAGGGAGATAAATAGACTTGAAATTATAATAAAAGAGATAAGGAAAAGCAAGAAATGGAAAAAGCATTTCTATCATATGTATGATAAAGGATACCTAGATCAAAAAGAATATAATAGATTAAATAATAAGATAAATGAAAAAATCAAATTATTGAATAATAGAAAATATAAGATATTATATAATTTATTAGAATACTTAAATGAAGCTAATAAGATGATATCTTTTTTAAAAACTATGGAACAAAAAACGGAAGATGAAAATACGAAGATAGAGCAATATTACAATCAATACACTAATTTCCAGAATAAAATAGACCAATATTTTCCTAAAATATTCAAAAATAACCGTATATACTTAGACAAAAAATATTTTGAAGCCCAAGATGTATTATTTAAAAAGAATAAAAAAGAAAAGAAAGAAAAGATAAAACTGAAAATATACAGAAAGACAGAAAATGTAGATTATTTCAATGAATTAAAATTATTGATATTTGATATATCATTTAAAATATTTGGAAAACTATCAAGTTATATATTGGATAGGAATCATAGATTATATTATAGATTAAAATCATATATGAGTCAAACATATTATAATATATCTCCAGAAGCTTTTGTATCATTTTTTATATTCATAATATTCATAATATTTATATCTTTATTATTAATTACAATATATCTTGAGAATATAATATTTTTCTTCTATGGGCTATTTTTCATATTTGTAATAACAATAATACCATATTATTATTTAGAATATAGGAAAAATAGTATAAAACATGATATAGATAGAAATCTACCATTTGTAATTATACATATGGCTTCTTTGGCAGAGGCAGGAATAGAACCAAAAGAAATATTTAAATTGATAGCAGAAACCGAAGAATATAGATATCTATCTAAGGAGATCGGTAAGATAATAGAAAGGATAAATATTGGAGAAAGCCTGACTGATGCACTAAAGTCTGTTGCTGAAGAGACACCATCAAAAGAATTAAAAGACTTTTTAGAAGAATTTATATTAACAATAAGGTCTGGGAGAAAAATATCAGAATTTCTAATGTTATATTCTACCCAGGAAATGATAAGATATAATAATCTATTGAAAAAAGAGGGGCAGGCTGCAAAGACCTTTTCAGATTTATATGTAGGTATGGTATTAACATTACCGATGATAATACTATCTATTGGAGTGATGTTAATGTCAATAATACAGCAAACATATAACACAAATATATCTGGATTATTAGACCTAATGGTTTATGTAGGGCTACCATTGATAAATATAGGCTTTATAGTTGCATTTAGTAAAATATCTTCAGAATGAGATTTGAGATAATTACTATAATATTAATTATAGGATTAATATTAATGTTTGGTCTTTTATTGGACTTTAATATATCCAAAGCCATAATTACAGGCGTAGTTTTTGGTATATTTCCATATCTAATATATCAAGAAATTAATAATAGGATAGAAATGCAAAAAGAGGAGCAATTCATTAGATTTTCATTAGATTTAATGGATTTGTTAAAATCAGGATTATCATTGCCATTATCTTTGAAACAATTAGAAAATAATGATTATGGTGTAATAAATGAATTATTAAAAAATCTATCAGCAAGAATAGATTGGGGTATAAGTATAGAAGACTCTTTAATGGAGTTTGGAGAAGAAAGTAATAATTCAACAATAAGAAGAACAATAAAGTCTTTAATAGATATATATAAAAGCGGTGGAAATTTAGAAAAAGGCCTGGAAGCTGTTATAAATAGTTTAGTAGAGGTTAGAAAAATAAAAGAATCTAAAAGAGCAGAAATGCACGAAAATATAATAGATTCATATCTAGTATTCATGTTTTTCTTAGGTATAATATTTACATTTCAAGTATTTTTGTTACCTTTTTTATCAATAAGTTTGCCGGGTCAGACGAGTACTATAAATACAAATTATATAACAAATTTAATGTATAATTTATCTATAATACAGGGTATATTTGCTGGCTTGGCTATGGGAAAAATGTATAATGATTCTTATAGAGCAGGAGCAAAGTATATATTGATATTTTTAATAGCTACATTAATATTATTTGATATAATAATTCCTATAACTCCAAAAGGATCTTTTTTGATAAATATATAACGGTGTAATAATCTTTTTATCTTATAAAATTTTTGTTTATACTATTTTTTATGAGATCGAATTTCGTAAAAGATATTATAAATAAAAATCAGACTTTAAAAGATTTAAAAGAAATATTTGAGTCTTTTTATATAGAAAATTTGCCAGAATATGGAAATTCATTCTTCTTTCAAACAGGAATCTTTATGGTTGTTGCATTAATTATTTTAATAATAACTGGTGTAATAATGGTTATATTTGGTCCATTTTGGTGGAATTTTACATGGTGGGGTGTATTAATATCTCAAATACATTTCTGGGCTGCAGAAATTTTTATGACTCTAATGATAATCCATGGTATTACAATGTATTTTACAGGAGCTCATTTAAGAAGAAAGGATATGTGGGTTTTAGGTGTGGTAATATTTTTTGTTGCTTCTATTCAATATGCCTTTGGATTAGGATTAAATTATAATATAGTTGCTCAATATAATGATAAGAGTGGTGCTGGATTATGGAACTCTTTTTATTTATATTTTATAAATCCTGAAAATTACGGTGCTTTGTATGGTTGGCATATTGCAGTTGTTCCTATTATATTAACATTATTAATTGGTATACATATATTATTAGAAACTAAGAGGGGAATTTCAAATATAGATAAAAAATATGTTAAATACAATATTGTGAAAGCAGATCATAAGAAATTGTTTATTAGAGCGGGTTTAATAGGAGGATTAATAATCGCTCTTGGAGTTATTCTAGGACCTTTATGGTATTATCCGCAAATAGAGCAATTAAATATACAATATGCAGCAAAGAATTATCCAAATTTATTAGCAGTTACTTTAATTCAAGAATATAATTATACATCTGGAACTGCAACATATTCAAAATTTTCTCCTCTAGGATATTATAATCCTTATAATTTATCTACAAATCCTTATGAAATTAATACTAGATATGTTTATGTAGAGTATCCTTATAATATTCTTGTAAATTCATTAAATGAAACTAATTATTTATCTATATTCCAATCAGAAAACTATACATTGCAAGAAGAACAAATAAATTCAGCATATACATATTTTGAGGACAATGGCAATATTTATTCTGCTTTAAACTCCAATAATTATTTTGAAAAAGTAATCGCATCTTTAGTTTTGATGGGGAGAACAGGATTATATGATGATATATTATTAAGTGAGTCTCCTTATAATTCTCCTCTAGATTATACATATACAGATAGATTACTTGCAGATATGTCTCTAATACATAATATAGAAGGTTCAGAGTATAAGTTACATGAGTATTATTTTGGTATGATTAAATTTAATGTGGAAGAATATCAAATAGGCTCCTATTGGTTATTTTATTTAGACGCAATAGAGATAATAGGAGATCATATACCATGGTGGCATACATTATATACAGGTATAGCAGGATTAGGATTCTTCATATTATTAGCATTACTACCATGGATACCTTTCTTAAATACATTGCCATATAGACTAAAATTATATAAGATATTTTTCAATAAATATACAATAAAAAGCCTAAAAAGGTAATTTTACTTTTTAGCTTTCATAAATCTAGAAGATTTAGAAGCACCAATACCTGGATTGGAATGTTGAACTTTCTTTGTTGTAAATACGAATTCTCCCACTCTTCTTCCTATCATATTTTCTTTTATTTCTAATTCTACAAATTCTTTTCCATTATGTACGCCTATTCTTGTTCCTAGCATAAATGGTAATATTATTATTTCTCTTGCGTGTGTTCTAACAGTTTTCTTATATTTACCTTCTTTTTGTAAATAGCATTTTCTGTAAAAGTTCTCCCATTCTACTGGAAAACCCAATTTTAATCTTCTTAATAATGTTCTTCTTACTCTACTATCTGCAACTTTCTCAGCAAATTCTTTAATGGACATATTTCTTAATTCATCAATTTTATATCCTCTTAGCATGAATTCAGACATTATAATAATTTAATGTATAAATTTTATAAATAATATCTTGATAGGTATTCTAAAGTATTTTTAATACCGAATACATATTTTTCTTTTAAAGATACTGTATCATATATAAATTTTAGTATATTTTTATATTTTTCTGTAAAAAATACAGGTTCTAAATTATTTATTTTCGATATATAATATTCAGATATATCATATCCAATATTAAAAATATATTCATTATTTTTTGTAATCAGATATTTATATTTTTCTTCTTTATTGTAATTATATATTAAAAATGATAAGAATACACCTTCTATTGGTAATATAATTATACTATCTTTTTCTAGTATAATATCTTCAATATTATTATATTCTTTTAATATTATTTTATATCCTATATTATGTTTATTATTTAATTTATTTAATATATCTATAGAAAAGTTTTTGGTATTTGATTTTACAGAAATAATGTTAATAGTGTTATTTTTCTTAAATTTTTTCGATTTTCTAATTTCAGATTTTAAATATTTCTCATATATATTCATTTTATATTTTTTAATGAATTAAAAGGATAAACATAATCATATATATATTCTATATCTTTTGGATCTACTCTTTCTTTTAATCTTTCCATTGCTCTTTTTACATCTACTCTTAAATCATTAAAGTCTCCATCATAAAATATCCCAGATCTTTTTCTTATAGGTTCTAAATATTTTAAATAATCATAATATTTTTCAAGAATGAATTTAGTAGCCTTATATATTGAAAAATGTGAATGAGCCTTTATTATTACTAGATCAGTTAAATATTGGTTTTTTATAGCATCTTTTAATGTTTCTATTTCTTTTACTAGCATATATAAATTATGTTCTGCTAAAATACTTGTTAATTCATTATCATTATAATCTTTTAATTCTTCAATATGATAAATATTATTTTTTGTTTCTATATAGAAATTTTTTAATTCATTATATCTAAATGTACCGAAAGGTGTTATAATTCTCCTATCTTTAGCATATAATATATATGATGCAGAGTCGAATATATCTGCGCCTATGTATACTGATAATGGTATTGTTAATGTGTGTCCTAAACCGAATAAATGTACAGGTTTATTAAATGGTAAATAAATTTTTGGTTCAATAATTAGTTCAAATAACTTGTCAAATTTATAATTTATCATAAATGGTACTATAGTTCCTATTGCGAATATATCTACTTCTAATTTTGATACGATTTCAGCAGATTTTTTTCTTAAATCTTTATATATTCCTCCTTGTATAGCTCCATTAATTAATTTATCTTTTTTATTATTTATTCCTTCTTTTATTCTTTCAATAGTTATATTTAATTCATTTTCTGCTTCTTCATGATTTTTATCTATATCCGTAGGTATATCTAATACATTAATTATATCAGAATTTATTTTTAATTGATAATTTATTATATCTATATTGTTTATATTTAATTCTTTTTTATAATGAAGCATCTGATATGATCCTGAGTCTGTTTCTATTATCCCATCAAAATCTAATATTTTATGTATATCGTCATTATATTTATTTTTGTATAAAATATATGCATTAGTGATTAAAGCATTAATATTGTACTTTTTTATCTTTTCTATAGGTAATATCATATTTTTTGGATTTATTACTGGTAATATTAATGGAGTTTCTAATTTTTTATTTTTATATTTTAGTATTCCAATCCTGCCAGCACCATCTTTTGATTTTATTTCGAACATAGAAAAATATTATAAGAAAGAAATTTAGGGATTGTAGTAGAATTTTAACTAGATCCAGCCGCAGGTTCCCCTACGGCTACCTTGTGACGACTTAGCCCCCCTCGCTGCTTTTCGGTTCGACTCATTATTCATGAGCCTCACCGGAAAGTAACTCGGTTGGCTTGACGGGCGGTGAGTGCAAGGGGCAGGGACGTATTCACCGGGGGAATAGTGACCCCCGATTACTAGGGATTCCATCGTCGTGAGGGTGAGTTGCAACCCTCAGTCTGGATTGAGAGTAGGTTTTGGGATTTCCTTCTCCTTTCGGAGTTGGTTCCCGATGTCCTACCCATTGTTGCGCGCGTGTAGCCCGGGAGATTCGGGGCATGCGGACTTGCCGTCGCCCACGCCTTCCTCCAGGTTTCCCTGGCAGTCTCTGCAGTGTCCTATAGGTAAAACTACCTATATAGCAACTGCAGACATGGGTCGCGCTCGTTTCCTGACTTAACAGGATACCTTACGGCACGAGCTGACGGCAGCCATGCACCTCCTCTCAGCGTATCTGGTAAGGTCTTCAGCCTGACCTTCATTTTGCTGTCGCTCCCGGTAAGGTTTCCGGTGTAGAGTCCCATTAAACCGCACACCCCACCCCTTGTGTGCCCCCCCGCCTATTCCTTTAAGTTTCAGCCTTGCGGCCATACTCCCCAGGCGGTAGGCTTAACGGCTTCCCTTTTCCGCTAAATGGACTCAAGGTCCATCCAGCAGATAGCCTACAGAGTTGATAGCTAAGACTACTGGGGTCTCTAATCCCATTTGATACCTTAGCTTTCGGCCCTCACCGTCAGGAGTAGAATAGCTGAGCGCTTTCGCCTCGGGTAGTCTTCCTGGGATTGCTGCATTTCGCCACTCCCCCAGGAATACTCTCAGCTTCTCCTATCCTCTAGGTTAATAGTAACTCCTGCACGCCTGTGATATTAAATCACAGATTTCACAGAAGTCACATTAACCCGGCTACGGCCCCTTTAGGCCCAGTAAATGAGACCAGCGCTCGCAGCAGGGGTATTCCCGTGGCGACTGCCACCCCTTTTGCCCACTGCTTATTCAGAAAGCTTTCTAAACTTTCTAAAAGTCTGGGTAGGACCCAGACACTTCCTCTCCCCCCGTCAGGCTTTTACCCATTGCGGAGGTTTCGCCCCTGGTGCATCCCGTAGGATCTCGGCCCTTGTCTCAGTGCCGATCTGGGGGCTTCCGCTCTCACGGCCCCTACCCGTCCTAGGCTTGACGGGTCATTACCCCGCCAACAACCTGATAGGTCGCCAGCTCCCCCTTAGACGAAGTCCGGAGGGAATATCCGGACCCTTTCGGAAATAGATGAGTTCCACAATCTATTTCCTATAGGAGATTATCCTCAGTTTCCCGAGGTTATCTCCTTTCTAAGGAAGGATTGCTGACGTGTTATTCAGCCGTACGGCAGGATGCCTTACCCGGTATCCTAACCTCCCATGGGTTAGTCGGAGAGGAATAGCGCTGATCCCCCGCAGGATCAACGGGAGTTCGGTGGATCACCACCGTGGGCTTTAACCCAAGAAGTATGACCGCTAATTCCACTACAATTATCCCTTTTTCAGATTATCTCTACATCTTTTATACCTATGTTCAGATTTCCTATATCATTGATCTATAGGACTACACCACATAGGTATTTAGAAAGATTTTATCTTAATATTTAAAAGCTTATTTCCACAACCTTTATAAAGCCCTAAGTCTAGTAACCTTTCTAAGCCTCTTTTCTTCTCTAATTCTCCTTCTTTGCCATTTCCATCTAGATCTTAAATATTTTTTCCATCTTCTTGAACTTCTTTTCATTTATTATGAAGAATATAAGTAAGCTTTTTAAATTATTATATATTTACAATACCATCTACAAAACCCATTAAAAGTCCTAATACTATTAATATAATGCCGACCCACCTTGGTATCTTTCCTCTATAAGAAGAAAAGAACAAAATTAGAATAGATACGTACATAATAGACATTGTAGATATTATAGGTATAACATCGATGTTTGTAAATACTATAGGGTGTATCATTGCTAATATTCCAGTAAAGATTGTAAATTCGCTTATCTCTTCTCCCGTTATTGATGCTATACTAGTATTTAAGTCCTTTTCTTTGAACCAACTCAAATGTCCATATATTATATCGGGTAATGTAAATAATATTATAGCAATTAAAAAGCCGATTAGCGGTATAGAAAAACCAAGATTGGATAAAGTATTTGATATATTATTTAATACATTACCTCCAACATATATTAAAGATACCGCAAGTCCTATCTCTAATGTATAAACCAATGCTTTGAAATAACTATATAAACTATTCTCTTCTTTATATTCAATTTTCTCCTTTTTTGTTCTGTACTTATAAAATATTATTATGGACATTATTATAAATGATAAATACAATATTATACCATCAAAATACGTTATTACCTTAGTAGATAAAAATATTAATTCTAATATATATGATATTGTTATATATACTAGTAAATTTTTATCTATTATCCCTTTATTAAAATTAAATGCCAGTATAAATGTTCCTAATGTTACTGTATAATCTAAGGCTACATTGTATAATTGGAAATAAAAGGCTAGTTTAGCTTTTCCTAGTATATCCACTAATAATCCTGGTAAGAATGATTGTAGAGCAGAGGCAATACCAGCAGTATATACTAATAAATAATATTTTGGCCATGAAGAATAGTATTTAGAATATTTTTCTACATATTTTAATAGTATATTTTCGGAAAGATATATTACAAAAGCGTATAACAATAATGGTATTAGTATTGCTATGAATACATAAAATATAATATTCATAAATTAATAAATAATATATATATTATTAAGTTTATGGACGATTGTATATATTGTAAGATTGCAAATAAAATATTGCCTTCTTATACATTATATGAAGATAATGATATAATAGCAGTACTAGATATATATCCACCTTCGAAAGGATCTGTGTTGGTATTTCCAAAGATGCACCTAGAGGAATTTGAAAATTTGAATGATATTATAAATCAAAAATTATTTACTATAGCAAAATATATTTCATTTATATTGAAAAATAATTTAAAATATGATGGAATGAATTTATTATTATCTTCTGGGAATACAAAGACAAATAGTACGCATATTGTTATACAAATAATTCCTAGATATAAGGAAGATAATATAAATTTCTATTTAAAGAAATATAAAGAAGATCCACAAGGTCTAGAATTATTATCTAGGTATGTAAAGGAAGGGTTGGTTAGTCTAAGTCAACAATATTTGTATAAAGAAGAGAAAAAAGAAGAAAAGAAAGAAGATAAAAAGGAAGATAAGGACTATTCAAGATATGAAATTTGGTTTAAAAAAAGAATATAAGTATAATTTTTAAATATATGGGATGGATTTAAAAGAAAGTATATTGAATGGAGAATATAAGGATAGAATATTGTCTATAGAGGAGATAAAGGAGAAGAAAGAAGATATAATTGAGTTATTAAAAAATTTAATGAGTTATAGTACAGTTATATTTAATGAAGAATCATTAGAGAAATACAAAAAGGAAATAGAATCTTATAAACATTGGATTGTTATATTGTCAGATTTTGATCTAAAACCTGAAGAAAAATTGAAATTAAAGGCAGAATTTAGTGCCAAATATTTAGATTTGATAAAAAGCAATAAATTAGATATTTGGTTGCATATACTGTTAATAGATGATATAAAAAATATATCAATGGATTCAAAGTTTGAATTATTAGATCTATTATCTTTAGGAGATGTATTGTATGACAAAGGATTTTTAGAAATAGTAAAATTAACCGCAGTTCATAAGAGGTTGATATTATATTTATTACAAAAATATGTTGTAGCTTATGTATTGGCAGGGTCGCAAGTAAAGGGAAGAAGTGTAGAATCTTCAGATATTGATGTATATGTCGTAATTGATGATACAGATGTAAAGCAACATACCTTTGAGGAATTAAAGGCGAAATTAATTACAACAATTACAGAAAAGGCAGTAGAATCAAGATTATTGACAGGATCAAAAAAGGTATTACATCCACAAGTATATACATTAACTGAATATTGGCTAGCACTATCAGAATCAAATCCTGTAATTATTACATTTTTAAGGGATGGTATTGCATTATATGATAGGGGTATGTTTATAGCATGGAAACAATTATTATCAAAAGGGATAATAAAGCCATCTAGGGAATCTTCTGATAAATATATAACTTTGGCCGAAAATTCGATTAATGAAGCAAGAAATAAATTAAAAAATACTATAAATAATCTTATAATTGAAGATCTAGCTGTTTCCATGGTTACTGCTGCACAATCTGTTATAATGGATTATGGTATATTACCTCCAGATCCGAAAGAAACTCCGGAATATCTGAGAAAGATATTTGTAGAAAAAAACTTACTAGAGAAAAAATATATAGATGATTTAGAACTTGTATGGAAGATGAGGAAGGATTTCGAACATGGATTAATCTCTGAATATAAATATGAAGATCTAATAAATGTATTTAATATAGCAGAAAAGTTTGTATCTCAGATGAAGAATTTAAAGAATATAATAGATAAAGATAATGAAAAGAAATTAATAGATAATTATATTGCAGAATATGAAAAATTGAAGGAGGAATTTAAATTATTATATAATCAACCATTTATGGATTATGTAAATAATAATATATCTGTAGAATATAATAATATAAAATCTCTAGAAGATAATATAAATAAATTCAAGGATAAAAAATTTGATTTGATAGAAATGGAAAAATTCAAGGAACAAATAATATATTATACACGATTATTGAGGGATATAATAGAAAATAAGAAAGAAGAATTAATTATAAAGTACAAGTATACTCTAATAGATAATAATTTAAACAAGTCATATGATCTATATATAACAAAAGATAAGATATATTTAGTATCCGAAGGTGTAACAGAAATATACAATTATAATGGTGAAAAGACGGGCAGCATAAATGATATAAATTATAGATCCCAAATATTGAATGAGATTAATAATAGTGGTATAGAACATATAGATAATAAGGTTATAGATGTTTTTAATAAAATATTTAAGTTATACTCTATAACCAAATAATTTTTTAATATTTTTGTAATTATTATTAAGATGAAGGGTATAATTATAAATTATAGAATGGGAAGACATAGAATATATCAAAATCATATAATTGTAAGATTTGAGGATATTAATGATAAATATAAAGCAAAGAATTTAATTGGTAAGAGAATTATTTGGGTAAGTTCTGGTAAAAAAATATTTCTAGGTAAAATTGTCGATATACATGGTAATAAAGGTCATGTAAGGGCCAGATTTAGAAAAGGATTACCAGGTCAGGCAATTGGCGATATTGTATTATTGTTGGAAGATAGAAGTAAATATGAGGAACTAAAGAATAAAATAAAAAACGCTGTAGATATAAATCAGATAAGATCAATAATAATTAATGCTTGAATTTACGAATACAGAAGGATTAATTTTTTATAAGAAGATTTTATGTATATCGGATTTACATTTAGGTATAGAAAAAGAATTATCTTTAAATGGAATATATATACCATCCCAATCGAAATATATATTTAGTAAAATAAAGAAAATATATGATAGATATAAACCAAAATATTTGATAATTGATGGAGATTTTAAGCATAATATTCCAAAAACTTCTTTACAGGAAATATCAGAAATACCTGACTTTGTAAATGAGTTATCTTATCTATTTAAAAAAATATATCTAGTTAAAGGAAATCATGATGGAGATTTGGAAGAACTAATTCCAGATATAAATAATGTGAAAGTAATTAAGGAATTAAGATATAAAAATATTGTTTTTACACATGGTCATTTAAAACCAAAATTAAAAGGAAAATATTATGTATTGGGACATCACCACTTTGCAAAAAGTATTAGAACCTCAATAGGTGAAGTAATATATGAAAAAGTTTTTGTTTTTGCTTATAAAAAAGATTATAATATAATATTTCTTCCTACTTTCTCTGATTTAACTGGAGTATATGATACAGGATCTTTTCAAACACCATTAGCGGATAGTATAGAAAGGTACGAAGTTTATACTCTTGATGGTATATTAATAGAAGAGAAAGAATTATATTCTTAATCAAATATATAAAATAATGAATAATGATATAAAATTAAGGAAAGAAATATTAGATTTATTCTATAAAAGATTTCCAGATTTTAATTCTATACAAAAATTAGCTATTCCAAAGATATTAGAGAATAAAAATGTATTAGTTGTTGCACCTACTGGAAGTGGAAAAAGTGAAGCCTCAATATTACCTATATTTTCTAAGATTTTAGATTTAAAAGATAAAGATCCTTATGATAAATTATATGGAATATATATTACTCCATTAAGAGCATTAAATAGAGATCTACTAGATAGAATAAAATGGTGGGGTGATAATCTTAATATAACTGTAGCTTTAAGACATGGTGATACAGAAAATAAAGATAGGAATAAATTGGCAAGAAAACCTCCAAATTTTTTAATTACAACTCCAGAAACATTTCAAATATTATTTATGGGTAAAAGATTAAGAGAACAATTGAAAACAGTAAAATTTGTTATAGTAGATGAATTACATGAATTATTAAATGAAAAGAGAGGAGTACAATTATCATTAGGATTAGAAAGACTAGTAAATTATTCAGGCGAATTTCAAAGAATAGGGTTATCTGCAACAATAGGAGATCTAGAAGAAGCTGCAAAATTTTTATTTGGATATAGAAATTATGATATATCATATTGGTATGCAGAGAAAAAATATAAAATAGATGTACTATATCCAAATATTGAAGAAGAAGATTATGAATTAGCAAGAAGGTATAATTGGAATCCAAAAATTGCATGGACATTAAGGAAAATGAAAGAAATAATAGATAATCATAAATCTGTGATAATATTTGTTAATACTAGAGAGGCTGCAGAGATGTTAGTATCTAGATTTAAAGTATGGATACCAAAATATCCTATAGAAATACATCATAGTTCCTTATCAAGAGAAGTTAGAGAGAGAAATGAAAGATTATTTAAAGAAGGAAAATTAAAAGCTATTATAGCTACATCCTCTTTAGAGATGGGTATAGATATAGGATCTGTAGATGCAATAGTACAATATAATTCTCCTAGGCAGGTATCCAGATTTTTACAAAGAGTTGGTAGAGCGGGTCATAGATTACATGAAGTATCTATTGGATATATATTAACTTCAGATCCAGATGATTATGCCGAAAGCTTAGCAATAAAAAAATTTATTTTTGAATAATCATATATAGCCTCTTGTAGATTTTATCTCGTTAAATATTTGAATTAATTCATTTCTTAATTTAATTATATCCTCTAGTTGTTTTTGAAAAAATTGTGGTATCTTATATATATTTTGATTGTTTATTTTCTCACCTTTTATTTTAAGGTTAGAATCTTTATATACATGGTCTAGTATTCCAGTTTTTTGAAAAACCGTAATATTATTTGACATAATTTTATTGTATTCGTCTATTGAGCTTAATATATCAGTAATTATAGGTTCTATATTTTCTTTAAAATATTTAATATAGTATGGTTTATAATCGGGTTTAATATCGTCTTTTTCCTTTTTTATTTCTTTTAATATTTTTACAACCTCTATAATCTTTTCTTTTTTCTTTTCTATTGCTTCATAGATAGTATTAGGACCATTTTTAGATCCATTTTTTATTAATTTCTTTAATATTTGTGCTCTATCTGGTAGATTTTCTATTCCTCCTTTTATAATAATATTTCCTTTATATAATTTTTCAATATCTTTTTTATATTTTTCAATATTATTTTCTATTTCTTTTTTTATATTATTTTTAATCATTAAAAGAAATTAAAATATATTATTTATTGACCTATTATATTTTCTAATTGACTCTTAATCTTAGCTAGTTCTCCTATTTTTTCAGATAAAGCGCTTATTTTAGCAATTATTTTATCATTATTTTGTCCTTGGAGATCTCTTCTATTCTTTATCTTGCTAATTTTTTCATATCCACTTTTAAGATCATTTATATTTAAATTTTTGTTAAGTTCTTCTTTGAGCTTTTCTATATTATTTATTATTTCATCTATCTTATTAATTATATTATTATATGATCTTAATTCATTTTTCATATTTTTTAATATACCTAATGTATTGAAATATCCTAATGATACTAATTTATTATACATTGCTTTTATATTATCGGCATTTTCTTTTTCAATGCCTTGTTTTACCTGGGATAACTGCCTTATATATTCTTTTAATCTGTTATAATATTGTCCAATAATTTCTTGAGTGTTTCTTTTTGGCATCGATTTATCACGTATTTGTTTTATAATATTAGCTTTTTCTTTTCCAGTTCCTTGTTTTATCCCAGATAAATCTCTTTTAATAATTTCTGGTTTTATCCCAGATAAATTTTTTTTAATAATTTCTTGTTTTTCTACTTTTGACATTTCTTTACTTAAATCTTCAAGATTTTTAATTATCTCATTTAATACAGATACTATAAGCCTTTGTATATCTAGATCTAAGGATTTTAGATCTATTTTTTTTCCTAAATTGATAACAGTCCTTTTATCATTATAATTATAAAATTTCTCTGGTATTTTATTTATACTTTTTAATTTACTTCCTATACTTTTTATAGATGCCCCCGCATCCTTTAAGCCACCATGATACAATATTTTAAATCCAAGTATTGCTATTACAGCTATAATTAATATAACAAAGATCATGTCAATAATTCCTATTTCTACGAACAATGTTAGTAATATGGGACCTATAAGATATATACTGAAAAATGAAAATATTGCCGCTATTACATAAGGTCCCCTTGATATTATACCTTCATTGCTCAATTCCTTTCCAAAGTTATCTAATATTCTGCTGAACATAATTTTTAATGTAACTAAATATATAGTAAAAAATAATAGAAATAGCATAGATGCAGCAATTATTGCGCCTATATAAGGATTTGAAGAATATATATTCATTTCTTGTGCAGCTGTTATATAAATTGGTGGAAATAAATTTGCTAAAGTATATGCGATACCGCCTGCTGCTTCTTGTGCAGCATTATATATTGAACTAGTGCTAATTACACTAGTATATATATTATTAGATCCTTGAGAAAAAATAAACTTTGATCCTATTATAGAAGATAAAGATAATATTATTTTTTTATTATCCATAAATCAATAAAATATTTTATAATTTATAAATTTATTACCTTATGTTGGTATCGGAAAAGTATTCTAATATCTTGTCTTTCATGAGGTTTTTTATATTTTTGCAAGACTTAATTCCTAGATTTATTGCATCTTTTAATTCATTATTATTTATTTCACCATCTAATTGGATTAACGAAATTTCATTTTTGTATGGTAAATATGCTATTGGTATATCTGTAGCTCTTCCTTCTCCATAAAATTCTATAAATTTCCTTTTTTCTTCTATATCCTTTAATTTTTCCGAATTATAGTCTTCTTCATCTTTATTTAGATCAACTAATATTTTTTGTCCAACCTTTCCTACAGCAACTGAACTAACCAAATCTCTCATTGGTATACCTGCTAAAGATAAAGCTAATGATACTGCATTAATACTCGCAGTTCTAGTACCAGCATTTGCATTTAATACTTCTATATATACATCTATTATGCTTCCTGGTAATTCTTCTAATAATAATGCAGGTTCTATTGCTCTTTTAATAACTTCAGATACTTCTATTTCTCTTCTACCTGGAGTTGGTTTTTTTCTTTCAGGTACAGAAAATGTAATCATATTATATTTTACTCTTAAAAATGCTCTATCATAATCTTTTGACATTTTAGACCCTCTAGGACCATACACGGCAGCCAATACTCTTGTTTCTCCAAAAGCAAATATTGCAGAACCTTTTGCATTTTCTATCGGATTTAATTCTATATATATATTTCTTAATTCATCTTCTTTTCTTCCGTCAAACCTTGACATTATATAATTTCATTTATCTTTTCTGTTAGGCCTTTTTTATATGAATTTTTCATAATAAATTTAATTACATTATAAGCTTTTATTATGTTTGCATAATCACCCGATAAGTATAATCTACCATTTTTTCCGGTTATAATTTTTATATTTAATTTTTCCTTTATCATATTTATCATTGAAGAGTTTTTACCTATTAGTCTTGGTAATTTTATCGGATCTATACTTATAATTAATCCATTATTTAGTTTTTTCCTATTTTTTAAGTTTAAATTAATCATCATGTTTTTAGTTATCTTTGTAATTTCTGTTAATATATAATCTCCATATGTATATATTTTATTATGGTCTATATCCTTTTGTACAACATTTTTTAATTGTAGGAATCCTAGGTATGGAGAATTTATATCTAGCAACCATCCATTGCTTAACACATCTATTACTTTTGATATAACTACATCTCCTATTTTTGGTATATAATATCCAAATATTTTATTATACTTTATATTATCATTTGATAATAATATATATTTAGAAAAAAACTCATCATTTATATCATAACTATATATATTTTTATTATTTAACTTATCTCCGGGTAATAATATCATTTTATATATATCTTATTATATCATCCTTAAACATTCTTTGCAGTAGATATTCTCTTTCATCTTTATGTTTATATTTTTCTGCTTCATTTGATAATATATGAAATATATCATTTATTGTTGAATAGAAATCATATCCATTATTTTGTACATAAAATCTTAACTTATCAGAAATTAATCTTGCTTTTATACTATAGAATATTTTTTTATCTTTTATATTTTCATTAATCTTTTTTACATGTATTATTATTTTTATATTTCCTAGTATATTACTGTATTTTTTATTAAACCTTTCATATTCATTTTTTATATATTTTTGATCTATTTCATCCAAATCTATACCACTTATTACTATATTATATTTTTTTTCTTTTTTATTTTGTAAGTATGCTATTAATATATCTTTTGCTGTTACTATACCATATAAATTATTTTTTTCATCCAATATAGGTACTGAAAATATTTTATTTTTTACTAATAATTCTATAATATTTTCTATACTATCTTTTTTGCTTGCAAATATTAGGTTATTTTTTATTATGGATTTTATCTTTATATCGAAGTCTTCATCTTTAGGTACCCTTATTTCTTCATTATTTTGTATTAACAATTTTCTTAATATATCAGATATGGTTAGAATACCTACAGGTTTATTTTCATTATTTATAACTATTAATCTAGAAATACCATTTTCTTTCATTATGTTTATTGCTTTATTTATATTGTCATTCTCATATATTGTATAAGCATTATTTTTTATATCTTCTATTTTTATATTCCTTAATGTGTTTTTATCATTATATATATTATTTAATAAATCAAAAATGTTCATAATTTCTATTTTATCACCTTTTTTTACTGGTATCAATCTTGTATTTGATCCTATCATCTTCTCTATTATATATGTAATATCCCCGTCTATTGGTTTTATTTTTATAATTAATTTATCTATTTTTGTATTTGGTTTATTTAAATATCTTAATGCTTTCTCATTTGATAATATACCTAGATATTTTCCTTTTTTATCTGTTATTATGATATCTTCTCCTCTGTATATATCTCCTACAATATTTTTTATTTCATGATCTCCAGTTATAAACTTTACCATAAAATTAATATATAATTAAAATTTTTATTTTATTTTTTTGATACTTCATCAAAAAATTGATAAGGAGCTTCACCAGCAGATATCAATAATAATTTTGGATTAATCTTTCTCTTATTGGGACTTTTATTTGGAGTCCTTACTAACCAACCAATTATTCCAAATAAAACTCCAAATATAATTATTAATGGTAATAGTCCTGTATTTATTAAGAATGAAAATATGGAGTACAGTATATTTGATGCTCCTGCACCGAATGATGTAAATGAGAATGATGATGCATACATAAATGCAAATAATACCAATAGTCCTAGTATACCAACCAAAGAATTATATGCAGAGTTTTTGTATTTATTATATAATCCTTTTTCTTCCTCTTTAGGTTGAAAACCTTGTGATATTGAGGCTAGTAAACCAATAATCATCAATATAAAGAACAATACTAAGAATTCAAAGAAGAAGAATGATATAAAGTCTTGAGTAAATATTACTGCGCCTAAATTATATAAATAATAAAAAGATAAGGCTATAGATATTATTGCATATAATCTCTCCTTATTTGGATTGTCTTTACCAAATAGGCCTGTTTTCCTTAATAGTCCATATAATAATGAAAATATTAATAAGAAAGGAGCTACTATTGTAAATATTCCATATTCTGAGAATAATAAATATATATATGATCCTAGATCCATTTTATTTACTCAATAATGGAATTACCTGTGTACCTTCTTCTTTTTTATCTTCCTTTTTACTTGGAGATACTAACCAAAATATAGTTATTCCTAATAAAACAAATATTATTAATATTGCTAATAATCCTGAATTAATTAAGTAGGATATTATATAATTTAGAGCTCCTGAAATAGAGCTTCCTCCTGCATTTGGAGTAAGTTCCAGCGCATTCAATGCTAGCCAGAGTATTATTCCTATCACCAAAAGTCCTAGTATTGCCCTAAAGAAGCCTGGAACCTTTTTATTACTTATACTTATTACCATTGCCAATAGGAAAAAACCCAATACTGCAACAGATGCATTTGGAATAAAAGATAATAACCATTGTATTAGGTTTTGATTTCCTATAGATAGTAGTGCAAATGATAATGCAAATAAGGCATTTAGTCTCCTACCAACTTCATCATCCGGACCTGTTTTTAATAGTCCAGCTAATTCTAAAACCATAAATACTATGGAAAATATTAATAAAAAAGGTAATATAACATCGAAAATCCCATATTGACTCAACAAAGAAGTAAAGTCTATCATTATTTACTATTATCCTTCTTTTCTTCTTTTGCCTTTGGAGTTCTTATTGTAAAGAATACAATTCCAAACATTATTAATAATATTACTATTGTTTCTATAAAGTTTATTATCTCTGGTGGTAATGAGTTGTTACTAATTGCTTTTCCTATAGACATTAAATAATTTACGAGTCCTAGTGAAAATATTAATACTATAGAAAATATTATAACAGCTATTATAACTAATAATCTTTTAGTATTCTTATCTAGGTCTATCTTTCCGTCTTTTGATACTAATGGAGATATAGCAATTAGTAAGAAGAATACAGTTAATATAAATAAAACTATATATGGAATCAATTGATTTAAGGATAATACAATATTTGCAGCTCCTACAACCAAAAAGCCAGTAGCTGCAGCAATCATGGATATTATACTCCTTACTGCTTTTCCAGAAGGATCATCTTTGAATGGATCTCCTATTATTTTATAATTAGATAATAATCCATACATTACAGCATAAACTAGTAAAAAAGGAACTATAATATTAAAGAATCCAATATTTGTTAATAATGTTATAAATATATTATAAAATACCATAATCTATAGAAATTTTTTATTATTTATTAATCTTTTTGTTTATCAAGAAATTTCTTCATAATATATAGCATTGACAGGACAAGCTTCAGAAGCTTTTTTTACATTATTTATCGATTTATCATCTGATATGAACCTGTTCTTGATTTTTATTCTATTATTGACTATATCAAAATCGTCTTTATCTATTAAATAGCATGCTAAACAATTTATACATTTATTATAATCTATATCTATAAAATATTTACTCATCCAAAAATATAGATCCTGTTGGACAGGCAATTTTAGAATCTCTGGCTTCTTCTATCAACTTTTCATCTTCTATCTCCTCTATTTTGTTTATTGATTTCCCATCTTTATCAAAATCAAAAATTTCTGGAGCTATGGCAATACATGTACCGCACCCTATACATGTATTTTTATCTACTCTAACTCTCACTCTAAGGATATTACTCCTGTTGGACAGGACTGTGCAGCATCTTTTACTTTTTCTGCTAGTTCAGGATCTTTATTTTCATCAACATTGTCCGATTTTAATGCAACCTTTCCATCATTGTCTAGATAGAATATTTCTGGACATGCTGCAACACAAGCTGCTGATCCTATACATAAATCTCTGTTTATCTTTATTTTTACCATTTCATATTATTTTCTACAGGTCTTTATAAATATTATATATTTATAAAAATAATATAATATATCATATTGTGGTATTAAATAATATATTTATTAGAGTAACAGATATTACTGATTATTATTTCTGTCCTAGAAAGGTTTATTTAAAAAGGGTTATGCATTATGAAGAAGAAAGTACAGAACAGAAGATTTTTGGATCTATTGTTCATTCTATATTTGATAGGATAAATGATAAAGAAAAAGATATAATATATAGTATAAAGGAAAATAAAGGTTATGAATATATATTAAATTTATATAATCAATTTACATATAAATTAATTGAGGATATTCTATTGGAATTTGATGAAGAAATTCAGAAATTGAAATTGGATAAGAATAAGATAAAGATAAAATCATATAATTATGTTAGTAAAGATATAGAAGAGAGGGCAAAAAATGTATATAATTTTATATTGGAGAGTGATTTATATGGTATAGAATTATGGGAAAATCTAGAACCAAAATTGGTTACAGAAATAGATGTTACATCATTAAAAAATAATATAATTGGTAGGGTAGATAGAATAGAGATATATAAAGATGAAATGATACCTTATGAAATAAAATCTGGATTTTATAGGAGAGAACATGTCACTCAGCTTTATGCATATTACTTATTATTAAAGGATGAGTATCCAAAGTATAAGATAAATAAAGGATACTTATTATATGCTAAAGATAATTATAAAAAAGAAATAGAGTTCACAAATAAAAAAGAAATAGAAAATATACTATATACCAAAGATAAGATATATAATATGATAGAAGAGAAAAAGGATCCTGGAAAGGTCTATAAAGATGCATGTAAAAAATGTTTATTCTATAATATATGTTGGAAATAAAAATTGATAGAAGGAAATCAATATATGAAAATATAAACGATATCTATAGTAGATTAAAAGTCTTAAAAGATAAGAAGAAAAAGATAGAGGAAATAATAAAGGATTATAATGAAAAATTAAATAATATTGAAGAAAACATAGTCATAGAGAAAAAGAAAGAAGAAAAGAAGAAAAACAGAAAATGGTATGAAAAATTCAGATGGACAAAAACTTCAAATGATTTTCTATTGATTGCCGGGAAAGATTCTATAACAAATGAAATAATAATAAATAAATATCTCGAAGATAATGATATTGTTTTTCATACAGAGATTACAGGTTCTCCTTTTGGTATTTTAAAAAATGGTAGAAAAGCCAGAGAAGAAGATATATATGAATCGGCAAAATTTGTGGCTTCATATTCTAGAGCCTGGAAAAATAAGTTTTCTTCAATAGATGTATACTATGTATATCCAGATCAGGTATCTAAGAAAGCACCATCTGGAGAGTATTTGAATAAAGGATCATTTATGATATATGGGAATAAAAATTATATAAAGAATGTTAAGCTAGAGATAGCTTTATCTTTTGATAACTACGAAATTTTTTCTGGAGTTCCAGAAGTAATAACAAAAAAATATCAAAATTATGCAATAGTGGTTCCTGGAAATAAAAAGCAACTAGATATAGCCAAGGAATTAAGTAAAATTTTTAAAATTGATCATAATGATATTATAATATACTTGCCCGGTGATAGTGATCTATACCTTTTAAAGGGTAGTAACGTTTATAAGTCTTTTTATAATAAATAATACTTATGAATAATCGACTAGTGACAACACTTAAGAAGCTTTCTTTTGTTTTAGGAGCATTAGGGATAGTAGGATTAGCAGTATATTCGCAGGAAATAATAATAGAACCACAGACGCAGACATTATTGGCAAATTCTATGAATAATATGACATTTATAGTAAAGTTATTAGGAGTGAATCAGGTACCAGTAGAATCATACCTATATTTTGATATATTTGCACCAAATGGACAATTAGTGTATCAATATTATGAGCCAGTAACTGTAGGAACAGGATTAAATATATATGATATATCTGTAAATCCTTTACAATTACAGCAGTTAGTTCAAGAATATTCTAATGGATACAATAATTTCACAGTAGAGGCAAATGTATCATTAATATATTCTAATGGAGTTGAAGATATAGCTACAGGTCAGGAAAGTTATAATATTACATTTGTACCATATAATTTTACATTATCGATGGTAAATTTACCAGAAGTAATATCATCAGTACAAGCATCTGAAAATGGATTAAATATACAGTCAGTATCTTATCTACAAAATATAGGGACAAATATACAATCAGCTACATTGACACTGACATTATATGGTCAAGATGGTAGTATTGTATATCAGACACAGGAAGATGTACAATTACAGCCGGGAGAGAATTTATTGACAATAAATGTTCCAAACTATGATCTACAAAATATATATGGACAACTATATGCAGAAGAACAATTAACTGTAGTATTGGATAATGGTCAGGTATTAAACCAAGTAGCAGAACAATCATTCTATATATCGAATAATGAAAATGGAGAAAATTTACAGGTATTATCAATATCGCCAAACTTTAATTCATTGCAATCATTAGGAAACTCAATATATGATATAAATTTATTATTACAGAATTCAGGATATCAAACTGTAAATGCAACAGTACAATTATTATTATATAATGAATATGGATATCTAGAATATAATTTAATGAATTCACAAGATGTACAACCAGGTCAACAATCTGAGATAACATTGCCATTAAATACAGAAGAATTAAGTCCAGGATATTACAATATAATATTATATTTATATCAAAATGGAGTTGTAGTAAATCAATATAATTATACTGTAGCAATAGATCAAAATTCAATAAATCCAGTTAATGTAATATCAGTAGAACCAAATACATATAATATACTACCAGGATCATATGTACAATTGCAAATACAATTACAAGATAGTTTGCCAATGGAAGTACAGGTAACCCCAATGATACAATCAGAAGAATTAAATATAAATCAGCAATTATCAACAATTACATTATCTCCAAATCAAGTAGAGCAATTGCCAGTGGTAATATATATACCAAATAATCTACAGGCAGGTTATTATCCATTAAATATTGTATTCTTGTATAATGGAGCACAAGAAGTATATCCATATAATATATATGTAAATGGATCAGTACCTGTATATACTCCAATATCAGCATCTTTAGAAGCATACCAACCATTATCAGTTGGTCAGAATACAACAATAGACCTGATACTAACAGCAAATACAACATCAATATATAATTTAATAATACAATCATATGCAGTAGGTGGAAAAGTATATCCAAAGGAAGAAAATGTACAAATAGGTGGAACATATTCAGAGACAATACCATTAAATGTAACAGCAGAATCTGGAAATGTAACAGTTTATGTAGATGTAATAAATGCAAATAATGGAGAGATATTATATTCATTAAATCAAACATATACTTCGACGGGAGAACAATTAATAACACCTACATATAATTTAGAATCGATAGTATTTTGGATATTAGTAGCAGTTGCGATAATAATAATAGCTGCAGTATTATTAGAATCAAGAGGAAGAGGTGGAAATAAGAAAGAGAAGATAGAAGAATAAATTTTTTATATTAAATTAATTTTGTTTTAATAATTATTAATATTTTTATCTGTAGCTACTCCTTTCATCATATATCAGACTGGGACATGGCATCTTCATTATGTACCCCCACCAACTCTACCTTTTCATAAATCTAAGGTTACCCTCGGTAGGGATATTATATATTATATAGAAATTTTAATATAATATATTTATTTAAAACTTCTGGATGAAATAATGTAAAATATATATTTTTGTAATTGTAAAATACGGGGATATTGTTTAGTTTTCCATATATATTAAATTTTTTATCTATTTGGGGTACCTTAGTTATTAAAAAATATGCTTCAAAATCTTTATCTGTAAAAATATTCTCATTTACTAGATTTATATTATATTTTCCAATTATTTCTTTATTTATTAATTTATAACCTAGTAATTTTGTTATAATTTGTGATCCAGAACATATTGCTAGTGTTTTTATATCTTTTTCTATTATAAACTTAAAATTATCTATATAATTTAAATAATCAAAATCCATTATCGCAGTTCCTGTAATTATTATTTTATCTACATTATTAGCTATTTTTTTATATGAAAATATTTTATATTTAATTTTATTTTCTTTCAATATATATAATATAGGTCTTAGAAATTCTCTTCTAGACAATTTATATTTATTTGTATATATTACCCCTATCATATCAGACTAGCTTTTTCTATAATATATTCGGCATAATTTTTTTCTATATTTATCCTATATTTTTCTATATTTATCCTTTTTTTAAATAGTGGTTGGTATAGTACTATTGTTTCATATTCCCCACCTTCTCCAGCTATATTTATTCCATATTTTTTATTATATTCTATTAGTTTATTTAATATATATGTATTGACTTTTTTTCCTAAAATATCTATATCTAATGGGTAAGAATACCATCCCGTAATTATAAATTCAAAATTATTTTTTATTAATTCTTTAATATATATTTTTTCGTTTATTAACCATATAGGATTAAAGCACCATAATTTTAAATCTTTACAAATTTTTTGAAATTTAGATCCTTGGTATGTGGATCTTATTGCACCAGTTACTAATCCATCAATATTATATTCTTTTTTTAGATATATTAAAGCTTCTTTTAATGTTTTTTCTTCTGATTCATTTACTTCTGCTCTATATATATCTATACTTAATGCTTTTGCCTGCAATAATGTTATTTTGTTATTTATATATTGATATAAATAACTTTCATTATTTTTTGGAATAATATTTAATAATACAGATACCTTGTAATATTTAGAAGTTATAAATAATGAATAATTAGAATCTTTCCCACCCGAATATAATACTGCCAGATTCATACAATAATCTTCTTTATATCATTTATATATAAGCTAATAATATAATATATTGAATTATTATCTATATTATTAATTATTATATCATTATTTGTTGAATATACATTATTATCATATTTAAGTATTACTATATTTCCTATAGATGAACTAGATATATAATCATTATTTTCTCCGATTATTATCGGATAGTTTATATTTATGTAATATGTAAAATTATTACAATAGTTGCATTTGACACAACCATTTGTAGTACATATAGTTGGACAGGCAATTGGTGAGCAGAAATTTGTTGTTATATTATATGATATATCTTCGTTGCAATATATTATATTTGTTGTATTTAAATAATTGTATGTAGGCATAGAAAAATTAACTGCAGAACTTATAGGATATATTATAAAATATCCATTTTTTATGGTTAGATTATAACATCCTTCATAATATAAATTTAATTTATATAATGTTAAATTATTATTATTTATTTTTATTGTAAGTTCTTGATTATACATATTATTTTGTAATATTAATATTATTGTAATTATTATAGATATTATACCAGATAATATTATTATATATTTTTTATTTATCATTAGAATAAATTTTTAAGGATATTATTTTAAATTTATAAATGGCAAGAGTTGTTATAAGAGGATTTGAAAATGGACCATATGAGGTAAATGTAGATGGAAAGGCTATATATCATTTATGTAGATGCGGGCATTCAGAGAATAAGCCGTATTGTGATGGTCATCATAAAAAGGTAGAGTTTAAGGCTCCTCCTTTCGAATTAGAAATAACAAAATAAATATCTTTTTTATGCAATTATAATAAATTTTTATATTTATAAAAATATGGCATTCTATTAGTAGATCTTATTTTATCTTTTTAAAATTTTATTATATCAAAAATGAAATTTTTAGATATAGGATCCTTTTTAAATTATTTTGAATAAAAAAATACTAATGGCGTCATTGACAGACAAAGTCTTGAAAGTCATGGATAATCCAAAGAATATTAGAAATATGGAAATAATAGCCCATATTCACCATGGTAAAACTACATTGACAGATTCTTTATTGGCCGGTGCAGGAATGTTAGCAGAAGAGCTTGCTGGTGAGGCAATGTTTACCTGGTGGCATGAAACAGAAAAACAGAGAGAAATGACAGTATATGGTGCTGCAGTATCTATGGTTCATGAATTTGAAAATCAAGACTATTTAATAAATTTAATAGATACACCAGGACATGTAGAATTTTCCGGACAAGTCACTAGAGCTGCTAGAGCGTCAGATGGTGCAATTGTTGTTGTAGATTTTGTAGATGGAATAATGCCTCAAACAGAATCTGTATTGAGAACTGCTTTAAAAGAATATGTAAAACCAGTATTATTTATAAATAAAGCTGATAGAGCAATAACTGAATTAAAATTAAGTCCGCAGCAAATAATGGAAAGAATTGGTAATATAGTTATAGAAGTAAATAGGTTGATAGAAAAGTATACTCCCCAAGAATTTAAAGGTAAATGGAATGTAAATGTGGTAGATGGTTCTGTAGCATTTGGGTCTGCAAAATTTCATTGGGCATTATCATTACCATATATGAAGAAAAATAATGTTTCGTTTAAAGATATAATAGATATATACACAAAATACGATAATGATAAGGAAAAATTAAGGGAAGAAATGAGAAAAAAAGCTCCTGTAGCAAAAGTAATTTTGGATATGGTTATAAATCATCTACCATCTCCAATAGAAGCTCAAAGATATAGAATCCCACATATATGGAAAGGTAATATAAATTCAGAAGTTGGTAAAGCTATGGAAAATACAGATCCAAATGGACCTTTAGTTATAAATGTTACAAATGTAATTATAGATAAGATATCTAAACAAGAAATTGCTACTGCTAGAATGTTTTCGGGAACATTAAACAAGGGAGATGATGTATATTTAATCCAGGCTGGAAGACCAGTGAAAATACAGCAAGTAGCAATATGGAAGGGTATACAAAGATTAAATGTAGATTCTGTTAAAGCTGGTAATATTATTGCTTTAGTTGGTATAAGAGGATTATATCCAGGTGAAACAATTGTAGCAAAAGTTCAAGATCCAAAATCAGTAGAAACATTTGAAGAATTAAAACATTGGTTAGATCCTGTAGTTACAAAATCATTTGAACCAAAAAATCCAAATGATTTACCAAAATTAATAGAAACATTAGAATTAATGAGAAGAGAAGATCCAACAATAAAGGTAGAACAAAAGAAAGATACAGGAGAGATATTGGTTTCAGGTTTAGGAGACTTACATTTACAAATATTAGAATATAGGGTTCAAAATGATTTTGGAATTCCTATAAATGTAAGTGAGCCAATAGTTGTATATAGAGAATCTGTATTAAAACAAACGCAGGTACATGAAGGTAAGTCTCCAAATAAACATAATAAAATATATTTCCAGATAGAACCTTTAGATCCAAATATATATGAAAAATTAAGAGAATATATAAGGGAAGGTAAGATAGAAGAAGGAAGAATAAAAAAAGAAGATTTATGGAAAGTATTTAATGAAATTGGTTTTGATAAAGAAGAAGCTAGAAGAATAATTATGGTACAAAATGGAAATGTATTGATAGATATGACTAGAGGTTTAGTACATTTACCAGAAGTAATAGAATATATTGTACAAGGATTTAAGGAAGTTATGGAACAAGGACCTTTAGCATGGGAGCCAACAATAATGATGAAAGTAAAATTAATTGATGCAGTATTACATGAAGATGCAATACATAGGGGTCCTGCTCAAATAATTCCTGCAGCTAAAGATTCAATAAAAGAAGCAATATTAGAACAACCTGCATTATTTGAACCATTACAAATTATAAGAATAGATACACCTCCAGAAACGGTAGGTGATGTTACATCATTATTACAATCTAGGAGAGGACAGGTATTAGAAATGGATGTTCAAGAAGAGAGATCTACTTTAAAAGCTAAGATACCTGTAGCAAATATGTTTGGATTTACTGATGAATTAAGGTCTACTACATCTGGTAAAGGAGTATGGTATTTAGAGGATCAATTATTTGAGAGAGTACCAAAAGACTTGCAACAACAAATAATAGATTCTATAAGGAAAAGAAAAGGAATTCCAGAAGGTGTTCACTAAATATTTATAAGATTTTTTTTTAATAAATTTTGAATGAATAAAATATATAAATATTTATTATCATTGGTTAGCCTTTTACTTTTAGTGAATTTTAAAGTATTTTCTGCTACACCCATAAGTTCTTGTGGTTTTACGATTAGTTCTCCTGGTTATTATTATTTAACTAAGAATTTAACAGTGACAGGTTCTGGTAACGCATGTATAAATATAACTACTAGTAATGTTATTATTAATGGAAACGGGTATTATATAATTGGACAGGGCGCGAATGATAGCAATTACGGAATTTATTACTATCAAGGTACCTCGAGTAATGGAGATTTGTTTATCATAAGTTATATAAATGTAAGTTTTGTAAGTTTTCAAAATATAGAATACAGTATATATTTCTATTCTAATGCTTATTCTTCTACAGGTTATCCTAATGCTTATTCTTATGCTTATATAGACAATAATACATTTTCTAATATAACCATATATAATTCTTCTAACGGAATATATCTATACTCTTATTCTAATTCTATTTCATATTATTCCGATGCTTATTCTTATGCTTATATAGACAATAATACATTTTCTAATATAACCATATATAATTCTTCTAACGGAATATATCTATACTCTAATGCCCACTCTTTTTCAGATTATTCCAGTGCTTATTCTTATGCTTATATAGACAATAATACATTTTCTAATATAACCATATATAATTCTTCTAACGGAATATATCTATATTCTCATGGGAATACAAATACATCTGTAGATGTTAATAAATTCTATAATATAATCATATATAATTCTTCTAACGGAATATATCTATACTCTAATGCAGGTTCTTATGCTTATCTAGAAAATAACGAATTTTTTACCATAAATGTATTCAGTTTAAGTTATGGAATATACCTCCAAGTTTATAGCCCGAGCAGCAACGGCTTTTCAGTGTCTTATTTAGAAAGTAATGGTTTTTCTAATATAACTGTATATAATTCTAACTATGGAATTTATATATATTTTTATACTTTCTCATATGTAGATAGCAACTCTTTTTCAAACATAAATATCTACAATACAAATTATGGATTATACTTTTATCCTTCTGGTTCTTACTATTCCGAAATAAATAGCAATTCTTTTTCTAATATAACTGTATATAATGCTGATTACGCACTATATCTTTATTCTTATTCGGGTTCTGCTTACTCATATGTAGATAGCAACTCTTTTTCAAACATAAATATCTACAATACAAATTATGGACTATACTTATTATCTTATGCCAATTCACCAGTGGTAGTGCTTTATTCTTATCTAGATAGCAACTCTTTTTCAAACATAAATATCTACAATACAAATTATGGACTATATCTTATTTCTGATTATTCTTATTTAGAGAATAATATATTTTCTAATATAAATATTTATATTTACAATATATCTAACGCTAACTATATGATAAATGCGGGTTCGTCGGGTGTCTCCGGCGCAGATTATGGTTTATATATGGCTTCTTCCACGATTCAAGATAATTCGATCTCTAATCTAGATGTCTTTGATTCATCTCCTGATCTTCTTGCGGACATAAACTCCTGCAATGTCGGAAATTCTGTTTTGATACCTTTACTCTACTCTACTACTAACATAACTATATCTATAGGATCTTGCGATATTAATATAATTAAATCTAATCTTTTTAATTCCAATCAATATATAAATAGCTCTCCCTATATTAATGATTATTATCTGCAAAATTTACAAAATAGTAATAATTATACTCCAGGAACCTGGACTACTGGAATAGAATTATATTCTAATATATCTTATCCAGAAAATCTAACAATATTATTAAATAATAATGTTGCATATCAAGAAAATTTTTCCTCACCTTTACAATATTATAATTTTAATTATATATTATCTAGGGCAGGTATATATAATTTAACATTATTAGCATGTAATAATAATGGATGTATAGAAAATACAACAGATAATGTTTATATAGATAATAACCCTCCAATAATAAATACAAATTTAATTAATTCAACTGTAATAAATAATAATGATTATTTATATTTAAATATCTCTAGTTATGCATTATCAGGTATAAAGAACATAACTATAACAACAAATAACGGATATTCAAATACATATTATAATCAAAATTCAGCAATAATTCAAATTCCATATAACCCTTCCAATATTTTAAATGTATATATTAGTGCATGTAGTAATGTTAATTTATGCTCAAATGAGAATATTATATATCAGCAGGGTACATTAACTGAAGTGTATTATGGAATAATCCAATTACAAGCATATATAAAGTATAATAGTACTATATCATATCCTATAAATAATAATACTTTAGATTTTGAATTAGATAAACCAGATTATAATTTAATATTGAATATAACCAATATAGGTAATATCACATTAAATAATATTACTATGTATATAGATCAAATAGGACAGAATCCTGAAGTTCTATTTAATAATATTCCATTATATACTACTAAAGAAGTATATATTAATCAATTACAACCAAATCAGTCATATATACTACAATTTTCCGTATTGCCATTTAATCCTGGTTATTCAGAGTTGGATATAGGTTTTAATGCAAATAATGATTATATAGGAAATGGGGAATATATATTGAGTGTACAAGGATATACGAATTCTGCAGGATCTATAGTCGCATCAGAAAATTATAATGTTTTAGCGATAATTATTGCAATAATATCTGGATTATTATTAATATAATTTTATATTCTAGGTTGATATATATGTATCATATATAAATAAGCTATATATGAAAAGGGGATTATTACAACGAAAAAGAATATTAGAGAATTTAATATTGCTATATTACCAGATGCATAAGAGAATAAAAATGCCAATATTAATAATACTATAGGAAATGTAATAAAGAAAAATGCATAAAAAGTTATCCATAGGTTTGCTTTTTCATTATATGCTTTTAATTGTATTTCATAATCCTCTAATTTTTCCTTTGCAAATATTCTAGCGAATTCTCTTATGGAACCACCAGATTTCACTACAGATATTAATCCATATAAAAATTCTTTAAATTGGTCTGATGGGGTAGTATTAGCTAACTTTAATAATGCAGAAATTAAATCATATCCGAATACATCTATTAATGATAGCAAATATGAAATTTCTTTATTTATCATACCAAAACTCTTCTTTTTATTTAATAATCTGAATATTTCTATAATATTCATTCCAGATCCAGAATAAGAATAGAAATATAGAGAAAAAAAGGATAAATTATCGTCTATGCTTTTTAGGTAATCTGTCTTTGCAGCAGTAGGATATATATATAAATATATAAAAGTAAATAGTCCTACTGCAAAACCAAATAATATACTAATTATAAATAATACTATATTGTAGAAATTCAAATATATTATGAATATAATAGATATAGATACAGTTCCGATTATAAATAATAATAAAGAGTATTTTATTGTTAAATTTATATATTCTTCTACAGATACTTTAAATTCTGTATAGTTTATATCTATTCTCTTATTTTTAAAATACGGATATAAAAATTTAGTTAATTTATTCATTCTATTTCTGATAGTAAACTATCCTTATCTATATAATATAGCTTTATATAGTTTGAAATCTTCTTTTGATCTCTTATATTTTTATTCAATAAATATTTTATTATCTTTTCTTTTTCTTTTATAGACTTTTCTATGTCTTGTTTATAACCTAATCTATACCTCAATTCATCTTCTATTGTTTTTCCTAAATCTTTTGTTTCGAATTTATCGTCAGAAAAATCCCATCTAATCACACTCTTAGCTTCAATTTCATTGTTTTTATATTTTCCTACTTCTATTGCTTCTCTTACTCTTCTAGCTGATGGAGATATATTCCTAGCCCTTATCATAAATATTACTGCATCAAGTAATGCTACCTGATCTACCGGTAAATTAATTGGTGGAGTAGTTAATCTTCTTATTAAGGATTTCCAAGTATCTGTATGTATTGTAGATAAAGCAGCATGACCGGATGCCATGCCCTGAAACATTACATAAGCTTCTTCTCCTCTTACTTCTCCGACAATTACATAGTCTGGATTCTGTCTAAATGATTCTGCTAATAAATTATACATATTTACTTCTCCATAATATCTGTCTCCTATATTAAATCCTCTTCTTGTAGTAGCAGGTATCCAATTATCATGATATAATTGTAATTCTCTCGTATCTTCTATAGAAATTACTTTTGCATCAGGGGGTATAAATTGAGAAATTACATTTAACAGAGTTGTTTTTCCAGAAGAGGTAGATCCAGAAATTAGTATATTTGCTCTTGCTTCTATTAGTGTCCATAAATATGCAGCAATTTTTGTATCTAATGTTCTGTCCTTTATTAAGTCTGTTAATGATAATAATTGCTTTTTGAATTTTCTTATAGTAAATGTGGGTCCTTTAGTAGTTATCTCATCAGTATATGTAATATTAATTCTAGAACCATCCGGTAAAGTAGCATCTAATAATGGTTCTGCATAAGAAATATTTTTACCTGTTTTTTGAGCTAATTTTATTGTAAATCTATCTAATTCATCTCTAGAAAATATTATATTTGATCTTAGTATACCATATTTACTATGGTGTACATATATAGGTATATCATAACCATCACATGATATATCTTCAATAAATATATCATAAAATAAGGGTTCTAATTTTTCTAAACCTAGCATGTCTCTCCATAAATAATAATAATATTTTAAGAATCCATTTTTATCAGTTTCAATCTTAAATTTATTTATATAATTTCCTAGTTCTTTCATTAAAATAGTCTTGTGGTCTTTTTCTAAATATTTATCAGGATCTTTATATATATCATCAATTATATATTTTTTTATTTTTTCTATAAGGAATTTTTCTTCATAAGATAATTCTGGTTCTAAAAGTTCATATACTATTTCCTCTGATATTAAATCATGATATATATGTGCATATGAAAAATTACCAATCAAAGGATATATTATGTCAATTTCAGATTTTTCTTTATCTTGATTTATTTCTGGTATATAATTTTCTTTTTTAATCTGTTCGTCGAAGTATTTTAATACATCCTCAACCTTTATATATTTCATAATAATCTAAACTATTTATGTATTTTTAATTATAATTGTCTCTATATTCTGGTAGTTATTATATAAATATAATAAGTTTGATGTATTCTCAAATATTATATTTTCATAAATATACTTTTTTATGTTTATATAATTATTATAATTTTTATTATTTAAATTATTTAATGTATTATAGTAAAATAAAATTGATAAGGAAATTAATGTCAAAACAATAATAATATATAATATTTCCTCTATAAATATTTGTCCCTTCATGTGTATATATTAGAATATACTTCTATGCCATTTTTTACAATATTTAATATGCAATCATTTCCTACACATACACCAGTACAATTATCTGTTAATAAAACTGTAGATAAATATCCTTGATAACACCCATATAATATAGAGTTATCCCTATATTCTAATAGATAATATCCATTTAGACTAGGATCATAAACATAATAATCTCCGTATGAATATATTAACTCCCCATTATATTGCATATTATTTAATGTTGTTTTACAAAAATTACTAGATTCTATTAATGTTAGATTATTCAAACAATATAATTTATAATTTAAATTAAAATTTATATTGTAATAATAATCATTTTGTAAATTATATAATATATCTCCTATGTATTTTGATTGATAATTAAATGTATTTTCATTATAAAAATTTATAGCATATATCTTATTATTTATCCACCATGTAAATAATATATAAAATGCTATAGATGACAATAATAGTAGTAGTATGTATTCTATATATAGATGAATTGCTTTCATATACACTATTATATCTAATAAAAAATAAATGCTTTTATTTAAACCATTAAGTAAAAAATTATATATTAAATATTTTACTCTGTTGATCTTCTATAAAAAAGATATCTTCTCCCAATTTGTATCCCTTTTCTTCAGCTATGGTATAGTAAGCGGCTTTTTTATTTATGTCCCCATGATTGGGAACTATATTTTCTGGATTAAGCATTTTTATTAGCATATTATGATCTTGGGCTTTAGCATGTCCTGAAACATGTATATCCTTTATAATATTTACTCCCTTCCTCTTTAATCTTTCTTCTAATATTTTTCTGTTTGCTTCATTTATAGGATGTGGAATTACATTATTTGCAAATATTATAGTAGAATCTTTTATATCGAATTTAAAGCTATCTTTAGATAATTTATCTAATACTGAACCTGGTTCACCTTGATGACCCGTAACTACTAATAAATATTGTTCTTTATCATTATTTATGTTTTCTAATATCTTTTTGTATTCTTTTACGTCACTATACACTTCTGATTCTTCAGAAAAATTATAAAGATTTGTTTCTTCAGCAGCTTTTATATATTTTCCCATACTTCTTCCTATAAATATTACTTTTCTATTAAATTCTTTTCCTAATTCTATTATAGATTTTAATCTAGAAATATGTGAAGCAAATGTTGTTATAATTATACCTTTTGTATCTAAAGATTTTAGTACATCATATAACATATACTTTTCTATTATTTCTGATTGAGCTTTCGATAATTCTTCTGATCTTGTAGATTCTGATATTAATAATAATACATTTTCTCTTCCTATTTCTTTTAGCTTTTCATAATTTGTTCTTTTACCTATTAATGGAAAATTATCAAACTTAAAATCACCTGTATGAACTATGTGACCTTTATTTGTAATTATATCTACCATTATAGATTGAGGTATAGAATGTGTAGAATTTATTATATTTATCTTTAATTTATCTGATATATTTATTGTGCTATTTGGGCTTATTTTTTTAATATCATTTGATAATATAACTCCATATTCTTTCTCTTGCATCTTTAATAATTCTGCAGTATAAGGAGTACAGTATATAGGAACATTATATTTTGGAGCTAAAAAATTTACAGCACCTATGTGGTCTAAATGTCCATGAGTTAATATTATTCCCTTTATTTCTCCTTTATAATTTTCTAATATCTTGTCATTTGGTATTATGTCTAGATCATATAGTTCTTTCATAGGTTTATTTACAATACTTTCTCTTTCTCCAAATTTTGATATATTATCTACATTTATACCCATGTCTATAATAATTATTTCATCATCAATTCGTATTGCAGTCATATTTTTACCTATGTACGAATAACCCCCTACAGGTATTACTTCAATCTCCATCAAATCTTATTTTTAAAAAATTTAATAAGCTGACATCTTCCGGCCTTTGAGGACGAAGTATTTATTAATCTCTTTTTTATTTTTCTTAGGTAATTTTTATCGAGATCATAGTATTATTTATAATAATTCGTTATTTTTATTTTTTATAAATTTGCAATAATAAATTGTAATTTCTTAGCAATACGTACATAAGAAGAATAATAAAATTTTCTTATTTTAATTTTATATTCTTCTCTAAAGTATTTATTTAAATGAACCTATAAATACAATAATTTTTATGCCTCCATAGAAAAAGTAAAAGTTTTTATAAAAATATAAATAAAATTCAGGGTTTGAAGATAAATTAGATCTTGTATCTTGAAGTACTTTAGGATTTTTAATTGAACTAATTTCTTTAGTGAATTATTTTTAGTTTTGGTTCTTATAAACTTAAAATGCTTATAAATATTTTTATAAATTATTTGCCTATGAATGAAAGATTTCGGGGTTGAAGATATAATAAATCTTGCAAAGGAAAAGGGTTTTTTTTATGAATCTTCGTCTATATATGGGGCCAAGTCTGGATTTTATGATTACGGATCTCTAGGTTCTTTATTAAAGAAAAAATATGAAAATTTATGGAGACTATATTTTGGTAAATTGTTTGATAATATATATGAAATACAACCATCAGAAATAATGAATAAGGAGGTATTTATAGCATCAAAGCATTTAGAATTGTTTAATGATCCAATTGTAGAATGTAGAAAAGGTCATAGGTTGAGGGCAGATAAGTTAATTGAAGAAAATCTAAATATAAAAGCAGAAAGTTTGACTATAGAAGAGATGAATAAAATATTTGAAGAAGGTAAAATATTATGTCCTTTATGTAATGAAAAATTATCAAATCTTAAATTATTTAATTTAATGTTTCCAATATTTGTCGGACCAGAATCTGATCTATTCCTATATTTAGAGGATATAAGAAGAAGATTCGAAATATTATCTATACTGAAAAGAGATAATTATAATAAGGTAAATGAGAGGATAATATCATATATATATAAACAATATTTGGAAAATCAGAAAATATATGGTATAGTAATAGAGAATAAAACATATATATTTAATCAGGATAAAGATATAGTAATATTGTATGATTCTATAACAAATGAATATTTCTTATCTACAAATAAAGAACATAAAGAAATAGATGAATATTATATAGAAAAATTATTTAATTCTATACATTATATTGATATAAAGTTTGATGTCGATGACCTACAATTATTATTAGAAAAATATAATTCTATATTAAATAATGAGATGTATCTAAGACCAGAAACAGCACAAGGTGTATATATAGATTTTCCAACAGAATTTGTAATAAATAGATATAGATTACCTTTAGGATTATATATAATTGGGAAGGCATTTAGAAATGAAATATCGCCAAGAAATGCTTTAATAAGATTAAGGGAATTTACTCAAGCAGAATTACAAATATTTTTTGATTATTATAATAATATATTCAATCAGGAATTTGATAAATATAAAAATGAGTATATAAATGTATTATTGGTTAATTCAAGGTCGAAAAATGTGCAATATGAAGAATTATCTTTGGAAGATATATATAATTATACAGGAATAGATAAATTTTATATATACTTTTTGTATAAGGTATTTAGGTTCTATATAGATATATTAAAGATACCTAAAAACAAAATAAGATTTTATCAGTTGGATAATAATGAAAAATCCTTTTATAATATGTATCATTTTGATCTAGAATTATATCTAGATGATTTAAAATGGGTGGAAGTTGGAGGAATTCATTTTAGAGTATTAAAATTTGATACAAATATACTGAATAAAGTACCAAAAGATATATTAGAAGATCTAGAAAAATTATTTATAGGAAAAGATAATATTATGGTTGGATATGATTTATGGAACCATTTTATATTATCCAAAGATAGGAGATTTATAGTTACAAGGCCCGATGGATCTAAGTTTATCCCAGTAGAATTAGAATTATCATTTGGAGTAGATAGAAATATATTTTCTCTATTGGTATTAAATTATGATAATATATTAAAATTACCAGAATATTTATCTCCTGTACAAGTTGCTATATTTCCATTATTAGAAAATAAAGAAGATCATAATAAAGTTGCTAGAAATATATACAATAGTTTAAGGAAATATTTTGATGTATACTATGATGATTCTGGAAGAATAGGGATAAGATATAAAAGACAAGATGAAATAGGAACACCATACTGTATTACAGTAGATGACCAAACATTAAGAGATAATACAGTTACAATTAGATACAGAGATACAAAAGAACAGATAAGATTAAATATAAATGATTTAGTTTCCTTTTTTCAAGATAAATTTAACCTCTATAGAGTAGTAGACATCATATGAATATAAATTTTTAGATTTTTATATTTTATTATGAAAAAAATCGCTTTTATATCTCAAGAGTTCTCTATAGGCAAATTGCCAACTTATGCAGGTGGATTGGGAATATTAGCCGGGGACCTATTCTATTCTTCAAATGATCTGAAATATCCTATATATGGAGTTGGATTTGTAAATAAGAATGGATATGCAGAATATAGTATAAAAGATAAAGATATAATATATAAAGATGAAGATTATGATCCATTAGAATATTTTTTGAATATAGAGGATAAATTCCATGTAGATCTAAAAGGTTTAAGGATATATTTTCAAGTATGGAAATATAGTTTATCACACTCTAAATTATTTTTATTTGATACAGATATTCAAGAAAATAATCCAAATATTAGAAAATTAACTGGAAGATTATATTATGAAGAAAATGCTGAAGAAAAACTATTAAAAGATCTATTGTTAGGTTTAGGTACATTAGAATTTTTTGACAAATATGGTATAAATATTGATAAATTTCATTTAAATGAATCACATGGAGGTTTCCTAGCAATAGAATTATTTAAAAGGTTAAAAAATATGGAAGAAGTAAGAGAAAAATTAGTTTTTACCACTCATTCAATTATCGCAGGCCATGACGGATTCGATTATAATCTAGTAGAAAAATATTATGATATACCAATAGAAATAAAAAATATTTCTGGAAATAATTTAAGTTTAACTAAAGTATTATTGAATATATCTGGATTCTCTAATGCGGTATCATATAAGCATAAGGTTGTTACAGAAAGCGTATTCAATAAAAATTTAGAGTATATTACAAATGGAGTACATCATTTAAGATGGATAAATAATAAACTAGAATTATTATACGATTCTTATATCCCAGGATGGAGGTTGGAACCATCTAAATTATCTTATGCTGGTAGTATAGATAGAAATCAATTTATAAAAGTAAAGAATATATTAAAAGATGATTCTATAAATTATATAAATGTAAATTCCCATCAAAATAAATCTTTTAAGAATAATAGAATATTAATAACTGTTAAAAGAAGGTTAACTGAATATAAAAGATTTCATATGTTATTATGGAGACTGGATAAACTGGAAGAATTAAATAAAAAATATAATATACAATTCTTATTATCCGGAACATTTCATCCTAAGGATGATTTTACAAAAAATACTATAAAATGGATAATAGATACAATATCTACTATAGATGTACCAGTAGGTTTAATATTAAGAAGGGGTTTAGAACAAGAAAGAATATTATTAGCTGGTACAGATCTATTTTTACATATACCCAGACCACCATTTGAAGCTTCAGGAACTTCATGGATGAGGGCAGGATTAAATGGAACACCTACTTTATTTTCTAGAGATGGATCTCCTTTAGAAATAATAATAGATGATTTAAATGGTTGGTTCTTCGGAGAAAATAATTATGATGTAAATAGAAATACTGATGAAAAAGATATAGAGAATTTTTATGATAAGTTAGATTATATATTAAATATTTATAGAAATGATTATAATAAATTTATTGATGTATCATTAAATTCAATAAAATATATAGGACCATTATTTAATTCTTATAGGTGTTTCAAGGAATATATACATAAGGCATATGAATGATGACTTTGCCGAGATCTGAAAAATGATGAATTTTACCCATTCTGAAAAAAAGATAATAAATTTTTCTGTGATCCTTGCTTATATGATTTCTTTAACTCTTCTATAGATTTATTTACTCTTTCTTCTGAAAAGTCATGATTATCTATTAATATTTTCCTTATCTTTTCTTCGTCTATTTCTCCAAACTTTATATCTTCTTTATTTATATCTACTACCGGCGGATCTAAGAAAAATTTTTCTAACTCTTTCCATGATATATCATAATATTTATCCCAATTAATATAATTAAATATTTTTTCTGGATCATCATATTTTTTTACGATTTCATATGCTTTTTTTATACCTATACCTTTAATTCCGTCTGGGTTATAATCTGTGCCAACTACTAGAGCTAAAATTATTAATTTTTCTTGATTTAAATTTAGATAATTTAAAACATCTTTTAATTCTATTATTTCAGGAGATATATTAACTTCAACTCCACGTATCTTTCTTTTTCCGCTGATCGTTATATTTCTGACAACTCTAGTTCCTCCAAATAATAAAGAATCATAGTCCTGTGATCCTACAAAATCTGCTATATTTTTTTTAACTAAATATGCAGCTTCTGCTTCTCCTTCTGATGGTGCTTGTATATACGGTACGCCCATTGCTTTTAATAGTTCTTTAGCTTCATCTATCATATTGTAATCTAATTTAGATGTAAATTCTGCATACTTCTTTAAATTTTTTTCTCCCGCTTCTTTTGCAATTTCATATTTTTCTTCCATTTTTTTTCTTTGTTCTTCTCTCAATTCTTGTTCTTTCTTTTTAAATTCTGGATGTCTTCCATCAAATACATATATTAATTTAATTCCATTTTCAATTAAATTTTTATTTCTATAAAATAATCCAGATAAATGTGATGTAATTCTTCCTTTAGAATCCTTTAGAGGCGTACCGTCTGGTTGTCTTATTGCAGCAAGAAATTGATATAATGCATTAAATGCGTCTAATGCGACGATTTTCCCAGATAAATATGATAAATCGACTTCTTTTATTACTGGTTTTATTAATTCTCTTATTTCTGCTAAACCCATTTTAATATAATTTATAAGAATAATTTAAATTTATTTTAAATGAGAAAAGAAATTGGAAAATGTAAATATTGTAATAATTCTATATTTGATAATGATAAATATAAGACTTTAAATGCTAATGGAGATAAGATAATGTTTCATATACAATGTTTTAGAAAAGTTAGAAAAGAAGCAAAAAATTTAATGAAAGAAGGATTTATAAATTTTTAGATAAATTTATAAATTTATGAAAAAAGTAGTATTTTTATTATTAATCTCTTTTTTGATATTTATATCACACATTATTTTCTCTCAAGGTTCCTATAGTATAACAATAACAAATTCTCAATCTGTAGCAACTCCAACACCTTTCCAACAAGATATTGCTATTTGTAATGGTAATCCTAGTGTAGGTAATAATTTTGCATATGTAGATAATTCAACATTATTTAATGAAATTAATTCTAATGGATCTAATGTTTATTTTACAACTTCTGGTAGTTCTCCAAATATATATTCATGGTATGAAGGTCAAGAAAATATTAATGGAGTATCTTGTGATGTCTGGTGGGTAAATTTACCAAATGGAATTCCTGCAAATAGTCAAGTAACTATTTATATGTATATTGGATCTACTTCAGCTAATTATTATTCTCAATATCCTCCTTATGTAGGTGAAGCTCCTCAATTAAGTCCTACTTATGCAGAATATGATAATGGTAATGACGTATTTGATCTATACTTTAATGGAAATGCGCCTACAGGTGATTTTACTTTGTCAGGTTCTGGTGGCTCATTATCTACTACTACTACAACAGGACCAAATGGAAATGTAATAGATGTTTTAGATTATAGCCAGTCATCTAGTTCTATATCTTATCTAGCATATAACGCAAAATCATTAGGCGCAGGAAGTTATATTACGGAGACTCTATTTCAGTCTGATGGTGGAGGTTCTAATACTGGTACTACTGGACTTGGAAACTATATTACTGAAGGGTCAGGTAGTAGTGCAATCTATGTAGGCACACAATTTGGTGGAGATTATTTCGATCAGGATTATCTAAGTTCTGGTTCGATGACTTTCGATCAAAATGCACAAGGAACTGCAAATTCAAATTGGAGATACGCAAGTTTAACATATATTGCAGGTTCTTCATCTTATTATGCATATATTGCACCACAGTTATATTCTACATCAGGAGGATATAGTGGAACAGTAAATGCAAATCCAATAAGTAGTGCAACGACTATCTATTGGGATAATTATGCAGATGCAGGACCTGGTTCTCATATATATTATGATTGGGTTAGAATCCGTGCATATCCACCAAATGGGGTTATGCCTTCGATTTCAATCGCACCTGCAGTTTCAGTTACTTCGGTTTCATTATCGCAGTCTTCTTATACATCTTGTCCTGGAACTTCAGTAAATGTAGGAGCAACATCAAATTTAAATAATCCTTATTCTCAGCAAACAGCAGTTAATTTCTATTGTTTGCTTCCTGGTGGTATGATAACAATATCAAATTCTCAATCTGTAGCAACTCCAGCTCCATTTCAACAAGATATTGCAGTTTGTAATGGAAACCCGAATGCTGGTAATAATTTTGCTTATGTAGATAATCCAACATTATTTAATGAAATTAATTCTAATGGATCTAATGTTTATTTTACAACTTCTGGTAGTTCTCCGAATATATATTCATGGTACGAAGGTCAGGATAACATAAATGGAGTTAACTGTGACGTCTGGTGGATAAATCTACCAAATGGTATTCCTGCAAATAGTAATTATACAATATATATGTATATTGGATCTACTTCAGCTAATTATTATTCTCAATATTACCCTTACACAGGTGTTTCTGCATATTGGTATTGTTATTCGGAAGGATATACAAATATGAGTACATGTCCAAACTATGGATTATATGATAATGGACAAGATGTATTTAATTACTATTGGAACTTTGCTGGAACGAGTTTGCCAAGTGGGTGGACTGGAAGTGGTAGTTATACTGTGAATAATGGACTATCGGTTGCATATAGTGGTTATGCTTATACTTCATCTACATTTGGCTATAATAACAATAGTATATTAGATTTTTATGGGGATTTCCCTCCAGCAACAAGCACCGATAATGCTGCATTTGGATTTGTGCAGTCTGGAACTGGAAATGCAGGCGTAGATGCAGGATGGACAATAAATACTAATAATAACCAAGGAGACACGACTAATGCCGTTGGACAAACTGGTCTTAGTGGTGCTAGCGGTGCATACACAACTGGCATAAGCGGAGGAATTTCAGCTACAGGTTATCATGTCTGGACAATTTACTTCCCAACATCAGGTTACGTTCTTTTTGCCTATGATTATGTTAATTCAGAAAAAATTACCACAACCTTGCCAACTTCTGCGTATCCAATTGGCGGAATAAATTCTCAGGGTTCACAAGCAACAATTGGTCCTTTCTATTGGGTTAGAGTCCGTGCCTATCCTCCAAATGGGGTTATGCCTTCGATTTCTATTTCAGCAATAAATCCATCATATAATGATATAACTTGCTCATTTCCAAATGGAAATTCATGTACTACTACAGGAAATTCTTGTTCAGTACCAATAATAATATCTCCTTCTCCAACAGCTCCTCCAGGTTCATATTCTATTGTAATAACGGCATCTACTCCTAGCTCTTCTTCATCTTCAATATTTACTTATAATATTCAACAACAAATTTCTATAAGTTCAAACTACAATTCAGGATGGTCAACAAATCCTATCAATGTATATATTCAAGGATGCGGACAAAATTATACATTATTTGTAAGTAATAATATTTATTGCTCTTCTTCTTTGCCTGTTTTCACTGATTTTAATTCTTCATGCATACTAACTTCTCCAGCTTCTTATACTGTTTATGGACAAACATGTTATAATGGAAATTGTCTTAATTCAAATTCATTAACAATAAATATAGATAATAATTTACCCAACATTTCAATTACATTATTAAATATATCTAATACATCAATAATTGCAAATATATATGCATCAGAATATCCATCAGGTATAAATAATGTAGTAATATATGATAATGGAACACAAGTATATTCAACAACAGTTAATTCAAATACATTTTCTTATACAGTAAATCTACCGTATTCAAATTATACAAATTTAACAGTATGTGCTAGTACAAATGCAGGATTATCAAATTGTAATTCTAAAATAATAAATATAGTTGGTTTGTCAAATCAAGCTGGTATTTCTCAACCATTAATATACATATATTTATTAAATTCTACTAATAATAGCCTAGAAATGAACATTACTGGATATTCTTATTATAGTATAAACAATATATCTATTTCAACTAATAATGGATATTCAAATACATTTTATAATCAAAATTCTGTATTAGTTAATATACCATATACGCCTCCAAACTTATTAAATATTGATATAGAGGTTTGTTCTAATAATGGTCAATGTTCTTCAGAAACATTAGAATATGAACAGGGTATATATACAGAAACATATTATGGAATAGTACAATTACAAGCATATGTAGTACCTATCAATATTAATCAGAAAGAGTATCCTATAGGGAATACACTCAACTTCTATTTAAATAGTCCTGCGTATTATATGATATTAAATATAACTAATATAGGTAATGTAACATTAAATAATATTAGTATTAGTTTACAACAGATGGGTGATATGCCGGAATTATTATATAATAATTTACCTGTACAAAATATTAATAATATAAATATATCTGAACTGCAACCAAATCAGTCCTATATACTACAATTTTCCGTATTACCATTATATCCAGGATCTTCTAATTTATTATTTAATTTTAATTTAAATGGAAATAGTTTAGGAGATGCGCAATATAATCTGGTAGTTAATTATCCTTCATCTAATTCTTCCCTTGTTGCATCAGAAAATATATACTATCCCTTATTAGTCGGGATAATTTCTTTGGTATTATTATTAGTTTAGTTCTTTATACTCATCTATAAATTTTTTATACCATTCTTCCCATTGATCTATACTAATTATATGAAATTCAAATGGATTTAGTCCAAATTCTTTATTTATTAGTTTATAAAATTTCATTCTTTCTTCTTCATCTATATTTTCTTTTAATATTATTGCAATATCTATATCAGATAAAGGATGCATATTTCCTTTTATATAGCTTCCAAATATTATTATTTTATATAATTTATCTTTAAAATAATTATTTATAATTTCTTTTAATCTTTCTAAATATTTTTTATCTCTAAATTTTTTATATCGATCCACTAAATATATATGAAATTCAGTTATTTTATCCATTCCTTGAATTCTTCTTTGAATTTATTAATTAATTCTATTGACTTTTTTGCACTTTTTTCACTATATTCTTTATCTAAATATCTAGAAGTAATATATGCTTCTTCTATTAGATCTATTACATCAGAATTTTCATTATAGAAATCAATAAATTTACTATTTATATTTTTTGAAATTTCAAATAATTCTTTTAATTTATGTGTTTTAGGATACTCTTCAAATTTTTTATATAAAATATATTTTAAATATAATTGTAAAGCTTGTTCTGTAAAAAATAGTGTAAATTTATATTTTCCTTCTTTGTAAGCTTCTTTTGCTTTTTCTTCAAAGTATTTAGCATTTTCTTCTAAGAACATAATATTATATTTATGTTAGTAGATATAAGAATTTTTCCTTATTTAATTCATACATATATAATATTGCAGATACCGCTAAATTCAGTACACCATATTTATCATTTGTAGGTATAGTAGATATCATATTGCATTTTTCCAATTCTTCTTTATTTAACCTCTCCTCCTCAAATACAAGCTATATTCTACTTTATTAGTATTATATAATTTTTGTATGGACCCGCCGGGATTCGAACCCGGGATCTTTGGCTAGCGAGGCCAAAATCCTACCACTGGACTACGGGCCCTTTCATATATAAATAAAAAATAGATATTATAAAAAAATTTTAAATAAAATTCTAAATTCAAAAAATTATATATTTATTAATATACCTAGTAAAGCTAATATATCTAAAGCAACAACTCCTCCGGCCCCTAATTTCACAACTTCATTATTAAAAAAGTTTGGATCCCACAATAAATATAATTCTAATAGAGTACTTCCTATTATTATTATGCTTTCTAATAGTTTCGCAACCATATAAAAACTAAAAATATTATTATTTATAAATTATAAAAGGGTGAAATTCCTCCTCAAAAAATTAGTTTTTCTTTCCTGGAGAACCTAAGGATTTAGCAACTTTCTCCCAATCATTACCAAAATATTGCTTGTATAGCTCTACAATTTCATTGTTTAATAAATTTTCTTTTTTTAATTTCCAATAAGATACAGGTATCTTGTTCTTTATCATTTCCTTTATAACATCTTCAGTGTTTGCACCCTTCTTTATTTGAATCAATTTTTCTGTTGGTTCTATGTGCTTTATATTTACCCTTCTTCTTTTTATATTCCCGTCTACGAGTAAAAATTTATTGTCTATTATATCTGTTATTACGCATACATTTCCAGCTTCTCTTCCAGACAATTTTATGCATACTCTACCAATTTGTAATACCATTTTTCATTAATTTATAGATAACTCTTTTAACCTTTCCCTTGCAATATTTTTTAATAAATTCTTTAAACATCTATGACACAGGTATCCTCCATAAATCCTACTGACCCTTTTCTGAGATAAATTAATTCTCCTTAATCTTACTGAATGTAAATCTTTTATTCCTTGTAATTTTCTTTTGCATATTGCACATTTTGGTATATCTCCTTTTCTTATTTTATCAATTACATTTATATTACCTGAAGGTGTTTTTCTGTATAAATATGTTCTAGCCATTTTTATTTATCTTTGGAGATTTTTTTATAAATCTTGTATATAATAATATTAACAATTGGGTTATTAGATATAGAATAATATATGTAATTATTGGACTTAGCCAATTTACATTTAGTATAGGTATTTTAAATGGTAAGGTAGATGTAATTGGATTTATTGATAATTTATTGATTATATAACTATTGTTTAGTGTTATTATGTTATTATTTGCAGTATAAAATCCTAAAAATGTGTGATTATAGTATATTGCAAAATCTTGATTATGTAATACTGGATTATTTATATATATAGTAGTACTATTATTTACAATTTTTGGAACAAAACCTGTAGAAAATACATAAGTTATTATTATTAATACAGCTATTCCAACTATTGTGACCATTATTGTATGCTTCATAACTTTAGAATATATTTTTGTAAATTCATCACTAATTTTGCTTATTTCATCTATCTTTCCAGATTTTATAGTTTCCATATATTTTTTCTGCATTTCTGATAACTTTTGAGTATGCTCTTTTATATTATTATATTTCTCTAAGAACTTTATTGCTATATTTATTATTATAACTAGTATTAATATATATAAGAATAATGAATCTATCATTTTTTATTCAAATATTTGCCAATTATTGGCAATAAATATGTAGCATTTGCCCTATTTAAATCATTATATATTTGTGATGCGATTACTATTAATAATAATATGCTAACTCCAGATACAGCAGAACTTAATATATCTCCTAAAGAGGCTAATAAACCCATTAAAAATCCAGATAAATAGCCTATTGGATCTATATATTTCCTTAGTGTACTCTCTATTATCCTTGGATCTCTAGTATACATTGGAGAATTGGGATCCTTTGTTAAATAATTTGCTAAGTTTTTAGGATCTAAACCTATTGCATGTATCCAGAATTTTGATATAAACATTCCACCTATTGTAAATATTAAGAAATATATAATTATGTGTATTATATTTATAGGATTTGTAATCCAATTTAATCCGAACTGTCCTATATTTATTATTAAATTTGGTGGAGATAATATTTGTACTATAATATTGTTTGTATTAAAATGTAATATAGATTGTACTTCCACTATCAATGCATAGATAAATATTGCTGGAATTACAGATGTATATAATAATTGTATAGGATATCTAATTATTTCTCCATTTATATTAAAATATAATAATGGTACTTCTACCTTTAAATATTGTAAATATACTGCAAATATTAATATTCCAAAGGTGGCTATTGTTGCTAATAAATAAGATAAACCAAGTATACTATTTCCTTCTATAAAATATAATATAGCTTGTGGTATATACCCCGTAGGTTGGGAAAATAATGACTGTATGCTTGTGGGTGGTGATAAAGGGTTGAATAATCTTAATGAAAGGGCAATACTTATAATTGCGAATATAATTATATTTATTCCGGATGTTATCCCGTATTTATATGAAAAATCATCCAATAGTAGTATTATAATACCACCAAGAATTAGCTCTATAAACATTATAATATATATTAATATAGGATTTATGCCAAGTAGAAAATTTGGTTGTAAGTTTCCACTGGATATTAATACTATAGATTCTAATATTATGAAAAGGAATGCTAATCCTCTTGTATAGTTATCAAATTTTTCTTTTCCATCATCTGTAGATGTATTTATGCTAAATATTCCTAGTCCAACCAATAATTGCATAAAAATTCCTGATAGTACTATTGGTGCTATGCCAACACTTGCCAATGTACCAAGAGAGGATCCAAATACCCATAATAACTGTTCAAATCTTGCTGAAATCTCTGGAGATATACCAAATAATGGTATAGAAGATAGAATAGTATATAATACTATCACTAATAATGTATTATATATCTTATGTCTCAGAGAGACCATCTTTTTTGGACCTTCTATAGATGGTAAATATGAAGATATTTTTTCAAGTATATCCATATATAAGACTAATTAAAAATATTTATAAAAGGTTAATCGGTTCCTAGGCCAGAAAATGTTTCTCTTTTTCTAGATCCACCAAGGTCTAATGGTAATTGAGTAAAAATATTATATGATAGTGGTGAATATTGTGTATATTGTATATAATTTGGAGTTATCGATCTAGTTCCATATGGTATAATTGTATTAAATGATTCTCCATAATTTAATCCATAAATATCTGTAGAGTTAATTCCATTTATATAATAATTATATTCAGAACCGAACGATTGAGAAAGTCCAGATGAATACCATCCACCTGGTTCATGAACAATAGATATATTCGGCAATATATCTTGTAACTTTTCTAATTCTGATGCAATTATATCATCCCACCCAAGTCCCAGTGGTAGGTGTGTATCCCCTCCCCACTGTGCTTCATGAACATGTAAATGTTTAATTTCTGGTTTTATTTCTTCTACCCATTTTAATATATCTTCTTTTGTATATCCATATTTTTCATACATTTTTATATGTCCAACATCTAGATTCGCGCCTACTTTTTCATCTATATAATTATTTATATCTTTATATTTTTCTTCTATTTTTTTCTTTAACTCTGGATTTTCTTCTATTACTTTTTTTAATTCAACTTTTATATTATCAATTAATTTTTTCCATAGATCAGGTCTTGATGCAGGTGATCCTGGATAAGATTCTTCTATAACAATATCTGGTAAGTAATCTGCTATCTTTTCCGCCCATTGTGGGTCTTTTTGTTTTTCTCTTTCTATTAGTAATCTAACTCCATTTGCTAAATTTTTTGGTCCTTCATTTATGGCTACTTCTTGAAATGGAACTATTAATGGAACAAATCTATCAGAAAATACAGTATTTTTAATTATATATAGTATTTGTTTCATAAATTCATATGAGTCCTTCATATTATTAACTAATTCAATAGATCTATTGAAAATGAATTGTCTAACTGTATTTTCATCTTCATAAAAATTTCCTTTTTCTAATAATTTTGATATATCTTTATCATATTGGCTTATTTTATTGTACGAATATTCTAAACCTTTTTTCCATGTTTCTATTTCAGTCTTGACTTTTTCTTTAAATTGATTATCTTCTATAGAATCTATATTAGATTCTAATATATCTATATATGCTTTAAATCCATTTATTATATTTTCATAATTTTTTATAGTATATAATAAATCTCCTATTGATCTAGTATCGCCAGCGCTATAATATGCTTTATATAATATATTTTGAAAGAAATTATTCATATCATTTTTATATGTCTTTGAAATCTGCATAAAACCTTTTTCTATTTCACTTATTATCGACATCCAATATTTTTCATTACTTTCATATAATTTATCTACCACGCTTTCTTTTATTCCTTCTTTTATGATCTTTGAAAATCCTTTTTCAATACCTATTTTATTTACTGGAATATATTCATCTCCTCTTTTAAGATATACAAGTTCTGATTCTGCTAAAGCCCATGATGGTATATTATTATATAAGGTTTCAGTATCTATATTTCTATTTAATATATTATTATATTGTTGAGTAGTTATGAACCCCATTTTATATAATTTTTCAGCAAATTCTTTTCTATAATTATAGTCAGTTAATAACTTTTTCTTTAATTCTTCTTCATAATCTTTAGTCCATATAGTTCCAGATATATCCCCTCCATGAATATTTACTTTTATTGGTTTATTATATATTTCAGACATAGTTTTTGAGGCATCAAAAATAGCAGATACGGCATAGCTTATATTTTTTTTACTTTCTCTGTCAATTTTTCCTGCATTTTCATCTCTCCCAGTATGTATACCCATTATTTGGAAATCGTTTTCTGGTGCATGGATAGATAAATCTACATTATTTACTCTTGCATTTCTTGCTATCTCTTCAAAAATTATTTTTGGTATGGTTTTCCATCTTTCGAAACTCTCTGTTTGTACTTCTACACCTGAATAACCCTGTCTTACCTTTTCTTCAAACTCTTTTAATTGATTTGGATTCTGAGGATTTGTACTAGTACTTATAGGTCTATTAAATAATTCTTTAGGATATTTTTTTTCTTCAGGCATATATATTATAAAAATTTTGTTATTAATAAGTTAGCATGCCAAATGTTTTCTTAAATGAGGTATAAATCTTCCAACCAGTATCTATAGTTTTATCTTTTAAATCATTCATAGCATCATCTCTTTCTTTTTGAAACTGTTTTTTCTTTATATCCTTTGATATGGAGATCAAATCTTTTTTATAAGTTGTTATAAATTCTAGTATTCTAACAAAAATCTCGTTTAATGATGGAAATATATACTTAATTGAAGATTCAGATTTCTTTTTTTCCTTATTTTCTTCCTTTTTTTCTTCTTTATTTTCTGGTAAATATTTTTTTATCCACATAATACTACCAAGAGCCTTTTTAATTTTTTGATCCTTTTCTAATTCTTCTAATAATTCTTTAGACCATCTTATTTTATATGGATTATTCTTAATATCTGCTTCTGTAACTTTTGATTTCTCTGCAGTTATCTTTAATAAGTTATTATCATTCCTTATAATATCATAAAGAAATGATTCTAAGATTAGATCTGAAATATCTTTTATATAATCATCTGTTAGTCCTGTAATATATAATAAATCCTCTTCTTCTTGATTAATTATTAAGTTTTCGTATTCTGATTTTTCCAATAGATATACCCTAAAATTAATATCTGTCCTACCAATAAATGTATACATACCAGATCTCTCTATTCTATTAATTATTGTAGGAAATGCTCTAGATCTTATCTGTATATCATATACAGGTATATACAATTTTTGTTCTACCGTATCCTTTTCGGCATTATATGTATTTATCGAATTTTCTTTTCCTACAGACAATAATGATAAATCTATAATTGCAGTTTCTAATGCATTTATTATGTCTACAGGCTGATTTGGATTTTGCAGTAACTTTCTAGCGAACTTGAAATATGGTTTCGCGTATTCAGTATAATATAATAATGAACTTAATTGATGTTTTAAATACGACTTTAGTAGATTATATCTGTCATATAAAAATTTTCTATTAGATTCAAACCAATTGTAATATTCTTGTAATCTAATATCTACAATATTAGAAACCTTTTCATTTACAATTTTCTTATTTTTAACCTCTCCTATATCCCTTGGAATATTTGATGGTTCATTAAATAATTTATCAAATAAAGCTTTACCAATTAGGTTTTTATCCAATAATTTTTGTACTTCTGATTTTATCTCAGTTAGATAAAATAAGTCTGGTGCAGTAGAGTATCCTAGACTATTTCTAGATCCTCTGGCTATAGAAAATAAACTTGCTCCTCCTCTAGTAGAATCTACATTGTTCAACCATATATCTTTTAATGTTATATATGCGCTGTATGCCTCATCTTTATCATTAGATAAAACCTTCTCATATAATATAATTTTTGATTGTATTTGTTTATATTCGTCTAGAATCGATATTATTGATTTTGTAAGATTATTAATTAATTCTGCTGCGGATCTGGCAGTTGCTAATACTGCAGAAGCTCTGGAACTCATTTCTCCGAAAAATGCAGATCCTACAGATGATGTAAAATCGTCCGATAGTTTACTAATATTCATTTTTAAGTTGTCTCTAATAAAGTCAAGTAACCAATAGTATATTTGTTCAAATTTTATATTTTGACTGTCAAATATAATTTTTATTTCCATATATTTATGTTTATTATCTTCGATTTTCTCATTTCTTAATGTATCTAGATTAATATTATTATCTGGCATATTATAAGATAAAATATTTCTATTATTAAAAATTTTAATATATTGAGATAGTTAATTTAGAATATGAAAATGAACCTAATTGTCCTACCTAGAAAAAAATTCAATGATGATGATCTATTTAATTTTTTAGATATATTGGATGGCACAAATTATATAGCAAATAAAAATAGGGAAGTGAGTACAGGTATATATAATACTAAAGTATTACCAGATTTTGATATAAATGAAATATTTACTATGAAAGAGAATCATTTCGATAGAATAATATTTATATCAGATGAGGGATTTAAAGATTTTCTTAGTCTAGAAATTCAAGCAATATTCACTAGATTTTTAAATTCTTTTAAGACAGTTATATTATGCTCGCTTGCACAAATTGCATTTTTAAAGATGGGTCTATTGACTGGAAGATCAATAACATATAATTATGACGAATTTCCAGAATATATAAAATATTTTAATAATTCGGGAGTTAAATTAATAACTAAGCATGAATATTATGTTGATAAAAATCTTATAACTTTAAAGGGAAGAGATTCGATATATAATCTAGGTGAAGACCTAAATAGAATAGAAGAAAATATGGAAAATATTATCTAGACTATATATCTTTGAAATTCATTATGCAATTTATTAATACTATATAATAATATAATTGCAAGTAAAAGACCAAAAATTCCAAAAATGGATTTTAATATATCTGCAATATTTAAAAAATAGATTATAGATAAAATACCAGATGTACTAGATATAATAAAATATTTTGAATATATGATTATATTTTTATTATTAAATAATTTTCCTATTAATCTTAATTTATTCCCTAATAGTATATTTGAAATAGATAATAAAGGCGATAAAATTACAGTAAGTGATAATATAATAGAAATATTAATAATTTTGAATAGATATTTAATGTTTATATCCTTTATATTATTTATAGATTCAAATCCCTTTGAAAATTCATATATAGATAGTGCATATAATAATATTCCAATTAGATATAATATTATTACCATAATGTAAAACTCAAAAAAATTATCTAGGTAGAGAATATATATGTAAGTATTTATTAAATAAATAATATTTGGTATTATAAATATAAATAGGTATATCATTATTATAATTATTGGAATAAAAAAGAGTATTTTGAATCCATATATTATATTATTTACAGCATCAATTATGTTTTCCTTTGTTTCTTCGTCCATTAAAAGATATATCATTTTTTATTTTATAAAATCGCCGTGGGTGGGATTTGAACCCACGTCTCCTTACGGAGATTTGGTCTCGAGCCAAACCCCTTGGACCACTCGGGCACCACGGCATATTACTTATAAGTGTTTTTTAATTATTTATAAAAATGGATAATATATTAATAGATCCTAATATAAAATCTGAAAATGATTATAAAAGATTAGTCGAGATTTTTGGTGTAAAAGAATTAAATGATAATATAATAAATTTATTGTATGATATTGTTGGAGATTTACATGTACTAATAAGAAGAAGATTTTTTTATGCTCATAGAGACTTTGATATATTATTAAATGAGTATAATAATGGTAAAAAATTCTTCTTATATACTGGTAGAGCTCCTTCTAAAAGTAAGATGCATATAGGACATCTAATACCATTTATATTTACTAAATGGCTTCAGGACAAGTTTGATGTAAATTTATATATACAGATACCAGATGAAGAAAAATATTGGGAGAAAAAAGCGGATAATTATAGCGAAATAAAAGAATATGCAATTGAAGATGCAAAAACAATAGCATCGGTAGGGTTTAATCCAGATAAAACATTTATATTTATAAATTCTGAATATATAGATCATCTATACAAACCTGCAATATATATAGCAAGGGAAATAAATCTAAATACTGCTAAAAATGTGTTCGGCTTCGATGATGAATCTACTATAGGATTACCATTCTATATAGCATTACAGATAGTACCAACATTCTTTGAAAATGGAGTACCATTAATACCATGTGGAGTGGATCAGGATCCATATTTTAGATTACAGAGGGATATTGCTCCAAAATTTGGATATAATAAGGCTTCTACGATATTATCTAAGTTTGTATGGGGATTACAAGGACCATATACCAAGATGAGTGCTTCAGATCCGAAATCTGCAATATTTATAGATGATGATTATGATACAATAAAAGAAAAGATAAATAAATATGCATTTTCAGGTGGAAAGCCTACTTTAGAAGAGCATAGAAAATATGGTGGAAATCCAGATATAGATGTTTCTTATTTCTGGTTATCTGTATTATTTGAAGAAGATGATAAAAAATTATTCGAGATAAGAGAAAAGTATATACAGGGTGAATTAACTACTGGCGAACTAAAGAGTTATACCATAGAAAAGATATGGTCTTTTATAAAAGAAATACAGGATAGAAGAAAAAATATAAATATAAATAAATATATGTATGATGGAAAATTAGCGAAGGAAATGTGGGACTGGGAGTTTGAACTATAATAATGAAAATAAAGGAAAAGCCCGAAGATTTTTATGTTAAAGAAATAATAAATTTAGATAAGAAAAAAGAAGGAGATTTATTTAGATATTTTTTAATGAAAAAGGAAAATATAAGTACTATAAATGCGATAAAGATTATTGCAAGGAAACTGCATATATCGAAAAGGAAGATATATTTTGCCGGAGAAAAAGATAAGAACACAATATCCGAGCAATATATATGTATAAGGAATTTTAATGATTTTAGAGAGGAATATAATTTTGGTAATGTCAAATTAAAATATGTAGGATCTTATGAGGAACCTTTAAAGATTTCTGATATAGATGGAAATTACTTTAGGATAGTAATTAGAGATCTAAATAATGAAGAAATAAAAAGGTTTAAGGATAATATAGAGATATTTAATAAATATTATTTCAATTATTTTGATGAACAGAGGTTTGGTAGTAGATTAAATAATCATATAGTCGGGAAATATTTAATTAATAGAGATTATGAGAATGCAATAAGAATAATATTAATAGATTATAATAATGAAAATAATATTAAAGCTATAGAGGCTAGAAAGTATTTAAAAGAACACTGGGGAGATTTTAAAAATGCACTAAGTCTATTTCCAAATTATCTAGATATAGAGAGGGGGATATTAGGATATTTGATAAGAGAAAAAAATTATTATAGGGCATTAAAATACATACCAAAAAGATTATTAAAAATGTATATACATTCTTATCAATCTTATTTATGGAATGAAGAACTATCTTATATATTAAAAAATAATAATTGTAATTCAAAGATAAATAATAAAATTCAAGAACTATATATATGTAAAGATAATATAGAAAAATTTATGGATAAAAAATTAGAATTAATAGGATTTGATATGAAAAATAAGAATTTTCATAAGGATATATTAGATAGAGAGGGATTAAAAATCGAAAATTTATACAATAAAGATAAACCATCTTTATCCTTATATTCAACTGAAAGATATATATTATCCGAAGTAAAAGATGTGGATTATAAAATAAAAAATAATATAGTTATAGAATTTATATTGGGAAAAGGTTCTTTTGCAACAATATATATAAAACATTTATTCTCTTAATTATTATGATAGAAAAAGAATATATAGACTATTTAAAAAATAAATTTAAAGAATATGAGAATTATAGAGACAGAGTAATAGAAAAAAGCATAAAGATAAATAGACTATCAAAATCTATAATATATTCTATAATAAGAGGTGATATAGATTCTGCTAATAAATATATAGAAGAGATAAATAATTATAAAAAGGAAGTTGATGAGATATTAAAGTTAGAACCAAGGTTGTATAATAATGTTGTTATAAGCTTTCAAGAATATGCAGAGGCACTAATATTTTATAATTATATAATAAATAAGAAAATAATAAAAAACAAAGATATAAATGTAGATGAAAATTCATATGTACTGGGTTTGATGGATTTTGTAGGCGAATTATACAGAAAATCTGTGGAAGAAATGTTAAAAAATAATCTTTCATTCGCTGAAGAGGCCAGAAACATTATATATGATATATATAAAAACATGTTATATATGGAATTTAAAAATTATGATATAAGGAGGAAGGTAGATTATGTAGGAGAGATATATAACTTATTGACAGATAAAATATTTATAAGAAAATCTTCTAGAACAGAAAACTAATATTATATAGTATTAATATAACTATAATAATTGATATTATATTCATTATTTTTTTGGCTTTTTTCTCCTCAAATTTCGCTTCTAATAAAGCTTTAAGCGCTCTACCACCGTCCAAGGGGTATATTGGTATCATATTTCCTATACCGAGACCTAGATTTATTATAAATAACCATAATAATAAAGATCCTGTAAATGGTATAATATTAGATGCATAATTATATTCTTGTTCTACATATACCCCTAGAAATGTTTCATTATACTTATCTACAAGTTCTATATCATATGTACCTTTATTTGTATATATTGTAACATTTTGACCTGGAGAATATTTATTCAATACTTCCTGAATCTGGTTTAAATATGATATATTATAATTATTTATGGAATATAGTATACTATCGTTTGGTATTACACCATAAGCATAAGTACCTGGAATTGTACTTACTATACTAACATAGGGTTTTGCAAGATTAAAAGTAGTAGTCAACTGATTAAATATTAATAAAATAAACAAAAATATGAAGCCTGCTATTATATTTATTGTAGCACCAGCACCATATATTTTTAATTGCTCTTTTTTACTAGTCTTATTTATTTCTTCTTCATTCGGATCAACAAATGCGCCTAATAAAGGTCCTAAATAGAAAAAGCCCCAATCCTTTATTTTTATTTTATTTCTAAATGATAAGACTCCATGAGAAAGTTCATGTATAAAAGCTGCAATAAATATTGATATTATCGTTTGTGCTAATGGTAATGTGATTGGTCCATATGAAGCACCTGGTATTACAGGAGCATAAGTCGGTGTTCTAGTTACTAAGCCAAATATTAAGAATATTAAAGAAGAGAAGATTAATATAGGGGAAATTATTAAAGATGATATAGACAATATTTTAGCATATAATCCTTTTGATAAGCTTTCCATTATATATGTATATTTTTCAGTTTTTACCATTCCGTATATAAATTTATAATCTACATTCTTTCTAAACAAAATTTTTAGTACTATAAAAATAATATTTACAACAAAAAATAATATTAATATATCTAGTTCTGTAGAGCCTGATAAAGATAACTGATAATTCATTTAGCAGTCTTTGCAGCTACTAATATTATCTCTGATTTCTTTAATCTTAGCGATTTTGATTTACATTTTCTACATTTTATCAGTCCAGATCTTACTTTTTCAGGGTCCGCTCTTATCCTGGACCCACATCTTCTACATATAAATATCCTGTCAAATTTTCTATTTTTTATCTCAGGTAATAATTCATTAGCCATAATAACTTAATTATAATAGTAAGTTTTATAATAGTTTATATTCATATAAATTTCTGTATACTGGACCATGTGTCATCAATATGCTCTCTTTAATATAAAACTTATCAATCAATATATTACTATATATTTTTTTATTTTCATTTAGGTATTCTTTTAAATAGTTATCATTTTTTATATTTTTGATTCTATATATTGTTATATGAGGTTCATAATCAATATCTTTCTGTATATTCAATTCATACAATTTATTATCTATAATATTATGTAAATTAATTATATTTTCTTTATTTAGGATCTTTATCCATAAGACTCTATTATTGAAATATCCGAAGTCTCCAATATTAATATAAAATTTATTATAATTAATACTTGATAATTTTTTATTTATTTTATTTAATGTTTCTTGATTTATTTGTCCTAAAAATTTTAATGTTATATGGATATTTTCTTCTTCTACTATTTTTCCACTTATACCTCTAATATTTTTTGATATATTATATATATCTTTTTTAATATCTTCTGGTAAATCTATAGCTATAAATATCCTCATAAAAATATAATCAAGTATAAATAAATAAAAATAGATATATAGGATAAATATATCTGTAATTTTCTATTTTTTTTATTATTTAATATTGGTATTACAAATTTATATTTTAAAATAGGATAAAATGGTTGTGTACCAGATACTGTTAATGAATCTTCTATTATATGTAATAGAAATGCCAAAGAAAATAAATAAAATATATGTATATAATTTCCAATTAAATAAAATAATATAACCGGAAATATAGAATGCGTTATCCCTCTATGTTTAAATATTTTGATTATAAATAAAATGAATATATAGTAAGGAAATAATATATATTTAATGATGCTTTTCCTGAGGGTTATATATTGTTTATTGGCCCAGATAGACAATTTGTAATCAAGGTCCGGTATTATACATATTATCCCTACGAAAATCGAAAATATTATAGATGATATATAATTAATTGACAATATATAATAAAATATGATATATGATATTAGTGTACTTAAGGTTTGATGAAGACGGATAATCATAATTTTTATTAATTATAAAAAGTAAATAAGACTTATGGATGATTTGGATTATTCAAAAATAATTAATCAATTATTAAATTATGATGAATATTATAAATTAATTGAAGGATTCAAATTATATATAGATGAAATAAAAAAAGAAACAGATAATCTAAAGTTAGAATTAACAAATATGAAGGAAGAAAATAAAAAAATGCAAGATAGGTTGACAGATATTGAAAATAAGTATAATAATCTTGATAATAATATCAAAAATATCTATTCTGTGCTAGATGAAATAAATAAGAAAATAGACGAAATAAATAGAAAGATAACGGAAGATATAATAGATCAAAAAATAGATAATTATAAGTATAAATTATTATTAGAAAAATTAAAGATGTTAGATGGATTATAAATTAGTGATAGTTGTGAGAAAGGATTTAGATATAGGTAAAGGTAAATTATGTACTCAGGTAGCTCATGCAGCAGTAGAAGCCACATTAGAAAAATTTATTATTGATAGGGAAGTAGTAGATCTTTGGAGATCAGAGGGGGCTAAGAAAGTAGTTTTATATGTAAAAGATTTAAATGAGTTGCTAGAAGTATATAAAAAAGCTAAAGAATGTAATATTAATACAGTTATGATACAGGACGCGGGATTAACCCAAATAGAGCCAGGTACAATTACCTGTATTGGTATAGGCCCAGATCTAGAGGAAAAGATTGATAAGATTACAGGTACATTAAAGTTATTATGAGTGAAGAATTAGAAGATAGGTGGGATGTATCCGTAAATATAAATAAAGATGTAGATAATCTAAAATATAGTAAAAAAGTTATTATAATTATAAAGAATCATTCTCCATTTATTAGAAAATTTGAAATTGGTACAAAAACCATAAATCTAAAAGATCAATATATGGCCCTAAGATTTAGATTATATTATAATTTCATAAGTCCGGCAATTATTAATATAGATAAATATAGAAAAGAAAATATAGAGCTTTTAATACCAAATCTAGAGTATAGAGAAGATGAATATATATTATTATATGTTAAAAATCTAGATAAAAATGAAACAAAAGAAATCAAAATATATTTACGATAATATTGCAATAGATAGGATAAGATATCTATATAAGTTATCCATAGAAAATATAGATAATATTGATCTTTCTAGAAGATATATCTTTATATTATGGAAAATTAAAAATAAGGCAAGGATTAGGTTGCCAGATGATATAAGAAATAAGTTTTGTAAAAGATGTTATACACCTTGGATAATAGGTAAAACATTAAGAATAAGAATAAGGAAGGGTAGAATTATATATAGTTGTTTATACTGTGGTAAGGTAAAGAGATTTATTATAAGAAAAAACTTAAAAAATATATGATAATTACAAAATATAGGGCGGCCAAAGTGGCCGGGAAAAACCCGTACCCATTTCGAATACGGAAGTCAAGCCGGCCTACGTCTATGCGAGTACTGGCGATAGCTGGGAAAGCATAGAAGCTGCCCACTCTATTTAGTTACCTTTAAGGAACGAAAAATATTTATAAATATAACTATAAAAGATTCTTAATTATGGACCAACAACCGAATCTTATCTGAATATAAAATTTTAGGAAAAGAGGATATAGAAAATGAAGAGAGAAAATTTATTATGGGAAGGCAAGTAGTACCATTTCATCTAGAAACATTGGAATTTATTTTATATCTAAGGGATTTGGGAGGAGATATACATATATTGCAATGGGGTAACGATCAGTTTTCATTAAAAAATCCTGAAAAAGGAATATATGCAAAACCAAGATTTATAGGTGAGGAAATTATAAATCCAGAGATTAATGTAACAAATCTTTCTTCTAGAGAATTAAAGAGTGGAAATTATAAAATAGAAGATATATACATAAATCCTGATAGATTGGATGATCTATTAAGAAAAATAAGCATTGAAGAATTTCCATATATACCAAAAGTTGAAGGAGAAATAAAATTAATAGATTTCTATACAGACTGGTGGAGAGAATATATAAGATATATAGGAGAAAATTTGGGAATTGGTGAATTAAAAGAATATAAAAAAGATATAAATATAGATCTTGATACTAAAATTGGGAAGATTTCATATAATATACCGGGTAGATTATTAGAATTAGGTAGTATAAAGATAAATTTATATGATGCCAGTCAAATATATAATAATATAGATAATATTTATGGATCAAAAAACAGTTATATAACATTATATTTATATGATAGAATTTTAATGGAAGAAGATCCTTCTAATCATATTGGAGATAAAATATATGAATTTTATAAAGAAGCTAAGGAAAAAACTGGTAAGACTATAAAAATATTACCTTTGGATTTAGATAAATATTTATCTAGTGAATTAACGGGTAAAGAAGAGAATCATATTATCTTTTTGTCAAAGAATTCATTAGAAAAGGCATATAAAATACTTTTAGATAAGATAAGGCTATAAAATTATACAATAATTTTTTTCTATGATCATAAAAGATATAATAAATGATATAGAAAATTTTTCTCCCAGAAATAATGAAATAAACTTAGATAAAGTTGCAAATTATATAAAGGAAAAATTAACAGGTAATGGAATAGATTTTAATGATCAATATTTTTATGTAGAAATTCCTATAGATAAAGGTTCATATATAAAATTAGAGACAGGTGAAAAAATAATTGGAAAAGCAAATTCATTTTATTCTGGTTCTTTTGAAGATAAAAATATATATTCAAGTCAAAATATATATCAAGACATAAAAATACCTCATATAAATTTTAATCAGTATTATAATGCTTATTCAGGTGTAATATATTATGATTTTCCTGTAATAAATATAAAAAAAGAAGATTTAGATAAGGTTATTAGTTCAGAAAATATAGAAGTCTATGTTAATATTGATAAAAAATTGATTAAAACAGAGAATATCTTAGTTGGGAATATAAATAATCCAAAATATATCTTGTTCTCTCATTTTGATACTATATTTAATGGAGCAGTAGACAATTCATCTGGTACTGCCTTATTATTATATAACATTTTGGATAATTTAATAAATTTAAAAGAATCATTAATTGTGTTTTCAGGATCTGAAGAGTTATCTTATGATAAACCTTATTACTGGGGCTATGGTTATAGATTATTTGAATATGAGTATAAGAAATTAATGCATTCATCAAAAAAAATTATAGTAGTAGATATGTTTGGTTCTACAAAACCAATAATGACTAAAGAATTTATTAAAGAAGCATTTCCTATAATGAATACTGATTTTTATGATAAATCAATACAGATTACAGAATCGGATATAAATACCTGGATAAAATCTTATCATTCTGAGGCGGATACTATAGATAAAATCAATAACAATTATCTAGAGGAGGCAGAAAAGTTATTAATATCAATTATTCATAAATAATATTCCCATCAATTATTTTTGCAGATTTTGTAACTTTATGTTCTTCTATTTTATTTATATTTATTATATGTATAACTCTTATATCATATATTATTGATAAATAATCAGAAATTAATCTTCTATGACATCTATATGGGTTCCATTCAGAGCACATTATTGCAACCCTCTTATTTTTAGCTAGATCTATTAACTTTTTTATCCCTTCTTTAAATTCGTCAGATTGCATATAATCAGCAAATCCTCTAAAACTTGGATTAATCCAAAAACTATTCTTAGAATTTTTATTTGGTTTTCTAAATCCTCCGAGTTCTTTTATATGTATATATTCTATTCCATGATCTTTTAATGTTTTTTCTAAATTCTCTTTATTATACTCTGGATATTTTTTAGATCCTGGAAGGGATCTTACATCTACTAAAATATTCATGTTATTTTCTTTTAATATTCCTATAAAATCTTTAATATTTCTATTAGAATGGCCAAGAGTATATATTTCAGCCAGCCCATCAATCATCATTTTATCAGATCGTTGATCCTTCATCACATTATCATTATTTTTAAACTTATTTATAATTTATATCATAAAATGGACAGTACTACTTATGTTAAAAATATTGGTATAGAAGGTATACAAAGACCAGAAAATATATGTAATGATGAGAAATGTCCATGGCATGGGAATGTTAGAATAAGAGGTTTTACTTTCGAAGGAGAAGTTAAGAGGATAAATCATAATATAGCCTTAGTAGAGTTTAAAAGATATTATTATGTGCCAAAATATGAGAGATATGAAATTAGAATATCTAGAATAAAGGCACATATCCCCGGATGTTTAAATATAAAAATTGGAGATAATGTATTGATTGGAGAGACAAGGCCATTATCAAAAACTATAAGATTTGTTGTTATTAATAAAAAATGAAGTCCATAAGTGCTAAGGTTAGTAAAGGTATTACAATTGGTACTATATTAAAAGTAGCTGATAATTCAAAGGCAAAATTTGCTAAGGTAGTAGCAGTTTATAATTATAAAGGTGTAAAAAGGAGATATGCAAAAGCAGGTATTGGAGATCTTGTTGCTGTTTCTGTTATAGATGGAGATTTATCATTGGTTGGTAAGGTTTCAAAAGCTGTAATAGTTAGGCAAAGAAAAGAATATTTAAGGAGAGAGGGAATTAGAGTAAAATTTGAAGATAATGCATGTGTTATTGTGAAAGATGATATTGGTACACCTGCTGGTACGATAATTAGAGGACCTATAGCAAAAGAGGTCACAGAAAGGTGGGCAGAAATTGGAAAAATAGCAAGTATAATAGTATAAGATGGTATTAAGATATAGTTCTATAGATTATTCTAATTGGAGCAAATCTTGGAAATCTTCTATCAAACCAAAGAAGCAAAGGAAATATTTAATAAATGCACCATTGCATATTAGAGGAAAGATAATATCCTCAATGTTGTCTAAAGATATAAAAAATATAATTGGTGTAAATTCACTTTCTTTGAGGGTTGGAGATTATGTGAAAATATTAAGGGGTAAATATAGGAAAGTGGAAGGTTTTGTGTTCTATATTGACAGGAAAAGGTATAAGGTATATATTGATAATGCAAAATTTAGTACAAAAAAGGGACAAGAAAGATATAGACCAATACATTATTCAAAGTTACTTATACTAAGATTGAATTTAAAAGATAAAGAAAGATTAGAAGCTATAAAGAGAAAGATGAGATCTAAAAATATACCAGAAGATAAAATAAACTCACTAATTGATAATTATTCTGTAAAGGATGAAGAATTAAGCAAAGTTTTGGAGCTTAATAAAAAATTTAAGTAGGTTTAAAAAAATTTCATAAATTAAAAATACAATGGCTAATATTTCTAATAAAAGACATTTAAGGGCTATAACAGCCCCTAAAACTTGGCCTATAAGTAGAAAGAATAGATATTGGATAATAAGACCAACTACCACTGGATATAAATTTAATTATTCAATGCCTATATTATTATGGTTAAGGGATTATTTGAAATTGGCCAAAGATAAGAAAGAAGCTTTATATTTGATTAAATCTGGTAGGGTATTGGTAAATAATAAAAAATTAAATGATCTTGGCTATTCAGTTGGTATATTTGATGTTATACAATTTCCGGAACTGAAAAAGTATTATAGAGTTTTAATATCTAGTAATTTGAAATTAAAGTTATTAGAAATACCTGAAGAAGAAAAAGATATAAAGATAGTTAGGATAGTGAAAAAGAGTTTAATTAAAAATGGAAAAATACAGCTTACTACAATAGATGGGCATAATTATATAATAGATAATAAAGATATAAAAGTAGGGGATAGCTTAGTAATAAATACAGTTAGCAATAAAATATCAAATATATTAAAGATAGGAGAAGGTAGTATAATATATGTTTTTTATGGTGCCAAGGCAGGTTCGGTTGGAAAATTGGAGTCGATTAGAATATTTAAGAGAACCTTTGGTAATAATCGTATTATAGAATTTCAAAATCTGAATAATAATAGTAAAGATCAAACAATATATGATTATGCAATGGTTGTAGGCGAAAAAGAACCAATAATTAAAATACAATGAATCAAAACAAAGATAATATTATGAGAAGAATAATAATAGACAAGGTAACTATAAATATTGGAGTAGGAAAACCTGGTGAACCTTTAGAAAAAGCCGAAAAGTTATTAAAGAAGATGTTTCCAGATCTAAAACCTGTAAGGACAAAGGCCAAAAAGAGAATACAAACATGGGGTATAAGGCCTGGATTAGAGATAGGTGTAAAGGTTACTATAAGGGGTAAGAAAGCAGAAGAAGTATTAAGTTGGCTATTAAAATCTGTAAATAATACACTAAATAATTCTCAGTTTGATCAGTATGGAAATTTTGGATTCGGCATAAAAGAATATGTATGGATTCCTGGTTTAAAATATGATCCTGATATTGGTATATACGGTATGGATGTTATAGTAACTGTAAAGAGACCAGGATATAGGGTACAATATAGAAGAATAAAAAGATCGAAGATAAGATCAAATCATAGAACTAATAAGGATGATGTAATAAAATTTTTAAAAGAAAAGTTCAAGGTGAATATATCAGAATAATTTTTTAATATTTTGGTAATATAATGATAAGATGAGATCACCTGTAGTTATGGAAAAGATTAAGATACCAGAAAATATAGATATAAATATAGATAATAATAAAATAATATTGAAAGGAAATAAGGGTACCATAGAGAGAAAGATAAACGATAATAATATAATTATTATAAAAGAAAATGATTATCTTGTGATAAAAGCATATTTTCCATCTAAAAGGATTATAAAGAACTTATATACATTATCTGCGCATCTAAGGAATGATATTAATGGATTAGTTAATGGATATAGATATATATTAAGATCAATATCTGTTCATTTTCCTCTGAAGATAAAATTGGATAAAAATAATAAATTATTAATAGAAAATTATATGGGTGGAAGAGATATAAAAGAGATAGAGATACCAAAAGATATTAAGATAAATATTAAGGAAAACGAGATCTCTATAGAAGGATATAATATAGAGCTATTGGGTAATTTAGCTGGATTAATAGAGAATTCGGTAAGGCCAAAAGAAAAAGATTTAAGGAAATTCCAGGACGGAATTTTCATAGTTAAAAAACCATGAGCAATTTATTAAAGTTAAGGAGAAGAATAAAATTAAGAAAGCCAAATTATTTTAGGTTACAATGGTGGAAAGTAATATCACAAAAAAATAATAAAGATTCTTGGAGAAGACCAAGGGGTATACATAGTAAAGTAAGAAGGAGACTAAAAGGAAGGCATAAGATGGTAGAGGTAGGTTATGGTTCTCCAAAAGTTGTTAGGAATCTATTACCAAATGGTAAAATGGGAAGATTAGTATATAATACCATGGATTTAGAAAAAATAGATAAAGATAGAGAATCGGCAATAATTGCTAGAACTGTTGGAAAAAAGAAAAGGCAAGAAATAATTAATAGGGCTAAGGAGTTAAATATAGAAGTTTTTAATATCTAATATTTATATAATTTAAAGTAATCTAGTATCCAACTCTTTATTTTTTCAGACTTTAGTTGTAAGTCTCTTTTAGATAGGTCAGATAATTTATTTTTACTTCTAACCTTTTCTAAATTCTTTTTTAAATTTTCTTTTATATCTTTAAATCCAATTATCATTAATATATTTTCAACTTTAGTTTTGGGTTCTAAATCTTTAAAATCTTCAATTTTATGTGAAGTTTTTATACCTATATCAAGATCTCCTACCATAGTACTTAAATTATATCCATTTATGATTATTGATATTTCTAGTTTCCAATCTATTTTTGGTTCCTCTTTCCAATAGTTTTTATTTAATTCCCATTGGGATTCTACAAATAATATCCCTTCTTGAGTTAATTTATGATAGTAGTATTTCTCATATCTATCCTTTCCAAAAATACCAGTCCAATTATCCTTTTCTAATGTTTTTTTGAATTTTTCATAAAAATCCTGTGGTATAAATTTTATTTTTGATTTTACCCTAGTTTCATATATTTTTATCCAATCGCTCATAATTTAAATGAAGCACTAAAATCTTTTGCTAAATTTAGGAATTCATCTCCAATTTTTGATATACTTTTTTTATGTTCTTTTAATTCACTATCATATAAATATCTTTCAAATAAACTCCTCAAGAATATATTAAAAGGTTTATCTCCAAAATATTTTTGATAATCTGTTATAATATCTCCATTTATCTTGATATTTAGGTTTTCTATATATTGTTTATTATTTTCTAAGATCTTTAGACTATCTATATTTATCGAAATATCATAACTATAAGTAACATAATCAGTAACTTTTTTTTCTGTATGCCAATCTAAACTTATTGATCTAGATCCATCATCTTTTACCTTTTCTTCATGTTTATTTTCTAAAAAATCGAATCCTTTATTATCCCAAAATTCTTTCAATGATTTATAGAATAATTGGAAGTCAATTAATCCTGTGTATGAGAATGTTTTACCATCTACAACTCTATCCTTTGGTGGCATTATAGAACTAAGTATATTGAAAAATATAACCTTTTTCTATTTAAGATTTAAATATTATTAAATATAAGAATAATTATGAAAGGTGCTATATCTTTTTTATATTCGATAAAATATATGAGAGATACAGCTATTATTGTAGAGGGGAAGAAGGATAAAGAAGTTTTGACTTATTTAGGAATAATGAATGTATATACTATTTATGAGCTAAAAAAATGTGAAAATATATATATTGATTATAAAAAAGCAATAATATTGACTGATAATGATAAAAAAGGGAATAAATTATATAAGTATATAAGAAATTTATTAGAGTCCGAAGGTATAATAATAAATGATATTTATAGGAAGAGGTTCTTTAATTATTTTAGAGTATCGGAAATAGAAAATATAAGAAAGTATTTAGAAGATTTAAAATTTTATATCAATTATTTTGAGAATCCTGAGAATATTTTGAATTCTTAATTTTTTTAATTGGGTAAGATATTGGATTCTTTATAAGTTTACATATATCATCTGGTGTGCATATTCCAATATCTTTATAATATATTTCATTACTACAATTTGGAGTTAAATATTTTTTATTTTCTTTGAATATCTTTTTATGCCAATTGATTTGGTATTCAATATATCTATCTTTTAGAGGATCAGCAAGGTTTCGGTTCCAATCATTTACATATTTTTCTATTTTATCCCAGTCCCAGCCTATATTAGCTAAAAAATTAATTAATATAAATACGGCTCTTTTTCTACCATCTTCAGTTTCCTTATTATTTAATATATTTTTTATACATGGAGGGAATAATTCTTCGGTTATATTTAAATTTTTGTTTTTTATATACTTTATATCCTTTTCAATCTCTTTATTTTCTCTATTGTCTTTGTATTCATGGGCAGATCTTATCATTTGGTTTATATTTATCTCATTATTTGCTTTGAATAGTAATGATGCATGGATAAGATCCTTAAAGTTCTTATTTTCTTCTTTTTTTAATTCTTCTGTTAAATATGGTACATTTTCATAATAATAATTATCTATATTAGCATCCTTTGGATCTAATTTACTTATATAATTATATTTTATTGGTATAGATAAATTACCCGTCTTTTCATTTATAGAGTATATAGATCTAAACAGATGTCTTGAAGAAATTAATATTGTATCTATTTCTACTATCTTATATGGATCAAAATTATCCATATTATCAATTCCAAAATTTTTTAGCTCCTCTTCACTAAATTTTATTGTTATTGTTTTTGATAATTTATCTTTTACTTCATTTGCTATATATAGTGCGATATATCTTGCTAGATCAGGAAATAGTTTTCTAGTTTCTTCTTCAATTATCTCTCCTTTTTTTTCTATATTCAACGTTTTTGGAAATATTTCCCATGGTATTGCTATGTGAAATCCTTTTCCTCCAGAATATTTTATGTAAAATGGAGAAATATTTTTTTCGTTTATGTAATCTACTATTATTTTTGCTGCTACCTTTGATAGGTCTAAGGATTTAGAATCTATATCAATTATAAAATCCCAACCAAGTCTATAATCATCTACTTCTCTTTTTGAGGATTTTTCCTTAAGTATATCTAAATCAACCCATCTTTCTATTGAAATATGAAATGAAATTGCACCTTTTTTGATAAAGTTTATTATATCCTCTTTCGAATCGATCTTGGACGGTCTATAACCAAATGAACCATTAGATAATAAATATCCTACTTCTCTATTTTGTGATATAGTTATAATATCATCAACTATTTCCTTATTTTCATTATAATATTTAATTAATTTATCTGCAAATATTGACATAATCTATAATTATGATATAAAAATTAAAAATCAAAATTTATAAAAGTTTATAAGATGATTTAATAATGTTTTATGAAATTCAGCTTAATGATGTCGTAAGAATACCACCGTCAGATATACAGGAAGATGTTAGTGAGATGATTGAGAAGGCACTAATAAATTCTTATATAGGTAATGTAAGTAAAGATTATGGAATTATAGTTACTATAAAGTCTATAGATAATATATCAGAAGGTATACTTATCTCAGAAGATGGAGGTATATATTATAGGGTTAAATTTACAGTTATATCATATATACCGATGGTATCAGAATTAGTATACGGTTATATATCTTCTGTTGCAGACTTTGGTGTATTTGTGAATATAGGACCAATAGATGGCCTAGTTCATATATCACAAATAATGGATGATGATATATCTATATCAGGTAAAGAAGCATTGGTTGGAAAAAATACAAAAAAGGTATTAAAGGTCAATGATCTGGTCAAGGCTAGGATAACCAGTGTTAGTTATAAAGGTTTATCTACAGCGAGAGTTGCTTTAACAATGAAACAACCAGGCTTGGGGAAGATAGAATGGCTAGAAAATAAGAATAAATCTAAAAAATAATGGTATATAGAAAACCAAAAAGGAAGATTTGTAGGAATTGTAAGGCTATAATAAATAAAGATGCAAATAAATGTCCTTATTGTGGATCTACAGATTTAGCCGAGGATTTTTCGGGTTTTGTATTAATAGTAAATGAAGAAAGGTCTGAAGTCGCTAAAAAATATAATTTTAAAGAGGGTAAGTGGGCAATAAAAATATTTTAAGATGGATTTTGATAAATTAGTAGAAAAGTGGGTACTATTTAATAAATATAAATATGGAAATATAAATATAAATTCTGTCATATCAAAATTAATATATGAAGATCCAGAATTAAAGAAAAATATAAGAGAGATAATTCAAAAAGTTAAGGAAATATCAGATAAATATATTAATATATCTATAGAAGATGCATATAACATCTTAAAAAGGGATTATCCAGAATTATTGGAAGAAAAAAAGAAAGAAGAAAAAATAGGGTTGCCATCCTTGGAAGATGCGGTTCAGGGGAAAGTTATAACCAGGTTTGCTCCAAACCCTTCTGGATTTTTACATATAGGTCATGCGAGGGCAATAATAATAAATTATGAATATGCAAGGATGTATAAAGGAAAATTTATATTAAGGATTGAAGATACAGATCCTAAAGTAAAAAAGCCAGATCCTACTGTCTATAATTATATTAAAGATGATACAGAATGGTTAATAGATGACAGAATAGATGAATTTTATATACAATCAGAGAGGCTAGAAATATATTATAGATATATTAAGGAATTACTTGAGAAAGGATTTGCTTATATAGATTTATCGCCAAAGGAGGTTATATCAAAATATAGGTTTCAAGGAATAGAAACAGAATATAGGAATAAAGATGTTGAATGGAACCTTGAACAATTTGATAGAATATTATCAGGTGAATATGATGAGGAACAGGCAGTTATAAGAATAAAAACAGATCTATCATATCCTAATCCTTCTGTTAGGGATTGGATTGCATTTAGGATTGTAAATCCTAGAAAAAATATTCATCCATATTTATTAGGGAAATATGGAGAAAATTATGCAGAAAAATATTGGTTATGGCCTGCATATAATTTTTCTGTATCCATAGATGATCATTTAATGGGCGTATCTCATATATTTAGAATGAAAGAACATGAAGTAAATTCTATAAAGCAGAAATACATCTATGATTATCTTGGGTGGGAATTTCCGACTGTAATTAATTATGGTTCTCTTTTAGTTAAAGATATGCCATTACATAAATCAGAAATAAAGAAATTAATTTCTGAAGGAAAAATATCTGGGTGGGACGATCCATTTATACCAACACTAAGAGGATTAAAAAGAAGAGGAGTATCAAATATAGCTATAAAAAAATATATCATTGAAATAAATATAAATCCAGTAGATGTTTATGTTAATTGGGATAAAATTTATTCTTATAATAGAGAGATATATGATAAAACCGCTAAAAGATTTTTTATACTTAGAAATCCTGTAAAAATAAGAATAGAAAATCTGGATTTACCAAAGAAAATTATAATTAAAAATCATCCAGAAGTAGATCTAGGTAATAGAGAATATAATATAAACTCGAATATTATATATATAGATAATAATGATATAAATAATAAATACCTTAGATTAATGGAGGGTTTCAATATAGAAATTATAAAAGATGGAAATAATATATATGGAAAATATATATCTGAAACTATTGAAGATGCTAAAAAATTTAATGCAAAGATTGTTCAGTGGATACCAGATGAATATAAAGAATATATAAATTTATGGGAATCAAATGGCAAGTATAGAGGTTTGTCCGAAAGATATATATATACCTTAACAAAAGATGGAGAGGTAATTCATGCTATAAGGTATGGTTTTCTAAAGAGGGAAAAAGATACTTTTATCTATCTTCATAAATAATTTAAATATTTTTTGTATTATTTTATTGAATGGTAAATGAGGAAGAATTGACTTCAAAATATGAGGAATATGAAAGATTAAGACAAGCCTATTTATTTATAGAAGCGCAGATATCAAAGTTAAATCAGGATTTAGATGAGGCAGAAAATGCTATAAAAGAATTAGAAAATTTACCAGAAGGTAAAAAGATATATATGATGGTAGGTAATGTTTTAGTAGAAAAAGATAAAAAGGAAGTATTAGATAGATTATCGGAAGAAAAAGAAGTATTTAGAATAAAGATAGATAGCTTAAAGAAGCAGTCAGAATCTTATAAAGGTAAATTAACAGCACTGACAAAAGAACTGGAGGATATTATAAAAAGAGACAATCTAGAAAAAAAGTAATTTTTTATTGATTATCAATAATATAAAAGAATATAATTAAACAAATCTATAAAAATACTAATGAAATATATAGGTATATGGCGATCTCATTTAAAAATATATTTAAAGGTAAGAAGGAAGAGAATACTGATCAATATGTAGAAGTAGTTCCAACTCAAAAAGCAGAAGAAGTAAAGATATATGTCAGAGTATTTAGATTAAAAGATCCTTCAGAGGTAAAGGCAGTTGTAGATTCATTAAGGGAGAGGAATTTTATAGTATTTGTAGATTTGAGTAATCTAAATGCAAGTAAAGATTTAATTGAAGCAAAAAGAGTAGTATCAAGAATAAAATCTGTAGTAGATGCCGTTGGCGGGGATATTGTAGCAGTAAATAAGGATTGGATTATAGCGACACCAGCATATGTGAAGATATGGAGAGGACACCAAATGTCTGCAGTAGAAGATATAAAGGGAGAAGAGAATGCTCAGTAATTATATATAGTAGAATAGCCTTTCTCGTCATCTATTATTATTGTTAATTCTTTTTTATTTTCCAAGACCTCTTCTAAATATTTTATCTTTTCTATAACTTTATTATATTCTTCTCCATGATATAATATCTTTATTTCTTCCAACTTATCTTTTACACTATTTATAAAATCGTCTACAGCCTTTATTTCAAATTTTGAATCTATTCCAGGATATATATCCATTTCAATTTCTTTCAAATTAATTATTGCATATGGGGATCTTAGTATTATTTTCTTAAATTTATCTTTATTATCCACTTTTATCTCTATTCTTACAGGATCTTTTTCAGTTAGTGGGATTATTTCAGAACTCTTATAATTACAATCATTACACTTGAATACATATAATATAGATTTACCTATCTTGGGAAGATCATACTCTATATTATTTATATCTATATTTTTAGAATTACAAATTGGACAAGAATCTGTTAAAATTATCATATATTCTTAGTAGTCTATATAATAAATTAATTTTAGCTCTACCAACGGATATAGACTCTGAGTTTATTATAATTTCATCATTTTCGATCATAATATTTTCAGAATTCTTTAAAAACTTAGCAGATTCTATGAAATCCTTGTCTAAACCTGTTAATATTATTTTCATATAGCTTTAACTTTTTTTACAGTATTTGGTCTTGTCTTAACTAAAATCTTAGACCCACAATATGGACACTTAACCCTCTTTAACGCAGATTCATGGTCTATAGTCCTCTTACAGTTTATACACATATAGTAGGTCATATTGAATATGCTTTACCTGTAAATACTTTGCCGCAGTGTTTACAAGACCATATTCCATAAGCTACTCTTTTTACAGAATAATAATTACAATATGGACACTTATTTCTTTTATTTCTATAATTTTTTTCTATATCTAGGAGAGCTTCTCTTATACTTTTTCCATATCTTGCTCCAAATCTTCCAGTAGATTTTAGAATTTGAGTATGACTCATTAAATATTATATTTTAAAAATGTTTTATAAATATTGCAATATATGGTAAATGTGCTTGATATACCTGGAAATATATTCAATAAAAGATTAGCAAAATATTTATTCGAAAATTATAGAGATAAGATAAAACCACCATATTGGGCAAATTTTGTAAAGACAGGTCCTGATAGAGAGAGAAATCCAGATATACCTGCTGAGGAGTATAACAATGAGCCTGGATGGTGGTATTATAGAGCTGCTTCTATATTGAGGAGATTATATATTAAAGGACCGATTGGTGTGTCTAGATTAAGAAAATATTATGGTGGATTAAGAAAAAGAGGCATGGAACCTGGTAAGTTTAGAAGAGGATATGGAAAGATGGTGAGATCAATATTACAAGAATTAGAATCTGCAGGTTTAGTTACAAAAATTCTAGATAATAAAAATAAAGGAAGAGTAATTACTAATGAAGGAAAAAGTATATTAGATAAATTGGCGAATGAAATATATAAAGATTTAACTAAAGATAATAAAAATTTAGTAGAATATATAGGTAATTTATGAAGGGTGTAAGTTTATGGGTAGAATTTTTAATATATACTTCTTTTGCTATAGCAATATTGTCATTTGTTCTATACTATGTTCATTTATCTATAGCCAATAATCAATCTGAGATAAACTTAAGATATACGGTTAGTTTATTATCAAATTTAAATTATGAAATATATCAGATTGGCTCTTGCTATTCATGTACATATGAGTTTCAAGAGCAGATACCTTCTAATCTAATAATAAATATATATCCAGGATATATAAATGCCATTTATTATTCTAATATAAATTATTCAATATATGTACCATCATATATAAATTTAAATGTAACCAATATCTCCATAAATGATTTTTTATATAATTTTAGTATTAATACCTTACCATTTAATATATCTGGAAATGAATATTCTATATCTGGAAATAATATTTGCTTGTTATTAAATAAGACTGTTTATGGATTCTTTATTGATAGATGTTAAGTGCAGAAGAAATTTGAATATTGTTCTATACTATTGTTTACATTATAACAGAAACATATCCAATCTGGTGGGTTATATAGGGTGAAATTATTATCGCAATACTTTAATATTGTTGAATTTATATTTATATACCCACTAAAATAATAGCAGCAATTAATATTATTTCCATTACATGATTCTAAAGATAGATTATATGAAGATATGCATATATAAGAAAAATTATAATTTATGGTATTTGTATAATTTACAAATAGGTTAGTATAGTTTCCTATATAATTATATCCATAATTTTGATATATATATAATATACTTTTTTGGAAATTACTTCCTATTAATTCTGGATTTATATAGTTAATAGGCTTATTATTATATATAATTAGAAGAGATAATAAAACTGTTATAAACATAGTTGCTAGTAATATATATTGATTTCTCATGAAAATATTATTAATATATAAGGATTATAATTATTTTGGCCAGGGTATAAAATTTCATATACTGGTTCTAGATTATGTATATATTCTGAGCTTACTATATTACCATAATAACATATTGTTGCATTATTATTTGTTATATTTATTATTTCATATATTAGTTGATTATTATTACACGAATTGTTTAGATATATTGTATTATAATATTGATAGTTTATTATATAATTATTATTATTTTTATAATAATAATTATATAATAAAAATAATGATAATATAATTACTGAGAAAGCTAGTTCTACTAATATAATCCAAGATCTCATTTTATATATATTATAATCTTATCATTATATAAAGTATTATTATAAAATATGTACTCATTATATATATTAGAATATAAGTAGTTGTTTACTATATTACCGCTATATATATATCCATTATATATCGTTATATTATCATTTTCAATATAGAAATATATATTATTATAATTACTCGATTCTTGTATCAAATTATTTAAGTTTATTGCTTTTATTGGTTTTATATAATTTATATCTATTATTGGAATCTGTGTAGAAAAAGATAGATATTCTCCCGTATTAATATCTAGATATGGATTATCGTAAAAATATAAATAATAATTTTCATAAGAATAATTATTTAATAACTTTAAATTCATTAGATAATAGTAGTTTATTAGAAATAGATTATATTGTATATATAGGTAATATCTTATGTATGGGTTATAGTTTGTAAATAATAAAGATGTAGAGTTTTGGCTTTTACTATATAAGATTATACCATTTTCATATGGTAAATATAGATAATTATTTAATAAGGAATTAATATAAGAAAATATTTCATTATAAAAATTTGCATGCCCATATTGAAATCCGAAATTATTTTCATTTGTATTCCAATATATCATATTGTTAGAGTTATAATATTTTTTTGTATTTATAATAAACCAATATGTATTTGGGAAGATTACATTATTTATCGATAAATTATAATTATTATATATACTTAGCAATGCTTCTGAGTCATTTATATTATATGTATTTGGAAAATTACTATTAGTATATAAATAATAAAATAAAGGATTATAGTACTCGGGATAGTTGTTGATTATTTCTGTAATATATCCTAGACTATTGCTATTATTATTGTATAATATATAATTATTGGCAATATAATTTTGGTTTAATATTAGATTATTATTAGAATTGTAATTTATATCTGGTCCTATTATAAAGTTATAACTTTCTGTTATATTTGGTTCATATAGGTTATTTATAGTATATTTATTATTGTAATTAATTAATATAATATAGTCTATATATAATTTTCCATTATTATAGATTGTTATATTCGAATTTTCTGTCAAATTACAATAGTAGAAATAAATATTATTATTATTATTTGGTATATTTATATTGCAATTACCAATAGTTATTTTGCCCTCTGATGAAGATGAAGCATTAAATATAACGAGGTAATTTCCAGGATTTATATACTTTTTTGAAGATATGGTAAAACTATCTGAATTATTAGGATATATTATATCTCCGGGGTTATTATAATATACCTCTATTTGCGTATTAATTATCCAGTTTTTACTCAATTGATTTTCATTAAAGTAATAAAAATGATCATAGAAAGGAAAAATATTACTACCGTCTAAACTATAAGAGCTGTTTGTAATTGATATATTTAGTAATGTGTAATTATTATTAGGTATATAAATATTAGCCCATATACCAAAAGATTGATCATTAGAAATATTGCATACAAAATCTGCATTTTGGTAACAGAAATTTATGGTTTGATTATTATTTATATCATATAGTTCTATATTGTCATTATTTTGTAACCAGTAGAATAAATCCGGGTTTGTTATGAATATTGTTTGATTAAATACATTATTTGAAGGATTTGAAATATTTAATATTATATATTGACTATTATTTTCTATAGATAAATTACTAATATTTAGATAAAAATATAATCCATAGTTAGGATCAAGGTAAGTATCATATGTATTGTTTAATATACCCGTATAATTGGTTAAGAAAGAGATATTTAAAGGATAGAATATAGGAAAGGCTGTACAAAAATCTTCATATGCATTTTCATTTATTAAATTATTGTATATTGATGAATTAGCCTGACACTGGTAATACATAGATACTGGTATCATACTATTTATAGATAATATATAATAATTTTGACTTATTTTATCTAGTACATTATCAATTTCTATATTATCGTAGTTTAATTGATTGTTCTCTATTTTATTATATATATAAGCATAATATAAATGTATATAAAATATTAAAAATGATATAAAAATTATTATAGATATAGCTCCTTCCAATATCTTTATTATTGATTTAGCCATAATCTTTTTCTTATTAATGTAGGATCTGCTCCGCCATGCCAAGAAATTCTAGGTTTGATTTGCATAGCATATATTTTTTCAGATTTGTCATCTAATATCAGTGCTGCACCTTTCTTTTTTGGTAAATTTTCATTCATATATATGTCTATATCCTGGGCGGAAAAATTTTTCATAATTTCATTTAAAGAATTTAAATCTCTTTCCGCTGTAACTCTATGAGATATTACAATATCACTTTGTGTAATTACATCTGTATGCATTTTGCCAGGTTGTTGGGTGGCGAGTACTAATGTAATTCCTGGTTGTCTGCCCTCTCTAATTATCTGTATCAATGATTCTGTTGCGGGAGTTATACTATCATTTGGTATAGATTCGTGTGCCTCATCTATTGCTAGCCATACTAATGGAAATTCTCTATTATTCATATCTCTTGAAATATATATTTCATCCAATTCTTCTTTTTTTCTATATAGTAGTCTTTCATAAAATATTTTTTTTGCAATTAATCCTATTACGAGATTTTTTATTGACCATCCTCCTGTAATCGCTGTAAATAATGATATATCTAGAATATTTATATATCCTGGTTTCAAAAGATCTTTGGTAGTATATCCTTTATCTGAAAATAAGCCCCAAGAATTAGCAGAATCAAAGTAGGTTATAATACTATTTTTTATTCTATTGTCAATATTTAATTTTTCTATATAATTAATTATATCTTCTATAGTATATCTGTTATTATTCTCTTGCATTTTTTTAATTATTCTCTGAATATATAAAGATAATTGAGATGAAGGATCTAGATTAAAAGATAGCACCCACTCTATACCAGATAAATCTGAAGGATTTAAAGAGAATCTATCATCTATTGGCATATCTATATCTCTATATTTATCCGATAAACCTTCTGGAACTAAAATTCTTGAGTTTTTTATTGCTTGTGGTTTTAAACCCCACCTTTCTAAAGCTTCTGCATCTCTATAATTTGGAAATTTCATTGTCCAGAATATGCCCATTGTATCAAATATGAGGCCTGAGAAATTATTTAATAGATCTTCTTCCATTGTAGCTAAGCTTTCGAATATAGATGCTAGTGTATAACTTTTACCTTGTCCTCTCTTACCGGCAATTAATATTAAATGTGGATTATTTACATCTAGATATATATTATTAGATAATGAAGTTGCATTTTCCATTTTTATATATTGTTTTCCTATAAATATAGATCCAGAATATTTATATTTTTCAAGATCATCAATAGATCTTCCAACGATTATATCCATATTTATATAAAGTATTTAGAATTAATAAAAAATTCTATAAAAATTTGTAATAATAATTGATAATTAGTAGTAAATATATTTTATTGTTTATAGAGAGGATTTGACCAATCTATAACTTTATAGAATAAAAGATATTTATCTAATATGTAGATCAAATAATAATATTTATAGTATAAAATGATAAAAATAAGAAAGATAATCTAATACCTTTAGAATTTAGAAAAATATTATATATAAATGTTTAAAAAAATCTTTCCTAATGTATATATTTTTAGATCAGAATATAATTCTTATTTATATGTATTTAAGAAAATTGATTATATAATAAGTAGATTTGGAAATCAATATAATTATTTAGTTTCTATCCAGATTATACTAAGCTATTTATCTATAAATAACTTCTTTCTTATATAAAATATTCTACGGATACAATATAAATGTTTTATTTGGTAATATAATAAATAAGACAATAGATATATAGCTTATTAGATAATATTGCTTACTATGGCAAGTAAAAATAGATTATTTCAGTATATAAGATCTGATAATCATTTATAAAGTGCACTCGCCGGGATTTGAACCCGGGCCGCGGGCTTGGAAGGCCCGCATCCTACCGCTAGACGACGAGTGCTAAAATATATCTTTAATTTATATATTATAAGTTTTTCTTTATGGACCCGCCGGGATTTGAACCCGGGATCTCCGGCGAGCCAGGCCGACATCCTACCGCTAGACTACGGGCCCAATATTTTTATAAATTTTTTATATATCCGTATGATGGAGTCAATAACTATATTTACTATAGTAATATTTATAATATCTTTGGGTGTGGTTTATTTATCTCTTAGAAGATATATTAGAACTAATTCTAAGATGTATTTCTTTTATTTTTTAGGCTTTTTAGGATTTTCTTTAATAAGTTTAATACAAATATTATTTTCTATCAATTATTATAATATATTGTTTGAAAAATTATATATATTCTTAGTTGCTTTTTTATTACTTTTGATCGCTAATGGTTCTATATTATATTATAGTAAAAAATTACAATATACATTTATGATAATTGCAATTGTATTATCAATAATATTTTTGTATTTTTTAATAATAGCTAGTAATTTTAATATTATAATGAATGGAATAGCTATGAATTATTCATCTCCAAATTTAGCTTCTGTCATGGGAATTTCATCAATATTAGAATTATTTGCCTCAGTAGTAATATTAGGATCTGCAATATACTCTTTTATTAAGAAAAAATCTAAATCTATAAAATTATTGGCGACGATTTTTGCAATATTGATATTGATCATTACAGGTATACTAGGATCTCTAGGGTATGGATATATATTGTATTCTGGAGAATTAATTGGAATGCTAGGATTTATATATGGATTATATTAAAAATATATAAATAAAGGCCCTAGGAAGCTTGTAGTTTTCCATTCATATCCTTCACTACATTATCCTTCTTTAATCTAGTGACCAAAGTCTTTATAACCCTTACCCTTGTTCTAGGCCTTTTTGATTTCACGGCCTTTATTAGATCATCTACAGACATTGGAGATTTTAATAATTCTAAAATAAGTTCCTTTAAAGTCTTTTTTTTCCTTGCTGCCATAATATAATATATACCTTATTATTTATAAATATAATATTATAATTTCAATATAAAGGCTTAATTTGTAATGCTAATTTTAATATATATGGATAAAAAAATCATGGAGATTATTTCAAGATCAGATATATTATTGGAAATATTAGACTCTAGATTTCCTAAAAGTTGTAGACTATATAGTATTGAAAAATATATAAAAAACTTTAATAAAAAATTGATATTGGTTTTGAATAAATCAGATCTAGTTCCAGAAGATTTTTTAGATATAGTAGTGGATGCATTTAATAATGAGTTTCCAACAGTTTATGTATCGACAAAAACAAGAAGAGGAAGTAGATTATTAAGAAAAATGATAAAAGATATCTCAAATAAAAATAAAGAAAAAATATATATTGGTTTATTCGGATATCCAAATACAGGAAAATCATCTATATCCAATTTATTAACTGGTAGAAAAAGGTCATTAACTTCTCCATCGCCAGGATTTACAAAAGGATTACAAATGATACGATTATCGAGAAGATATTATATAATCGACTCACCAGGAATAATATTACCAAGAGAAGAATATAAGATGGCAATACTAGGTAGTATAAGAATTGAAAATATTAAATTTCCTGAGAAGGCAGTATTTTATTTATATAAACATATAGGAAAAAGTCCATTTAAAGATTATTATAATATTGAATTTAATAATTTTAAGGATTTATATGATAAATTAAGAAAAAAATATAATATAAAGGATAAAAATTGGATAAAGAGAATAAGTATTATAATTTTAAATGATTGGTACAAAGGAAATATTCGCGGATACTGGTTATAATCCGCAGTATCACCAGCCTCATACTCAGACTTACTTCATTGATTGGAGGGTGCTATAAAATTTAAATATAGAAAAATAATAAAAATTTGATGAAGATTTCGATGTCGACTGATATAATGATGATAAGAGGGTAAACAGATAAAAAACTATTTTATAATGTTTTCTAAATTTTTTGCTTTTACTGTTATAAATAGGTTTTTCATGTTTTCTATAGACCTATTATGACCTTCTTTATTTGATGATGAAACAGCATCTTCTATTATTATAGGTGTAAATCCTAGTGCAAATGCATGTCTTGCAGATGTTTCTATTCCTATTTCTGTAGCAATACCAGTGAATATTATATTATTTATATTCCTATTTCTTAATAATAATTCAAAATTTGTTCCTACAAATATGCTCCAGGTATTTTTTTCTATTATTAATTCATTATCCTCTGGTTTTATATATAGATCGAAATCTCCTTCTTTCCATGTAGAACTTTTCCATTTCATATTCGATATATTCTTAGGTTCAAATCCCTTCGGATATTGCTTTATCTTTGTATATACTACAGGTATATTGTTTTTTCTAGCAAATTCTATCACTTCTTTTGTAGAATTTATAAACTCTTCTTTATTATATATACTATTTACTAATATATTTATTACGTCCCAGACTATTAAAATTGTTTTTTCTTTTTCAATTTTTATTTCCTCCATAAAAAAATATTTATAGAAAATCTGATATTATTAATGGTAGTGCTATTGTTATATCACTCCATATATTCACATGCTTTGCATCTTTTTTAATCTTTTTCCAGGTTATTGCTTCCTTTGTTTTTGCGCCAGATAAACTACCATCTAATTCATTCGCAGATGATATATATACAGCATATTTTAATCCCCCTGAGAATTGGGCCCACCAGATTGTATGATGCTTTGATATACCTCCACCAAGTATTAATGCACCTACTTTTTTATCTCCGAAGAATTTTGATGCTAGAAGTTTTTCATCTTCCCATACAGATATCTGTATGTCGGGGTAGTCATATTCATTTATTAATATTTGAGTACCAACTGCACCATCTGTAATGCCTGGAATTATTATTGGTATCTTGTTTTTGTAGGACCAATATACTATACTTTCTTCTTTTCGAGGGTTATTTTCTAATCTTTCACCAATTTTATATATTAATTCATAGGTTCCTATCCTCTTTTTATTATCTTTATTTAACTCATCAAAAATATCATTTAATATAGGTCTTAATATGTTTTCTATTGCTAGACCATAATTATTATCTGGTATATATACATTTCCTAACCTTAATATACCCTCCTCCCTTAATTTTATATCATCAGAATCAAAATATCCAATATAGTAGTCATTTACTAATCTTGCTATATCATGATCTAATGTCCCGGTTGTAGTAATTATAATATCAAATAATTTATTTTTTATTATATCTCTTATTAACCCTCTAATTCCAGTTGATATTATATCTGCTGGGAATGAGAGAATTTTTATAACTTCTTTATCATTAAACATATCTTTTAATGCTTCATAACCTCTATATAGTTCTTGTGCCTGAAATCCTCCTATATTTTTGAACTGTTCTAATAGTTCTGATACTTTAATGTCCTTTTTTATCTTTAAATCCTTTATTGGTTCCATTTATAAATAATGTTTATAATAGTTTTAAATGGATTCAATAACGATTGAAGATCTACAAAAAATAAGGTTAATAGTTGGAAAAATATTAGAAGTCCAAGATCATCCAAATGCAGATAAATTATATGTATTAAAAGTAGATATAGGAGGCGAAATAAGGACAATTGTATCCGGGATAAAAAGTTGGTACAAAAAGGAGGAGTTAATAAATAAAAAAATAATAATAGTGACAAATTTACAATATAAGAATTTTAGGGGTATAGAATCTCAAGGTATGTTGTTAGCAGCGGAATACGATAACTTTGTATCTTTATTAACCGTTGATAAAGATATAAAAGAAGGTTCTATAGTACATTGAAATATTCATAATGACTTTTTTCATTTATTTCTCCAGCTATATTCGATAGAAAGATCTTTTTTACTTCATCATAATTATCTGCATGTCCTAAACTATACATCAGTTTTACTAGAGAAACTTCCGGTGTCATATCTTGAGAATATATAACACCTAAATCATATAATAATCTACCATTGGTATAGACAAAAGGATTCGTTCTACCATATATAGTTTGTGAGGCTATAACAAATACCATATTATTTTTAATTCCTTCTTTTATGTTATCTATCCATGAATATTCTTTTTTAACTGGATTTGTTGGTACATGACCAAAACCAGTTCCTTCTAATACAATCCCTCTATAATTTTTATCTATATAATATTTTACAATATCTGGATCAGAACCTGGATATACTTTGATTAATGCAACTTTCTTTTCAATTTTATCATCTAGATATGGGTCATTATTATTCCTTTTTACATAATTGTTATTTATTATCTCCATATTTTTTTCTAAAGGATATATCTTTGCTATTGGTAAATCATTTATTGATTGAAATGCATCTCTTCTCTCAGTATGCATTTTTCTAACTTTTGTACCTCTGTGGGCATATGCAAATTTATCTGAAGAGCTCCCATGCATAACAACTGAAACTTCTGCAATATCGGAATTATTATATATAGCAGAAGATAATAAATTGAAAAAAGCATCTGAAGAAGGTCTATCTGATGATCTCTGGGATCCAGTTAAGGCTATAGGTTTATTTAGATTTTTTATAATGAAGGAAAGTGCAGCAGATGTATAGTGCATAGTATCTGTACCATGTAGTACTGTTATACCATTATTTTCATTATCTTTTAGTAAATTTACTGCTTTCTTTCCGATCTCAATCCAGTTATCTGGTAACATATCCTCTGAAGCTATAGAAAAAGGGATTTCTATATTTTTTATTTCTGTATAATTTAATAGATCTGGGACTAAATCTATCAATTCTTCTGGATTTGTTAGCATATGTACTCCTCCAGTTCTATAGTCAATTTTTGATAATATTGTACCACCTGTTGCTATTATTGAGATTTTTTTATTATTTTTTGAGATTATATTTCTTATTTCTTCTTTTTTCGTATCATATATCTCTTTTTGTTCTATATCTATTATATCTTCTTTGTAAATACCTATATTATAACCATTTTTCAATTTTATTATTATAAAATCGGAGGTTTCATTTATTATATATCCTGATCTTAATTTATTATCTTTTGTCTTTATATTAACATATCTCATCTAAAAAATAATAAGAAAAAAATTTTTATTTTAATGGATATAAATATGTAGTTCCATTAAGATTGCATATAACATCTGTACTATTATACGAACAGTTTAATTGTGTTTGATTTATCTCTTGTTCATAACATGCCGTGTAGTTATATACTTGTCCAATAAATGCATAATTCATCATATTTTGTGCACAATTTGCATATGCTATTATACCAGAATCCATATTTTGTATATTATTTACTAATGAACTTGTTGTTATATACATAGTGGAAGCTAATAATAAAAATGGTATTAACAATCCAATACTCATAGACATTTCTGATTTCATAATAGTAATATTAATAGAAAGATTTATAAAAATAATTTTTTATATTTATCAATAAATTTATTACTATACGATGATTATAAAGTATTATTTATAAACATTTCTTTTTATGTTTATCTTAACACTTTAATATGTTATTTATTTTTGATATTATTTGTCATTATCTATATATAATTAGAATTGATTTTACGTTAAAAATTATCTATATAATTCAGAAAATTCTATTAAATATTCTTAAAGGATTTTTTTATAATGAAAATATTTTTAATATAGTAAATTTTATATATTACTATGGCAGACCTTTATACTAATAAAGAAGATGACGTAGAAATAATAGGAGTACAAGAAGGCGAGGAGTTTAAATTGATACCAACAATAAAAATAGTAGGTACAGGAGGAGCAGGTTCAAATATAGCAGATTGGTTATATAAGATGGATATAAAAGGTGCAGAAGTAATAGCTGCAAATACGGATTATGCTCATTTAAAATCAGTAAAAGCTCATAAAAAAGTATTATTGGGTAAGGATGTAACTAGGGGATTAGGTGCAGGTGGTTTACCATCTAAAGGAACAGAAGCAGCAAGAGCATCCCAGGGTGATCTAAGAAAATTATTAGAAGGAGCAGATATGGTATGGATTACATTGGGTTTAGGTGGAGGAACAGGAACAGGTTCCGCTCCTGTTGTCGCACAAATTGCTAAGGAAGCAGGAGTGCCATTAATAGTAGCAGTAGCAACACTACCATTTTCATCTGAAGGTGGAGTTAGAAGAGAAAAAGCAGAAGAAGGTCTAGCACAGTTAAGAAAATATGCAGATAATGTAATATTGATAGATAACAATAAAATATTGCAATATGCAGGAAATCTGCCAGTATCACAGGCTTTTGGATATGCAAATAACATAGTAGGTCAAATGATAAAAGGTTTAGTAGAAACTATTGCAGTTCCATCTTATATTAATTTGGACTTCGCTGATGTAAAGACTGTATTGGGCATAGGTGGTGGTGCATCTATTGTAGGTATAGGTGTAGCAGATGGTGAAAAGAGAGCTGAAGAAGCAGCAAAGAGAGCATTGGAATTACCATTATTAGATGTGTCATATGAAGGTGCTACAGGTGCATTAGTACATGTAACTGGAGGTCCAGACATGACTTTAAAAGAAGTAAATGAAGTAGCGGAGCATGTAAAGAAATATTTAGGTGAAGATTCTTTGACAATACTAGGTGCAAGAATGGATGAAAATATGAAAGGAAAGATAAAAGCTACAATAATTATATCTGGTGTAAGAAGTCCATATATATTGTCGAAATGGAAAGAAGAGTGGGATACTGGGAGGTTGGTTAAAGATTCTAATTTAGGAATAGATATTTTAAATATATAGAAACTTTTATTTTTTATTTTTATATATAATTTTTATGGAATTTGAAAGATTAGCTAATGTTTTTAAAAATTTAGAAGATAAGTCTGAAAGGTTGGTAAAAGTAGATATTTTATCAAAGTTTATATTGGAAATAGATAAAGATTCCATAAAAGAAACATTTATGTTAATAGGAGGGAACATATTTTATCCATGGGAGGATAAAGATACTGAGATTGCTGAAAAATTAACCATAAAGGCATTATCTATAGCTACAGGATATGATAAACAGTACATTGAAAATTTATTTGTTAAAACAGGTGATATGGGTTTAGTTGCGGAAAAATTAGTTTTAGAAAAGAAACAAAGATCAATATTTACTAAAAAGCTATCTATAAAAGATGTATATGATACATTTAGATCAATAGGTTTATTAGGGGGAGAGGGCGCTCAAGATAAAAAAATAAGATACCTAGCAAATTTATTTGTATCTTCTACTCCATTAGAAGCCAGATATATTGCAAGATTATCCTTAGAAGATTTGAAGATCGGAGTAGGAGAAGGAATAATAATAGATTCTATAGCTAAAGCCTTTAATTTTAGATCAGAAGATATTGAAAAAGCATATTTTATATTAAATGATTTCGGAGAAGTAGTAAAGTTAATATTGGAAAAAGGAAGTGAAGCTATATACAATATCTCTCCAATATTGGGTAGGCCAATAAAGGTTATGTTGGCTATAAAAGCAGATAGTGCTAAAGAAGCATTTGATGTTGTTGGGAGACCTGCGATGATTGAATATAAATATGATGGATTTAGAGTACAAATACATAAAAAGGGTAATGAAATATCTTTATGGACTAGAAGATTAGAAAATGTTACAGATCAATTTCCAGATGTTATAGAATTTATTAAAGAATGTTTACCGATGGATAAGGATTTCTTGGTCGAAGGAGAAATTGTAGGATATCATGATAGAAAATATCTGCCATTCCAAAAGATCTCACAAAGAATTAGAAGAAAATATAATATAGAAAAAATGGTAAAGGAGATACCAGTTGTCGTTAGATTATTTGATATAATCTATTATGATAATTCCTTACTAAATGTGCCTTTTAAGGAAAGAAGAGATTTATTAAAATCTATAGTAAAGGAAGATGAGAATAAGATATCGGTATCCGAAGGTAAGATAACAGATTCAGAAGAAGAAGCAAATAATTTTTTCAATGATGCTATAAGAAATGGTTTAGAAGGTATAATGTTTAAAAAATTAGATGCAAAATATCAGCCGGGCAGAAGGGTTGGGTATATGGTAAAATTAAAGCCTGTAAAGGAATCAATTGATGTTGTTATAACTGGTGCAGAATGGGGGGAAGGAAAGAGAGGTGGCTGGTTAACATCATATATAATATCTATATTAGATAGAGAGACAGGCAAATTATTAGAAGTTGGAGAGGTTAGTAGTGGTTTAAAGGAAAAGAAAGAATCGGAAGATGATATAACATTTGAGGATATGACTAAAATTTTAAAACCATTGATTAGGGAAGAAGATGGAAAAATGGTAAAAATAATTCCAAAAATTGTAATAGAGGTATTGTATGACGAAATACAGAAAAGTCCTAAATATTCATCTGGATTTGCCTTAAGATTTCCAAGATTCGTCAGACTAAGGCCAGATAAGTCTATAGAGGATATAGATGATATAAATAGATTATACGATCTATATAGGAATCAAAAATCATAAGGATAGTTTTTAAACCCTTTGTTATCTATATATATTATATGATTGTAAATGATGAGTTAGTGAATAAAGTAAAATCTTCTTTTAATTTGAATACATATGAAGCCAGGATATGGTTAGCATTACTATCAAAGGGTGTTGCAACTGCTGGTGAATTAGCAGATTTGGCAGATATACCAAGATCTAGAGCATATGACGTTCTAGAGTCTTTAGAAAAAAAAGGTTTTGTTGTTATGAAGCTTGGGAAGCCAATCAAATACTTAGCAATACCTCCAAGTGAGGTTGTTGAGAGGGTAAGAAAGAGATATGAAGAAGTTGTAAATAGGAAAGTGTCAGAGTTAGAGAAATTAAAGGATTCTCCATTAGTAGGTGAATTAGATTCTATACACAAGTCAGGTGCTGCTTCAATAGACATCTCAGAAAAATCAGGAGCTTTGAGGGGACAACAAAATATCATAAGTCATTTAGAAACTATGTTAAAGGAAGCAGAAAAACAAGTAAATATAGTTACTACAGAATTAAGTTTTGTTAGAGATGCAATAGTACTAAAACCTGTATTTATGGAATTAAAAGAAAGGAATGTTACTGTTAGAATTATAACTCCAATAAAGGATGAAAATGCAAAGTATGTTCAAGAATTGTTAAATTATGTAGAAATATATGATGCAGCAGATTTTAGAGGTAGAATAGTTACTATAGATTCTGAAGAAGTGATGATGATGTTATTTGACGAAAAAGAGATTATGTCCTCTATGGATGTAGCTGTTTGGTTATACGCTCCAGCATTAGCAAAATTCTTGGATCAATTAATACAAACCATAGTCCCAAGCTTGCCTACAGGTCAAAAAGCTTTAATTGATAAAAAGTTAATATAGCTATTGTTTTTCAAATACATTCTTAAGATAATTAATTATATTTTTTATATTGCTCATTAATGGGTAATATTGTGGTTTATATAAGGAATTTCCATATTTTTCAAAATATACAATTTCATTTAAATTTTTTCTAGGTGTTTCTTTTGGTGTATTATTTATATAACCCATAGTTATAATTATGTGTACATTATACTCTTTTGGTATCTGTAATATTTCCTTTATCTTAGCTTCATCGAAATTTCCAATCCAGCACGTTCCAACATTTTTATTCAATGCATACAAGATAATATTTTCTGCTGTTGCTGCAGTATCTTGTAGAGCATATTCTTTTCCTTTATTTCCATAAAAAGATATCATTTTTTGATCATTTGATATTATTACAATCAATGTATTTGCCTTTTTTATAAATTCTTGTTTAGCTGCAGACGAAATCTTTTCTATTGTCTCTGGATTTTTTATTATTATAAATTTATAATGGTCAAGATTCCCAGCTATTGGCGCTAAGGTGCCTTTTTTAATTATATCAAGTATGTCATCATATGGTATATCATCAGTTGAATAATCTCTAAAACTTCTCCTCTTGATTATTGCTTCTTCTATGTCCATAAAATTATATACTATTTTTGGCTTTATAATTTGAATATATCATTATTGTAAATATAATATTTAATATTATTATTGGGGTATTTATATAGTTTAGATAATTATAATTTAATATGTTATAAAGAATCAATATTAATGGGATATTTAAATATAAGTTTTTATATTTTAAGTTTAGTAAAAATAAAATGAATATTATTATAAATCCAATATAGTCATAATTATTTTTATATATAGAATATATTATTACAATTATATATGTAGATATTGATAAAATAATTAGGTATTTTTGATACTTGTTTATATCTTCTTTTATTCTTCTAGAATTTATATAGACTATTATATATAATGAAAAAAATAATATACTATATAATATATAATATATTATATAACTATATATCATATAGATTATATTTTATGGAAAAAAATTATAATGTAATATGTGAATCCGATATTGGTTTAGAAGAATATATATTATATGAGATAAAAAATATATTAAATAAAGATATAAATTATGATATAAATATTATAAATAATAAGATAAATATATTATTGGATTTAGAGGAAGAAGATATAATAAGATTAATGTATTATTCTAGAACTTTAGACAATATATACAAATTAGGCGGATCTGAAAGGATCAGAATAAACTTATCAAATAGAAATTATAATATTTTTAATATAAATAGATTGAAATCTACATTAGTGTCAAAAATATTATATTTATCTAGAATATATGAAGCAAAAAATATATTAAATCTGATGGATGACGGTTCTTTTTCGATTGAAGAAGGGATATTATTGAAAAATATTCCTGTAATCTTTTGGAAAATGAAAGATATAAAATATACTATTGATTTTCAGATATACAATAAAGTAGATAAAAAAATATATTGTGTCCATAAAGATCCGAATTTATTGTACAAAATAGAAAAAAATTCAGAAAAAGCATTAGTCGATGATATAACTATATTTAGAAGGATCAATATAGAGTGGTTAGATCAAAAATTTAAAAGCGAATCCATAGATAGAATATTTGTGTTTAAAATTAAGAATAGATATGAATTATCTAAAAAAGAAAAATATATATTTTTCCAATCAGATTATTTATTAAGAAAAGGTGGAAAATTATATATTTTGCTATATAATAATATAAATAATTATGATCAAATAATAAAAAATATAATAGATTATATAAAAAAATATAATATAGAATATATACGAAGCTACTATATATATAATAACAATAAAAAATTATTGCTTCTAGAATTTAAAAAAATTTAAATTATTTGCATATATTAGATCTTTATGGATATAGATGATATAAAAAAGACAAATAATCTAAGGAAAATTATTGTAGGAGATACTATAATTAAATTTCCATGTCCAAAATGTGGAGAAGAAACTATAATTAGAAGTAATAGGGAAAAACTATTAGGCTTAGAGTGGCAATGCTCTAAATGTGGATTTATAGGACCTTAAAATGGATAGATATGTTGTTATAACATTAAAGGTATCTCCAAATGATATAGATTTAGATTTAGATAAATTAAATGAAGCAATAAAGGACAAAATTAAAGAATTTGGAGGCAATTTTTTATCCTATGAAAAACAACCAGTTGCTTTTGGACTAAATGTACTAATGATTAAATTTTTATATCCAGATAAAGAATTTAGCGAAGAAGAATTATTAAATAATATTAATTCTATAGAGGGGGTTGGAAATTCAGAAATTATTTCTGTGTCTTTGGCACAGATATAATGTATTTTTTAAAAGATCTATCAGAAATAGATCTAGATAAAATAAGGAAAGAAATAGAAGATGAGAGAAGATTAATAAGAGATATAAAAGAAGGAAGGATAGAGGTCAAAAAAGATGAATTAATGAAGGTAATTTTATTTATTGTTGAATCGCCTAATAAGGCTAGGACGATAGCATCATTTTTTGGTAGACCATCAATAAGAAATTTAAATGGTATACCTGTGTATGAAATTTCTTTAGGTAATCTTCATTTAATAATTACAGCATCTAGAGGCCATATATTGGAATTAACTACGGAGAATATTGGGTTATTTGGTATAGAAAAAAATGAAAAATTGTTGATACCATACTATACAACAATTAAAAGGTGTTTAGAATGTAATAATCAGTTTACGGAGTATAAAGATGGAAAATGTCCATATTGTGGTTCTAGTAATATAGATGATTCTATAAATAGGATAAAGGCTTTACAGGAATTGGCTCAAGAAGTTGATCAGATAGTAATTGGTACAGATCCAGATACAGAGGGGGAAATGATTGCTTATTCATTATTTTTGGTCTTAAATCCTTATAATAATAATATAAAGAGGGCGGAATTTCATGAAGTTACAAAAAATTCTATAATAAATGCAATAAATAACCTAAGGGATATAAATTTAAATTTAGTCAAATCTCAGATTGTTAGGAGGATAGAGGATAGATGGATTGGATTTAGTTTATCTAGTATAGTTCAAAATTATTATAATAAATTGTGGTTATCAGCTGGTAGAGTCCAAACACCGATATTAGGATGGATAATAAATAGATTTAATGAAAGGAATAAATCAAAAGTCTATATATTGGATATAACATTAGAAAATGATAGAAAATTATATATTGATACTGATTTTAAGACAAGAAAGGAGGTAAATAAGGCAATAAAAGAATTAAAAGATAATAATATATATATAATAGATTATAAAGAATATGAGGAAAAATTAGAACCTTTACCACCGTATATTACAAGTACTATATTGCAAGATGCTAATAATTTGTTAAAAATTGGGGCAGATAAAATAATGCAAATATTACAGGAATTATTTGAATCCTCTTTAATTACATATCATAGAACAGATTCTACAAGGATATCTTCTTTTGGTATTTCCTTAGCAAAGGAATATATAAACCAAAAATTTGGAGAAAAATATTTTTATCCTAGATCATGGGGAGAAGGTGGTGCTCATGAGGCGATAAGACCAACAAAACCACTGGATTCTCAAAAACTAAAAGAATCAATAGAAAATGGAGATATAGAAATATATATTAATATGACTAGAAGACATTATATAGTCTATGATCTAATATTTGCTAGATTTATACAATCGCAGATGAAGTATACAATAGTAAACAAATATATTCAAAAAATAAGGATACCATATATAGAAAAAGAAATAGAACTATCTGGTATAAAAGATGTAAAAGAAGATGGATGGAACTTAGTTTATCCATTTAGAATAAATGTTTTAAAAATTAATCCTATACAAAATAATCTAAAAATAAAGGATATATATGGTAAGAAAGTACCTAAATTAAGATTATTTTCTCAAGCTGATATTATAAATCTAATGAAAGAAAAAGATATAGGTAGGCCATCGACTTATGCAACTATAATAAAAAAAGTAATGGGTAGGGGATATGTAATTGATAAGAGTAATAATCTGATACCAACTAAATTGGGAATTGAAGTATATTTGTTTCTTGAAAAATATTTTCATGATTTTGTTTCTGAGAAAAGAACAAGAGATCTAGAAGATATTATGGATAGAATATCTGAAGGTAGAGAGGATTATATGAAAATATTAAATGAATTATTTAATGAGACAAACAGTATTGTTGAAACGGGTAAAAAAATATTGAATAAATAAACTTATATATTAGTTATATAATAATAATTCAATGGTAGTTAGAGGCATAAAAGTAGGAGAGATCTATGAGGTAGAAATAAAGAGTTTGACGCAAAGAGGAGATGGATTTGCTAGGGTGAAAGGTATAGCTTGTTTTGTGAAGAATGTTACAGTTGGATGGAAGGGAAATGTTAAGGTTGTAAAAGTAGGTCCTAGTTATATAGTAGCTGAACCTTCAGGGGAAGCATCCTCTTCACAAGAAGCTTCTTCTCAATCTTCTGAAGAATCTTTTGACGATTCTATGGAAGAGGGGATGTAAAATATCTTTTATTGTTTTTTAAACCTTTTCATAAAATATTTTTTTTAGATAGATGATGAGATCATGATGACAGCTCCATACGTAAAATGGTCAGAAGATGTATTAAATACATTTATACAGAACTATGAAGCAAAAGTATATGAGGCATTTGAAAAGGCAAAATCAACAGGAAAATTAAAGAAAGGAACTAATGAAGTTACAAAAGCAGTAGATAGAGGGCAGGCAAAATTGGTAGCAATAGCTTTAGATGTAGATCCAGCAGATATAGTAATGCATTTACCAGAACTATCTGAAGAGAAAGGTGTTAGATATGTTTATGTTTCATCTAAAGAAAAATTAGGACAAGCTTGCGGTTTACATACTCAAGCTGCAGCAGCAGCAATTGTTGAACCTGGTGAAAGTAAACAATTGTTAGATGAATTGATAAAGGCTTTAGATACTTTATTAAAGAAATAATTTTTTATTTACTTTTGGTAAAAAGTATAGAAAGGTTTATAAGTTTTAAGTGGAATAATACTATATGTCTGTAAATATACCTGTCAATCCCGATTCTGAAAAATTAGCAATAGATTATATACTAAATCATACAAAAGATTTGGGAAAAGGGGATCTAGATACGCAATTCATGGTATTAAAAGAAAAAAAATCTGAATTGGAAAAATTATTAGGAAGAGAGAAAGGCTATGATAAAGAATTTATGAAAAAAGAGTTTAATCCATACTATATTGGATTGGGTGAAGCGCCTGCAGATTACTTATTATCAAAATTAGTAGGTACTATGAATAATACCAATAAATTTGGTTTAGCATTATTCTATGCAGGATTGCTTGTAAATAATAGAGATTCTCAACCTAAATTTAGCACTAAAAGAGGAGAATATGATAGAGATATAGAACAATTATATAGAATCTTTGGAAAGGAGTTAGGATTTAAAACTAAAGAAGATTTTGAAGCAGGAGCTAGGGAATACTTAAACTCTTTATATGCTTTAAGATATGAACTTATTAATAATGCGTATAATAAGATAATAAATGAAGGAAAACAAGGAGATATAAGCTATAATGAGTTATCAAGAGCATATTCTTCTTTAATAAATGCTTATGTACAAAAAGTAGGAACTAATCTATTAGCTATAAAAGAAATGATCGGATTAGAAAAGCTTGCAGAATATTTAATGAATCTAGGGGTAGCAGGTGATAAAGATTATTTAAGTCAATTAGCAAAATCTAACTATTCGCCAGCTAGTCAAGCTCTTAATAATCCAACTCAATCAACACATCAACAAAATCCAGCATCTAAAGATCAGCCACCAAGCCCATATGTAGTTTCATAATTTTTTTAAAAGAAGCACTAAAAGATTATTTATAAATGTTTCTATTGGTATAATTATAATATGGTAGTAACTAAACAATTAAGAAAATTAAAAAATGATGAAATTGTTACTGATAAAGATATTGAAGATAGTAGAATTCCTATCGATGTTATTTTGGATAATAGATGGACCGGCGGAACAAAAACATATAGTATTGGACTTTTATTATCTTTATTAAATGTTTATGAAAAATTAAAAGATAAAATTAGTATAAATTTATATTCATTAGGACTAAGAATAAAGGATGATAATGAGATAAAAGAATTATATAAATTAAATTTTCAGGATTTGTATAACAAGTATAAAGAAAGAAAATTGATAGATATTGTTTATTATTTTTATAATTCTGAATATATTAAGGATAAAAATTCCAAAAGAGTAAATCTGGATACTATAATAAATGAATATCCAAAATTATATGCGAACATGAGTCTTAATCTCTTTAATGAAGAATTCTCAGCAAAGATAAATGAATTATATAAGCAAAATTTTGCTTATGTTTTCCATAGCGATTATGTTGCAGATATTTTATTGGCCTTTAAGAATGAAATAGAAAATAATAGAATGAATTTACCAGCAAAACATGTAGAAAGGATATATAATCTATTTGAAAAAAGATTGAAAAAAGGAAGAACGGATAAAGAGCTAATAAAAGATTTATTTGACTTATTGGATGAACTATATATCTCTAATACAGATGATAAGAGGATTTTACGATTTAGAAAAAAATATGATTGGATAAGATTAGGAATGATGTATTATATAAACTCTCTTTTAAGAGCCAAGGATGGTTTATCAATATTTCCATCTTGGAGCATGTATTCTGAAGTAAAAGATCTTATTTATCATATAAATACATTCTTTAAGGATTCAGAATATCAAGATAAAATAAAAATAAATAAATTTACTATACTTCATGAACCTTTATATATGGTATCTTTGGAAAAGATATATAAAGATGAAATAAAATCTTTTAAAGATTATTATAGCAATATATATGGAAATAGTAATAAGATATGGTTATTATATGTAGGAAGAACAAGTTATGAAAGAGGTTTTAAGGATCTTGTAGAGGCGTATGAAAGATTATTAAGAGATAAAATGGATATAGGATTAATTATAATATCTGATGGATTAAAAAAAGATTCTAAAGATCATGAAATTTTAAGAGAAATAAAAAAGAATCATCATAATGCAGAAATTCATATTTATGGAAAAGATTTCGGTAGCTCTGTTCATAATTATGTATTATATTATATAGGTTTATTAAAAGCATTAGGCAATTCAAAGAAGGCGATGTATATAAATCCTACATATATGGAATCTTATGGATTATCTACGTTAGAAGCTTTAGTACTTGGATATTTACCAGTAATATATAGAAATGTAGAAGCTCTTGAAGAATTTAGAGAATTTGGATATTTAAAAGAAGAATTGGGATTTAAAGATAAACAAGAATTATATAATAAAATAAAAGATATAATTAAGGATATAAAAGATGGAAAATACGATAAATATATAGATAAGGAAACTATTAATTATTTAAAGAAAGAAGTAGATCCAGAAAATTTGGCAGATAAATATAAAGATATAATAGAAGGATTTATTAAAGAATATAACGATGAAGAAGAAAATAATCAAAAAAAGAAAGAGATATTAGAATTAACAAATTAAAGTTATTACTATCAGGAGAGTAGTTTCTTTTATAAAAGCTAAGATTCTTTATTTTTATATGGTATACGTAAAGTGGTTTAAAGATATTTCAAAAGATGATGTAAATATAGTAGGTGGAAAAGGAGCTAATTTAGGAGAGATGTCAAAATTAAATATGCCAGTCCCGCCAGGCTTTGTATTGACAGTAGATGCATATTGGAAATTTGTAAATGATAACAATATATACAATAAAATAAAGGAAATACTATCAAAAATAGATATAAATAATCCTGCTCAATTAAGAAAAGCATCTAATGATATACAGGACCTTTTTATTCATGGAAATATTTCAGAAGATCTAAAGAATGAAATATTAAACAATTATAAAGAATTATCCAAAATATTTAATGAAGATAATACTTATGTAGCAGTAAGATCTTCCGCTACAGCTGAAGATATGCCAAATGCATCTTTTGCCGGTGAACAGGCTACATATCTAAATGTAAAAGGAGAAAATGCACTGTTAGATAGTGTTAAAAAATGTTGGGCTTCATTATGGACTGCAAGAGCTATTAATTATAGATCAATAATGAATTTTAGCAATGATAAAGTCGCATTAGCAGTTGTAATACAGAAACAAATATTTTCCAAGAAATCTGGTGTTATGTTTACTGCAGAACCAGTAAATAATGATATATCAAAAATTATAATAGAAGCTTCATGGGGGTTGGGTGAAGCGATAGTATCTGGAGAAGTCATACCAGATGAATATATTGTAGATAAGAATACATTACAAATATTAAATGTAAAAATAAATCAGAAGAAAATTATGACAGTATATGATCCGGATTCTTTAACTAAAAATATAAATGTTTCTCAGGATTTGCAAAATACAAGATGTTTATCGGATGATGAAATAAGAAGATTAGCAGAGTATGGAAAAGCATTAGAGCAGCATTATGGAAGGCCACAGGATATTGAATTTGCAATAGATGATAATATATATATTGTTCAGACAAGAGCTATAACGACAATAAATAATAAAGTAAAAGATAATATAAATATAGATCAGAAAATATTATTAAAGGGAATTGCAGCATCCCCTGGAATTGGTACTGGTAAAGTAAAGATAATAAGATCTATGGACGAATTTAATAAATTTGAGGTAGGTGACATTTTAGTAACTAAGATGACCAATCCAGATTATGAGCCATTAATGGCAAAGGCATCTGGTATAATAACTGATGAGGGTGGACATCTTTCTCATGCAGCAATAGTTTCAAGAGAATTAGGAAAACCTGCGGTGGTGGGTACTCAAAAGGCTACTGAATTATTAAAGGATGGTGATATAGTTACTGTAGATGGTACACATGGTGTTGTATATGAAGGAAAAATAAATTTAGATCTTACAAAAAAAGAAATAGCAAAGAATGTAGTAAAATCTACTCCTATAGAGATCTCTGCTACAAAAATAATGGCTATAGCAGATTATCCAGAAACTATAAGTAAGGTAAAGGATATTGTAGATGGTATTGGTTTATTAAGAATGGAATTTCTTGTTTTAAGAAATAGGAAGCATCCAAGATGGTATTTAGATAATAATAGACTTGATGAATTTACAAATATGATCGAAGAAAGATTAGAAGAAATATTAAGAATTATATATCCAAAAACTGTTATTGTCAGAACTTTAGATATGAGAACTGATGAATATAAGAATTTGGAAGGCGGAGAGAAAGAGCCTATAGAAGCAAATCCAATGATAGGTTGGCACGGCATAAGAAGAGATTTAGATCAGGATGCTATATTTAGAGCAGAAATAAGAGCATTTAAAAAATTAATAAAAGAAAAAGGATTTAATAACTTATGGATTATGTTACCATTTGTAATATCTTGGGAAGAGGTATATAGAGCAAAGCAAATTATCAAAGAAGAGGGATTAATTCCGGGCAAGGATGTAAAGGTCGGAATTATGGTAGAAACACCTGCAGGCGCATTAACTATAGAAGATATAATAAAGAACGCAGGTATTGATTTCATATCATTTGGAACAAATGATTTGACTCAATTAACTTTGGGAGTAGATAGAAATAATGAATTAGTGCAAAAATTGATGGATGAAGGACATCCAGCAGTATTAGAATTAGTATCTAGGGTAATAAGTATATGTAAAAAATATAATGTATATACATCTTTATGCGGACAAGCAGGTTCAAGGCCCGATTACGCAGAAAAATTAGTTAGATTTGGCATAGATTCTATATCTGTAAATGTAGATGCAATAGAATTAGTAAGAGAGGTAGTCCTAAGAACAGAAAAGAAAATTTTATTAGATTCGATGTACAAATATAATAAATGAATAAAAAGGAATTAATATATATAGTATCTGTATCTATTTTTTCTATATTATTGATTTTTTTACCATTTAAAATAAACATATTTTTTAAAATAGGTATTATAACTTTATTATATTTAATATACTTTGTTAAGTACTTATTTATATATTTGGAAGATGAAGAAATGGAAAATAATTTTCCTTTATTTTTAAGGGACCTTTCTTATTATTTAAAGATTGGTCAGCCACTTCCTATTGCTTTATATAATTTACTAAATAATTCTTATGGAAAGAAATTAGATAATATAATAAAATATATAGTATCTCAAATGAAATATGGAAATACATTCTATGAAGCTTTAAATGATGTTAGTAATAAAATTAAGAATAAAGAGATATCTGAAGTTTTATTGAACATAAATGAAGTTATGAAAAATGGAGGAGATTTAAGTAATCTATTAGATACATTATCCGATAGTATAAGAAATCTATCTACTATAAGAAAAGATAGATTATCTCAATTAAAAATTACCACTTATACTTATTATGGTTTATTTTTTGGAGTATTGCTATCTTTAGCTATTATATATTTTTTGGTATTAAACTTAGAATCTTCATCTTTATTCTTAACAAAGTCCGGATATCAGCAGGTGATAAGTACATATAGATTTATATCATTTATATTACTATTAATAAATGCTATATTTACCGGATTGGTAATAGGAAAAATATCAAAAGGAAAAATACAGTCAGGAATTTATCATAGTATAATATTGGTATTTATATCTTTAGGTTTCTTCTTTTTACTATAATTATTTTTAAGTTTTTTTAGGAATCTATTTTTTATGGTCTTTAAGAGATATTATGCTAAAATTAAAAAAATAAAAGAAAGAAGGGAAAAGGAATATGGTCCTTACTGGGCAACTGTTAAAAAGTTTGGAAGATTAACTCATCCAATAAGATTAAAATAGCTATATATTTGGTTCTACCGATTTTATAATAGGATCTATATCCATTCCTTTTCTTCTATTCTTTATTAATACGATCCTAGAATCTTTATCTTTATCATATATCTCATATCCAGGTAAATATTCTACTAATCCTTCAGCAAAATCTATTAGTTCATTTAGTTTTGGAACATTTTCCATCTTTAATCTTTCTCTAGAATATCCTAGTAATGAATATCCCTTTAATTCTATAAAATGTGGATTATATAACTCTAATAATTTTGCCCATTCTGGATAGTATTTTTTATCGTCATTAATACCTTTTAATATTGTATACCTTGCTACTCTTCTAGTTTTCATATTCGAAGCAATTTCTAAAGATCTTAGATATCTATCCCAATAATCTTTATATATTGGTACAGATATCTTTCTATACATATCTGGATTTGATCCTGTAAATGATATATATAATTGTGTAGGGTATGCATTCATGGATATTAATTTTTCTAATGCTTCGGGTACCTCTCCAGATGTTACAATAAATATAGACTTTATCCATGGCCAATTCTTTTTAATATATAATATACTTTCTGCAACCTTTGGGTATAATAAAGGTTCACCAGATAGCGAGAAGGTTACATGAGTAGGCTTATCAATAAATTTATCTAGTAGCTTTTTGTTAGCTTTTGGATTTCCATAAAATCCGATCAATAGATTCTTTCTTAATTTTCTTAGATTTTCTATAGTTTCTTCAGGAGAATCTACACTATTTTCAGGTAAAATATCATGATAGGGCTCAAATTTTTTATTTGGTCTCCAACAAAATGTACATCTATTTGTACACCACATTACCGACTGAGTCATCTCCATGCACCCGGCTGTATCTATATTATAAAATTTTCTTTTATAGCACCCTCTTCCATTTACTATTGCTTCTTTTGTCCAATGGCATATCTCTACGGCAGAATGATTATAAACACCATATCCGGATTTTTCTAATTGTTTTTCAGTATTTTCGTTATGAATTGTCCATTTTACATTTTGATCATTCATAATAATATAATTAATTTATATTTTATAAATGTCTGTTTACTCGGCAATCATCATAGAATCAGTCGAGAAAGCCTTCTTCATTATAATCATAATCAAGGTATTTTATATTTATTATTTGGAAACTTTTAAAATTTCTAGATAATATCTCTTTTAACTTAGTGATCCTTAGTCTTTCTCTACTACACCATCCTGCATCTATATCCAGATATATACCATCCTCTTCTGTATATGAACTTATTATTATATGTGAGGTACTTAATATAGCAGTATATGTTATATCTTTATTACCTTCAAAATCACCCGGGAAATAATAAATCTTTTTATATAACAGTTTGCTATTAATTATCGAAGATAATTCCTCTGAAAAATTCTCTATCTTATCTAGGTATTTATTGTTTTTTTCTAATTTAATTGTCATTAATAATCTTTGGACATCTTTTATTGATATCTTTTTATATTCATTGTTCATTCTATATCATTAATAAGCTTTCAATTTTAAAAATCTTTATATAGCTTCAAATTTATACCAACTCTTTACTTTTCTATTAAAGATAAAATAAGAACCCTTATATAAATTTGCGGTTTTAAATATTTTATTCATAAAAGAATATTTTTTATATTATATATCATAGCCCCGTCTTCTAGTGGCCTAGGATACAGGGCTCTGGTCCCTGCGACCGGGGTTCGAATCCCCGCGGGGCTAATATTTTTATCTTTTAATATTATAGATTATTATGACTGTTATATTTAATGAGGAGCTTGATGATCTAATATATAAAGCAAATCAAATAAATATCGATCAATTAAAAAGTTATGAAAAAAATTTTGAATCATTAGCTAAAATATTAAAAAAAGGTAAATATCAATTTTTAGAGTTAGACAGGTTTAGGATTCCTTATCAAAAATTAGATGGCTATGCTAATTTAAATGAAATCAAGTGGGAAGGGTGTAATCTTATTGGTAATTTAGCAATAGCAAAATATTTGGATTTAAAAGATAAAGATGTAAGTAATATTATTGATTTAGTATGTGAAAAACCTGAAGATACATTAATTCAATTAGATAAAATAATAAAAAACATTTCAGGATATAAAATATTGCCAAATAATGTTTTTGGTTATTATATAAGAGATAAAAATATAAAGATACCAAATCAATATGGTTTATATTATTATATTGAGCTAGAAAATCAAGTATACTTTGTGATATCCACAGGGGGAAATATAATAGTAAATAAAAGTTCGATAGAAGTTATGAAATATATAGAAAATTGTTTATTATTTTCTTTTTTAAGTAAATTTATTAGATATAAAGATAAAGATATATATGATTTAGAAGAATATGAAAAATATGAAAAAACAAGAGATATAGTATATTCAGGATTTTCAGAGAAAGATATAAATAATATTAGAGAAATATTAAATCCTAAATATATTGAAAAAGGAAGGAAAAATATTAGAGATTATCTAAGTAAGAATCCTCGATCAATATATAAAGAGTTAGAAGGGTGGTTTAATTATTTCTAGTATCTAAATTTTTTTGGCATATTATTTACTACTGCTTTTTCTAATGGTATATTTAAGTAGTAAGAATCTAATATAATCTTTATCAATATATTTATTCTATCAGGTACATTCTTTATAGAATTATTTATTTCAATTCTTTTATGTGGAAAATCTATATCTTTAAATAAATAATGTGTTGCATATTGCCATTTTAGATCAATATCAACTATACCACCAAATATAAATAAATCATATTTCTTAATATCGTCATCTTTTAATACTTCATCTCCATAAGGATCTAATATAACTCCTTTATATTTATAGAAATTAAAGTCTTCTCTATTATTATATATATTTACTTTATTTTTACCAAGAAAACTATAATTTATATTACCTAGTAGAATAAGATTTGTATCAAATAAATATTCTCTTATATTTTTTAAAGAGAATATTATTTGTCTTTTTAGGCTTTCTTTTCCTTTATTTGATAATAAATTATATAGGGAATTATCTATTAATATTATCTTTTCATTATTCAGTTTGTTTATGATATAATCTTTGTCTATATCTAATAATTCACTTGCTTCTTTGTTATAATATACATTTAAATAGTTTTTGTATATTAATTCTCCACTATCTTTATATAGTTTTTTTATATTAAGTAAGTATTTAACTATAACATCCTGCCCTATATAGTTTGAATTTTTATTATAATTTCTAACTGTAATATCTTTTAATAATTTACTTGTTATCTTTTCTAATATCATTAAAATATTTATTATTAAAAAATATTATAATAGGACCCGTAGTCTAGTGGTATGATATTGGATCCACTATCCAAAGATCGGGGGTTCGAATCCCCCCGGGTCCATATAATTTGATAGATATTAAAATTTTTGGATTACTATAAATTATTTTAAATATTGTTAACATATAATAAATTATAATGGGTTTAAGATGTGAAAATTTTGTGAGGTATGACCTTCCTGTAATAAAAAAGGAATTATCTAAAATGTTATATGAAAAATATAACTTACCTCAGGAGGAAATAGCAAAAAAACTATTAATAACCCAAGCTGCAGTTTCTCAATATATATCTGGATTAAGAGGAAGAAAGAAGATAATTATGGATGAAGAAGAATATAAAATAATAAGCGAATTAGGTTATTTACTATACAAAGATAGAAATAAAGCATTGTTAGATTTTCAAGACTTATTATGTACAATATGTAAGAATAAATATAAATAATGGGAATTTTTGATATTAAAAGTGTTGCATTAGTAGGGGCTTCAAATAAAGAAGGTAAGGTTGGGAATATAATATTAAAAAATTTAATCTCAGATTTTAAAGGTAATATATACCCAGTAAATCCAAATTATACTACTATCTATAATCTAAAGTCTTATAAAAGTCTATTAGAAATTGATAAAGATGTAGATACAGTAATTGTATCAATACCTGCAGAAAGTGTTCCAGATATAATAAGAGAAGCTGGAGAAAAGGGGATAAAGTTGGCAATAATCATATCGGCAGGTTTTTCTGAAGTTGGTAGAAAAGATTTAGAAGATAAAATACTAGAATATTCGAGAAAATATAATATTAGAATATTAGGACCAAATGGTATGGGTATATATGATCCTTATTTAGGTTTTGATACTTTTTTTGTTGATCCAGTAAGATTAAAAAGACCAAAAAGAGGAGGGATCGCACTATTATCACAATCTGGTGCAATATCAATGGCTGTAATGGAATGGATAGCAAATAAAGATATAGGGGTTTCTAAAATAATATCATATGGTAATAAAATAGATATAAATGAGATAGATATATTGAAAGAATTAAAAAATGATAATAATACAAGAGCAATATTTATATATATGGAAGGATTAAAACCAAATACTGGTAAAGAATTTTTAGATATAGCAAAAGATATAAATAAACCTATAATTATATTAAAGTCTGGAAAGAGTACTAGAGGTTCAATTGCCGTATCTTCACATACAGCTTCCATGGCTGGCGATTATGAAGTATATAGAAATTTGTTCAAGCAGTATAGAATATTTGAACCAAAAAATATGAATGAATTTATGATATATTTAAAAACTATAAGCTATTATTTATAATTTAATATCTTTTAATTCTTGTAATAACCAATTTAATATATCTAGATATCTTTTTTCGGCATTTAATATACTGTTCATTACTTTTTCAAAGTTTTCTATTCCTAATACGTTTATTATCTGTTCTGATGCTCTGTTTATTTGTACTAGTTCATTTATCTGTAACCCTTTCTTGTCAGAATTAATTATTTCATTTCTAATATTATTTAATATTTGGTGTACTTTCTCCAATATTGGTTCCTTGTCCCTAATAATTATTAATACTATATCTTTTAGATATGGATCTCTATCTAATATACCATAATCATTTATTTGGTTTATCGAATTTTTAATATTATCCATTTCTCTTAAGACGTCCTCTATTTTTTTGTATATATCTTGTGTAATCTTGTTAATATTGTTATATACTTTATCATAATCTATAACTTTTCTCCCATAATATTCTGTCTTAGAAATATCCTCTATTTTTTCTAAATCCTTATCTATCTTTTCTATGTTAATTAATAATTTTTTTAATTTTGAAAATATCTTTGCTCTTATTTCTAAAAAGTTCTTTAGATCTATTATAGTATTCCTTAATTCTTTTTCAAGATCCTTTTTTTTATAATTTCTCCTATAATTATCTATTAGTTTTTCTAGATCTTCTGAAAATATCCCGTTTTCTTTTAATTTTTTATTAATTTCTTCTATTATATTTATATATTTTAAATTATTTTTTTCTGATTTATTAAATATCTTCATTATATAAATAAAATTTTTTATTGAATAAAAGTTTTTTATTTAAATTGATATATAAATATTAATGGTTGTATTTATTTATACTAATGGCGGGGGTGAAGGTGTATTAACTACCGATGAACTTGAGTTTAATAATATAAATATAGGTGAAACTCCGGAAGATATAAAAGAACAATTAAAAAGGATATTGCCATCTTTTTCTTCATTTCATAATCCGATAGATACAACCGCGCAGGCGAATGAGGATCAATATCTTGAAGGATTAAAGATCTTAATTAATGATGATAGGACAGAAGGAATAATTTCAATACTATTACCTCAATTAGCATCTTTTTCCGAAAAATTTGCAGATAAATTATCTAAAATTATAAATAAGAGAGTACCTCTAGTTTTTATAATATATGGTGGTGGTTTTACAGAACAAATAAGATTATCTGTAGATAAATATGTTCCTGCATTTGAATCTCCGGATGAAGCAGTAAAATCATTAAAATTTCTACTAGATTTAAAAAATAGAGGTTGGATATAATACTTATTTTATTTTTTATAGGTCTTGTATTTAGCATTATAGAATCAAACATATCTATATGTGCTGGAACAATGATAGTACCATTATTATTATTATTAAATTTTAATTTGTTAAGTTCTGTTGGATCTTCTTTACTATTTACACAATTCGTTGCCTTGTTAAATATTTCTAGATATATAAAGGATTATATTAATATAAATCTTGGACTATTATTATCCCTTATAGCAGTTATAGGAGTTTTTATGGGAAAAATAATTGAAAGTTTTATTATAAATGAACGAATGATTTATATACTATATGTGCTTTTATTATCTATATTTTTGTTTGTAACTATATATAAGAGAAAAATATACTTCTATTATAAAAATACGCCAGAGTATATTAAAAAGCTAGAATTATACGGATATATTTATGATAAAGGAGCTGGTATATATTACTATCCGCAAAATTTAAAATTTGGAATACCTTTTGAAATCTTTGCCGGTTTTTCATCAGTCCTATTGGGTGGAGGTGCAGGATTAATATCAAATGTAAATAAAACATACATAATGAAAGTACCAATAAAGGCATCAATAGCGACATCTTTTTTAATAATATTATTAACTTCTACATTTTCTGGAATTTTATATTCTAACTACATAGATATTAATATAGTTTTTTATCTAATATTGGGTTCTATAGTGGGAACAATAATTGGGAATTATTTGATGAATAAATTAAATACTAAATACATATATTCTATTCTCATTTTTATATTATCTCTATTAATATCTTTATTATTATCAAAAATCATAGGGTATCATAATATATTTTTATCTGTTCTGATTGCATTATTAATATCGGTATTATATGTACTCATTTCTAAGGAAGAAAAGTATGGGGCTTATAAAGATCTTATAATAAATAAACCTAAATTTAAATTTCCTTTATATATAGTTATAGTAGAATTCTTAACCTTGATAGTGTTATATAAATTTAATATAAGATTTTATAATATTTTGTACTTATTTACATTTTTATTTTTAATATATTTATTATTTTTATCTAGAAGATCAAATATTTTATATAAAATTATAATTTCAATAATTTTAATAATGCTTATTTTTAGTATTTATAATGTTTTAGTCTAGTAAATTAATTTTGATACCTAAAATAATCGTTATATATTTAATATTTTATCATATAATGACCTCGGAATTTTAATTATAAAATCTCTTCTATTTTGATCTTTGATCCTGTATTTAATTTATTCATTATAATTTTTTTGAATAAAAATTGTATAATCATAGTAAGATCATGTAAAAATAGTCTAATAGACTACTAATTTAGAACATTTCTAATATAAACTAGATTGATTTTTAGCGGATCCGGGGGGATTCGAACCCCCGACCTACGGCTTAGGAGGCCGTCGCTCTATCCATGCTGAGCTACGGATCCATAATACTTATAAATTACAAAAGTTTTTATCTATATCATGAAGGGTATATCTCCAATTATAGCTACTATATTATTAATTGTAATGACTGTAGCAATAGCAGGATTAATGTATGCATGGTTATCTGGATTATTCAGTACATTAACAACATCAACATCAAATCAGGTATCTAGAGCAACACAGACTGTCTCATTTTCCATACCAAATACTTATGTTTCAGGTAGTAATATATATGCAGTAATATATAATAATGGTAATGTACCTATAGTTCCTTCTTCAATGGTTGTAGATGCCGGAGAATATTATACAGCAAATCAGTCATATGATGGTAATACTTATACATGTAATATAAACCAGGTTGGATCAACTCCTGGAAACTCTACTGCAATACCAACAGGATCTCAGAATACATTAGAATTAAGTTGTAACAGTACAATAGTTAATAATATAATTAGTGGAAATGGAACTTATTATTATATATTGACGTTTACATATGGTGGTGTAGCAGAACAAGCAACTCTAACATAAAGTTTTAAAATTTTGTTTTATTGAGTAAAATTCTTCGATTTATTAACAAATTTTTATATTTAGTTATTGTATAAGTTTGAACTATATTAACGAATTTTTCATTAGATATCTATTATCCTTCTTAATTCTAATCCAAAAATATTCTTAAGATTAAAGAATTATTAACAAATGCATTAAATATAATTAATATAGATCAAGAAATAATGAAAAAATTAAAAATGATGCAGATATTATCATTTCTGCTATTGCAATTAAATATAATACAGAAATATTGACAAAAGATAAAGATTTTTTAGATATAAAAGAATATTATCAGAATTAAAAGTTAAAATTATCGAATAAATATTTATCTAATTTAAAAAATAATCAAAAATTTTAATATTTTCTATCAATACTCGTCCATTTCTAAATAAATTACAACATCTTTATATTTTGTATAGTTATGTTAAAGTCATTAAGTTTATCAGCCATAAAAATTATGGATGTATATACTCTTCTTTTATATTTAATCGGAGTTACTATTATTTCTAAAAATTCCATAATTTTATAATTAATTAATCTTTCCTATATAATATAAAATTTTGTAAAAATTAAGACCATGATATACTTAAGTATATTTATATATATCGTGCCCTTTATGGATGACGGATAATCTGGGTTATACGACACGAATTTATTGCCCATATTTAAATCAGTTATGCTTTTATATTTTATTTGGCAGATTTATTTTTTAGATACCATGAAAGTATAAAAAAATTTATTATGAAGATCGAGAATATTGTAGAAGTAACAATTACTAGATAAAAGATATGACTAAAGCCACTATTTGTATGAAATATATAAATATAAAGAAAAATCGCTAAGATAGTAGTATATAATAGAAACATCTGAATAGTATAGTTTCTTATACTCTTAGATAATCCATTATCCTTAAGATTTTCTGCGTTTGATAGAAGAATAGATAATAAAGATGGATACAGTAGCATTATTGTTACAGAAACTAGAATGAAATTCCAACTTATTTTCAATTTTATAGGCAGAGTATGATGTATCCAATAATAAAGTATATATATAACCAATATCAAACATATCAAAACTAAATATATTAAAAATAAAAATCTTATATTATATACTACATTATCTCCCATATCTATAAGATTAGTTTTATTTTGTGAATATTCATTCAATAAATAGAATTTCTTATATAGATTATCTCCCATATCTATAAGATTAGTTTTATTTTGTGAATATTCATTCAATAAATAGAATTTCTTATATAGGAATTTCGCGAAGTTTATAAAAAGAAGATATAAACCAAAGACAGCAAGAGCAGATAAAAAATTTGAAAAAATCGATATGGAAGATACATTTTTTTCTACTATAAATAGAGATATATAAGATAAAAGATATTCAATGACATATGTATTAAAGATTAAAAATAATGGAAATGTAAAAATAAATATAAGAAGAAAAAAAGGTATATAGACAATTGTTTTAGCAACAATATTTGTATATGAAAATTTTTTATTTATTTCTTCCTTAGATATATTCTTTTTTCTATTTATAAGAATTTTACAAATATTGTATAAAGCGTAGTATAAAGCGTAAAATGATAATGAAATAATTATAAGGAATATTAAAAGTTCATACCAATAAATTGAAAGATAAGTCATTAATGTTGGTTTCTTGAAAAATCTTTAAAATTTTTCTAATTAATTTAAAGAATTTTGTTATTTTAGAAAATCTGTTTATATTTTATTTAACACAGTAAAAGATAAAAGAATATATATTTCATTAAGAACTAAAAAGGTATTATTTATAAGTAAAATTTAGGATTAATTGTAAAGTAGTTCATTATTTATTTTTATATTTATGATTCAAAAATTTTGTGATAGAGTATATCATAATGCATTATAGATATTATACATATTATTTTTATTTCCTCATAATTCTATTAATATGTAATTTATGATTATTTATGCCTATATTTTACTAGTTATATTTTTAAGGAAAATATATAATCATATCTTTTATGATAAATACAAGATTTTTGAATAAAATAAAAGAGATTATTAACAATTTCATCAAATTAAATCCTTTGTTTTTATTATTCGCAATATTTATTATCATTACTATGATACTTACAGTCATTAAAATAAGATTTTCTTATTTGACAATTGTCATAATAATTTTAGCTATAATTATAATTGCTGTACCAAAATATTTAAAATTGAATTGTTATCTAACTAATTTTTCATCAATTAAAAGAATTTTTAGATGTTATTATGATAATATTAAGTATTTTAAAGGTGAAATTTCACTGGGAGTTTTTATTCTGGGAGTATCATCATATATATCACTTATCCTATTGATATTATTTAATTTTGTACATACCTCTATATTAGTATTTTTTATCGGCGCTTTTATTTTTGTTTTTATAATTTTTAAATATAGTATTTGTCTACTTGAGATATCCACCAGTAATGTAATAAGAAAAATCAAAAGAACAAACAAAGATGTACTATACAATAAAAAAGATATAAATGAATCTAGTATAATATTTTTCCTTATTACAATCATCCTATCCATATCAGTAGCTAGTCTTATTCTACCTATTTTTTCTATACAAAATTTATTAGATATATATAAAGAAACATTATACATAATAGAGTATTCTTCTATCAAGTTTTTATTTTCGTTTTCCGGTGTTATTTCTATATTTAGTACTATACTTACTTATACTCTAATAATCCCTATACTTTATTATCTTTTACATACTTATCTTAAAGCACTTAAAGCTTGTATGATAATTATTAAGAACTCTCATTTGAATTTGTCAAAAAGAAAGGAGATCTATATATTAGCGTTTTTTATATTTTATTTCTCGCTTTTATTAGGATATTTAATAGAAAATTACAATGTAATAGTCAGTAATATTTTAAATAATAAATTTTGGTACTTTGTATTAGAAAACTATTTTACTATAATTATCCCATATTTAATTAGCCTATTGTCGGTACTTGTGGGATCTTTTAAAACTTTTATAGGATTAGATCTATACTTTGGAGATAAGATTTTCATTATAGATTTCCCAGATTATGGATATGGCAGAGTATATTTTATAGACTTCGATTATGCTTACATAATGTTCGACAATAAAAATTCTGAAGAAGAAATAAGAATACCAATAAAAAATATAAAAGTTGCTTATATTAAACAAACACCTCAAGAAGAAATTAAGTATATTAAAATAAGCTAATTTTTTTAATAATGAAATCTTATATTACTGTGTTATATTTTATTTATCTTCTTTAATTTTTATAGAATATCTTTTATAACAAATTTTGTGTATAGTAGTTAACCATATTGGGTAATTTTATTAAATTTGGTTAAATTTGGTACCTGGAAATTATAAGAATGTTTCTAATTTTGTTTAAATTTATAAATATTATTTAGAGTGCTATGGTTATAAGATATATTTAAATAAATTTTATTTAAACAATAAGATGAAAAATAATAAATAATAAAATTATGTATAAAAAATATTTTATAAAAAATTAGTATTTATATTATTTAAATATTCTGTTGATTATTCCTATGGCTCCTAACAATCCGTAAATAAAAAATAATATTGCTGTTGTTAATAAAATAAACACTCCTAAATCTACTATAAATTCATTGCCTATATGCATCCCTAAAAAATAGAATATCAATCCGAATATAAAACCTATTGCTATTATGCCTTTTCCTCTCATGTTTCCTATTTTTATTATTTGTGCCATATTATGTTATTGTAATAAAACTTTATATGTTTATCGGCAGCAATTTTATTGTTATGTTTTTATGATTTATCTAACAATATAATATTATATGATAGATATATAAAATTTTTGCCTAATAAATATAATATGCCTCAAAGAAAGTTAGATTTAATATATCTAAAGTTGCAAGAATCTTTTGGAGAAAAAGAGTTTACTATAGAAGATATTTTAAAAAGAAATATTTTTAATTATAATAGAGATACTTTAATTACAATTATTAATAGATTAGAAAAAGAAGGAAAAATTGTTCAAGTTGGTAAAGATGAAAATGATGAAAGAATAAGAATATATAAATTAAGAAGATTAAATGAGTTAAATCAATCTGGATTGACAAGTTCTTTAAAACAAGCTGCAGATCTGGTAAGAGATATGTCTGAAGGATATAAAATATTGTTAATAATATTAATATATAAAGCAATTAGCGATATATGGTTAAAAGAATATGAAGAATTAAAAGAAAAATTTATTTCTAAAGGATTATCTGAAAAAGAAGCTGAAGAAGAGGCAAGAAATCAAGATTATCATAAAATAAAAATAGATTATGAATTTTTATTTAAAAATGTTCTGAATAAATCTGAAAAAATTACAGAAAATATTAGAAATGCATTAAAAAATATTGCAGATAAAAATAAAGAGCTATCAGATTCTATTAATAGATTATTAAGATTTATAGACGATTTAATAGGAAAAGAAGGCTCTGATTTAAGAATTAGAAATGTTATGGAAATATTTAATAGATTTGATTTTTCAGAATTAGGTTTTGATGCATTAGGTAATGCATATGAATGGTTAATAGAACAATTTATGCCGGCTCAAAAGAAGGCTGGAGAGTTGTTTACTCCAAGAGAAGTTATAAGACTTTTAGTTGAGATAACAGAACCTTCAAAAGAAAGAAAAAAAATATTAGATCCTGCAGCAGGATCTGGAGGTATGTTAATAGAAGCATATAAATATGTTAAGGATAAGTATGGTGAAGATGTCGCTAAAGAATTGATATTAGAAGGTCAAGAAATAAACTCTGATACTTATGCAATATTAAAATTAAATTTTATAATACATGGAATAGATCTTGGAAAAAATATAAAATTATATGAAGGAGATTCTTTAACAAATCCTTTATTCATTGATGATAAACCATTCGACATAGTAATATTTAATCCGCCATGGAATATGGATTATCCTTCAGATAATTTAAAGAAATCGAAAATTGCAAAAAATGTATACGACATATTTGGATATCCACCAAATAACTCTGCAGATTGGGCATGGATAGAATTATCATTATATGCAGTAAATGATAATGGAAAAGTTGGTATAATAATAGATAATGGTGCTTTATTTAGAGGTGGGAAAGAAAAAATTATAAGAGCAAAAATATTAGAAAAAGATTTAATAGAGTGTGTAATTTTGTTACCAGATGAATTATTTTATAATACTGGAGCTCCAGGAGTTATAATAATATTTAATAAGAACAAATCTCTAGAAAGAAAAAGAAATATATTATTTATAGATGCTTCTAAATATTATGAAGATCATCCATATATTAGAAAAATGAATAAATTATCTGAAGAAGGAATTAAAAAAATACTAGAAGTATATAAAGAATGGAAAGAAATTTCAGGATTTTCTAAAATTGTTTCAATAGAAGAAGTAATTAAAAATGATTATAGTTTGAATGTAAATCTTTATGTTTCTCAGATTGTTGAAGAAGAAAATATAGATATAAAAGCTATAAAAGAAGAGTTATATAGTATACAGAAAGAAATATCAAATATAGATGCGAAAATAATAGGCTGGATAGAGGATATAACTAATATTATATAAGAGATGGTTAGAAAAGGAAGAAAATTTGAAGGTTTTGTTGCAAATAAATTGAAAAGAAGTAAATATAAAGTAAAAAGAAATTTAATAAAAAGACTTAATGGAAAGAAAAAATTTGAAGTTGATATATTAGCAGAAAAGAATAATGAAAAATATGTAATAGAGGTAAAAAGTGGAAAACAAACTTTAAAATCTTCAGATATAAAAAAATTAGTAAAAAAATCTAAAAAATTAAGAGGAAAACCTTTATTATATATGTCATCTAGAGCTAAATTGACTAAAAATGCTAAGGTAATAGCCAAATTTTATAATGTCCATATAAAAAGAGTAAGAAGATGGCAATAAAGTTCTATAAAGAAACTAATTTTAAGGATCTAGAAAATACTTCTAGAGAAATAGGGATTAATAAAATTCCTAAGGAATGGGGAGTAAAGAGATTAAACGAAGTTTCAAATATAATGATGGGACAATCTCCGCCATCATCGGCATATAACAATAGAGGGGGGGGTTTACCTTTCATTCAAGGAAGCAGAGACTTTGGAGATATGTATCCTTCTATCACAACTTTTACTACTATATGTAATAAGAAAGCTCCTAAAGGCTCAATTTTATTTTCAGTTAGGGCACCAGTAGGAGATGTAAATATAGCTGATCGTGAACTTTGTATTGGAAGAGGCATAGCTGCCATTTTTCCTACTAATACTTTACTTAATTCATCTTATCTATATTATTACTTAGTTTATATGGCACCAACAATAAAAAGACAGTCATCAGGCACTACTTTTGAGTCTATAAAAAAAAGTGACTTAGAATATTTACCAATTCCTCTACCTCCTCTAGAGGAACAAAAATCGATAGCAGATGTATTAAGTACTATTGATAGAGAAATAGAGAATATAAATAATTTAATAGAAAAAACGGAGAAATTAAAGAAAAATCTAATGAATTTATTATTATATGGTAAAATAAGAATAAAGAAAGAAAATAATATTTATAGATTTTATAAAGAAACTAATTTTAAGGATCTAGGAAATGTTTCTATAGAAATAGGGATTAATAAAATTCCTAAGGAATGGGAAGTAAAGAAATTGAAAGATATTGTAATAAAAGCTAAAATGGGAGGAACTCCTAGCAGGAATATTTCTGAGTACTGGAATGGAGATATTCCTTTTATAAAGGCACAAGATATAACAAAAACTGGCAAATACTCATATCAGACGGAGGAGTATATTACTGAATATGGTTTAAAAAATTCTAATGCATGGATAATTCCAAAAGATTCCTTATTATTATCAGCATATGGATCTATAGGATTTTTAAAGATTAACAAAATACCTATAGCAACAAATCAACAAATCATTGGTATTATACCAAAGGAAGAGATTGTTGATATAGAATTTTTATATTATTGGTATCTATATTTTCAACCTTTTTGGAATAAATTTATTAAAACTACAACTCTTCCACATCTTACACAAGAAATCATCTTAGATAGTCCAGTTCCCGTACCTCCCCTAGAGGAACAAAAATCGATAGCAGATGTATTAAGTACTATTGATAGAAAGATAGACCTATTAAAAAGGAAGAAAGAATTGATAATTGAAGTTAAAAAATGGTTTATGAAAAAGCTTTTAACTGGCGAAATCAGAATTAAGATATTAGAGAATGATAATAAACAATAAAAATATAGAATCAGAACAGGAATATAAAGAGGAAATAATAGAACATTTAGAGAAATCTGGATGGAAAAATATAAGAGGAAAAGATCTAAATATAGAAAATGACTGTTTAATCATCAAAGATATATTTATTAATAAGATCAAAGAGATAAATAAAAATAAGGAATTAACTGATGAAGATATAAAAAATGCTTATAATATGTTTAAGTCTGCTATTTCTGGAAAAGATATTTTAAGATATTTAAAAGAAGGTTTATATATAACACTAGAAAAAACAAAAATAAAAGAAAACATAAAATTAATAGATTATGAAAATATAGGAAATAATGAATTTATAGTTTCTGATGAAGTACCTGTAATAACTAAAAATGGTGAAAGAAGATTAGATCTTGTATTCTTTATAAACGGTATTCCTATAATAATAGCAGAAATAGAAAGACCATCTTATAATAAGTGGGAAGATGGTTTTAACCAACTTTTAAATGTATATATATATGAGTTACAAAATTGTATAAAATTTTTTCAAATGGGTATGGTTATTGCAGATAAAATTTATTCTTTTCCCATAGATGAAAAGGTCTTGAAAGATATTATTTCCAATAATATTCAAAATTTAAAATCTAAAAGAACAATTTTATGGAAACCTGATAATAATAGAAATACCAATGATTTATCTGACATATTAAATGCTACTTTAGAAATTATGATAAATAGAGAAAATCTATTGAAAATTATTAAATATTATATAGTATACAATAAGGAAGAAAAAATATTGCCAAGATACCCTCAATTTTATACTTCAGAAAAATTATATAAAAAAATTGAAGAAAGATTATTTGGAAATCCTGAAGATAAAAGTTATCTAGTCTGGCATTATCAGGGTTCAGGAAAATCATTATTAATGTATTACTTGGCAGAATATATATTAAAGAAATTGAAAAGAGGGAATAATATAAAACCAGTTGTTATAATTTTAGTTGATAGATTAGAATTAAAGGATCAAATTTTCCAATTATTTAATTCAATGAAAGAAGATTTAGGATTTCCTGTAGAAGAGGTTAACCTAAAACAATTAATAGAAGAAAGATTAAGGTATGGAATAGACCCACAACCTGGGATTTATATATTAACTATACAAAAATTCAGAGATATTAAAAATAATACTATAACATTTGAAGATCAATTAGAAAGTATACTATTAAGTGAAAATGAAATAATGCAAATTAAAAATAGAAAAGATATCTTCATATTTATAGATGAGGCCCATAGAAGTATTTATGGTAAACTAGGGAAAAAACTATTTGATATTTTCTCTAATTCATTTTATATCGCGTTTACAGGTACTCCTGCTATAAGCAAAGATATAAATACTTTAGAAAAATTTAAGGTAGTAGATACATATTTTGTATCCGAAGCTGAAAGTGATGGCGTTGTTGTACCTATATTGTATAAACCTGAATATGATGTAATTAGTTTAACTAAAAATTTATTAAAAGAAAAAGAAAATGTATCTGAAGAAGAATATGAGGAAGTTATTAAAAAATTTTTAGAAAAAGAAGATTATTATGATATAGAAGATTTCCTTGAAAATCCTGAATATATAAGTGATAGAGATATAAAAAGATTATTAAATAAAATAAATAAAATTAATCTAATATTTAAAAATCCTGATAGGATAAATAAAGTTACTGATAAGATTGCAGATCATTTCAAAAAAGAAGTAGAACCTTTGGGATTTAAAGGATTGATAATAGCACCATCTAGAAAAATAGCAGTTATATATGCTAAAAAATTAAAGGAAAAATTGGGTAAAGATTCTGTAGAAGCTTTAATAACTTATAATGAACATGAGGATGATGTTGAAATACTTGAATATTTGAGAGATTTGCAGGAAAGGTATACAAAAGGAAGCATTAGAGATTATAATCAAATAAATGAAGAAATAAAAAATAGATTCAAAGAAGACGAAAATCCTAAAATTTTAGTTGTAGTAAATAAATTAACTACAGGCTTTGATCTTGATAAAATACAAACAATATATTTAGACAGACCTGTTATGACATATCATACATTATTACAGATAATAGGAAGATGTAATAGAAGATATTCTAATAAGAAATATGGATTGGTTGTAGATTTTGTAGGTATAATAGATGTATTAAGAAGAGCTTTTGAACTTTATATAAATATACAGGGACACTATCAGGAAATATCAAAATATTTAATAAAGGATATAGATAATATTGAGAAAGATATAGAGAATATCTTAAATTTAATTGATGATAATATATTTAAAAAGATACAAATAAATTTATCAGATTATATAGGATATTATCAAAAAAATAAAAATGAGCCTGAGGAAATAAAAAATAGAATTGATAATATAGTTGGAAAGATAATTTCTGGAGAATTGATGAATACTTTCTTTTCTTTATTTAAAGAATTTGAAAAAATATATATTTCGCCAGCAATACCTTTAAACCTTAGAGAAAAATATAAAGACAAATTTATGTTTTTATATTTAATTTGTTTGAGTTTGAAGAAAATAAAAGAAAATAGAAAGGATGGAAGCCAAGAAATTGGAATATTAGAGGGAAAAATAGAACAAATAATAGAAGAATTTAAAGAGAAGATAAACATAGAGAAATTTTTAACTCTAGAAGAAGAAGATATAGAAAATATAAGAAAATCTTTAAATAATATGGGAGAAAATAATGAATTCATAATTTTGAGTTCTTTGATTGATAATTATAATGAAATAGGACAAAATAAGGATCGTGTTAATATGGTAATAAGTAAGATATCTAAATCTGTAGCTGTACTTGAAAATGAAGAAGACAAAAAAATAACATATAGGGATATAATAGAAAAGATATTCGATACTATAAGAAAATATAATGAGGGGAAATTGAATGGTTATAAAACATTAGAAACCTTGAAAACCTATATAAATAAAATATATGAATATGAAAAAACTAGAAAAGAATCTAAGTTATCTGATGAAGAATTATATTTATATAAGATATTAGATGATCTAAATTTAGATCAAAAAATAAAAGATATAAATATCGTAAAAGATATAATTGGAAATATAAGAGAAGTAATTGAAGAGAATAAAAATAAAAATGACTTCTGCGATAAATTGGTACGTAATATCCGAGAAAATATAGTTTTAAATCTAAATAAACTAGAAAGTAATAAAAGAGAAGAAATAATAAAGAAATTAAAAGAATATTATGCTAATATTTATCCAGAATGTCGAGAGAAGTTATTAAGTTAAATAATTTGGAATTTAATTTAGAAATAAAAAAAGTAAAATCTAAAAATCTATATGTAGAAATAAAAGGAGATAGAATTATAATAAAAACAAACTTATTAGATATTAATAAAATAAAAGAAAAAGTTATTGATATTTTAGATAAATATAAAATTACAGAAATAAATAAAGATTATATAGAAAAATTATCAATATTTGGCGTTCCATATAAATTAATAATAAAAAATATAAGGAGAAAATATTTAATAAATGGTGCCAGAAAAATAATAATTGTAAATTTTGAAAATAAGAAAGATTTTTGTAATTATTTAAATAAAACTCTATATAAATATACCAAAAATATAATAAATAAATATTCTAAGGAATTGAATATAATTAATATACCTTCTATAGAAATAAAAACTATGAAAACGAGATATGGATATTATAATATAAAGGATAACAAAATTACCATTAATTCCTTATCCATTGTTCTTCCAAGAAAATTAATAAATTTTATAATTTTTCATGAATTAGTTCATTACTATATATATGATCATGAAAAAATATTTAAAAATATAATAAAGAAGAAATTTAGGGAATCGAGAGAATTAGAGAGTGAATTAAAAAGATGGTCTTTTATAATTTTTTATAATGAATTAATTAGAGATCTATTTGATTTGTGAAAGTATAAAATATATAAAATTTAAAAGTTTTATATATAGATTTATGAGAAAACAAAAATTAAAAGAAGAAAAAATTATAAAGAAAAAATATAATAAATATTGATTATATTAACATAAAAATCAAAAAATTAGAAAAATATCCAGTTATAATAGAAAAATGATTTGATTGTTATAAATAAATATTTATTCAATAATTAGATAATGATACTTTATCAAATTATCATGTCGGTAAATTTTTTCTAAGATGTTATCTATTTATGAAAGTAAAGATATAATTAAATACAAAACTGAAATAATAACAGTATGTTAATCTGTAAAGATAGACAATAAATTTTTAACTTAAATAAAGTTACCGGAAAGTACATGTATAAATATAAAATGAAGACTCTGTTAATTATTGTATTATAATTTAGATATCATATATAAACTCTGATTAACAAAGGGTTTTCTGAGAATAAATTTCCTAATTTAACAAAAAAAATAGCGGGCCCATACGGTTCAACCTTTCGATTGAACCTGGATCGACAGGTTTGGTGCGGCTAGACGACCAGAACCGGGCTCGAGGATATTTCAACCCTTCATCCCCCGACTGCCAACTACACTAGGGCCCGCTTTTATTTATTTTTACATTAATCTATATAAAAATTTCTCTATTTAAAAGTAGCTAATTTATAATTTTTGGTAATTCTTTATGTACACAAAGTAAATTAATACTAATTAGTAATATCTTTATAAACCATAAAACTTGTGACATTTTTTAAAAAATATTATAATCAATCTGATTTATTCATTTTTCTTTTAAGTTTTTTAATTTTTTAAATTTAATTAATAAAGTAATCTTTATAGACTTCGATTATGTTTACATAACGTTCGATAATAAAAATTCTGAAAAAGTAAGAATATCAATAAAAAATATAAAAATTGCTTATATTAAACAAACACCTCAGGAAGAAATTAAGTATATAAAAATAGTCTAAAATTTTTAATTAAATTTTATATTATTATGCTATATTTTATTTATATTATTTAATTTTTTATAGGAAATTGGTAAAAAGCAAATAGTATAAAAGATCTCCCCTATATGATGATTATTATTAGTTTTTCTTTAAATTTATGATTTAATTATTTTATGTCTAAAATTTTTCTAATTAATTTAAAGAATTTTGCTAATCTTAGAAAATCTGTTTATATTTTGTTTAATATCAATAAAAGGAAAAAGAATACCCTTTTCAGTTATAAGAGTATTTTAGAGACTCATTGTATGCATTTTTAGACTAAGATTGAATTTAGTAATCTTTAGCTATATCGCTAGGTAACTTATAGGCCTATGTATGTTTTATTATCCTTTGTCCATATTGCTATTCTAAGCGGCAAATCATAACTTATTTCGATGTTTTTTTATCTGAAAGCTCTTGCTTTTGGATCTCCAAATATAGAATATAAATCCTTTGTTAATTCGGACAATTACCTTGTCGATATGGGAGCAAATATTGACAATACAGCATTATACTTTTGGCATTATGGAATGAAGGTTTTAGCTTTCGAGGATTATCATATCATATATAAGATCGAAAAGGAAAAACATATATTTAAAAAAAGAGTGAATAAATTATTACTATGATTTTAAGAAGATTATCTGGCGATTATTACGAAATTGGATATGAAGAAGGAAATATATATAAAAGATACATGGATCTACATACTTTAAAGATAGATCCAGAAATATATAAGAATCAGTTACTTATGTATAAAAAATATTATCCAGAATTTCTAGAAGAATTAAAAGGCATAATAGATGCCAGTAAAATTGACAAAGATAAAATTACATATTGGCTTATTAGTAATGAATTAGTTTCATATTTAAATTACGTAGTAAAGAAGATAAGAGAAAAATGTACTGTATTTGGCGTTAAAAATAATAAAGGTATTTTTGTTGGAAAGAACTATGATTGGATCCCCATAGCAGAAGATTTTATTGAGTATGTAAAAGTTTATAATAAAGATGCATATCCTTTTATTTTTGTAACTGATATGGGTATTGATCGATATAAATATATAAAAATGAGATTTCATAGTCCTTCTGATGCCATAAATAAATATGGTTTATATATAGGTATAATAGCAGCATATAATGATAAATATAGATACGGAATTAATACAACACATGCAGTTAAATTAGTAGCTGAAAAATGCAAGAACGTGGAAGAAGCTATTGAACTTTTTAAAAGTATAAAGATATGCATACCTATGAATTTCTTTATAGCAGATAAAAATAACTTCGTGGTAATAGAACATACAACAGAAAGATTCAAAATAATATATCCAGAAAATAACATATTAGTAAAAACAAACCATTATATAGATAGAGAATTACAGAATGAGGATATGATAATCAAAATGTATCCAAGTAGCAATAGTTTTAGAAGGTATTATACTATTTTAACAGATTTGTTTAAAAATAGAGATACATTTCAATATTCTGACATAATAAAACTTTTAACAGACAAGAGAGTAATGCAAAGATCTAAGTTAAAATACGGAACTAAAACAATATGGTCTCTAGCATTGGATAATAACATTAAAAGATACACATTAATAACATATAAAGGAAATAAAATATCTAGTATTAAATTATCTATATAAAGTTTAAATCTATTGTTAAATAATCCTTTGTTTAAGATTTTACTTTACTTAAAGTTTTATATATAGTTAAAAATAATTATAAATTTAAAATTAAAATATGCTTAATTTAAAAGATTTAGATTATTATGAGTTAAGAATCAGAAGAACAGATTACACGACAGATATAGAAGATTTAGAAAAAGTAAAAGTTCTTTTTAACAACTAATATAAAAAATGTAATATAATATAATAAGAGTTATATTTGTGCCTTGAAGAGTTTAATTTTTATCTCTATATATAAATGCAAAATTTCAATACAGAATGATCTTACATTCAGAAGATCATCCTAGTAACTCTGGAATTTATAGGTCATTGTTTTCTTTAGCTTATTCGATTCCTAGTATCAAAAGGAGAGTAATAAACAAATACGATTACGAAAGATTTAAAAAATATAAGAATTATAGAAGCACCTTTAGCAGAGGAAATTGAAAAATTCAAGTCGAATTATCATGACCTAAATATTTATAATTTCGTTTAAACAAAAGATTAATAAAAAAGGTTCGTAGTAGTCTAAAAGCTCAATATTTAAATATTTCTAATTTAATTTAAACTTAGAAGAATTTAATAAAAAAGTAAGAGAAATTTTGGATAGTTACTTTCAATATTTCTAATTTAATTTAAACATATTACATCTACATCTTTATTAAGTATTTGTTTAGCATATATAAACTTTCAATATTTCTAATTTAATTTAAACTCATCAGGTACATATACATTTACTTTACAAGCATCGCTAATCTTTCAATATTTCTAATTTAATTTAAACTACTAAATATGACCAAGATGGATATAAGAAATATCTAGAACCTTTCAATATTTCTAATTTAATTTAAACTTGCTAATTATATTAAGAACCCACAAGTAAAAGCATTATTAGACGTTGCCTTTCAATATTTCTAATTTAATTTAAACATTGATATATGTCTACGCATATTCTACCGAATTTCAAAATCAAATCTTTCAATATTTCTATTTTAATTTAAACTTATAAACTAATTTAGCCCTGCTTGGGAAAGTAGAGAAGATAAATACTCCCAATAGCTTTCAATATTTCTAATTTAATTTAAACAAAGCTCCCTACATCACTATATGAATTTCCAACAAAAGTATACTTTCAATATTTCTAATTTAATTTAAACTAATAGCATATTTCACTCCAATAGTTACTCAATATGTGTCCTTTCAATATTTCTAATTTAATTTAAACTATTTTTTAGATTTATTGAAAGTTTATAACATAAAAATTTTCATCTTTCAATATTTCTAATTTAATTTAAACATTATATGTTCCTGAAGAAGTTAAAGCATTTGGATAAAAGAACTTTCAATATTTCTAATTTAATTTAAACTTTACCCTTTTGCCCTTGTAATATACATCAAAGAACCATGCCTTTCAATATTTCTAATTTAATTTAAACATATTTTCTATTTTAAAATCCCCATCCATTTACAAAAGATAGAAGCACTTTCAATATTTCTAATTTAATTTAAACAAAATCAGTTTGGTAGCACAGTTACAGTTAACTTTAATAATATGTACTTTCAATATTTCTAATTTAATTTAAACGATTATAGTGAAATTTTAGACACATTAACTATAGATTTCTTTCAATATTTCTAATTTAATTTAAACAACTATATATTGTTTTATAAATTGTAGATTAGTAAATATCTTTCAATATTTCTAATTTAATTTAAACAAAATAAAGCTAATACTTTAGAGAACATAACGCAAGATAACTTTCAATATTTCTAATTTAATTTAAACCTAAGACAAAAACAGACTAATTTCCCATGGTGGATGATTCTAATATCTTTCAATATTTCTAATTTAATTTAAACAGAAATAAAAGCTGAAGTTAAAAGCCCTACAATAAGAAGACTTTCAATATTTCTAATTTAATTTAAACAATGTTGATTATATATTAAAAAATTCAGATAAAAAACAATCTTTCAATATTTCTAATTTAATTTAAACACCCAAACTACTGCAGTGGGCTATTGAAAATAAAATATACCTTTCAATATTTCTAATTTAATTTAAACAGGCAATGTAACAGTTGTTTCACATACAATATCTTAAGACTTTCAATATTTCTAATTTAATTTAAACTTAAGTATCCTCTAGTTATCAAAGAGTTTAATACTTTTTCCTTTCAATATTTCTAATTTAATTTAAACCAAATAATATTGGCTACAATTTACAACAATCTTTAAAAAATCAATTCTTTCAATATTTCTAATTTAATTTAAACTATCATCTTTTAATTTGAAAATATGAAATTCTATTTTTTCCTTTCAATATTTCTAATTTAATTTAAACTATAAGATAATCAACTTCTTTATCTAAGATATTTAATACTAAAATCTTATAAAACTTTTATAATTCTGCAAGGTTCATTAAAGAAAACTCCTACAAAACCTCGCATAGGTTGTAATATATTTTTGATGACGTAAAAACTTTCCATTAACTATTTTATTAAATTTTTTGAGAATTACTAATACTTTTATTTTTATATCACATTTATTTATGCCTACAATAATATTAAATAAAACATTATAAAAAATATTATTTTATAATAAATAGATTACTGCAACTTTTATAATATAATTAGAGAAATTCGTACTCTTTATTTTTCCCTAATTCTATTCTTTCTTTTATGTAACCTCTACCTGGCAGAACATATATTAACACGGAATCTTCTTCTTTGTTAATAATTTTTTCTAATCTCTTTTTTATAAAGAATAAACTACTTTCTAAAATTTCTCCTTCAAAAACAGAATTTTGAACATGATTTAGATGCATCTTTAAAAACTCCCTGACTTTGTTTTGTCTTTCAATATTTATATCATAAACTATAATAACGTAAACCATAATATATTAATATATGAGCAAGAATATATACATTATTTCAATAGGAAAATTATTTAGAAAATATAATAATTTGTATTTTATTGATAAAGATAAAAAGAAGAGGGCTATACCATTAGAAAACATATCAAATATTTTTATATTAAATAAAGTTTCCATAACATATAATGCGTTAAAATTAATTGCTGATAGAAATATATTTTTGCATTTCTTCTATGAAAATAGAGAAAAAGGAATATTTTATCATCTAGGATCTTTTGTTCCTAAACATAAGAATCCGGCGGGGATAATTCATATAAAACAAGCACTAGCATATAATGATATACAGAAAAGATCTGAAATAGCATTAGAAATTGTAGATGCTACAAGATATAATATGATAAAAGTATTGGAAAAATACAGTGAAATAAAAGATTATGTACAAAGATTAAGATCTTATAATGTAAAAGAAGAATTTAAAAGGAATTTTAATGATTGGAAAAATTCTATAAATATTATATTAGGTATAGAGAGTAATATATGGCAAATATTTTATGACGCGTTAGATAAAGTATTAAAAACATATAAGTTAGAAAAAAGAACAAGAAGACCTCCAAGAAATGAAGCAAACGCAATAGTTAGCTTTTCAAATATGTTATTATATTCTCAAGTATTATCTGAAATTTATAAAACTCACTTAGATCCTACAATATCTTTTTTACATGAACCATTTGAAAGAAGATTTTCTCTAGCACTAGATTTTGCAGAACCATTTAAACCAATAATTACCTTTAGAATATTAATATGGTTAATAAATCAAGATATGATAAAATCGGAGCATTTTGTGAAGGGATTAGATAGTATATTATTAAATGAATACGGAAGGAAATTAGTTATAAAAGAATTTGATAAAAGGATAGATGAGACAATAAAAATAAAAGGTAAAGGTAGAAAGAGTATAAAAACATTTATTAGAAAACAATGCTATAATTTAGAAAGATATCTAATAGAAGAATATCCTTTTGAAGCTTTTAGGTTAAGATACTAGATATTATTATCTTTATCGATTTAAATCCCATACTTTTTTAATTTATCTAAGTTTATAAAACCATATTCTGAAGAATACTTATAATTTATTCCTTCTGGTAGTTCTTCTATTATTGGAAATCCGTATTTTTCATCATTTTCTTTACTATTGACAAATACCCAAATTGGTACTGGTACAGAATATAATTTTGCTTTCGCAAAAAATTTAACCCAGTCTTCATAAGAACCTGTATTTCTTAATGATTCATATTTATTTATTAAATTATTTATTATTTTGTTATATAGATCTTTCTCTTTATTAAATAATAGCTCGCCATAAGGTATAATTAAAGTTGTAATATTATCCCTAAATTCTAATAATTTTCTGCCATCTTCTTCATATATACTAGAGAAGAACCATAATGTAGACTTTTCATTTCTAATCTCAAAAAGGTCTCTATATAATTTTTCTATTCCTTCATTATTAATTAAATCTTTATAAAAGTTTATATTATATTCTCTATCTATTATATTTATCAAATTTCCTTCACTTAAATTTCTTTCATCCATTAATTTTTTTAATATTTCCTTAGATTTTTTTATTTCTTCTATATTATATGGATATATTTTTCTCTCATCTCCTTTCATCTCCTTTATCTCTAAAGGATAAAATACATATACTTTTGCATCTGTTTTCAGTCCATATCTATTTACTCTTCCAAACCTTTGGACTAATGAAGATATAGGGGCCATTTCTGTAAATAATATATCGAAATCTATATCTAAAGAAACTTCCGAAATTTGAGTAGAAATTAATATTCCTTTCTTATTTATTATTTTATCTATTTTATTTTCTTTATCTTCTCTATCTTTAAACATATATCTAGAATGCAATAATAATATATTTTTTGTATTATAATCATCCCTTAATTTTTTATATATAGCTACAGCTTTTTCTACAGTATTAGTAATTACCAAGATACTTTTATTATCTTTATTTTCTTTAATAATAAAATCAATATTTTCTAATATATCATTATCTTCAATAAATAATTCGAATCTTTTTCTATTATAATAATACTCATCATAATATCCTTTATCCCATATACCATATATATCTATTGCACCAAATTTTACATTATTATTAGGCAAACCTTCAAGCAGATATTCTTTTAAACCCCTGGGAAATGTAGCAGACATTAATAATAATTTTATATCGTAAATTGGTACTAAATATTGTATAAATTTTTTTAATAAAAAGATCATTTGTGGAGTTAATAAGTGTACTTCATCAATAATTAACATGGATTTCCTTAAATTTAATCTTTTTAAAAAGTATTTTCCTGCTTGTAGGAAGGATAACAATATTTGATCAACAGTAGTTATATTAATTGGAGAATATAAATTTTGAATATAAAATAATGAATTTATTCTTTCATCAATTTCATCATTAATATTTAATAATGCGTCATAGAAATAAAAATACATGCCTACTTCATCTTTATTGAATATTTTTGTCAAACTATCATAAAATTTTTTAATAGATGTAATTGTAGGTAAAGTTATGAATATCTTTCTATAATTTTTATTCATTGCAAAAAATAATGAAGTTGTTGTTTTCCCCCATCCTGTTGGAGCTCTCAAAAATAAATAATCATATTCTGACAACTTATTTTGAACTAGCCATCTTTTTTCGTCTAATTTATGTTTAATAATCTTTTTTATATCTTCTCTTTTTATTTCTATTCTTTTAGTTAATTTATCGATATCATTAAGTCCATTTTTTGCAGATAATACATCGGCTATCTTAAATATACCATATAAATCTGCAATTTTTATTATATCATCCATACTTGAAAAATTGCGTATAAAATATAACTTATAGTACAATTCAATATGATCATATAGAATTGTTATAGTTTTTTCATCAACTTTATTTGTATTCTTCATTATTAATATTAGCTTTGCTAATTGCTTCTTTATATTTTTTGGAAACTCTAATGTTAAATTAGAATGATGTTTCGCAATTAGATAAGATATCAATATATCATATTCTTTAACAAATTCTTTATCTTTATTCCAGAAACTATTTTTCTTAAGTAATTCTTCTATTTTTTCTATAGACCATAAAGAATGACTACCCGGAGAAGATACTTTTTTATTTTCTTCAATATTTTTTATATATTCTTGAAATTCTTCTCTACATTTTCCTATATCATGATACTTTATGACATATTCAAAAAGCTTCTTTTCTTTTTCATTTATTTTTATATCATAAAAATCTAATAATTTATAAAAAATATAATTTATCTCTTGAATATGTTGAGATAAATATTTATAAGGATGGGATTTGCACATTCTTGTATATGGCAAAGTCTTTTATTTTATATAAAGGAATCTTTAATACAGAATCTATAGGTTCTTTCAATTCTACATATCCCTTTTTAACAAATATAAAATATTCTAACCTATTTTTGTATCTTGCAGGTAATATTTCTATATTTGTATCTTTATTTATCGATTTGATTAATGAAGAAACGACGTAACCTCTGACTATATTATCTTTTTCTACTTCTAAAAGTTTATCTAAAATTCGTATATCTTTTGCAAAAAAATCATTTTGTCCACCGTATGGATATCTAATAGTTCTTATTATCTTCCATTCTCCATATTCATCTTTTATAGTATCTAAATCTATTTTTCTTATTTTATCTATTATCTTCCTTCTTAGTTCATTTTCTTCCCCAGCTACTACGATTATATGTTCAGAATTACTGTATACTTGAGTTTTTACAACTCCACTTCTATATTTACCTTTTCCTTCATTCTTAAATTGTATAAAAGTTATATTTTCTTCTGTAGGATCTCCTTTTATAAATGTAGATCCAAAATAAAAATTTCCAAGTTTTTCAACTATTTCTCCCCTATCATATCCACATATATTTCCTAAAAGACCAAAAACAGTAATGGGTAAAAGTGTTGGATAAGATAATTTAAATGCTTTAGTATAATGAACTGTAAATAAAGATTCAAAAAAAGAAATCCTAAAAGCAAGAGCTTTCATAGTAAATGTTCTTTTATTTTTTGAATTACAGTATTTACGTCTATTTTATTCTCTATATTTTCATTTAATATGTTTTCATAATCTATTATATATAATTCACTTTCACTATTTTTACATAGAGACTCTAATTTTTCAAATTTTTCCTTATTTATCTCAATTTTACCATCTTTAATAACATAATCTAAATACTGGTATATGGGTAATACACCTTTCTTATTTAATACTATAATGGCTATTATATATTCTGGTATATTTAATGAATTCGACCTTCTTGGTAAAACATATTTGGGAGTCAATAATATTTCTAAGAATTTTCCTAATCTTTTTTCTCTTTCCTCTTTTTTTAATACATAAAAATCTCCATTTTTTTCTAAATTTTCTTTATTTTTTACATTTTTTAATTCTTGTTCTTTAAATTTTCCAATATAATCATATATTAACACGTTTAATTTTCCTATAAAGTCAGAAACTTCTACTTCAAATGGTGTTGGATTCGAATCCCCCTCTTTAGGAAATTTAGCACCAAATTCTGTACTAATAGGTGTATTTTTTAATGCTTTAAAATATGATATGGCTACTGGTGCTTGTCTCTTAATAGATTCTCCCTTTCCACTTTTTTCTCTCTTAACTGGAACCATAAATCCAAACAAATCATTATCTACATAAGTTATAGGATCTCCAGAATCTGCAAGCACTGTTCTTTCATTTACAAATGGATCTGTCTTAAATTCAGAGTTTTTTAATGCTTCTCTTATTGAATATTTTATCGCTCTAGCTGAAACAAATGGCAATACTTCTCCTTCTGAACTATAAAATTTCTTTAATGTTATTCTATTTCCTATATTCTCATCCGCATTTACATTTCCGTATACTCTAGCCAATATAGATATTTGTACTGTCTTCATCATGATATATTATTATTTGTATTGGCCTCTTCAGATTTATAACTTAATGAATTAATAAATCCAGCCATAATAGCTGATTTCAATTTATAAAATTCGTCTCCATAATGATTTTTTTCAATTATATCTTTATCTATTTCTAAATTAAAGTTAGGATTTCCTTTTTCTTTCTTTATTTTTTCAGTTATTTTATATAAAGAATTATATAGTTCATCTTTAAATCTACCTGGTAATTCTTCTTTTCTTATATTTTTTATTATTTCTTCTATATAATCTTTTCCGTTTGTAGGACTTTCTTTTATTATTGTTTTTCCAGTTTCATATGCCCAATGGAAATATTTTTTTAAATCCATCATGATGAAGAACTTTATTCCCTTTATTGAGATAGGTTTTTTATTATTTCTTATAAATTTCTTAGAATTATAATCATAAAATATAGAGATCATTTGAGATAAAATAGCCCAATTTATATATTCTTTAAAAATTAAATAATATAAGAATTTATCTAATAATCCTAGAACTTTATCTCTAAAATCTTTATCTATTATATAAAAAGAAAATAAAAAACTTCCGATAATTGAATATTCGCTTACTTTTGTTTTTTCTTCTGGATAGAATTTAAAAATAAAATCTACTAAGTTATTAATATAATATTTTCTCTTTTTTTCACTTCCTAAAACAGTAAAAACTGCTGGTACATATAATATATTTTCATCTCTATTTAATAGCTGAATTAATAATTCATCATCACTTTTTACATTAGAATATTTGTTGATATATTTTAAAATATATAAGATAAAATCATTTAATATTAAGAAGAGCGCTATATTTGAATAAGCCTTACCACTACTTTTTTTATTATTACGGTCACTACTTGATAAATATAATTTTTTTATCTTTTGAGCATTTACTTTTTCCAATAATCTTTTAAAATCTATTCCTTCATCAATTTGATTTTTCTTTTCATTATAAATTTTTTTCATAGTAGCTATAATTTCTTTTTTATAATTTTCAAATACTCTACTATTTTTTATTTTGAATAAAAATATTCTTTTATTGTTATATATATAAATTCCATCTAAATCATCTATTATTTCTTTTACTTCATCCTCAGATAACAATGATTCTCCTGGTAAATAAAAATTTCTACCTTCTTCTTTTGAAACAGAAGTAACTAATATGGATGCTCTAAAATCTTCCTTAATAGTTTTCTCTATTTCATCTTTTAATATTTCTAATAATCTATCAACATCTTTAATTTTTTTATTTTGTAGCATATGGCCTAATAAATTATATAATAATCTATAATAGTAAGAATCGTTTAAGTTACTTAAATCAATATTTTGAGAAATGGACATTTTATATTATAGATTTAAAAGATTATAAATGTTTCTTTGGTATAATAATTAACCATGTTGAAATTAAATATATAATTTCGTTAACTATTGTAACCATGGATATTCTTATATAATTTAAATTTTATAATATATTCATGGAACCATGGGAAGAATTATTAGAACCTGCAGAGTTCGATTATCAGAAAGGTTGGTATACAGCATCTGCTGTATTATATGCTAAAGCAATATTCAGAATGATAGATTATTATTTATATAAAAAATATAATATAACAGTAAAAAACCATGATGAAAGAAAAATATATTTAAATTCTAAAAAAATAATAGACAAAGTTTGTAAAGAACTTTCAGATATATACCAAAGTATATATGAAATATACATTAGCGCTTATTATAGGAATATTACACCTTCAGAAGCAAGTTCATTAAAAGAATGGGCTACAAAAATAAAGGATATGATAAAAGATGATAAATAAAATTATAGAAGAGTTACATAAAATATTAGATGAAAATATAGAAGATATTATAATATTCGGATCTATAACTAGAGGAAAAGAAAATCCAAAAGATATTGATATATTAGTTATATTCAAGAAAATCACATATGATGTATATAAAAAACTAAATTTACCAGAAATATATCATATAAATATTATAGAATCTGATAAATTATTTTCTTTAGGAACATTATTGATAGAAATATTATCAGAAGGTTGGTCTGTAAAATATAAAAGACCAATTAGAGAAATTTTGGCATTTAAATCATTTAAAGAATATATATTTAGAAAAATAATTTATGGGGAAAATAAAAATAGCAAGAAGGTATCTTTTCATTTCTTTATTTATGGAAGAAAGGATAGAAATAAAAAAGGTTTATTAGAAGAGACTCATGCTGAATTAATAAGAAGGAATCCTTTTATAATTAGAGTTCCCATAGAATATTCCGAAATATTCAAAAGAAATCTGACAGCTTTTATTAAAACTAAGAATATTGAAATAGAATTAGAAGAAAGAACTGTTATATTAGGAAAAAAGTCTATAATTGGTACAGAAGAATTGGAAAGATATTTATTAAGAATGTATTAATGAAAGGTAATTATATTTATTATTTTATTATTTGTCCTAGGAAATTATGGTTTTATCATCATAAAATAACTATGGAACATGAATCAGATCTGGTGCTAATCGGAAAATATATAGAATTATTTTATAAAGAAAAATATAAATATCAAAAGAAATTAATAATTGAAGATATATCTCCAGATATTATGAAAAGATATAGAGATTTTGTATTAATCTATGAAATTAAAAAGTCTTCCTCATTTAAAGAAGCATCATTATGGCAATTAAAATATTACTTATATTATTTAAATAGAAAGGGCTTGAATGTAAAAGGAAAATTAATAATACCTGAAGAAAGCAAAGAAGAATATATAGAATTATCTAAAGAAGATGAAAAGAAAATAGAAGAGATGGTTAAGAACATTAAAGAAATATTAAAATCCGATAAACCACCAAAAGTAATAAAAAAACAATATTGTAAATATTGTTCCTACAGAATGATATGCTGGAGTGATGAAATATAATTATTTCAAATTAATGAATCCAAATCCCATAGAATTAAGTAATCCTAAACCAGTATCAAATAAAAATTTATAAAATCTTTTTTCTTCTCTATCTAAATTTCTTATAACATTTAATTTTCTCCATAAAGTTCCAATATATGTAACATCTCCTCTATTTTTTACCCTTGCCTTTACAGGTATTTCTCTTCTATATTCAAATTCATCGAATAATGGTTCATCAAAAGTAAATTCAGAACCTGTATAAGAATTATATTTTAATAAAGAATTTTTCTTTAAATCTTCTAACCAATCAAAAAAATTATCTAAATCTTTTTCGAAGCTATAATAAACATCATCTATTCTAATAATTCTAAATTTATTTTTATCAAGATAATCTATATCTTTTACTTTTATATCTTTAATATCTTTATTAATCCTTATTTTTTCTTTTTTGAATTCTTTAAATATATTTTTATCTTTTGTGAATACTTTATATAAATTAAAACCATCCGATAAATATCCATTATATCCTTTCTTTAATATAATTGGAGTAGCAGTTTCCCATGGAAATCTTAGTTCTAATTCAAATTTTTTTAATTCAATTATTTTAAAATCTAAAATCCCTAGTTTAAATTCATCTATTTCCTTTAATTTTTCATACATTACATTTATTATTTTTTTATTTGGTGAAGAAATAATTAAATTATATTTTTTATCTATTTTTAGATCTTCTACAGGAAATATATTTGAAAAATTAAAATATTTATATCCCTTATATGAATGTACCCATGCAAATTCAGTATCTTTTAGTAAATTATATATAAAACCTTGAATAATATAATTATTAATTATTTCATATTTAGCATCTTGTAATGATATAAATTTTAGTAATATTCTCATATTAAAATATTTTAAATAAATTTTATATTTAGTAAATTTTTCAAAATATACAAAAATTATTTTTTGATAGCACTCTTTTGTTTATATATAATATATTTGTAAGATATAAATTAAAATTTAACTTCAATTTTTCTAAAAAATCTTTAACTTTTTATGATAATTATTATTTTATGAAGCTCTTCTTTCCTATATACAAAAATATTTTTGTTTCAAATACATTTGATGAAAAGGAAATATTTTTGATAAGAAAGAGCATAGAAATAACAAGATCAGCTACAAGAAATTTAGAAAATAACGAATATATATTTATAATAAATAATACCGATTCCTTTTTTATAAAAAAATATTTGAAGGAGATATATTATGATAGAAGATCTAAGGGAATGTATTATGAAGGCGGATCAGCTTTGAGATATATAGATAATGATTTAAAGATATATGTTATATACATATCAAAAAATCCATTTTTCAATAATATTATAAGAATAAAAGAACAAGTTTACCATCTAATTAATAGATATATTCATGTATTTATACATGAAATGTTCCATAATCTTTTATCAGAATACTTAAATCTATTAGATATAAATTATTTACCAATAGTAAATGAATTATTCTTTAGGAAAATATTTGGATTTAAAGATATTGATTATGGAAAATTAAATGAATTAGAAAAATATTATGGATATTTCAATAGAGAAACTATTACAGATTTCTTTAGTATATTGACTAGTATTGTATTATTATTAATTAATGAATTTCGAATTGATGAAATAGAAAATATATTAATTAGTCACAGATATATATTTAATAAAGAAAATATGTTCAATAATTTTGATGATAATAAATTTTTAGTAGAATATTTGTTAGAAAATATAAAAATAAAGACAAAAGATATTTGTTATTTAATTGGTTTGAGTTTGGCACCAATATATTTTGATAGATTCTTAAAAAATTCGCTAGAAAATGCTACAGAAAGAATTAAAGGATTGGTAAATGATTTAAATAGTGTTGTTAATGATGCAATTAAATATTATAACATTGATTTAAGTAAAAGAAAAATAGGAGAAGTAGATACCAAGAAATTATATGATAAGTTAATGAATTTAGTAGAATAATTTTTTATTAAAAATCTAGTTTAAATTCCTCTATAAACCTATGAACATTAGATTTATATATTTTATAGAATTTAGATGAATTATATGGATATTAGTATAGTTAGAACTAAAATAAATAGAATATATGAAGAAATACCAATATTAAAAAAATTAGGTTTAGAATTTAATTTAGAAGAACTTAAAGAAAATGAAATAATAATATCTTTTGATGGTAAAGATTATTTTTATAGGAAGGGTGGCTTTTTGTTTGGGGGTTTTGTAGAATTATTATTCGACGCTTTTCTTGGTTTATTAGTAAGAATATTTAATGATAAAGCTAATCAGGTAACAGTAAATCTGAATATAGATTTTTTAGAAGAAGCAAAAGGCAATAAATTTTATATAAATGGAAGAATAATTAGAAAAGGTAGTTCAATTGTATTTGTGGAAGGGAATTTATATAATGGCGAAAAAATATTCGCAAAAGCGAATGGGATATGGAAGATTTTCTAGAACTATTTAATATTTTTCAAAAATGCCTTTAAACAGAAATATATTTCCATATTGTTCTAATAAATCTTTTAAATAATTTATTCTATATTCAATTCTCTGATAATAATTGAATTTTAATAATATAAAATCTTGTTTTTTATATAAACAATATGTTTTCAGGTCCTATTATAGATATCATTTACAATAACAATTGTAATTTGTTCTATATATAAAATAATAAAAAATTTATTTATTGGGAATTTATTATTTTTATATATTTAATAACCATTTATATAAAGGTATAAATTTAATATTTACATTATCTATAATTTTTGTATCCTCATAATCCCAAGTAATTATTAATAATTCAGGATTATATTCTTTAAATAAATTATATCCTTTAATTAATGATCTTATTTCTCTTTTATCTATTTCATCATAATTATTAATATATGATACTTGTATTAATTGTTTTATATTATTTCCTTCTTTAATTAAAAAGTCTATTTCATAATTATTTCCATATAAATAATAAAAATTTTCTTTATATTTTTTATATAATTCAATAAAAACAGTATTTTCCATTAATCTACTTATTGAATAATTATCTGATAATGCTGTTATAAATCCATTATCTATTATATATATTTTTTTAGGATATTTTACTCTTTCTTTTTCTTTATATGAAAAATATCTTAGTGTAAAGATCAAGTATGCTTCTTTTAAGTATTCTATGTATCTTTCTACTGTTACTTTACTATTAAAATTTAATATATTATATAATTTGTTTATTGTAAATCTATTAGATGATATAAATATTAAATATCTTGCTAAATCATGTAATTTTTCAATATTTCTTATTTTATATCTATATAAAACGTCTTTATATATTATGCTATCAAATAATGTTTTAATATAATCTTTTCCAAAATTTTTTACAATTACTTCAGGAAATCCTCCAGTATCTAAATAATTTCTTAATATATTTAATATTTTTCCCTTTTTTTCTTTATCAATTTCTATATCTTTTAAATTAATTTTTTTATAATTTAATATTTCCTTAAAAGAAAATGGAAAAATCTCAATTGATACATATCTACCAGTTAAATGTGTAGATAATTCTTTTGATAATAATTTTGAATTAGATCCTGTAATAGTTATATTATATCCTCTTCTATATAAAGAATTTACCCATAGTTCCCATTTATCATAATTTTGTATCTCGTCTAAAAATAAAATATTTGTATCTCCATATATTTCTTTTATCCCTTTTTCTATATCTGTTGAATTAAAATTAATTAATTCTCTTTCATCAAAATTTACATATCCAAAATTTTTATCTTTTAATGATAATAATGCTAAAGTACTTTTACCAGATCTTCTAATACCAGTTATTACTTTTATAATATCTGTATTTATATCAATATGATATTCTCTATCTAATAATTCTTGTGAATAAATATAATTTAATTCATTCTTTTGTCTTATCAATACTTCACTTATATTCATTATATATATTATAGTGTACAAAAAATATAAATTTTGTTCACTATATTGTACAATAATAATATATATTTTTAGTAGTATTATAATTATAAATATAATCAATAAAAATTTAATTAAATAACTTTAGAGTTATTAAATATAAAATATTAAATTATTTATATTATAATATTTTTTATATTAAGCATTTTTATTTTATATTTCTATAATATATCTGTATTATTAATTAATGCCTATAAAAATATAGATTTTTATATCATAGAATAAATTTAGAAGATGCTATTCATTTACTTATAGCATAAAATATGGAGATCTCGGGAGAAAATTTATTTTTTAATGGAAAATAATCATTTATACTCAATTATAATAGATTTAGAAAATTTTTAATATCTTTATTATAAAATATAACAAATAAGAGTTATTAAAAAACTAATCATTATTTAATAACCACCTATATAAAGGTATAAACTTAATATTAATATTATCTATTATTTTATTATCTTCATAATCCCAAGTAATTATTAATAATTCAGGATTATATTCTTTAAATAAATTATATCCTTTTAATAATGATCTTATTTCTCTTTTATCTATTTCATCATAATTATTTATATATGATACTTGTATTAATTGTTTTATATTATTTCCTTCTTTTACTAAAAAGTCTATTTCATGTTGTTGATAATCTTTGAAATAATATATTTCTAATAATGGATTAATATTTGTTTTTCTCAATAATTCTAAATAAATAATATTTTCCATATCCCTGCTGATATCTTTATTTCCAAATATTCCATATCCTGTATCTATTAAATATACTTTTTTAGGTGATACTATTATCTCTTTTATAGATTTAGAATATTTCTTTAGTAAAAATAATAATAAAGAATCTTCGAAATATGATAAATATTTAATAATTGTTATTTTATGAATACTTTTGCCATATTGTTTGAATAGTTTGTGTAAAGAATTGTATGAAATGTATTTTGAATAATTATTAATAGCAAAATATAAAATTTCATTTATAATTTTTTCATTTTTTATCATATATCTATCAATAATATCCCTACTTACTACCGTAGTTAAATAATCTTGTAATAGTTTTAGTTTATCTTCGTTTAATACTATTTCAGGATATCCTCCATATTTTATATATTCATTTAATAGAGATTTTATTTTATTATAATTTAGATAAAAATCTTTACCTTCAAAATTTATATCTTTAAATCTTAAGAATTCTCTAAAGCTTAAATTAAATATATTATAAGTTATAGTTCTACCTCTTAAATGTGTTGCAATTTCCTTTGATAATAATTTTGATGAAGAACCTGTAATATATACATAATAATTCTTAGATAATAAATATCTAACTACTCTTTCCCAATCTTCTATTACCTGTACTTCATCTAAAAGAAATATGGGTTCTTTATCTGGATATAATTCTTTAAAGATATCAGCTATATTTATTATATCTTCAGGCTTGAAATTTGCAAATATAGGATTTTCAAAATCTATATATACATATCTTTCTGGATTATCAATTAATGAGAATAAGAAGTATGTTTTTCCAACTCTTCTTGGTCCTATTATACTTATAGCTTTTCCTTTAATTGGTGTTATATTTAATTCTCTTTTTTTAATATTAGATGGTGGTTTACTTTGGAATTCTAGTATATATCTCTTCACCAACTCTTTATCAATCATAGTATATTATAATATACCAGTTTTTATAAAAGTTGGTATATTGTATTATATAATTTTTATGTAAGAATTATTTAATAACCATTTATATAAAGGTATAAATTTAATATTAATATTATCTATAATTTTTGTATCTTCATAATCCCAAGTAATTATTAATAATTCAGGTTTATTAAATAAATTATATCCTTTTAATAATGATCTTATTTCTCTTTTATCTATTTCATCATAATTATTAATATATGATACTTGTATTAATTGTTTTATATTATTTCCTTCTTTAATTAAAAAGTCTATTTCATGTTGTTGATAATCTTTAAAATAATATATTTCTAGATTTTTATTATAATAACTTTTTCTTCTAAATAATTCAATTGCAACAATATTCTCCATTAGTTTTCCAATATTATCTGGTAATACTTTATATCCTAATGATGTATAAAAACCTGTATCAATTGTATATACTTTTTTAGGAGATTTATTTATTTCTTTTAATTTAAATGAAAAATTATTTAAAAATATGAATAAAAATGATTCTTCCAAATAATATAAATATTTTGAGGCAGTATGATCACTACCTAAATTAAAATTCTTTTTTATTGAATTATAAGTTATATTATTTGAAATATTTGATAATAGATAATATGAAATATCTTTAAATGTCTTAGAATATTTTATTTTATACCTATATATTATGTCAACATTTATTATACGATCATATAATTCCTTTAAATATATATGAGGATCTTCATTATTTACAACTATTTCTGGAAATCCTCCATATTCTAAATATTCTCTTAATAATCCTTTTATTCTTTCATAATCTTCATAGGTATTTATTTTAAATTCTTTTGCCTTAAGAAATTCTCTAAAAGAAAAAGGAAATAATGTAAAAGAAATTGCCCTACCAGTTAAATGTGTAGATAATTCTTTTGATAATAATTTTGAATTTGAACCTGTAATATAGATATCATAATCTTGATTATATAATCTATTAACAAATATTTCCCAATTTTCTAAATTTTGTATTTCATCAAATAAAATTATATCAAATAAATTATATGCTTGTAATAGTCCTTTATATATTTCTTCTGCACTATATTTTAATATTCTATCATCATCAAAATTTACATATGCAAATTTTTTATCTTTTAAATAATTATAAATAAATAAAGATTTTCCAGATCTTCTAATACCAGTTATTACCTTTACTAATTTTGTATTTATTAATTTTAATTCTCTTTCGATGAATTTAGAACTATTAATAACTTTATCCATATAATATTTTTGACTTAATAATATATCTGCAATCATATTATCTATTAGTGCGAACTTTTTATTAAATTTTCGCACTGATAAATAAAATATTACAATATATAATAAAAGGATGTTATGAACAAATAGAAATTATATATTTAATAACCATTTATATAAAGGTATAAACTTAATATTAATATTGTCTATAATTTTTGTATCTTCATAATCCCAAGTAATTATTAATAATTCTGGTTTATTAAATAATTTATATCCTTTTAATAATGATCTTATTTCTCTTTTATCTATTTCATCATAATTATTAATATATGATACTTGTATTAATTGTTTTATATTATTTCCTTCTTTAATTAAAAAGTCTATTTCATAATTATTTCCATATAAATAATAAACATTTTCTTTATATTTTTTATATAATTCAATAAAAACAGTATTTTCCATTAGTCTTCCTATATTATTTGGTATTCTATTATTTAATAAATAATTTATTATCCCATTATCAATAAAATATAATTTTTTATTTGCTAATTCCATTTTCTTGATTGAAAAATCAAAATGTCTCAAAGAAAAAATTAGAAAAACATTTTCCAAATATCTTATATAGTTATATACTGTTTTTTTAGATACTTTTAATCCGGATGACTTTAAACTATTGTATATTTTATTTATCGAATATTGAGAAGAAAATGAAGAAGATAGTATTTTTATAATTAGTTCTAATAAATATTGTTGTTTTATCTTGTATCTTTCTATGATATCTCTATAAAATATAGAATCTATTAATGATTTAAAAAATTCCTGTTCATCTATATCTGTTAAAATTAATTGCGGATATCCACCAGATTGTAAATATTTATTTAATATATTTAAAATTTTTCCTTTTTCACTAATTGTATAATATTTTTTTATTTCAAATCCCTTTATATATAATATTTCTTTAAAATTAAATGGTAATATAATATAACTTATACTCCTTCCTCTAAATTGCGTTGCAATTTCCTTTGATAATAATTTTGATGAAGAACCTGTAATAAATATATAATATTTCTTTTGTTCATATAATGTATAAATAAATTTTTCCCAATCTTTTAGATTTTGTATTTCATCAAAAAATAAATATTCTGGTTCTTTTTCATATATTTCAATGTGACTTTTTATTATATTATAAATTCTATCCTTATCAAAATCTAACCCCTCTTCTTCAAAATTTATAAAAATGTAATCTTCATCTCTTAATTTTAATTTATTTAATATCAAATCATATAGGAAATATGTTTTACCAGATCTTCTTGGACCTATTATCGAAAAAACAAATTCCTTATTTATATTTATACTAAGTTCTCTTGGATATATTTTTAATCTCTTTATATATTCCTTTTTATTTATAAAATAATCTTTAATATCCATAATACTATATGGGTAAAAATTTTATTAAATCCTTACCCCTAAAGGGGTAAGCATTTATAAAAAATCATATATTTAATAACCACTTATATAAAGGTATAAATTTAATATTAATATTATCTATTATTTTATTATCCTCATAATCCCATGTAATTATTAATAATTCTGGTTTATTAAATAAATTATATCCTTTTAATAATGATCTTATTTCTCTTTTATCTATTTCATCATAATTATTAATATATGATACTTGTATTAATTGTTTAATATTATTTCCTTCTTTAACTAAAAAGTCTATTTCATGTTGTTGATAATCTTTAAAATAATATATTTCTAATAATGGATTAATATTTGTTTTTCTTAATAATTCTAAATAAATAATATTTTCCATTAATTTACCAATATCTTCAGAAAATCTAATTGTTTTTGATAAACCTGTATCACAAATATATATTTTCTTTGGCCAAGTTTTTCTAATATGTATTTTATTTGAATATTTATCTAATAAGAAAAAATAAATTGTATCTTCCATTTTTGTTATATAGTTATATATTGTATTTTTTGATAACATTATATTCATGCTTTTTATTTTATTGTATATAGAATTTATTGAAATTTCTTCAGAAAAATTTGATAATAAAAAGTTATGTAAAAATCGGGCTAATTCTAAATTTTTTATTTTATATCTTTCTATAAAATCTCTAAATAATATTAAATCTGAATATTCTTTCAATATTTTTGTTTTATTATCCGAAAATGTTACATCAGGAAATCCACCATATTCTAAATATTCTTTCAATAATTTTTTTATATCAGAAATATTTTCTAAAGACCTTAAATTTATTTCAATATTTTTTATCTTTATATATTCCCTAAAAGAAAAAGGTAATAATAAATAAGTTATAGTTCTTCCTCTTAATTGTGTTGCAACTTCTTTCGATAATAATTTAGAAGAAGAACCTGTAATAATAATATTATATTTTTTTAAATCATGTAATTCTCTAATAATAATTTCCCACCCTTTTAAATTCTGTATTTCATCTAATAACAATGTATGCGGTTCATAATAATTTTCTTTGAATAATCTTATTACATTTCTTAAATCTTTATAATCTATATCTATTAATCTAGAATCTTCAAAATTTAAATATAAAGGATCTCTTAATAATTTTCTTAAATATAATAAATAATATGTTTTACCAGACCTTCTTGGACCTATTATTGTAGTTATAAAGTTGCTATTTATTTCAATTTTTAATTCTCTTTCAATAATTTCAGGATTAAAATTATTATACTCTTCGAAGAAATCCATTATATTTTTTGCATTCATATTTTATTTACAATGAGGAAATTTTTTATAAAAATTTTCTTTCTTATAGGGAAATTTTTAATATAAAGACAAAAATTATATATATAATAAATTAAGTATCAATAATATTTTTGCAGATAAATTATACTTTATGTTTAATAAAAACTATTTACTAAAATTTATAAAAGGTATTTTTATTTCATATTCAATTAAACGCGATTTATAGATTATTATGAGTATTTAATAATTTCATATTATTAAGAGATAGTAAAGAATAATAAAAATTTTTTGATAAAAAATTAATCAACATTTAATTAACTACTTATATAAAGGTATAAGTTTAATATTATCTATTTAATAATTCTTTAGATATGAAAACCAATATAAAATAAAAACTATTTAATATTTTTCAGAAATGCCTTTAAACCAGCAATATTTTTACTATGATATGGATCTACATTTAATTTTTCTGCTAGTTTTAATGTAAATGTTCTAAATGATAATGTACCTAATACGATTTCTTCTAATAAATTTCTATATTTTAAATCAAATAATAAGACATTATTTCCATATTGTTCTAATAAATCTTTTAAATAATTTATTCTATATTCAATTCTCTGATAATAATTGAATTTTAATAATATAAAATCTATATTTAATTTACTAATACTTTCTAAATCATGATGATTATATTCAGATATGATTCCATATTGAGTAAACCATTTTGCCTCCTCATTTAAATGCATTTTCAATCCTAAAGCTAAAGATTCATGTTTTTTATCAGTATATATCATTATAGGATTTTTTATATCATCTACATATAAAGATAGGTCCCTCAATTTTTCTTTATAATCCTTTAATATATCTAGTAATTCATAATATTTGTTTTTATCTAATATTGACAATAAAATTCCTAATATTATTGGAAAAGTGTATCTTGTAGCTGGAAAATTTTTATCTATTTTGATATAATATAAATTTTTTTCTTTTGCTATCCTCTCCATCTCCCCTCCAGCAGAAATTGCTATAGTATTAAATTTATTATTTATTGAATCATTCATAGAACTTATAGTTTCTTCTGTATCCCCGGAGTAAGAAATAAATATATTTAACCATTCATCATCTACAAATTCTGGTAAAAAATAATCTTTTAGTACATATACTTCTCTATTATTTAATATTGGTATAATATAATCGCCATTTATTCCAGAACCGCCCATTCCAGATATTAATATTTTTTTATAGTCTTTTGTTTCTAAATTTTCATATTTTTTTATAATATTATAATAATCTATATAATAAGGGTCATACATAAGGTTATGATAAATCCTCTATTATATATAAATTTTATCCCCCCGATACGGAATCTAGAATTTTTATATAATCTCCTTCATTTATATTATCCTCTTCAGTTACTATTTCATTATTTTTTAATACTAAAAATCTTGATGGGTCTAGATTTAGCATATTTAATAATTCTTTTATATTATTACCATTAAAGTCTATCTCTTTTTCAAGATTATATTTTTCTATAAATACCTTTATTTTTTTCATGAATTTATTTTATCATAAAAAATTTAAAAAGAATTTTAGATATAAAAAAGGTATGAAAAAATACTATGGGATTATCCTAATTTTTGCCATAATAGCTACTATATTAATACTATATTATTATTATAATTATTTACATAAGGTATTATATGGTTCTATGAATTTTAATTTTTATACAAACCCATATAACTATACAGTAAATTATTCAAACAATACATTATATTTGTATTTAAATGATATACAATTACCAGAAATATACACAAATCAATTTATATTGAATATATCTGGAGTTAGATATAATCTATCTTGTAATCAATCTATATTATATATTAACCAAAGTACAAGATGCTATTCTAATAATGTAAATTTAACTAGCAATGATCTCATACAACTTTTATATAAATATTCTAATGTATTATATGATATTGAATTAAAATATAATTGATGCCGTGGTGCCCGAGCGGTCCAAGGGGTATGGCTGGAGACCATATCCCCGAAAGGGGACGTGGGTTCAAATCCCACCCACGGCGGGTTTATATCCTTTATTACTATTTACTATTAATGCATAATTACCAGTGGTCTATAAAGACGATCGATGATATATTAGATAAAATAGGAAGTCAACCTCTTGATGTATCCACTGGAGACGGTTCTAAAAACTTAGAAAAAATATTTGTTGAATATAATCATCATATGATCAATTATATTAAATCAAATAAGGAAAAGTCGCCTAGTATTTTATTAAATGGTAAAAAAGTTTATATTTCAATACCAGTTAATTATCTATTAAAAGGAAAGCCTGTATTTATAGTAGATTCAAATAAGACGTTTCATGACTATCTTCTTAATACTTATAAAGCTAGGTATTTAAAAAATTGGGTAGGTAATATATATTTAGCATATTATAAACCTTATTATGATGCTAGATCAGTTAAATACTCTCTAATAGTAGGAAAACCAGATATAATATCCTTTGATAAGTGTATTGAATTATACGAGTTAAAGAGCTTGTATGTAGATAAAGATAAACCAATAATAGAAAAATTGAATGAAGTAATTGAAAGTGCATCAAATCAAGTATTAATATATCTATACTTGGCCGAAAAAATGATGGATAATAAAATAATTGAGAAAGAATGTACTAATGGATATATAGTTTTAGCTTTATATAGTAGATTTGAATACCAACTAGGACTGGTACTTAATAAAATAATTAAAAATCATAAGAATGGTTTGAAGATTTTAAATTCGCCTACAAATAATTCTCGATATCAAACCTTGAAAATTGACAATGGAGAATATTATTATTTCTTCCTCAAAAAACAGATATCATATTCTAAAGAAGAATTTAAGAAAATTGAAGGTATGATAGAAAAATCAGAAAAAGAAATATTAAGGTATTGGAATGCTTTATAAATTTTTTTGATACATCTCATAAATGAAATTTAAATTTGGTTATATATCCAAGATAATTATAGCGGTCATAGGATTATTGGTGATATTGTCTTTACTAGTATATATAGTAAGCTTCAGATATATTTACTATAATTCTAGTTCTATATATTCTGTTTATATCCCTGCAGTACTAAATAATTCAAATAATTTGTCTGGTGAAATTACTCAATTTAGTTTATATGTGTCCAATGGAGATGGTACTGTATATGAATCAGTGCCTCCTATATTTCAACAACCATATAATTTAGCGTATTTATATGCAAAAGATGCATACTGTTCCATAGATCCAATTAATTGTAATAATTATAATTATTATTTCTCATCTAATGATGTTTTATTTGCAGATGGTTTTTCTGGAACTGCGGGATTAACATTATTGGTTCTAGAAGCATTAAATAATGAAACTCCTATAGTCAACTATCCTGTAACAGGTTTTATGTTGCCAAATGGTCTAATAGCACCTGTGGCAGGGATTAGCTATAAATTAAATGCAACCTTGCAGTACTTTCCTTATCTAGTAGCTCCATATTATAATAATAGTAATATAATACCAATAAGTACTATATTGGATCTAGAAAATGTATACTTTAATTATACTATAAATGAAACCTATTCTCCTCCCGCATCTTATACTAGTACGATAAAAAATATAGAGTCCCAAATATGTTCGGGTATAAATGATACAAATGTCAGTTATTATATATCTAGAGGCGACTATTACACTGCGGCTAGTTTGTGTTTTGAAAGTCATGTTTCTAGCAATAATATAAATATATCGGAAGCTCAAGTAATTAATGATATAAACTCTTTGTACAATAATGTTACTAGTTATAGTTGTTATGGTAATTATGAATGTAAAGAAATTAAATATCAAGTTATATCAAGATTGGAGGCTGCAAATTCATCCTTGAATAATATATCTTATTCTTACTGGAGATATTATTCTGCATTGGGCTGGTCAGAATTTTTACCAATTACGCAGAATATAAATAAAAATAATGAATGTAATTTAATAAATCAAGAATACCAATTAATGCAGTATACTTACCAAGGACAATTACCACAAAATTTATCTTGTTTTGATGAGATGAATTTCTTAGCAAATATATACTATCTTTATATAGCAAATGATACTAATTATATGAATATTAATACAGCTAATAATATAGAATATTTAGATTATTATTATTATAATAAATATGGATTCTCAATAACTTCATATAATTATTTGCAATTTGGTAAAGATCTTATAGAAATGAACCAAACAGAGTCAGGTTTCTATTATCTAATATTATCAATAGAATATGCAATATGAATTGAATATAAATAATTATATATATAGAGAAATAAAAAAAGGAAGACAGACCTTTTCTTCTAATTTGGTAAAAAATATAGATGTAAATCCTGGAGAACTAGTAAAGATAAAATATAATAATAATTTTGTTGCATGGGGAGCTATTAATCCAAAAGATTATTATAATTATTTAAGAATAATGTCTTATAATGAGGATTTTGATTTATATTCTGAATTAAAAGATAAAATAGAGAAAGCAAGGGAGTATAGAGAAAATGTAATAAATTATAAAGATCATTATAGATTGATATATTCAGAATCTGATTTTATATCAGGTTTAATTATTGATAAATTTAATGATATATTTGTTTTACAGAATTCCAATGCCTTTTTAGACAAAAATATTAATATAATAAAAGAAGTATTAATTGAAATATTTGGAAAGAATATTACTATATACGAGAAAAGTGTAGGTAAGCAAAGAGAAAGGGCTTTTTTAATGCCTGTTGAAAGATTTTTATATAATAATAAAAGTAGAACTACAATAGAAGAGGTAGGTAAAAATTTTGATATAGATATTATAAGTGGTCAAAAGACGGGTTGGTTTTTAGACCAGAGAGAGAATAGGAAAATAATAAATAATATATATGGAGATGAGGTTTTAGATGCATTTTCTTATCTTGGTTCTTTTGGTATAATAATAAATGCCGGATATAGATATTTTGTAGAGAAAAATAAGAATTCTATTAAATTGCTATCAAAAAATATTAAAATAAATGGTATAGATAATTATAAGATAATAAATGAAAATGCATATAAAGTTTTACAGGAATTTTATAGAGAAAATAAGAAATTTGATATAGTAATATTGGATCCGCCGGACCTATTAGCAGATAATTATATAAAGGGGATAAAAAGTACTATATTAATTAATTCTATAGCCTTAGATTTAATAGATGAAGGATATTTAATAACTTTCTCATGCTCTCAGGATATGAAAGAAGAAAAGTTTTATTCTTTATTAAGAACAATAATTAGAAGAAAAAATAAGAGATTTGAAGTACTATATAGATTCCAGCAGGCTCTAGATCATAAGGTTATATTCCCTCACCAAGAATTAAAATATTTAACAGGATTCTTAATAGAAATTAAAAAATAGCTATTTATTTTCTGCCAATTGAACCTGTTTAATGTATGTAATCCTTCGTATCTCTATATTATTTACTGGAAATATTTTATTTAGAACTTGCTTTACTTCATTTTGTAGGTCGTAATTTATCATCTTTTCTATTAATTCATAATAATTTAGGGTTGGTATCTTTTCTTCAAGATACTTTCTGAATGATTTCCTTAATTCATTTTTTTGTTCTCTATGTGCTTTATATTTTGTTATTATAAGTGGTTTGACCTTTATAAGATAATTATCTTTTGTATTTGCTTCAAAAGATTCTTCTATCTTTGAGGTTCCTTTTCTACTTACCCTTCTTATATAAGCTGGGTATAGCATTATGTCAACTAAATCTGAATACGCTTTTGTTCCAGATATCTTATTTATTTTAAATATAGCCTTAAAATTCTGATATCTAAAATTATTTAATATAAAGGCTAAGTTTAGATCTAACTTTCTACCAACTACATTTTCTATGTTATCTTTGTTTATGGGTGTTTCACCAAGCTTAATTTCGTTAAATATATTTGAAGGTGCAATTATATCTATCCATACCTTCTTTCCCCAGTCTGCATATTTTTTATTATAAGCCATTTTTAATTAAATATTAAAATATCTTTTAAATTTTTACGCCTTTTATAATATCATGGAAATAAGTATAGATTTTAAAAGTGTAGAAGAAAAATGGAGAAAAATTTGGGAGGAAAAAAAAGTTTTTGAAGCAAATCCAGATCCTTCAAAAGAAAAAGTTTTTGTTACATCTCCATATCCTTATATGAGTGGGTTATTACACCTGGGTCATGGTTTAACAGAATCAAGGATTGATTTCTATGCAAGATATAAGAGATTAAAAGGATATAATGTTTTGTTTCCGATGGGGTTCCATATAACTGGTTCACCAATAGTATCTAAGTCCATGCAACTAAAAGAAGGAAATCAAAAAATAATTAATGATCTAAAACAAGATGGCATACCTGAAGAAGATTTTGATAGATTGAAGACTTCCGAAGGTTGGGCATTATATTTTATAAGATATGCTGAAGAGACCATGAAAAAGATGGGTTTTTCGATAGATTGGAGGAGGGAATTTTATACTTCTAGAATAAATCCTTGGTATAATAAATTTATAGAATGGCAATATAGAAAACTACAGGAAAAGGGTTATGTAATAAAAGGAAAACATATTATAACTTATGATCCAGTAATAAATAATCCTGTCGGGGATCATGACAGATCGGATGAGTACGCGGGTATAGATCCTGTTCAAGGTTATATTATAAAATTCAAGTATGAAGATTATTATATACCTGTATTTACATTAAGACCAGAGACCTTACCAGGAGTTACTAATTTATGGATAAATACAGAAGTAAAATACGGACTTTTTAAGGTGGATGGAGAATTGTGGATATTGCCAGATAATATAGTAGTAGAAGAAATAAAAGGACAAGATCATGAAATAGAAAAAATAAAAGATATAGATGTTAGAGAATTAGTTGGAAAAGAAGCAATAAATTTATATAATAATGAAAAAGTTGTTATATTACCTGCAGAATTTGTAGATCCAGAAATAGGTACAGGGATTGTTATGTCTGTTCCTTCTCATGCACCATATGATTATGTAGCCCTGATGGATTTAATAGAAACAGAATATATGGACCTCGCAAAGAGAGCTGTAAATAGTATGAAAATATTGTTTCATAATGAGAAATTTAAAGATATACCTGCCAAAGAGGTTGTAAAGAAGATGAATATAAAAGATCAAAAAGATAAAGAATTATTGGAAAAAGCAACACAAGAATTATATTCAGAAGAATTTTATAATAGTACCTTAACCGAAATATATGGAGAGCATGCAGGAAAGAAAATATATGAAATTAAAGAAGAGATAGGTAAGAATATAGTAGAGAAAAAAATTGGATTAGTACATTATATAATGCCCATTAGATTTAAATCTAGATATGGAAATAAGTGTATTGCCAAGATGATAGATAATCAATGGTTTTTAAAATATTCTGATGAGGAATGGAAAAAATTAGCTCATGAATGTATAGATAATATGAAATTTTATCCTGAGAATGCCAGGGAAGACTTTCATAGTAAGATTGATTGGTTAAAAGATTGGGCATGTACTCATAAAAATATATTAGGTACATCTTTGCCATGGGATAAAGATTGGATTATTGAATCATTATCGGATTCTACTATATATATGGCCTACTATACTATAGCACATTTAATAAAAAATATAGATCCAAACAAAATTGAAGATGATCTATTCGATTATATATTTCTAGATAAAGGTAGTGAGGGAGATTTAATATCTAAATATGGTGATATAGTAAAGGATATGAAAAAAGAGTTTAATTATTGGTATCCGCTTGATTTAAGAAATTCTGGAAAAGATCTAATTCCAAATCATCTATCATTCTTTATATTTCATCATGTAGCAATATTTGATAAAAAATATTGGCCCAAAGGCATTAGTATAAATGGGTTTACTGTAGATGCTGAAGGTAGAAAGATGTCTAAATCCCTGGGCAATTATATATCATTGAAACAGGCTATAGAAAAATATCCAGTAGATGTAATAAGGTTCTTATTAGCATCTTCTAATAACTCTAACTATGACGATGTAAAGATTGATCTATCAAAGGCTGAATATATCAAAAAATATATATATGATCTATTTTCTTTATCTATTAATAATTATAATAAATATGGAGAAGATAGAGATAATAATAATATAGATAATTGGTTTGAAAATAGGATAAATAAGATAATGAATCTTATATCCATAGAGTATGAGAGATTAAATTATATGAATGTAGTTAATTATATTTATTTATTAGATAATTCTTATGATTGGTATATAAAAAGAACATTGAATAATCCAAATAAAAGGTTAGTTAATAAGTTCATAGAGTACAAATTAATTTCTTTATATCCTATAGTACCATATATAGTCTCAGAGATATTTGAAAAGATAGGTATTGATCCATATAATATAAAATACCCAGAAACTAAATATGTAGAAGATTATGAAAAGGAAGAAGAATTCTTGAGGTCATTATTAGATGATATAACTAAGATAAAAGTATTGTTAAATAATAATAAAATAAAAGGTATAAAGATTATAATGCCTAAGAGGGAAAAATATATGATATTTGAAGAACTAAAGAATAATAAGAGTAATATAGATAGCTATATCAATAAATACCCACAATATAAGAATATGATAATATATGTAAAGAATAATGCAGAAATATTAAATAAGTACTTGGATTATGATAAAGAATTAAATATAATAGAATCATCTATATATTTTATAAAGTCTTATATTAATGTGGGTGAAATATATATAGAAAAAGAAGAAGAGTCTAATGACAAGAAGAGAGAGAGGGCTATGCCATCAAAGCCAGCTATTATATTTTTCTAATAGAAAAATTTTTATATATTAGAAGTTCATAATATATTAATATGGCATTCAGTTTATTAGGAAGAAAAACAAAGAAAAACGATGATTTATTTGGAGATTTGGATAGCATAAAAGAAAGCTTAAATGATAATAACAATATGAATGGATTTGGAAATTTTATGGGATATAATAATCAAAATAATAATCAGTTAAATAATAATAATATGTTTGGATTTCAAAATAATAGTCCAGCTAATCAGCAAAATAATATGAATAATAATTTTATGAATCCACAGAATAATATGCAGATGTTTAATAGTATGCCATTACAAGCATCAAATTCTTTTCCAGTTCAGAAAACAGTAGAAGAAGAAAAGCCTATAAAGCATATTCAACCAAAAGCTCAAAAGCTACATGAAAGATTACATGAAAAAGAGCCTGAAGATATAAGAAAGGAATTATTAATTAAATTGGATGATTATAAAAATGTAAGAGCTAATTTATCAAAACTAAAAGATAAACTATCCGAGGTAGAAAAATTATTATCTGACTTAAAGGAAGAAGAAAATAAGAGATTAGAGGATTTAAAGAATCTAAAAGAAAAATTAGAAACTTCAAAAGCGGATTTAAATGACATATTATCAATATTTAGATAAATTTAAAAATGGAAATATATAATATTAAAATTAGCGCCGGTAGTCTAGTGGTAGGACGTAGGCCTGCCTCGTCTATGACCCGGGTTCGAATCCCGGCCGGCGCAATGATCTAAAATGGTTCAAGAAGATATTTATGTTGCTGTAAAAGTAAATAAATATAATTTATTAAGGCGATTAAAAGAAGATAAGAAAAATATATATTTAATATTATACAAGGTATTAGAAGATATAAGAATTTATCAAAAAAGATTGGAGCATTATGATAAGTTAGAAAAAGATATAAATGAAATGAAATCAATAATTGATATACTATTAAAAGAAATACCAGAGATTAAAAATGAAGAAGAATTAAAAAAAGAAATTAATATGGATATAGAAGAAAAGGTATTAAATGATAATATTGAGATAGTCGAAGAACCTGAACCTAAAGAAGAAAAGAAAACAAAAAAGAAGAAAAAAGAAGAAACAGTCAATTCAAGTTTGGATGATATATCTAAAGAATTGGAAGAATTAAAGGAAGAATTAAAGAAGTTAATAGAGCCTTAATACATCTCCATTTTTTTCATCTAAGCTATATTCATAAGTCCCATCTTTTAATCTTAATTTTATATTATTTTTATCTATTGAAATCATGTCAAAATCATTTAAGATATATATATCTTGATTATTATTCTGTATATCTCTTTTAATTATATCCATCTCCTTTTCATATCTCTGACTAAAATGTGTTAATAATAATATTTTACTGTTGCTTTTGTTAAATATATCTCTAGTTTCCAAAAAGTCCATATGATAGTTTTTCTTGGCTAAATCGGGTTGAAAGAAGTAGGTAGATTCAGAGATTAGTATAGTACTATTCTTTGAAAAATCAACTAATTTGTCAAAATATACAGTATCTGTTATATATGTTATTTTAATTCCTTTTTTTATATATCCTACATCATTGTAATCTATGATTTTATTATTATACCTTATCTTTTTTCCTTCTTTTAATTTTTTCAATAACTCTTTATCATTTATATCATATTTTTTCAATAACTCTTTATCTAATTTTATGTAATCTTTTTCTATGAAATAATAAGAAAAGGATTTAACAGAATGCTTTGTTTCTATTCCATATATCTGGAAATTATTATTATCAATAATTAAACCTTCTTTACTTTCTATTAGATTTATCTTGAAATTTATGGGTATCTTATATGACTCTATTATCCTATATAAATCTTCAAAATTTTCTCTTGGTAGTACTATATTTAATTCTTTTTTATATTCTAAATTTGATAGACTAAATAATATCCCTGCCAATCCTAGAGTATGATCTCCATGCCAATGTGTTATTAATATATAATTTATATCTGTAGTTGATATATTAAGTATTCTTAATTGTCTTTGTATATTTTCGCCTGCATCGAATAATATTCCAATACCATTATATTTTAGAAATATGCCTACCTGATTTCTATCCCTTGTCGGGAATGCAGATGAGGTACCTAATATATATATTTCCATTTTATACTTTCCAGTTTACTTTTGGTGGCCTTTCAAATATTATATAATATAATAATACATAGATAAATATTATCTCATAGAATGGTACATATATGGCAGCAAATAATATAAAATATATGGGGTTGTATATCCTTTTTCTTACTACCGAGAATAAAATAAATGTATATAAAAATCCAATAAATATATATAGTCCTGTTATATAAATTATTAATAATGTTGAATATATTATCTTCGGTTTTATTACCAATAAATATATGAAACTGACATTATTTGCTAGACCGCTGTATATTGATATAGATATATTATATAAAAATGAAATTGGGAGAAACAGATAAAAATAAGACCATAATACATATGGAATAAAGATTGTTATCATAGATAATATAGATGGTTTTATATATTTCAGTAAAAAGTTAATTATAAACTTTGAATGATTTAATAAAGTTTCTACTATACCAAAGGTCCATCTCTTTTTTTGATCAAATAATCTTCTAAAATTTTCTAATGGTTCTACTTCTAATTCAATATCATGAGTTAATTTATACTTTGCTCCCATATCTAAAGATCTATATAATAAATCTACATCTTCTGTGTAGACCTTTGTAAACCCACCAACTTTATTCCAAATATCTTTTTTTATTCCAAATCCACCACCATTTAATGTAAAATTAACGTTATATTTATCGAATAATTTGGTTATTATATCATAATAAAGAGAATATTCCAAAAATAATAAATTTCCAACTAAATTAGATCTTATAACCTCTTTATATAGTTCTATTATTTCATAATTATGAAATTTTTTTTCTAATTCTGTTAAGTTTATATATCTTATATTTACATCGCCATCAATAAAAATTAATACATCACCTGTAGAGAAGTCAGCAGCAATATTGGATGCAGAAACTTTCCCTCTTCTTTCCCTAGATATAATAAATTTTATATTATTATATTTATCTTTTATTCTCCGTATAGTCTCCATAAATCTATCTGTTGGGACATCTATTGTTACAATAATCTCTTTTAATTCATTAGGATATGGATCATTCATTATTTTTTCTATATTCTCTTCAAGCAACTGGCTTTCTTTATATATAGGAAATATGAATGATAATTTATAATTATCCATAATAGAATTATATTATAGATATATAATAAAAATATGATGAAGTCAGAGTTAGCTGATAGGATGATGTATTTAAACACCTCTGATCCCCTCTGCTTTTTCTATAATACGGTATATTATGTATAGATAGACACTTAATATGGTAAAAATAAATATATCTATTATAGATGGTATTATGAATAGTACAATATTCCTTAAGTATGGCAGTAAGAATATACTGACAATAAATGAACCGAGGAATATAGATATGTAGTATTCTTTATGCTTACTTATATCTATTTTATATACATTCTCATAATGTAGATATAATATAGATTGTGAGATTATTAAGAATAATATTATTATATATTCATTATCGTATGTTGCTAATGCTAATATTATCGCAGATAGACCTACAAATATAGAATTTCTGGAAATTTCAAGTATAGTATTTTTATTAAATATACTTAATTTTTGATTTTTGATTATATTGTAATCCTTAATGCTTCCAGCACTTATTGATATGGAATTTATAGTTTCTATTACCAAATTTAATATTAATAATTGTAAAGATTCAAGGAATATATCATTATATATTAAAAATCCAAGTAATATAAATAGGAAACTACCCATCAATTCAGATAATAATACTATTAAATATACTTTTAAGTTATATATTACCCTCTTTCCCTCTTTTATTAAATCAATTATCGGCTCTAGTCCATTCTCCATTATAATTATACCTGCAGAATCCTTAGCAATATCAGAAGCATTATAAAAAGTTATTCCTATATTAGCAGATTTTAAAGCTATAGAGTCATTAATTCCATCCCCTAAGAATAGAACTCTTTTATTGTTATTTTTTAATATTCTTACTATCCTGTATTTATCCTCGGGGTCTGCATTAACAAATACATTATAATTATTTAATATATTTTTTAGCTCTTCATCATTTATATTTTTTATATTATTAGAATCAAATATATTATATTTTATATTTATTTTTTTTATTATATTCTCTGTATAAAATTTATTATCTCCTGTAATTATATATATATCTATATTTAAATCTTTTAAAAAATTAATATACCTGTTTAATCCTTTCCTTATTCTTTCTTTAAATAATAATATTCCTAAAAATGTTATATCTTTTTCAGGATTATTATCTAGTAGTTTCTTATAACCTATAGCGATAACTCTATATCCTCTCCTAGAATATTTCTCAACTATCCTTTTTAATTTATCTTTAAATAATTCAATATCATATCTCTTACCATTATATATTATATATCTGGAAATATTTAATATGGAGTCAAATGATCCTTTTACAATACTATATTTATTATTATTTATTTTAACTATTACTGATGTTCTTTTTCTATATGGATCAAAATAATTTATTGATATCTTATTAAGATCCTTGTAAGCATTTTTATATTTGCAGAAATTATATATTTCAGATTCTATTGGATCTTCTATATTATTTCCTATATTTAAATCTTCTAGAGAATTGTATAAGATATTTAAAAATTTTTTAAGATCCCTTCTATTGCTTTTTCTATTATATATCCTTCCATTATACAATATTTTTTCTATTTTTAGTTTATTATATGTTAGAGTACCTGTTTTATCTAATACAACCGTATCTATATTTCCAAGATCTTCTAATAAAGATGGGTTTTTAATAAATATTTTCTTTTTTTCTAATTTATTTGTACTTATACTATAGATCAATACTAAAGCTGCTGGTAAACCTTCTGGTATTATTACAATAGATAATGCTATTATGAATATAATCAAATTATATAAGGATAGTGTATGCTTTATATATATTAATAAAAATAATATAACTATTATTATTGATATAAATATTATTATATACTTTGAAAACTTATTTAGTTCTTCCTCTAATAGAGTTTTATTATTATCTTCCTTTAATAATTCCTTATATATTGATCCATAATATGTTCTTAATCCAGTTTCTACAACTATTCCAATGCATTCTCCCTTTAATATATATGTTCCATAATATAGCATATTTTTTCTTTCCTTTATTGGTATATTTAATGGTAGAACATTTTCTTTCTTTATTACAGGATTAGATTCGCCAGTAATGCTACTCTCATCTACTTCCAAGTTGAATGATTTTATAATCCTTATATCTGCAGGGACCTTATCTCCATATTTCAATAATATTATATCTCCAGGTACAAGTTCAGAACTATTAATATATTTCTTTTTTTTGTTTCTTATAACAAGAACCTTTTTTTCTAAATCTTTTTCCAAAGACTTTATTATCTTATCAGATTTATTATCATTTGTAATATCTGATAATATATAAATTAATAAAAATATAGATATAAAGACACTTTCTAATCGACCTTCAAATATTATTGATAGTATATCAGCAAATATAAATAGTAAGAGAAAAGGATTCTCTAAATAATCTATTATTTTATCTTTTATATTATTTTTTATATTACTAATAGAGTTATATCCATATTCCTTTAACCTTTTTGAAGCTTCTTCATCTGATAATCCATTTACAGATGAGTTTAATTTATTTATTACATCATTAACTGTTAAAGAATGCCACATTATATTTAATAAAGCTTTTTATACTTTTATAAGAGTTAGTTCATATACTTTTATAATGCTAGCTATAAATTTAAAATCATATAAAGAAACAATAGGATCAAATGGATTAAAGTTATTAGAGGCTTCTGAAAAAATAATAGAAGAATATAATATAGACATAATATTAGCTCCACAATATACAGATATATATATATTTTCAAGTAATTCAAAAAGAGTAAGGATATATGCTCAGCATATGGATCCTATACAATCAGGTGCATATACAGGCCATATATTACCAGAGGCTATAAAAGAGGCAGGTGCAGTTGGTACTATAATAAATCATTCAGAAAAGAAATTAAATGTAGAAGATATAGAAAAGGTAATAAATATTGCAAAGAATTTAAATTTAGAAACAATATTATGTGCAAATAACAGTGTAGTAGCTGCAGCTTTATCTAAATTTGAACCTACATATATTGCTGTAGAGCCTCCAGAATTAATTGGTACAGGTATACCAGTTTCTAAAGCAAAGCCAGAGATAATAGAAAATACTGTAAATATGGTTAGAGATATAAATAAAAAGGTAAAGATATTAGTTGGTGCAGGTATAAATAGTGGTGATGATATTAAAAAAGCATTAGAACTTGGCGCAAATGGTGTTTTATTAGCATCTGCAGTTACTAAATCTAGTAATTTTTATGAAAAATTAAAAAATCTAGCAGAAGGATTTAAGTAAATATATTTTTTAATATTAATTTTGTAAAAATAATAAATAATATTTTGAAAATTTTTAAAATTGATAAAAATTTTGATTTTATGCAATATATAACAAAAAATACCTTATAAAAATTTAGCCTGATATATTATTTATTAATTTTTCAAATCTTTCTTCTAGTATTGGTGATTTACTATATAATTGTTGATATATATATTCTGTAATATATGGCATGACCGGATGTACTAATATTAAAATTCCTTTATATATATTATATAATACCCACTTTGCTGTGCTATCATTATTTTTTATTCTTTCTTTTATTTTTTCTAAATAATCGTTTGCAAAATCTTCCCAAACAAATTTTTTTACTGTCTTTAGATATTCGTCATATCTATAATTATTTACATATCTATCTGCTTCTTCGATTAATAGTAAGAATTTGTTTATTATATATTTATCTTCTTCTTTTAGTTCTTCTTTTTTGTTTTCTTTTATATTGTTCATTTCTAGATATCTACCTATATTCCATAATTTTATTGCAAATGCTTGTCCTGTTTCTATATCTTTTATAGAAAATTTATAATCATTTCCTGGAGATAATAATAAAGCCCAGAATCTTAATGCATCCGGAGAGTATTTATCCATTATCTCTTTTGGATCTACCACATTACCTAATGATTTTGACATTTTTCTACCCTTTTCATCTAGTACCATTCCATGTATTAAAGCATTATTCCATGGTATCTTATTAGTCAATAATTCCACCCTCAGTAGTGTATCAAATAGCCATGTTCTTATGATCTCATATCCTTGCTGTCTTAAATTTACTGGTAAGTATTCTTTTATTTTTTCAAAATAGTTATCCAGATTTTTCGGATCAAAATCATTATTTATTATAGAATATAATATTATTACTAGCGGACTAATGGATGATTCTATCCATACATCTACTGTTTCATCTTCAAAGAACCTTCCATCATATTTCTTAGTCTTTTCTTTATCTATCCTGGGATCTATAGGTAAATCTTCTAAATCTACTGCATATATCTTATTATCTTTTTCATAAAATGGAAAAGGTAATCCCCATAACATTTTTGTTCTAGATATATTCCAATCTTGATCTATATTATTTATCCAATCTATTAATTTATTTCTCATATATTCGGGTATAAAATTTATTTTTTCTTGCCAATTTAATATCTTATCTTTTATATCCTTCATTTTTATAAAGAACTGTTCTTTGGGTATGAATTCTAGTTCTGACAAACAATCAGATCTTTCTGTATGAGATAATACATTATGTTTTATTTTCTCTATTTTTATTATATAATCTTTTAATAATTCTTTTAACTTTTCTCTTGCTTCTTTCAATTTTAAACCATTCAATTCATTATTTGATATTATATTACCTTTATCGTCTATTGATACTATTTCATCAAGATTATATCTATTTTTCCATTTTATATCTTCTGGATCTCCATATGTACATATCCATACAATTCCTGTACCATAATTATAATCTACATCCTGATCGGAATATATTTTTACTTCTCTATTTATTAATGGTATTTTTACATTATATTTTTCTATCTCATCAAAATTATACTCTTCTATAATATTATAATTATTTTTTATAGCATAATTTTTTGATACAATTAAATTATCTTCTATTTCTACATATTTATCTTTTGCTATGAGTATACCTACACAAGAATTAATTAATTCTGGTCTGGTTGTTGCTATTAGTATATTTTTTCCATTATTTAATGGTAATCTAATATAAAATAGTTCACCTTCTTTATTTATATATCCTGCTTCTTGCATAGATATAGCAGTTTGACATTTTGGACACCACATTATTGGATTTTTATCTCTTTTTAGTAAGCCCTCTTTATATAATTTTATTAGTGTATATTGTGTAAATGCTTGATACTCTCTATCAGTTGTTTTGTATACTTTATTTCTATCGAAGGATAATCCTAGTCTAATAAATGTTTTGTACATAGAATCTATATTTTTATTTGTCCAATCTGTACATGCTTCTAGAAATTCCTTTTTATTTTCTTTACTTATTTTTAATTTATTTATTATCTTTAATTCTGTTGGTAACCCATGGCAATCAAATCCCAATGGTAATAAAACATTATATCCTTTTAATCTCTTATATCTTGCCAAAAAATCTATCCATATAAATTCTAATGCATGACCTATATGTGCTTCACCAGATGTAAATGGAGGTGGAGTATCTATTATAAACTTATTTTCTTTATTTATGTCAAAATTAAATTCCTTATTATTTTTTTCCCAAAAATCAATTATTTCTTTTTCTATAATCTTATAATCTGGCCTTTTATCCATAAAAAATAATTATATAAAAAACAAATAAAAATTTATTGGGAAATTGCTAATTTATTTCTTAAAATTGCTACTATCAAGAATCCTACTATAATTAATACAGCTCCTATTATTGATAAATATGAAAGGTATTTCACAAAAGATGTACCTACTGATAATACTCCAAATTGGCTTAATCCTAATATTGGATATAATAGGACCGCTGCAAAGTTCAATAGTAGACCTAAAGTTGCAATCTTACATCTTTCCATTCCATCTACTAGCATGTATACTAGTATAGACATTGCTGCGAATATTCCTATTGAAGATTCTGTTATTATTGCTATCGAAGAAAAAACAGATGCCAAAACAATTTTTTTCCAATCCATTTATATAATCTTATAAAAAATATTTATATATATTTAATTGTTTATTAACTGATTTAGCAAATTTCTTAATTTAATTTCCATTTCATCTAGAGCATAGATAATTATTTTCTCTGCAGAATATTGTCCATATGATTCTAATACAAACACGAACTCATTCTTTGGTATTACTTTTATTTTTCCTTTTGATGCAGATTCTATAGAATCCATAAAGTTTCTATCATACTCTTTATCTTTAGGTACTACTATTTTGCCCTTTTTAATACTTACATTTAACAATCCTAGATTTTCTATTTCCTTTTTTTCTAAATCACCTTCTAATTTTAATGTTGCATTTCTATAATAATATACATAAGCTGGAACAAATTTTGTATGTTTTCTTCCGTTACCTAATATAGCTATAGCTTCTAATTTTACTTTTTGTCCTTCTTCTATATAATCTATTATTGTCTCTGGATATATTGGATATACATCCTTATTATCAGATTTTATATCAGAAGCATAAATATATCCTTTTGTGTCTTTTTCTAAATATAATTTAATCTCTTGGTTTTCTTTTATATTTTCGGGAGTATTTAATACGATTAAGCCTAGCCTATGAGCGAGCATCTCATCCCACATTGGTGAATCATTATCAATAATATATACATCTTCGATAGATAATACTTTTACGTCCTCTTCTATAGTTCTTTTTAATGAATTCAGGAATTCTGCTGTTTCATCTTTTATTAAGAGTTTCATTTTATGTATCTTTTTATCTTTATCTACAGCAAATTTATCAGTATCTTTATATAATAAAGAAATTTCTACCATTAAAGATATTTTTTTACAAATGCTTATAAATAAATCTAGGATATATAAATAGAGGGCATAACCCCATTAGGTGGTAAAGCAGGAGAATAATAATATACAAGATTATTTGACCATAAAGACCAGTATGCAGAACCTTCTCCATTAAAGTAATCATATTCTATAGCGTAGTCTCCAGAATTAACAGTAGGGCTTGAATATATTGTAGCTCCTTCTCCTATCCATTCATTTATTAAATTCGCTGAATTATTACCTGTAGGACTACATAACCAATTAGTAATACCGCAAGTAGATTGATTTATTCCTAATACTCCACCATCATCTATATCTACATAAAATGTTGTTAATTGCTGTACCTGTACAAATCCTATCTCCTTAATTACATAGGAGTTACCTCCATTCGAAACTGGTGGATTTGGAAATGCAGAACCACCTGAATATCCATCCTGAAGATTATTTATTACATAAGATTCGTTATTTCCATTTACATTTTGTGTCGTTCCTGTATTTGGTGTTGTAAATGGATTTGTGGAAGAAGCCCAGGTTTGCCCACTACCAGAAAAAGAATAACCATTATATAATTCTGCTTGATAAACTTCAGATTCTGGAGGTGCATACCAATTATTATTATCATAGTATATTTGATATGTTAATCCAGGATCCATTACATCACCAATATTATCATATTGAAATGTTCCTAAAACATTGTAAGAAGCTCCTACATATGGATAATCTTGTTGATAATAATTAGTACTAGTACTTCCTATTCCCATATAAATTGTAATATTACTATTTGCAGGAATTCCTTGAGGTATATTTACCCACCATACATCACAAGAAGCAGTACTTATATTTTCTTGTCCTTCGTACCATGAATATAATAATCCGTTATTAGAATAAAATAATATATTGGATCCATTAGAATTTATTTCATTATATAAAGTAATATTATCTACATAAGAAAAACTAGTTGAATATGAAAAAGAAGAATTACATATCGCAATATCTTGTTGGAAAGGTGTTGGAGTACTTATATTTTGAGTATTATATATTGTTATAGGTAAAGGGTTAGTAAAGTATCCTACAAGATATCCATTACCTAGATTATTATTATTTCCCACTCCTTGATAATCTAAGGTAATTTGTGGATTATTATTATTTGAAGGATTATATATACATAAAGAATTATTTATATAACATGTATCTGTACTACCTTGTAATATAGTATTGTTATTATTACATATAATATTATTACCATTTATACTAACAATATTATTATTTCCATTATTAATAGTTAGTACAGTATTATTATTTATTACTATAGGTACATTACCATTATTATATATATCTATATATAATATATTATTTGAACAATAAGAATTAGTAATAGAGAAAGATATATATTGTGATTGTCTACTTACCTGATTACTAGTAGAAGAAGTTAATCCAGAAAATAATCCGGATAAGAATGCATAAGTTAATCCTGCAATAGCTACAGTAATAACAATAATTAATATAGTAGCTATAATAGGTGATATAGATCTCATAATATAGATATATATTTTAGTAATATATAAACTTTAGCGTTTTAATAGCATTTATTTATAATATGGGACCGCGGGGATTCGAACCCCGGACCTCTGCCTTGTAAGGGCAGCGTCATAACCACTAGACTACGGTCCCTTAAAGATAATTATATATCTAAAAACTTTTAAAATAAAACAGACGATTCATATTCTAAATCATTCATTTGTAAATGTATTATTATCTTATCTTCTTTTACAGATCTTTTTATATATAATAATCCTTTATCTAAATAAATCTTTAATATATAAAATTCTAGTTCTCCAAGATCATTATTCCCGGATATTCTCTCAACATCTACTATTTTTGTGTTATTTAGATTTAGTAGGTCATAATCACCGGTAAATTTTGAACCTGCAGATATAGATAGTCCAAGATCATTATAATATATTTTTATATAATACTTTTCTTTTGTGCACTGTAATGAATTATCTTCTATAAAATTTCCTCCACTAATCTTACAGAATAGAGAAAATTCTTTTTTTAATTTATCATAATTATTCATAGTCCTAACCTTTTCTTTATATCAATATTTACTCTATCTAGGCTCCATTTTGTTTCATTGTCTATCTCTACTTCATAGTCTACTTTTAGTTCATTCATTTTTTCTTCTATTTGATCTAAGATGGCCGGGATAAATGGACATAATGGTGTAGTAGGTAAAAATACTATAATAAATTTATTATTTTCTTCTTTTATTTCCTCTATTTCGCCCAAAGATACAACATCATATCCAAGTTCTGGATCAATTACTTCTTTTAATTTCTCCATAATCTCTTCTGTCTTTACCATTTCTTTGTTTTTATATATAAGAATGCAGATAAAGCAGCAGTAGTACCTTGTGCAGCAGCAGTTACAATTTGCCTTAAATTACATATCTGATTTGTTACGTCGCCAGCAGCTAATAATCCTTTTACATTTGTTTTTGAACAATCATTTACTATTATATGTCCAGCAGGATCTGTATTAACATTTAGATCCTTTACTATTTCTGATAAAGGCGTCAATCCAATTGCGATAAACAAACCGTCTAGTTTTAATGTTGTTTTTTCATTAGTTTTTGTATCTTGTAATGTTACTTCTTCTACCTTTTCATGTCCTTTTATTTCTGATACTACTTTATTTAATATAAACTTGATTTTTTCATTATTTTTTAATTCTTCTATATATACAGGATCTGCCTTAAACTCATCTCTTCTATGTATTATATATACTTCTTTTGCATGTTGTGCCAATACTTCCGCGTCATGAAATGCACTATTACCGCCACCAATAACTCCTACAATCTTATCTTTAAACAATGGAGCATCACATTCTGCGCAATATGATACACCCTTTAAATTTTCTCCAGGTACGCCTAGCCTTTTTCTTTGGGAACCTGTAGCTATTATTACTACTTTGGATATAAATTCTTTTCCAGTAGATGTATATACTATAAAATTTTCATCATCTTTTTTTTCTATTCTAGTTACAGTTTCTAATAATGTAGATACATTATATTTATCTGCGTGTGATTTAAATCTCCTCGCTAATTCAGGACCCGTTATATTTTCTACTGCAGGATAATCATCAATTATATCTGTTTCATTCAATAATCCACCTATATCTTTTGTTATTATTAGTGTCTTTAATTTATATCTACCGCAATAAAGTCCAGCACTATAACCGGCTGGTCCTCCTCCAATAATTATTGTATCCCATTCTTTATCCAATTCTTTATTATCTTTTATAATATTTGTAGATAATTTTAATTCCATAATCTATATATATTATTATAAATTTATATAGTAGTATATAGATCCTGCTCAACTTTTACAGATAGGCCTACGATTTTTTCGAGATTATAACTTTCTCCATAAATTTTTTTATAACTTTTTTCATAACCTTTTGGATAATAAAACACATTGTTATCGGACTCTTCATTTTTTCTTATTAATATATTCTCACCTTTCAATATCTTTTCCAGATTTTTAGGAGATACATACACTATTACCCCCCCGTTTATATCCATCTATGCCATACTTTGGATCATAAGGTTTTGGGTCAACAGGGACTACATAATAATTTACTATCTTTAAAAAACGTGGATCAAGTAGATTCATATAGTGAAAAATATTTGTTAAAAAATAAAAATTTTATTTTACTTTTTGTTCTATGGCCTCTCTTATTCTATCTGCAAACATTTCAGGTTCTGGTAACATACCTTCCCATTCGGTTAGTGTATCGCTATTTTCATCTACTATTGTTATATGTGGTACACCATATACCTTGTAGTGCTCTGAAAATTCTGGAAATTCGTATGATTCTATCATTATCCCTCTTATATTACTTTTTACCATTGCGAATTGATGAGAATTATGTGTCATATATGGGCAATATGGGCATGTTGGTGTTACGAATACATATATATCTATATTTTTATTTATTGAATCTAATTTTTTTGCTGTTGCACCATCTATATCAAAATTATTATTTGATATATGTATTATATCTTCTAAGAATATTGGAAATTCTTCTCCTGATGGGATACCATAATATATTGCTCCATAATATTTTTTAAATACAAATATAGGACCTTTTCTATTTCCATATTTATCTATTAATAATTTTTTTGAATTCATATCTTCTAATACTTTAGAATCTTTCGTATCATAATAATTAAACTTTATCTTATCAGTCAATTTTATTAATTCTTCTGATAATCTCTTCGCAAATTCGCTAGTTTCCTTGTTTTTTTCATAATCTAGATATAGATCTATCTCTACTGTATCCTTTAGACTTTTGTCGAACATATCCTTTAGACTTTTTATATCTTCTTCAGAGAATATTTTTTCCTCGGCCATAAATATTGTATATCATGATAGTATTTATAAGATACACAATATTTATATTATATATCTATTAAGTTATTTAACCTTTTTATAGCTTCTATTTTGAAATATTTTTTTACTTTAGCTTCCTCTATTGCATTTTTTATGAATTCTGCTTCTTCTAACATTATTTTTTTTTGAACATAGAATGGTTTTCCAACTTTTGTCCCATGAGCAAAAGTATATATTATAGGATCTTTCCATGATAATTCAGATCCGTATAGTATCTTAGCAGTATAAGCAAGAGCTCTTAATAGGCCTGGCCCTAAACCTTTTATAAAAAATATATCTTTAAAATTGTTTATACTTTCTTTTATATCTAGAGCTTTATAGTATATCTTATCTGGAATTTTTAGGTAATATGGTAGTTCTTGATAAAATATATATTTATTATCATTGTTAAAATATTTTAATATAGTGTTATTTTGGTTTTTTAATCTAATAATATAATTTTTTATAACCTCCTTATCATTATTTAGTAATTCTACAATTTCTTTTCTTAGATCTTCAGATTTTCTATCTGCTAAATTTAATGTCTTATTATTATATCCAAATCCAATCTGATTATCATTGAAATATTCTATATTTATCCAATGAAATCTCCTAACTTTTTGCTCTTTTATAGACATCTTTTGATTTATTACCGTAGTATTATTATTTTCATCTGCTATTAAAAAATGAAAATATAGATTATATCCATCTTGTATTAAATTGTTATCTATCTTGGCAGAAGTTATTGACAGATCTTTTATTTTATCTTTTAGTTTATCTTTTATATCTTTCATTTCTACCTCCTCAGTTATCTTCGATCTCTTACCCTTCCCACCTAATACAATTAATGGTAAGTTATCCTCTTTAGTAATCTCTTTTAGTGCTTGTAGCGTTACGGTTGTCATTCCAGAATAGTTCCACTCAAAACCAAGTAGGCATGCGAAAGAATTGAACCATAATGGATTTGAAAATCTATTAATTATTTCTTTTGTACCAAATTCATATATCATATATTTTATTATACTTCTTTCTAACTCCTTTAACTCCTTATAGTGTGGTATAGGGCCCTTTGCCAATCTCAATTCTATATCACCTATCTTTTTCATTATAATATGGTTTTATTTTAATATTTTATAAATAAAAAATTATACATAATTCCATACCTTTTTATTCTTATAATTATATACTACTGTTTTATATGTTGTAGTCCCTTCAATGCTATAACTTACTCCCTCTCTACCAATTCCAGAATCCTTTCTTCCTCCATATGGATAATAGCCAATTCCATGCCTAGGAAAATCATTTATGTATATAGATCCTACATCAATATATCTTATAATTTTTCTTATTTTATTTATATCATTTCCAAATATTGATGCATCAAGTCCGTATCTCCTTTTATTTGCTATGTTTATCGCTTCTTCTATATTATCTATTTTTACCAATATTGATACTGCTAGGAATATTTCTTTATTAAATAAATATAATTTTTCTACATTGTTTTTATCAATTTCTATTATAGTGGGTTCTATATAATTATTAAATCTATTTCCTCCATATATTATCTTCCCTCCATTACTCTTTGCATCTTCTATTCCTTTCATTAATTCGTCCACCGTTTTTATTTCCATGATTGGACCAAAATCAATATCTGGATCTCTAGGGTCTCCTATCTTTACCTTCGATACTTCTTCTAGTAATCTATTTTTAAATCTATCATATATATCGCTTTCTACCAATATTATCTTTATTGAATCGCATCTTTGTCCTGAAAATGATGTAACTCCATTAACGATTCTTTGAGCAGTATAATCTATATCAGTATCATTTAATACAAATACAGGATCTCCACCACCTAATTCCATTAGATATTGTTTTATTCCTGAATTTTTAATTATCTCTTCACCAGTTTCAGTAGAACCAGTAAATAATATACCTGATATTTTTTTATTTGATGTTATTTTATTCATATCTCTACCAGGTACTGTTATTAATGAAAAAGAGGCTGTTGGTAATCCAGATAATTCCATCATTCTATAATATAATATTACTGGTAGTGGATCTAATGATGGCGGTTTTAATAATAAACTATTTCCTGCCAATAACACGGATATAATCTTACTTACAGAATCAAATAAGGGGTAATTAAATGGGGATATTGCTAATATCAATCCCAAAGGTTCTCTTTTAATTATCCCTTCAGATTCTAAGTAATCAGAACTCCAGTCTCCTGGTTGGTATTCCCCATATATTTTTTTTACATCTAGATTTATCCTTTTTAATCTTTCTATTGTAGAATTTATCTCCCCAATAGCTTGGGATTTTGTTTTTCCGACATTTATCATTAATACATTTACAAAATCTTCTATATTTTCATTTATTAGGTCTATTGTTTTTAAAAACCCTTCAATTCTCTTATATCCTGGAGTATCTCTTATTATAAATCTATCATTATATAACCTATCTATTTCTTTCTCTACAGTTTCATAATCTACTTTTGGTACTTTTGCTATTATATTTTGATCTATTGGAGATCTAATTTCTATATATTCATTATTTCCATAATACCAAGATTTATTTACAAATGCAGGAAATATTGGTATACCATTCTCATCATATCTTATTATCTCTTTAATTTTTTCGGATTTTATGTCCAATCTTGTCTTTTCTTTTATATTTATTTCCATTTAATATAACTTTCTTGAAATCCTTATATTTTTATTTCTATCATTACTGGTAAATGGTCAGAACCAGATATATCATATAATATATCTGCATCTTCTACTTTATCTTTAATATTTTTGCTTACAAGACAATAGTCTATTCGCCATCCCATATTGTTTTCTCTAGCTTTTCCTCTATATGAGAACCAAGAATATTTTATTATATCCCCTTTTTTATATCTGAATGTATCTACAAAGCCTAATGATAAAAAATGATCGAACCATGCTCTTTCTTCGTCAGTGAATCCCGCATACCTCCTGAATCTATCTGGCGCATATATATCTATTTCTTTATGTGCTACATTAAAGTCTCCGCATATTATTGATGGTTTATTTAGTGATAATACGAATTCTTCAAATTTTTTGTTAAATTCTAGTTTATAATCCAATCTTTTTAATGTATCTTGTCCAGAATTCGGGAAATATACATTTATTAAAAACAATTTTTCAGTTTCGATAGTCAATACCCTACCTTCAGAGTCAAATTTCTTATCTCCTATTCCATATATTATATTTTTTGGTTTTTCTTTTGTTAATGTCATTACCCCGCTATATCCTCTTTCTTCCGCTGGAAAAGAATAAATATTATAACCTAAAAATTGAAAGCTTATCGGTATCTCATTGCTTTTTATTTCTTGAAACATGTATATATCTGAATTTAGGTTTTTTATTATGTCTATAATACCTTTTTTTATCATGGCTTTTAAGCCATTAATATTCCAGGAAATGATTTTCATAATTTATAATAAAAAATAATTAATATAAAATTTCAGTTTCCGGGTTCTACATCATCTCTATCAGTTTTATTTTATTCATCATATATATCATATAGTTTAATAAAATTATTATAAATCGTATCTTCTACCTCCTTTTCATCCATATTTTTAATTTCAGATATTTTTTTTATACTATAAACTACCTTCCAAGAATTATTAACTAATTTTCTTTTTTCTATAGGATCTAGATATGGAGCATCTGTTTCTGTGGTTATTAGTTCTATTGGTGCTTCTTTTAGAATTTTCTGAAAACCTTCATCTCTATATACTATTGCCGGTATAGATAAATAACAGCCCAAGTCTATTGCTTTATTTACCAAAGAAGGTTTCCAAAAGCTATGTAATACTTTTTTTGTATTATAACTAGATAACATTTCTAGTACGTCGCTTTCTGCCCTTCTAGCATGTATTATTATGGGTTTTTTGATTTTTTCAGATATTTCTAAAAATCTTTCAAAATATATCTTTTGTTTTTTGACTAATTCTTCATTTATCTCATGAGCATAATCCAATCCAACTTCACCTATTGCAACAAATTTTTTATCTTTATTGTTTTCTATAAAATTAAGTATCTTTTCTATTTGATCTTCTTCCATATTTTCTATTATCTCCGGATATAACCCTAAAGCATAATAAATAATATCGTATCTCTTTGATTCTTCTATTACTTGATTAATACTACCTATATCTGTTGCATTTTCTATGATATACTTAACATTTTTTTCTATATTCTCTTCAATTTTTTTATTATCATTATAAATAAATATATGTGCATGGTCATCAACTATCATAAAAATATATCTTAGAATTTTCTTTTTAAAAATATAAGATATAGATCCTCAAAAAATATATGTATATTATCTATAATTTTATAATTGAAGAATCTTTGATAGCTATTTAATATAGTACTTGGGTTGTTTATTGAAGACATGATTATTAATATTTCTCCAAACTTATTTAGCTTATTTATAGATTGATATAGGAATCTATTTATAGTTTCATATCCATTTCTCCCCCCAGATACCCACCTCCTAACTTCCATTTCCTCATTCTCCACTTCTGGTAGGTATGGTGGATTAAAGAATATTAGATCATATTTATCATTTATATTAGAAAATAAGTCAGATACAATAAAATTTACTGGAAATTTTATATTATCAATATTATTATATAAGTATTCTATATCAATATTCTGGTTAATATAATTTATATAAAAATTTATTTTCGATATCTTAATACAATCTTTTGATACATCTGCAAAGCTTATATTTTTTGAATATTTATATGCTTCTAGACCCTGTATACCAGAACCACAGCCCATATCTAGTATTTTTTTATTTAATGAAAATTCTTTTATATGATTATTTAACAAGAAAGAATCTTCCTTTGGAGGGTAGCATTCTATATCTTTTATCTTGTAATAAATCTTAATATTATTATATGTAATATATTCATAATCGCCCATATAATTTATTTATTAATCTTTAATTTAAATTATTATTATGTCATATGAAATCTGGACTGAAAAATATAGACCAAAAAAGTTGGATGATATAAAAGGACAAGAAGATATTATAAAACATCTAAAGGCTTTTGTATCGAATAAGAATATGCCTCATTTGTTGTTTTCTGGACCTGCAGGTGTGGGAAAAACTACTGCTGCACTTGCGATCGCTAATGAATTGTATGGAGATCATTGGGAGCAGAATGTTTTGATATTAAATGCATCAGATGATAGAGGCATAGATATTATTAGAGAGAAGGTTAAAGAATTTGCTAGAACGAAGTCGATTGGCGATGTACCATTTAAAATAATATTCTTAGATGAGGCTGATGCAATGACTAGAGATGCTCAACAAGCTTTAAGAAGGATAATGGAAGAATATGCGGGTAATACCAGATTTATATTATCTTGTAATTATTCGTCAAAAATTATAGAACCAATACAGTCAAGAACTGTTGTATTCAGATTTAAAGAATTATCAAAAGAATCTGTATTTGATATACTAAAAAGTATAGCAGATAAAGAACAATTAAATATATCTGAAGATTCTTTAGAAGCTATATATTACATTTCTGAAGGTGATATGAGAAAATCAATAAATATATTACAAGCTGCTGCTTTATATTCTAAAGATATTACGCCAGATCTTATATATGATGTTTCTTCTGTGGCGAAGCCAAAAGAAATTCAAGAAATATTGAATTTAGCTTATAACGGAGAGTTTAATAATGCTCGGGGTAAATTACTAGATTTAATGTTAAAATATGGATTGGCAGGTGAGGATATTATAAAATTTATATCTAAAGAAGTAAACTCTATGAAAATATCCGAGAAGGAAAAATTAGAAATAATATACTACATAGGGGAAGTTGAATATAGATTATTAGAGGGTTCAGATCCTTTGGTACAACTTGATTCTTTATTAGCTTATTTAGGACTAAAAGGTATAAAAGAGTAGATATATATTTTTGATTATCATTTTTGATTTTAGATAATAGCGAGCAATCATTTATATTTTATAATATATTATAATTTTCTATGTCATATGATATAGAATATGAGTTTCAAGTTCCGATAAATGTCGTGAAAGATATTGTAGATAATTATAATTCCTCATTGAGCTTTGAAGAGGTTTTGAATAATAGGGATCTATTGAAACGTTTATTATTAAATTATATAGTAAATAAATATATATATGAACTTGAAGGAGTGGATATAGAAAAGGCTTATAACAATATGGTTGTTGAAGAAAAGAAAAAATTTTTTTATGTTAAAATTATAATATAAATCATGGATATAAATAAAATACCAAAAACAATAATGCTAAGTGCTATAGCAGTTTTTGTTATATTAGTTCTATTTATTATTTATTATTATTATGTTTTGTCTTATATACCACCATATTTAAAATATATGTCTCCAAATTGTCAGTATGCAGATAATCAATCTGTAGTTATAGTTACTGCTAAATCTAATTTATATAATGTAACTGTATATAATTTTCTAAATACTTCTTCATGCTCCATTGGTAATATATTATCTGGATCTATGGGCGGATGTCAATTAAATAACTCTCCAATAGATTCAGAATCTCTAGTTAGGATATTATATTCTGTAAACCAAGAACAATATCAGGTAATAATATCTTGTAAACAAATAAATCAAAATTCTATAGTATCCTACCTAAACCATTTAATTTAAAATTTTCTAATATAATATTTATTTATGGATGTTCCATGGATTAAAAGATATTCACCTAAGCATATTAATGAAATAATAAATCAATCCGAAGCTATTGGTAAGATTAAAGATTTTATAGAAAATTATAGTAATTCTAATAAAAGGGCTTTATTATTATATGGACCTCCGGGTGTAGGAAAAACGTCTTCAGTTTATGCAATAGCGAATGATTTAAATTACGAGGTTATAGAGCTGAATGCATCAGATGAAAGAAATGCGGGAATAATTTATAAGAGATTATCTGAAAGTGTGAAAGGAAAACCTTTTCTTAAAAAAGGAAGGATAATATTAATAGATGAAATCGATGGGATTTCTGGCTTTCAGGATAAAGGCGGTATATTAGCTATATTAAAGATATGTAAAGAATCTATTTGGCCAGTAATATTTACTGCAAATGACGCTTGGGATCAAAGATTAAGAAGTATTAGAGAGATATCAGAATTAGTTGAATTTAAAAAACTATCAAATACTGAAATAATAAGAGGACTAAGGAGAATAATTGCATCTGAAAAAATAAATATTGATGAAAATGCTTTGAAGCTGTTAGTAGAAAGATCACAGGGCGACTTAAGAAGTGCTATAAATGATTTACAGACTTTATCATCTATGAATAAAAAGATAAGTTCTGAGGATATAGAAGCGCTAGGTTATCGAGAAAGAGAAACAAATATATTTAGAGCACTGGGTCAGATGTTTAAGGCAAGTACAATATTTTCTGCTACCATGCCATTTGTAGATCTAGATATGGATCCAAAAGATATAGAGCCATGGATAGAAGAAAATATACCAAATGAATATGATAATATAAAAGATATATATAATGCCTATGATTGGTTATCTATTGGTACTCTATTCTATAATAGGATATTTGAGCGACAATATTGGGAATTATTGAAATATGCAACTACAATAATGTATGCAGGCGTTGCTTTAGCAAAAGAAAAGAGATATAATAAATTTACTAGATATAGGATGCCAAATTATATAAGGAAACTATCCCAAAATAAAGAGATTAGATCAAAGATTTTAGAACTTTCTAAAAATTTAAAGAAGAAGGTCCATAGTTCTAACAAAAGGATAAGAGACATTTATATAAATACATTAATTAATTTATTAGAAAAAGATCCGGAAATTGGTGAAGAATACGCTAAGAAATTAGGATTTGAAGATTCTGAAATAAGCTATATAAAACAATCGATAAAAAAGTTATGAAAGAAGTATCAAAGAAATATATGGAAGAGATAATAAGAAAGATAGAAAATTTCTATGGTGTAAATATAGATAAAAGTTTTATAAAAAATAGCAGATTTTTTATGACAAAAGATAAGATATATATGTTCAACAAGAATTATCCGGATTTTTTAGATCAGAAATATTTGAGTAGATATGGGCTATATATAATAAAAATTGAGAAGAATAATATAAGATTTAGTATAGAAGGTGCTCAATTATTCGGTATAGATTCTAAAAGATTAATAAATGTAGATAAGAATATGATCTTTAAGAAAGAATATGACATTAAAATCGATAAAGAAGATGGATTTTATATAGCAAAAGATGGCAATGATATATTATGTAGTATATATATAAAAGATAGAGAATTAAGAGATTTTATACCAAAAGAAAGAAAAATATCCTTATGATTTTATTATACTAAGTCCTGATAATACATGTGTAAAGAAGTAAAATACTCCGATATCTAGTAGAGCAGCAATCCATACCAATATAGTTATATCTAAGAATATCCCTAATTTTGATCCACCTTGTATATTTTTCAATGCTAAAGCTAATGCTATAGCCTGAAAAAATAATAATATGGATATATAGTTATTTAAAAATGATAATGGCAAATTAAATGAGAAGAAATTAATACCAATTTCAGATACGGTACTTGATCCCAATGCAGTAGATATACCTTGGAACATATTTTCCATTGAATATATTATTTGTGCTATAATAAATAAAATTGCAGCGAACGCAATATATGTGCCATATATTATACCTCTTAAATTAGATACAAATTGTGATTTTCTATTTCTCAATTCTATAATCTTTATTAGAATGTCATATAACATATTACCAGCTTTTTTTGTATCTCCATTATATTCCAATACTTTTTCGAATACCCTTATTATCTTTTCTGCTAATCTGCTTCCTAGTTCTGTAATAAAATATCTCCAAGATTCTTCATAATTTTTTGTTATTGTAATCCTTCTTCTTAATTTTTCTATATCCTCGTTTAGTAGACTATAATCATGTACAATTACGTCATCTAATATTTTTACCTGATTATTTCCAAATATTTCTGAATATTCAATTATACTACTAAAGAATGCTGGAAAATGATTTTCTTTTACTTTTAATATTCTCTCAAGATTTATCATCTTATAACTTATATATGTCAATGGAGCTATACCAATAGATATTGCTTCTAGTAGAGGTAGCTTTTCAACAAAAAATAATGATAATGCTAGTACATATGACAATAATACAAGAATATAGAATAATTTTTTTGTATCTTCATACTCCTTTGGTTTTTCTTTAGCTTTTGCCCATAGATCGTCATCGGGTATATAATATTTAGATAGGTAATATATCATTATATTTATTATAAAAAATATTATTCCAAAATCTAATAATAAGATATATATATTGTAAGATATTAGAAATGGTATAAACAATACTAATGAAAAGGCAAAACTCAGTGAGGATAGTAGAGATAAAATGAATTCTTGTAATAATCTAATGTTTTCTAATCCCTTTTTATACTCTGTATCGTATAGTGACATAGCATTTTCATATTCTTTGTATAGAAAATCTGATAAATCCTGTCCTATATCTATAGATGTTGCAAATCTTTCTAGAAAACTTTTGAAATTGCTTTTAGGAACATATGATAATATATATCTAATTGCTTCTGGAATTGTATAATTATATTTTTTTACTAAATCTAGTACTCTTTTCATATAGCTATTAATCTCTTTGAAATCTTTCTCTTCTTGAATAGATATATCTAGTAAGTTCTTTATATTGTATGTTGAGAAAGATAGAGAATATATATAAGATATATAATATAATAAATCTCTATCTATAGAATTTTTTATTTTATAATACTTTAATATTATCGTTTCTAATGAAAAGGATACGGCAAATAAATATAGAACATTATAATAAATCTTTAGCTCTGGATATAACTTACCTATAACTATTATAAGTCCTATAGATATTATGAAGATAATTGAAATTTCTAGTAAACTTCTCCTTAGTATATCTTTAATTACATCATACATAATAATATTAGGATTCTAAATTATTATAAAGATTTAAATATCTTTAGTATAAAAAATATAGCCATGGATAAAAATGTATCCATTTATGATAAAGAAGGGAATAAAATAAAAGATATTGAATTACCTACCCACTTTAGTTTTAAGGTAAGAGAAGATATTGTATGGAAGGCTTTTAGGGTCTATATGTTTAATTCTAGGCAACCATATGGTACATTCAAGGAAGCGGGTTTGCAATCTTCTGCATGGACATATAAAAGGAGGCATAGGTATAGATCCTCATATGGTAGAGGTATATCTAGAGATCCAAGAGCTGTTATAGCGAGGGTTGGAGGAGGTTTTATATGGGTTGCCAGAGTTGTTCCTCATGCAGTAAAAGGAAGGAGAGCACATCCGCCTAAGGCAGAGAAAGATTGGTCTAGAAAAATAAATAAGAAGGAAAAAATAATTGCAATATTATCTGCAATATCAGGGTCTGCAGATCCTTACTTTTTATCTAATAGATATACAAGATCCTTTGAATATTTAAAAGATTCTATAAACCGGTATGGTTTACCATTAATTATATCTAATTTGGAGGAATTAAATAGAGCGAAGGATTATAGAACCCTACTAGAAAAATTTAATTTATTTTCTTTTGTAAATTATATAAAGTTAAATAAAAAACAGAGAGCTGGAAAAGGAAAGTTAAGGGGAAGAAGAGTAAAAAAGAACAGAGGAATACTGTTCGTTTTATCTTCAGGTGCGAATGTTCCATCTATATCTATGGATGGTGTAGAAATTGTTTCAATAGATAATATTAATGTAGATAAATTAGCACCTGGAGGCAAGGTTGGTAGATATATAGTATGGAGTGAAAAGGCTATAGAAGATTTAAGAAAGTTGTATATATAGTATAAAAGATGGATATTAATAATATTATCTTGTATGCGGAACTAACCGAAAAAGATTTGAATATTTTAGATAAGCATAATAAAGTTGTATTTATAGTCAATAGAAATGCTAGAAAGAAAGAAATAAAGGATAGTGTAGAAAAATTATTTAATGTAAAAGTTGAAAAAGTAAATACTCTTATAGATTCAAATGGTAATAAAAAAGCATATATTAAATTAAAGAAGGATTATAAGGCACAAGATATATTGTCTAGATTAGGATTAATGTAAGATGGGAGGTAATACTATTCCACAGCAGAGGAGAGGAAAAGGAAAAAAGGTATATATAACTCCAGATTTTTATTTTGCAGGTAAGTTCTCCTTAAGGCCTCTAGATGATAAAGAAAAGATTGATAAGATAAAGGGTAGAGTAGTAGATTTAATAAAGGATAAAGGCCATTATTCTCCTATAGCAAAAATAAAATTTGAAGATGGAACATCAATCCTGGTGCCTGCTGTTGAAAATATATATATAGGTAAAGAGATATATGCTGGTGTAAATGCACCGGTAGAAAATGGAAATATATTACCATTGAAGTTCATTCCAGATGGATCTTTAATATCGATGGTAGAACTAGTTCCTGGAGATGGAGGGAGAGTCGCAAGAACATCTGGCACATCATGTTTACTAGTTCAAAAAACGGATAAATATGCTATAATAAGATTACCATCCGGAAAAAATAAAAATGTTAATTTATTATCAAGGGCAATTATAGGGACTGTTGCAGGTTCTAATAGAACAGATAAGCCCTTTGTTAGAGCTGGTAATAAATATTATTTTAAGAAAGCACATCATAAGATATGGCCCATTAATAAACCTACAGCGAGAAATGTTGCAGATCATCCACTAGGTGGTAAACATAAGAGAAATAAAGGTGGTATGACACCATTACCAAAATATGGATATCCAATTAAGTATGGCAAATATGGTTCTAAGAGAACCGGAAGGAGAAAAGGTAATTTATAATAAGATGGCAGATCAAAATATTTGGCTTGTTAATTTAGAAGATTATATAAAGGCAGGTGTTCATATAGGAACCAGAATAAAGAATAAAGATACAAAAAAATTTGTAGCTAGAGTAAGATCGGATGGATTGGCAATAATAGATGTGATGAAAATAGATGAAAGATTAAGATATGTATCGAAATTATTATCAAAATATGAGCCCTATGAAATATTAGTAGTCGGAAGAAGAGAAACGGCTAGAAAACCATTACAGATGTTAAACAAATATACTGGTATAAATGTATATCCTAAAAGATACCCACCGGGATTATTAACAAACCCCGCATTAGATATATTTAAAGATGTAGATATAGTAATAATTACAGATCCGATATTAGATAGAAATGCTTTGATAGATGCATATAGAACTGGAAAGACGACTATCGCTTTTATAGATACAAATAATTCATTAAAATATATAGATCTGGCAATACCAGCAAATAATAGAGGATCCAGGTCTTTAGCTTTATTATATTATATAATAACTAGAGAATATCTATCCAGTAGGGGTATACTTGTTAAGAAGAAAGATTTTCCGCTAGATTATGAAGAGTTTATGGAAATAGAATATAATGAAGAAGAAGAATAAATTTATATATTAATAAGTTTTTTAATTATATATGGTCTTAGACTTCTTGAAGAGAAACAAAAATCAAGATGATATGGATGATATGCAGGCTGGATATGATTTTCCACCACAGCAGAATTTTCCAGGTAATATGATGAATAATGGTTTTATGAATAGTCAACCCATTCCACCACAGCAGAATTTTCCACAATTTGACTCCGGGCAGATTAATCCGCAATCATTTATGCCAAATTTACCACCACAAATGCAGAATGATATAACAGGTGTAGTTCAATCACTAAATGCGAAGTTGGATACTATATCATCAAAATTGGATAATATTATAATGCTCCTAAACAATATGCTACAATATTACCAGTATATGTTTAGGCGTTAATGGATTTAGGAAGTTTTTTTTATATATATTTTATATATCCAGTAGTAGATTTTCAATATAGATATAATATATATAATACTACAGCCTATGGGTTATTGTTCTTTATAATATTTTATATATTTTATAAATTCTTTATAGAGAAAGGTAAAATAAAAATAGATAAAGATCTTGTTATATCTATAGTACTTCTCACTATTGCTTTTATGATACCTAGAGTGGATATGGATCTATTATATATCCCAAGAACATATTTGTTACTTACTCCTATATTAGAATTTTGGATGATATTAGCATTTTTACCTTACCTATTTATAAAAAATAAAAAATACTATATATATCTTCTTATAATTATTATATTAATAGAGATACCGATATTTATTTTAAAAGATCCAATAAATGTAGTTCCATTGCTATTTTTATCTTTTTTAATGCCATTTTTATTCTATTTTTCTAATAATGAGAATTTTTTTATTTTATCGATATATGGTGAAATATATGAATCTATATTCTCAATACTATCAGTGTTTCTTTTTAATTTAAAGTCCGAACATCCATTATTAAATTTAATTGTATATAATATGAATAATCCTCTGCTATTTTATTCATTAAAATTATTATTAACTATCATAACTGCATTTTATATAAGATATTTTGTTAAGGATATAAAATTGAAAAATACTTTATACATCATGTTATTTTATTTAGGGTTCCTGCCTGGCATTAGGGCAAGTTTGCTAGATCTAATATTATGAAATATAAAGAAATCTGGAAAACTTATGGAAAGGTATTTGATAATAATACTTTTAATTACTTAAATGATTTATATAACGATAAATATATAAAAGAAGATTTAGTATTAATATCGGAGGGGAAAGAAGCAGTAGTATTCAGATCTGGAAAGGTTGCGCTGAAAATATATAAAATAATGTCAAGAAGCTATAAAGAACAGGTAAAATATATAAAGTTAGATCCTAGAATAAGAAGATATCCAAGATCTTTAATTGGTCTATCTTATTTATGGGTTAAAAAAGAATATATGAATCTAAGGAGAATGTATATGAATTTAGTCAAGGTACCGATACCATATACATATAAAGGAAATATCTTAGTAATGGAGTATATAGGATATGATGGTGTAATATCTTTACATAATTATTATAAAAATATAACAGATAAAAGTAATTTCTTTTATGCAATTCTAGATGAATATAAAAAGATTTATAATAAAGCAAAATTGGTACATGGGGATTTTTCAGAGTACAATATTATCATATATAATGATATACCTTATATAATCGATGTTTCTCAGTCTATACCAGTTAATTCTCCATCTGCTTGTATATTATTGGAAAGAGATATTAAAAATATACATAATATATCTAGAAAATTGTCTATAAATATAAATTATGATGATATTAAAAAATATATTGGTATTTAAAGATATTGTTAGATAGAGATATATGGATGTTAAGGAGCTGGAACTTCAGATGCTAATTGAAGAATTGGAAAGCTATGAAGGTAGGGCAACAGAATTAGTATCTTACTATGTCCCTGCCGGTTATGAATTATCTAAAGTTATAGAACATTTAGGATACGAATATTCTACTGCCCAAAATATTAAGGATAAAAACACTAGGCAACATGTTATGGATGCTATTGCAAAAATATTAAACTACTTAAAGGGTTTAAAAAATACTCCAGAAAATGGACTGGTTGTATTTTGTGGTAATATATCTAATGTTCCTGGAAAGGTAGATTTAAGATTATGGGCTATGGAACCTCCAGATAAATTAAGTTTAAGGATCTATAGATGTGATTCTAAGTTCTTGTTAGATCCATTAAAAGAAATGATAAAACCAAAACAAATATATGGTCTGATTGTGTTGGATAGAGGAGAAGCTACTATAGGTACATTAAAAGGAAGCAGATTAATTGTATTAGAAAATAAGGAATCATGGGTTCCAAGTAAAATGAGGGCAGGTGGGCAGTCTTCCGTTCGATTTCAGAGACTGATAGAGCAAGATGTACATTTATGGCTAAAATATCTAGCGGATGAGATGCGAAATTTCTTTGATAAAGATATGGATAAGTTGGCTGGAATAATTGTTGGTGGACCAGGTTTATTAAAGGAAAGATTTGTAAATGAGGATTATTTACCATATCAATTAAAACAAAAGGTTCTGGGAGTGTATGATACCGCATATTCAAATGAATATGGATTAAAAGAATTATTGGAAAAAGCGAAGGATGTTTTACAAAAGACAGAATATACAAAAGAGGTCCAATTAGCAAATCTATTTTTTGAGCACCTAGGAAAAAATACAGGTTTAGTTGTTTATGGTCTTGATGATGTTAAAAAAGCCTTAGAATTAGGAGCTATAGATACTATAATAATATCTGAAGATTATAAGGATAAATTAAAGGAACTATTAGATCTAATCCAGCAAACAAACGCAAAAATAGAGATAATATCTAAAAACCATCCAGAAGGCGAACAATTTGCAAATTTTAAGATTGGCGCAATACTTAGATTTAAGATATCTTAATGGATTTAAATAAAATATTAAATAATATAAAACCAACAGAAGAAGATAAAAAGAGAGTATACAATATAATAAATAAATTTTTCAATATATTAAAATCCAATGATTTAGAACCAATTTTAGGTGGTTCCTTTGCTAAAGATACATGGATAAAAACAGATTTTGATATAGATACCTTTATATTATTTGAAAACGAAGAAAATATGAAAAAATTGGAGAATATATTAAAAAAAGAAAATTTTAATTATGAGAAGATAAAGGGTTCAAGAGATTATTTTAGAGTTTTATATGAAGGATATATATTTGAACTTGTACCTATATTGAAGATAAAAAATATAGAAGATGCAAAAAATACAACAGATCTATCTCCTTTTCATGTTATATATGTGTTAGATAAAATAAAAAATACAGATATGAATGATCAGATAAGGTTAATGAAATTATTTATGAAAAATATAGGTGTATATGGGGCTGAGTCATATATTAGGGGTTTTTCTGGATATGCTACAGAAATAATTACTATATATTACAAGTCTTTTTTAAATTCTATTCAAAATATAGATAGGTGGTTTCCAAAAGTAGTTATAGATATAGAAAATTATTATAGAAATATAGATGAAATAAAGAAAAATTTAACTAAAGATAAGCTAAAATCACCTGTAATTATTATAGATCCAACGAATAAATATAGAAATATTGGTGCTTCGATTTCCATACAAAAATTTTCTGAACTAATCTTTTATTCCAGATTATTTTTAAATTCAGATAATAAAGAAGAGTTTTTTAATAAAAAATTTATAAAAGATTATAAAGATATAGAGAATTTAACTAATAAGTACAATCTTAATTTTTTATATATAAATATTGAAGGGAACTCTAATAATAAAGATATAAAATTTAGTAAATCTTTGTCTTTATTTCTATATATAAAAAAATTAATATCAGATTTCGGAATAAAAATATTTAATTACTATTATAATTTTGATAGAGATACATTTAATGGCTATATACTGTACTATAATAATAAACTACCTGAGTATGAAATAAAAATGGGACCTCTTGTATGGGAAAGAAATTTCTTTGAAAAATTCTATAATAAACATAAAAATGAAGAGCTAATAATTAGAAATGGTAAAATATGTTCTATTACAAAAAGAGAATTAAATGATATAGATGATATAATTAAGTATATATTAACCAAATATAAAAATAAAATTAAACAAAAATCAAGTAAAATATATATAAAGGTAAATAATAAAGAATTTATATTATGACTGTTATATCAACTGGTGTTTATCCTATTGATAAATTATTAAATGGCGGAATAGAAAAAGATATAATTACGTCATTCTATGGCCCTGCAGCTTCTGGAAAAACAAATATCGCTATAATATCCTCTTATAATATATCAAGAACAGGGAAGAAAGTGATTTATATAGATACTGAGGGTGGCTTTTCTTTTGAAAGACTAAAACAAATATCTAAAGAGGATTTTGATAATGTGATGAAAAATATTCTAATATATAAACCGGTTAGCTTCTTAGAACAACGAAAATCAATATTCTTAGCCTATGATTATATAAAAAATAATAGCAATAGTATTGGATTATTAGTTATAGACTCTATATCTATGCTATATAGGTTAGAAAAAGGTGATGAAGATGTAAATGAAGTAAATACTGAGCTCGCAAGGCAGTTGCAGGTCTTTTCTGAAATAAATAGAAAATATAATATACCAGTAATTGTAACCAATCAAGTATATTCTTTATTAGATCAGAGAGATAAAATCGGAATTGTTGGCGGTGATTTAATAAAATATTGGTCTAAATGTTTAATAGAATTAAAAGTCTATGAAAATGGTGTAAGAGAAGCGATTTTAAAAAGGCATAGATATCTTCCAGAAGGATTATCTATTAAATTTAAGATAATTAATGATGGTATAATAGAATATAAAGAATAAAATAGGAAATTCTTATAAATTCTAGAATTTTTTTTATTTTAATATTAAATCTTAATAAAACCGGTTTAGTCCTTTGTTCTTATATCCTATGGAAGAATTTTAGTATTTTCAAAACTCGAAAAGAGGTATATTTAGATTTAATACTTTAACTAATAAATTTTTTTACAATTTCTTTTGCTTCTTTTTCAGTTAATTTATTTGAGTTTAAAGTAAATAATTTTTTATATCCATCATCTTCATATTGTGGTATTATATGTATATGAGCATGGAATATCGCTTGTCCAGCTTTTTTACCATTATTTGCAATAATATTATAATCTTTTGATATTCTATCTTCAAATAATCTTAAAAATTTATTAAAGCCCCCATAAAAGTTTCTTATATATTCATTATCCATCTCTGATAATCTTTCAAAATGTTTTTTAGGTATAAATAATGAGTGCCCTTTATTTGAAGGATTTATATCTAGAAATGCTATTGAATATGCATCTTCATATAAAATATATGCAGGAATCTCTTTATTTACTATTTTACAGAATATACAATCCATAATATAGAAATTTTAGAAAAATATTTATATTATTTGATATTATCTAGAACCTCTTTTATATCCTTGCTATCTGCTATATATTTAAATTTATTGAAAACCTTAGAATATATAATCTTTTTATCTTGCGTATTTAGAGTTTTTATATATTCGAAAATCTCTTCTCTTAGTTTATTTATATCTCTCTTATATAAATCTTCTTTTTCTATTATCTCTCTTATATCTTTCTTATCTTTAATATATTTGTAATATATTATTGGAACTGCATTTTTTGTTATTATTTTTTCTTTTATGTAATTTTTTATATCATATATGAAATTTAGATCAAAATCTTCTATTTTTTCTTTATATAAATTTTCAGCATCTCCCACCATCTGAAAAAATAAATAATATATAGTAGAAGGGTCAAGGTCTTTCGATAAAATTATTATATCATATATATATTCATTCCATATTATATTCTCTATTTGATTTTGATTGAATCCAATCTCCCTCAAAATATTTTTTATAAATTCAGGATCTATAGAGTTTAATATATCTTTATTTTCCTTTAATAATTTAAAGTATAGATCTTTATCCATTTTTTTAATTTTATATATTTCATATTTATCTTTTATATCTCCATATCTTATACTATATTCTATAATTTCATAATCTCCTTTATCTTCTATTCTTTTATCTATAAATATATACGGATGATCTGTTTCTGGGTACATTCTTTCGGATCCTGGTTGAGGTCTTAAAAATGCAGTCGTTCCATCTTCATTTGCTTGTCTTGTATCTTTTGGTACATCCTTTATTAATTGATTTATCCTATCAATTATAAGATAAAATACTTTTTTAGCCGTTTCATAATCCTTTGATAATAATATTATATAAGCGTCATCTTCATTACAATTCAGAGTCTTTTTAACATATTCTACTTCTTTATTAGATATACCGTAATTTGGGAGTTCGTCAGAATGTAATATTCCCTTCAGATCAAATTTTTTTGCTATATCTGCTAGATCAGTACCAATCCTTCTATTTGGCATAATCTCAAATCCAATTAATCCTTTTAATTTATCTAACTTTATTGCATAGGATCTATAGCCATTTTGTATATTATTATTTATTAATTTAGATTCAGAATCCTTAAATATTTCAGTTATATCATATATCCTTGTTTTGAATATCATTTATCATTTATATATAAAATCATTAAAAAATTATCTCTTTCCCCTAGCCTTTGATACTCTTTTTTCTGGTATATAATTCTTCTTTAATAATAGTATATTGTTTTCAATATTCTCTAACTCTATTATTCTGAAGTTCTCTTTTTCTTTTAATATAGTACCGCATTCTCTACATTTAAAATCATTCTCATAGGACTCCTCAAATGTGTATCCTAAATTGCAATTTTCACAATAATATATCGTTTTCGGGGTATCTTCTATCTCTTTCTTTATCTTATCAAGTTCTTTGTTAAATATCAAATTAAAGAACTCTTTCTTATTTGGAACTCTATTACCCCATCTAAAATCAAATTTTCCATTATTGTTTATTATATTTAGCGGATATATTACTCCATTTTCTTCTAGTATATATAATAGTTTTCTGATCTCATCTTCTCTTATCTTTAATTCTCTTCTAACCTCTTTTTCAGTAAATTCTTTCTTATCCGATATATACTCAAGTACCTTTCTAAAGTCTTCATTTAGCAAGTATGTCATAGGATATATAAGGTTTGTCAGTATTTATAAGCATTATTGATTAACATTATGTTAAAACAATTTGTTGTAATATTAAGTTATCATATACATTAAACTTTATAAATTAATCCTAAGTTAAAATAGTTTAACGCCTCGTTAATATATTAAATTTAAAAAATTTTTGGTTATTTGTTTAGATAAATTTTTAATATTTATATTCTTTATTCTAGAAATTTCTTCGTATAGTCTATTTATTAGAGAAGGATCTAATATAATCCCTTTATAATTATAGGGAGAATCCGATTCTGTAATCATATTTTTTATATTTGTTAATTCTATATACTTATTATATTTGTTATTTATTATAGTAGCTATATTAATTCCTATATAGTATCCCTTATCTACTATCTCTTCTAATAATTTTTCAGATCCACTATACCAATGAAAATATGCTTTTTTAATGTCGTATTTTAATAATAAATTAAATACATCTTCTTGTGCATCTGGGCTATGTAAATTAACTCCTAAATCATGATCTTTTGCTAATTTTAGTTGATATTCAAATATTTCTAGTTGTTTATTATATGTTTCCATTTTAAATTTTTTATCTAAGCCAATTTCTCCAATAATATTTATACTCTTCTCATTTATTATACCTTCCAATATCTTTATAGCATTATTATCGATGTTCTCTATATTCCAAGGATGTATACCTACTGCAGGTATTATATTTTCATATAAATTGGATAAGGTAATATTTTTTAATGAAGATTCTATATCATCTGAGACCGATAATATTATTATATCGTCTTTTAATATTCTTTTAATTTCAGTATTATTTAATCTATATATATGAGCATGACAGTCTATTAATTTCATGTTAAATTTAGATTTTTATTATTATAATAGATGCTAACAATTGAACAATTATTATCTAGTATAACATAGTTATTATATCCACAAAGTGATTGATAGTTGTTAGATACTTGACATCCCCATCCATTAATATTCCAATATGATGAAAGAACAGACTGATTGGATATCAGGCATTCATTATTTAAATTATTTATTGATAGGTTATCCTCTGCATAATAGCATAGAGATTGGCAATAATTTGCTATTTGAGATATTTGATATAATTGATTCTGATTTAAATTTTGACCGTTAGAGATTGGAATTGCATAAAACACTAAGAATCCAATTATAAATAATATACCTATAGCTATTCCTATAATCTTTGTTTTATTCATTAAAGATCTTTAAAAAATAATATTAAAAGTTTTATGGTTTTTTCATATAATCCCTCAGGGATTTTAGTTCATCAATAGTATCTTTTAATTCTTTTGTGGATTCTGATATGGCCGGTATCATTGTTCTTATTAATCTATGTAAAGCCTGTATTTCTGTAGATGTTTCTTGCATAGATTTATCGTATTCTTCTAGTTTTTTATTTGCCATATTATTTATATTGTCTATCTTACTGTCTATTTTATCAACCTCTTCTTGTAATCTATTTATTAAATAATCTACTTTCTCTTTCCAGACCTTTATTTCATTTAATTCATTTTTAACATCAGATAACTTGTTTTCTATAATATTCTCTACAGTAGTATTTACATAATCTTCTATTTTTGTATCAGAACTTATCTTAGTATCTAGCTGATTTTGAGTTTGTTGGAATTGTAATGGTTGTTGCATAGGTAATTGCATATTATTCTGAGGAAAATTATTCATAGGATTATTATTAAAATTTAATGGTTGTTGCATAGGTAATTGCATATTATTCTGAAAAGGCTGTTGTTGACCGAATAGAGAAGTCTGATCCTGAGAATTTGAAAAATCTTGGAATAAATTATTCATATCCTGATTGTTTTGTCCCATATTATTATTATCTTTCTTTTTGCCACCAAATAAACCTAATATACCTCTCATAAATAAACTATAATTATTCAAAAAATATAAATTTTATAATATATATGATAATCAATATTATTTATTATCATTGTTATATAACTCGTCAAAATATTCTCTTAACTTTTTATCTATTATTTTTTCTACTTCTTTTTTTGTCACAAAATCAAATGGGTTTATATAATCCATCATAGATGTTATTGTTTTTAGCTGGTCTGTTGTTGCAAATAAAGAAAGCTGATCTGTTATAGCTTTTAATTTTATTTCTATATTATTTATATCCTCTTTTAGCTCATTTATATCCCTTTTAATATTATTTAAATCTTCTTTTATGTCATTTACTGATAATCTGGTAGTACTGTCTATGGATTCAATTATATTATTAAACATCGATACTCTTTCTTCTAAATATTTTAATCTCTTTGTAATATCTATTTCTTGCATATAAATTTATATTGATATAGAAATATATTAATCTTTAGATGTATAATAATTTAGAATATGATATTAGAAGGGATGGAAAAGAAAGAACTTTATACATAAATGCTAAGAATTATCAAACTGTAGCTACAATAGAAGATGATCAAAATATCATGGAATATGTATTAAATATATTATCTAGCGATCCTCTAATAGATACAATTATAATAGATCAAGATGAATTAATATCATATTATGATAATTCAATAAAGGTTTTAAAAGGATTTCTAGATGTTTATTATTTGATAAAAGACAATATAGCTAATTATTATCAATATTTGTTAAGTAGTAATCCATTATATCAAGAGATCAGAAGAATAATAAATTTATTAGATAAAGAATATCTAAAGGATCCAATTGGTGTTTATGTATATGTTAATAGGTTTAAAAGAAAGTTGTTATCAATTTTAAAAAAGAATCCAGATTTAGAAAAAGATATAAATAATATAATCTCTTTTATAGATAAATTTTTGATCAAGTTTGAATCTTTATATTTTTTTAGATACATAAAGCCTTTTTTGATAGGTTATGAGATAGGAAATAGAGATATATATAAGAGGTTGTTAATGGGTGATATAAAGCCAAAATTTATTGATACAAAATATATGAATAAAATAGAAGATGATTATAATGTATTAGAATCTTATAAAATTGATAAATTTACAGAAGTATTTATATTAAAGAATCCCGAAGAATCTATATTTAGGTATTATATATTTCCAGAGGAGTATAAGATATTTTCGGAAGAAACATTTTTATCCCATAAGGCAATGGATATATTATTACAATATGAACCCAAAAGGGAGGATTATTTAGATACTGATAGATTAAGGGATATATATATTAATACACTAAATAATATATTAAGTAAATTATCATCATTATATAATATAAAACTAGAAAAAGATAGATACGAGATGCTAAAGAATCTAATATTAAGATATACTATTGGTTTTGGGATAGTGGAAAAGATTGTAATAGATCAAAGAATAGAGGATCTGTTCATTAATCCACCATCTGGTATATCTCCCGTATCTCTTCAACATTCTGATTATCAGATGTGCATTACTAATGTTATTCCAACAAGAAAGGAAATAGAATCCTGGGCTACTAAATTAAGATTAATATCTGGGAGACCATTTGATGAGGCAAATCCAGTATTGGATACTGATTTATCTATTGGAAACGAGATATTATTAAGGGTTGCAGCAATATCCCCGCCTTTGTCCCCTACGGGAATATCATATATATTTAGAAGACATAGGGATAAGCCATGGACACTACCCTTATTTATAGATAATAAGATGTTAAATTATTTATCCGCAGGTTTATTATCATTTTTGGTAAATAATGGAAGGACTATATTGATTGCAGGTACTAGAGGGAGTGGGAAAACATCCTTATTAACCGCATTAATGTTAGAGATACCTAGAAAGATTAGGTTAATAACAGTAGAAGATACCTTGGAGATTCCATCTGATTATTTCATAAAGATAGGATATAACATTGTTCCTTTGAAAGTTAAAAGCCCATTTTCATTGAAATCTGCAGAGCTGTCTGCGGATGAGGGTCTGAGAGTATCATTAAGAATGGGTGATAGTGCTATAATTGTTGGAGAAGTTAGATCAAAAGAAGCTCAAACATTATATGAGGCTATGAGGATTGGCGCTACAGCAAATGCAGTTATGGGTACTTTACATGCAGAAAGCCCATATGGTGTTTATGATAGAGTTGTAAATGATCTGGGGGTTCCAAAAACATCCTTTAAGGCTACAGATATAATAGTTATAGTAAATCCAATAAAAGATCCATCTGGCATGAAAAGGTATAGAAGAGTACTGAAGATATCAGAAGTCAGAAAACAATGGGAAAATGATCCATTAAAAGAGAAAGGTTTTGTAGATCTAATGTCCTACGATGCAGAAAAGGACGATTTAGTTCCATCATTAGAGTTATTAAATGGAGATTCAGATATATTAAAGTCTGTTGCATCTAGAGTTACATTTTTATCAAAATCATGGGAAAGGATATGGAATATGATAGAAGCAATAGGTCTATCAAAGAAATTACTAGTTGATATTTCAAAAGAAAAAAATAGAAAAGATATATTAGAAGCAGACTTTGTGGTTAGATATAATGAAGTATTTTATAATTTTGTTTCAAAAAGTTTAGAAGAATATAATGAAATAGTCAAAGAATATATTTTAGATAATATTAAAAAATGGACATATCAGAAACTGAAATAAAAGAGATAAATAATAATAATTTGGAATATTTGATAAAAACATATAAATATACTTATTTCGGTAGTATTATAAAATATTATGAAAGTATTGTAAAATATTTCGGTAGTATTATAAAGGTAAAGCCTGGAAAAAATAAAGAAAAAGAATTTCAAAGAATAAATTCAGAATTATTATTAGATGTTAATATAAATCAAATAGATTCAACTTCAATATTTTTTTTAATAATATTTATCATCGTGGGTATATTTTCAGGTTTACTAATTAATCCACTATATTTTCTTATATTTTTTATTCTAGGAATATTATTTTATGTATTATTAGACTATTATTATATAATATTATATAATGGTTTAAAGGCTAGAAAAAAAGGGCAATTAGTAAGTTTATTACTATTAATATCTGTAAAATTAAGACAAAATCCAAATCTAGAACAAGCTTTGGTATTCTCTATTAGAAATATAAATTTACCATTAAAAATAGATTTATTAAGATTGTTAAGAGATATATATAACAGAAAATATATCTCTGCTTCTGAAGGTATATTAGATTATTCTAGAATGTGGGAGAAAGATGCTAAATTTTTTTATTTAGGAATAATGTTATTAGAAAGTGCACTTTATGATCCTGATAAAGAACATAGGGCATTTCAGATTGATAGAGCTATGGAAGAAGCATTAGAAGAATTATTAAGTGAGTTAAATTTCTTTGCTAGGGATATTAGATCATCAATAAATTTAGTAAGTATGCTAGGGATTACATTACCAGTCATGTTACTTACAATATTTCCTCTGGCTTCGATATTTCTAAGTAATTTAATATCCCCACTAGATCTATTTATATTATTTGATATATTAGTACCATTTTTAGCATTTTATGTATTAAATTATTCTGTATCCTCTAGATTAGTGACCATATTTAACAACGAAAATCTATATAGCCAATATATAAATGAGAGAGATATAAAAAATAAATTAATATCTTTTGGACTTGGTGCAGCATTATTTATATTTTTGTTTTTTATTATTGTTTTGGTAGCATTCAGATATCTGGGTAATTTCGATATTTCTGGAATTGTATTTTCAGAGCTATTCGTACTATTACTCGGGATATCAATATCCTTCGGTTCTTATGTATTCTTTAATAACTTTAGGGATCTATATTTTAATTTAAAGAAGATCGATTCTGACCTCCCAGCTTTCTTATTATCTTTAAGCAATTCATTAAATCAAGGATATCCAATAGAAAAATCTTTATTATATATATATCCAAGATTTAATAAAAGTCCTCTTGGAACTTTTTTATCTAAGCTATATCAAAATCTAAGATCTGGAATGCCATTAAAAGATTCTATATTTGATCCAAAAAAAGGCGTACTAAAAGACTTTCCATCCCAAAATTTAAAAGCCTCTATAGAGATTATATTCGAGTCTAGTAGTGTTTCTCCAGAGGAGGCGGCAGCAGTTACAGCTATTATATCTAAATATTTTTTATTATTAGATAAAGTCAGAGAGAGGATAAAAGATCTTGTAGCAGAGGATTTATCTCAATTAAAATCATTATTAAGGTTTATAGCTCCCGCAATCTTAGGAATTGTTAGTGCAGTTACTATACTGACTATAGAGATTTTATATAGATTATCTTTCCAATTGCAACAAATAGCAAAATTATCTGGTGGAACATCCCAGTACTCCTCTTATATAAATTCTTTACCATCGCTAGTATTAAATTTATTCAATTTAAATGGTCTTATAACCCCACCAATCATTATAATAATAGTAGGATTATTTAATACCTTAATATCTCTAGTAATTATATATGCTATAAACTCTATAGAGGAAAGTGGAGACAAGTTATCTTTATATTATAATTTATATAGGTATTCTTTAGTAAGTAACTTACTGTTTTTCATATTTTCTACATTATCTACAGTATTTATGTATCTATTTATATCATCTATATTAAATGTTAGTACTCTTTTCTAAATTTTTCATAACTATATCTATTGTTAATCCATTCAAATTGTTTCTTATTATATCATCTATTATCCTAGGACAGGCTGAAAATATCCAGAAGTCTATATATGGAAAGTTCAATAATTGTAATATATCTATTGTATCTCCTATAAATAAGTATACATTTTTTCCATCTTTTTCTAATTTTTCCTTTACTTTTAATGTTTCAAGATAATAATATTGTCCTGGTTTAATAGATAATATTATGCCTATATTATTTGAGTTTTTTAATTTTACGAGAAGGTAGTCTATAGACTTTTTGTAATTATAATCTGGTTCATATATATTTATTTCTCCATATATAGGATCATATACTATTGTTCTTTTTACAAGATTTCTTATAATATTCTCTGCATGAAATTTTCCATTTCCTATTAATAATACAGTATCTATTCCTTCTAAATTTGCAGGTTCAGAATAACATCCTAATACATTTATTTCATATAGTTCTGGTTTAATTACTATATTATAATCATTCTTTAAATTATTATATATATACTTTGCATAGTCATTATACTGGGTTATTGATACTAGTATAAATTTTTTTGGTAAATGTTTCTTTAATTCTTCTAGATTTTTTATTTCTTTCAATTTAAATTTTGTAGGAATATTTATCACATCCATAGATATTTAAACTTTATACAAATAATTTAAAAGATAATGATAGATAATATTTCTGCTAAAAGATTGGCAGAGAAATATAAAAAATTATATGGAAAATCTATATATCTGAAGAGGGAAATATATGGATTTACTCCTCCATCAAATTTGATTAGTTCTATAAATTATCCTAAATTATCATTAGGTATATTGACATCTCAAAATGATAATATAAATTATTATGATAATCCTATATATTGGGCGAAAAATAATATACCAGTTGATGAAATAATAAAAAATAGAGTTGGATTAGTGAATGCAAAGAAAATTGTGGATTCCAATTTACCTAGAAAAGATGAAAGATTATATAATGATATATTAGATGCGATGCTGTCTATAAAATCAATAAATATAGAATTATATCTGAAGAAAATATATGAGAATGATAATATATCTAAGATAGTTGGTTTTTATGGATTTAATGGAATATTTGATAAAATTATATTGAATGAAAATCCCAGGATACCTAAAGAAGTGTATAGAATCAATGATATCAAATCCGAAGAATCTGTATACTATCTATATAAAGAAGGAATGTCTGATTATTATATATCTAGATTATTTTCTATAGGTTTTTTTGGTTATAGAATAAATAGAAAATTAGTTCCAAGTAGGTGGTCTATAACTGCAGTTCATAACATTTTAGAAAAAAAATTAAGGAAAGAATTAGAGGATATAAAGGTTATAGATAAATATTATTTATTTTATTATTCTTTATATGGTAATGATTTTTATGGAATTCTTATTCCAGGTAAAGGGGATGTAGAACTGATAGAGGTTTTAATACCAGGTTCTATATATAATCTATATAGTAAATACTCTATCATAGGAAGGGATGATAAATCTGGTGGTTATTCTTCTTTAAGATTATCTTTTGCGGAGTTTATGAAGAATTATAGATTAAAAGGAAGTTTAATAGTTTTTAGATTTGTTACTAAAGAATATAGTGTTCCATTGGGTGTTTGGGTCGTTAGAGAAGGAACAAAATACATGTTAAATAATATTATAGAGAAATTTGATAACTATAATGATCTAGTGGAATATTTAAATAATAGATTAAATAAAAAGTATAATATATCTTATTTTAAAATTAAAAAGTATAGTAATATACTAAAACAAAATTTATTGTACTTTATAAAATAATTATAGTCTTTTAATGTATCTAAATATATTATCTCCGTAATAGTGTATATTTTCTGCTACTTTTCCTTTTTTCATATCATTTAACTCATTATAATCATATAATGCTTCACCTATTGCTAAAATTTTTTGGTCCTCTGATGCAATAATTACTATATCTCCTTTTTTGAATTCTGAAAATTCTACAATGCCAGGTCTGAATACATCAGCGCCATTTAATATACTATCCTTTGCTCCATTATTAACTATTATATAATTTAGGTCATTGTCATATTTTGTTATTAATAATAGTGTAGGATATACCTTGTCTTTTTTTATAAATGCAATTGGTGTATCTTTATAATAATATATTTTATTTTCATCCATAAATATTTGTTCATTTTTTGTTTCTTCGCATTTTATTTTATATTTATTTATTAAAATATCAAATAGTTCCTTTTTTGTTTTATTGTCTAGTGCTCTCATAGAATATATATATAAATTTTTTTTAAAAAATAATAGTATGGTGAATTTTGATTATAAAGTACCAGATTTATTAGAGATAATTTTACTAGTGGGTTTTTTCATCAATATGCTATTGGGATTTTTATTATTATTTAAAAGCATAGAATTACCATTGGTATTAGAAAGTACAGCTTCTTCAACAATTTCTGCATTATTTACATGGTTATCTGTACTATGGTTGTCTATTATTGCTATAGTAATTGAATATCAGAGAAAAGAGATAAAAGAATTAAAAGAAGAGATAAAGAAATGACGCTTGTTTATGTATTAGTTAATCTAAGGCCAGGGAAGGAGAAAAATCTTATAGATAGAGTTAAAGAAGAGAAGGAAGTAAATGTATTAGAATACCATACTGTATATGGAGAATATGATATAATATTAAAGATAGAAGTTCAAAATTTAGAAGATATAAGGAGATTTTTATTAGATAAAATAAGATCTCTAGATTTTGTTGAAAAAACAATAACATTAATTGTTTCCGAATAGATTTTTAATCTTTAAGAAATAGAAGGTATAACTACGTTTAGGAGGCTATTCACGAGCTCTAGCCTATTAAATAAATGTTGGTCTGTCGCTTTCTCCTTTCTAGGAAGAGCCAAATGTAATGAGATGATGATTGTTGCGCATAATATGTTGGCATCTGTGTATAGTTTATGCAATAATATGTATTACTCCCAGTTAATACTGTTGGAAATATTGCATAGTCGGTAACTTGAATTGATGAAGCGGAGTAGTTGGAAATATCCCTCCTGAAGGACCATATTCATAGACATAATCACCTGACCTTCTGGTGTAGATGTTTGAGTAGTATTTGGAAAGAAACTATTTGGATTCCAATAGTTTGAGCCAGTTGGCTGACCTATATAGCCTTAGAAGTCTAAAATTACATTGGATGAAAAGGTAGTAGCAGTATATTCTATTGAGCTAGAAGTAGCAGTTATATTTATCCATTTGTTAACTGTAATGGATCCTCCCAAAATAGATCATATATTCTCCATTATCATATTCTACATAGGTAGAAGATATTTAAGGAAATTTACCTACATAAAAATAATATAGTAGCTATAATAGGTGATATAGATCTCATAATATAGATATATTTTAGTAAGATATATATTTTATGTGTTATTTTACCTAATATAATCATCGAATAAAAAATCAAGATTTCATTATTAATTGACGGCTATTATAAAAAATATTATTTGTAGGATACAAAATATATATTTCATATCTATCCTTTTATTACTGCAATTGGTCTAAGTCTAGCTACTATATTTGATATATTCAATGAATCTATAACTTTTACTACTTCATCTATATCTTTATAAGCTTCCGGAACTTCTTCAATTATCCCTTCTTTAGTTGTAGATTTTACAATTATTCCCTTTTTATTTAAATTATTTATTATATCATCATATCTAAATTTTTTTCTTGCTGAAGATCTTGATAAATTTCTACCAGCACCATGAGCAGATGAAGCAAAAGACAGATCTACGGAGTTTTGATTCGCGACCAATATATATGAACCGGTTCCCATAGAACCTGGTATTAAAACTGGTTGCCCTATCTTGTTATATTTACTAACTAGTTCTTCACTACCTGCTGGAAATGCTCTTGTAGCACCTTTTCTGTGAACTATTAATTTTTTATTATCATATTTTTCTATTTTTGCTATATTATGCGCTACGTCATATAATATATTTAATCCTATATCTTCCGCAGAATGGTTATATACTTTTTCAAATGATCTTCTAATTTGGTAAGTAATTAATTGTCTATTATTCCAAGCAAAATTTGCTGCAGCACTCATAGATTTTAAGTATTTTTGCCCTTCCTCAGATTGAAATGGTAAATAGATTAGTTCTCTATCTGGTAATCTATCTATTGTATCTTTATATTTATTTAACCCCAATTCTATATAATCTGAAGCTATTTGATGGCCAAAACCCCTGGAACCTGTATGGATCATTATCATAACCTGATCATTTTCTAAACCAAGTATCTTCGCTATCTCTTGATTAAATATTTTTTCAATAACTTGTATTTCTAGAAAATGATTTCCAGATCCTAGAGTTCCTAATTGATCTAAACCTCTTCTTATAGCCAAATCAGATATATAATCTATTGATGCCTCTTTTAATTTTCCATTAGATTCTATATAATCTAGATCTTCTTTCCATGCGTATCCTTCTCTATAGCTCCAGTCTAATCCTTCCTCGATAGAATCCTTAAATTGACCTGTGGATAGTATTATTTTCCCTGTTTCCCCAACACCTGCTGGTACATTCTTAAAAATTTCCTCTACTAGTTCTTTTAATTTTGCCTTTATTTCATTATAAGTTAAATTCGTTTTTATTAATCTAACTCCGCAATTTATATCATATCCTATTCCACCTGGAGAGATTATTCCTTCGTTTATATCAAAAGCCGCTACACCACCTACCGGAAATCCATATCCTTCATGGCCATCTGGCATAACTATAGAATATTTATAAATTCCAGGTAGGCTTGCCACATTCTTTCCTTGTATTAGGGTTTTATCATTCTTCATCTTTTCTATTAGATTCTCATTAGCATAAATTCTAACAGGTACATTCATATTCTTATCTTCCTTAATTTCAAATATATTATTGTCAATTTTATTTATTTTCAAATCCATAAAGATTTATTCCTATATTACTTTTTTAAAATATGACCTAAAAAAGAATATAGATATACCCAAAATAGCTAAAGATAATATTAGACCATTAAATAATGATATAAATAATAATATTATTGATCCAAACATACCGCCAAGATTCCTAAAAAAGTATACATTTCCAAATTTTTCTGGATATTTAATTATTATAAAATTATCAAAAAAGAATTGAAACATAGTCCATGAGTAAGCAGCTAAAATAAATAATACAGTCATTATTATTCCATTTATTGGTATACTTAATACGGAATAAATCACAGAAAATATAATTAATATTACGCCCATGGATAATCTGCTTAATATACCTATATTTACATTATTATTATTGATGGTTCTCTTATATATCTTATAAAATATCGAAGTATATAGTCCATTAATGAATAATAATAATGGATATATATTTCCTAAATTTATTTTATCAACAAGAAATACTAAAGATGACCATACAAGAGAAAAACCGATTAATACAAAAAAATTATATAATTCAATGTAGCCAAATTTTAATTTTCTAATATTTATAGGATATAATAGGCCTTCAAAGAGTGGAACTAGCGTTCCAAAATTACTTATATCATGATCTATTTGAGAAAATATCTTATCAATTTTCACTAATAAATTAAGTTCATAAGCTTCTGTAAATAGAAACATGTATATTTCTCTTGATAAAACAACTAATATCGATAATAAGAGCAATATACTAATTATATATAAATTTAACATTATTGATACAAATAATAATGATATTTGTGGTATAATTTCTCCAATTGTCCAATAAATATTAAAATAGAAATTTAATTTAACATCTTTATAATACAATAAAAATACAAAATATGTAGAATAATATGTAAAAGAAAATAATAGATATGAGAATATGTATAAATATGTGTTTGGATAGAATAAGAATAATATGGATAATAATGGTCCAGCTATACCAACTAGAGACCACTTTATATAATTATTACCATTTACCTTTATATTTCCAAATATTATAGAAGAGAGTATTGATCCAAAATACGATATAAATACTATAAAAAAGTATATCGATGAATTAAAATGGTAAAAGGATGGGTAGACAAAATATATACTATTTAATATACCACTTAATAAGTTATTAGACAATAATATTATCCTTTCTTTATAATTCATTTCTTTAGGTCTTTTATTTTTTCTTTAAACAAGTCTCCTAAAGCAATCCCTAATGCTATAGATATAGGAATTATCATTCCTGAAAATAATATAATAAATAGATATAATAATATCGGAGACAATAAATTTAGATAACTTAATAATAATACTAGAACAAAGAACATTGTTATAAATCTTAGTAGAGTCATCATTTCTGATTTATATTTTATATTATTTAATATTGGTTCTATGGATGTTTTTATTATCATTTCAAGCATTATAAAGGCAATGATCATAGATAGTATAATAATTAATAGATAATTTAGTACAGAAAGTAATAAAATACCTATTATTGATATATTATATGGTAATATCTTGAAAGCATAACCTATAAAATAAAAATATATAAAAAATCTTATTATACTTAGTATTATATTCGTAATGGAGTATTCCTGAGCTATCCCTCTGGAATGCAACCAGCTATCAAATCCCAGTATCTTATTTAATATAATTTTTAATATAAATGATACTAATTTTCCTATAAAATAACCAATTACAACTATAGAAATAAATACTATGGATACCTTAAGATAATTATATGAACTTATTAGATTTAATAAAGGAGTCAATATCATATATAAAATAAATTCTTATCAATTTATAAAGTGTCTATCATTTAAGGTAACTTCAACTATCTAGATACAGTGACATAGCCCCGCGGGGATTCGAACCCCGGTCACAGGGACCAAAACCCTACATCCTGGGCCGCTAGACGACGGGGCTATTGACCTTTATAATGATTATTAATTTAGATTTTTTATATTTTTAAGCTTTAATAATATTTTTTATAATCAATATTTTAGGATGAATGATAATGAAATACTAAAGTATTTTAATTTAAATGATAATCCATTTAGATTGGAAATAATACTGCAAACTTTTGTAGGATATAGCTTAGAGAGAGAAAAATTAATATCATCCATAAATGGAAAAGAAAAGATAATATTAATATCAGGACCCACTGGAGCTGGTAAGACAACATTATTATTATGGACATTTAATAATCTAAAAATAAAAAATAAAATTTATATATACAGACCTTTTAAAGAAAAAAGCGAATTTGAAGACTATATTAAAGAGAAATTTACTATAATGGAGAAGATATTATATAAAATTAAGAAATATAATCTACTCGAATATTTAAATAAAAAAAATTTAATTATATTTATTGATGAGGCAACTTTCTTTACAGATGATATGCTAGAGTGGATAAAGATATTATCAGATCAGACTAGTTGTACATTTATATTATCTGGATTGCCGGAATTAGAAGAAAGATTATTGAAAGAACACAGAACATTATATGAAAGAATATTATCAAAAATATATCTTAAATCTCTAGATCCGGAAAGCGGAAAGTTATTGATTAAGAAGAGATTGGAGATATCTGGAAACCCTGGTCTATTTACAGATGATGCTATAGAAGAGATATATAATCTATCTGGAGGTCTACCAAGAGAGATACTGAAATACTCTTATGAAGCATTATTAATAGCATACAGAGAAAGAAAAAATATAGTAGATAAATCTATAATTGATAAAATATATGAATCTAAAAGGCCACCTACCGATATATTAAAACTAACAGAAAAACAAAAATATATAATTGAGATAATATCAAAATACGGACCTAAAACTGTTAACGAATTATTAAAGCTATTTAAAGAAAGATATAATGATGCAACAATACATGCCATATCCAATATACTAAAAAGGATGGTAGAATATAAATATTTAACTAGGACAAAACTAAAAGGCAAGTTTATATATGATGTTGTACCGGCAATAAAAGATTATTTTATACATGAAATAAACAAATGAAATGTTCTTTTTGTAATAATAATGCAATATATAGATATAAGGATCTATATTATTGTAAAGATCATTTTATAAAATACTTTGAAGAGAAAACAATAAAAACAATAGAAAAATATAGTTTAATAAAAGAAGGAGATATTATTGGTGTTGGAGTTTCCGGGGGGAAAGACTCGAATGCTCTATTATATTTCCTAAATAAATACACAGAATATTTTAATATAAAGGTATATGGGGTACATATAGATGAAGGTATAAAAGGGTATAGGGATAAAGATACTTTAAAATTACTAGAAATTGCAAGGTTATATAATATAGAAATAAAAATATACAAATTTGAAGATTATTTTAATACAAGATTAGAAGATGCATTAAAGATATCTAGAGATATGAAGTCTTGTACAATCTGCGGAGTCTGGAGAAGGTGGTTAATGTGGAAAGCATCAAAAGATCTAGATATAAACAAATTTGCTACTGCGCATAATTTAAATGATGAATTACAAACAATAATCATGAATATATTTGAAGATAATATAAAAGATCTTCTAAAAACTGGACCGTATACTGGTATAATTGAAACAGATTTCATACCAAGAATAAAACCTTTTTATTTTAATTCTGAAAAAGAAAATTATATATATTCTATAATAAATAACCTGGCGCCCATCTACGGCGAATGTTCATTCATAAATGGCGAATTTAGAGAATATATAAGATCAAAACTATATAATATTGAAAATATATATGAGGGATTTCATGAAGAACTATTAAAAAATATACTAGAAATTATTAATAATGCAAAAGTAGATTTTAAAAATATGAATAATATAAAATTAAATAAATGCAAGATATGCGGTTATCCAACAACGAGAGAGATATGCAGGGCATGCGAAATAAGATTAGAACTGAAAAATGGATAAAGTAGAAGGTATAAATATAAGGAAAGAAATTTTATTAATACTTATGTCTTTGTTTTCTCTAGAAACATTTTTAGATTTAGTGGCATATATAGTATACAAACCAATATTTAATTATAATATTGTTATATCTGTTGAAATATTTTTATTTATAATACTTTTTATATCAATAATATCTATATACTTAATATATAAGAATAATAATTATGGATACTTAATATCTTTTATGATCTCTATACTTATATTGTTTTCTGCATTCACTTTGTACGATAACAATATATTAGATATAGCAGTAAGAAATATAGCATCTAATTATGGTACTTTTCCAAATCCTATAATATTATTTTTCGGTATAACAATTTTTTTATTAAGTATAAGAAATGTATTTTATCTTGTCAACCAATCATCCTTAAAAAAAGTAAATAAAGAATAAAACAAAATAAAAGGATAAATAAAAGAAAAAAGCATATATAATAATATAGGGCTCTTTTTATGGATATATTTTATATATATAGCATATATTGATATCATATAGAAAGATATTACAAAATATTTAAATAAGATATATAACAAATGGACAAATATATGCGGATAATTAAATAAATGACTTATCCAATTTTTATAAAATATTAAATTATATAAAAATCTTATATCAGAGACAATATTAATATATAATATCTTATAAAATAATCCTTTTACAATATATATGGAAAGATGTTTTGATGATAAGATAAATCCTAAAATCGTATAGAAGTTATAAATATATAATACTAATGGTAAGAAAGATATAAATAAATACAAATAATAAAAAATGGATTTTTTAAATATATACCTTTCTTTAATATCAATTATTGATATAATAATTAAAGATCTCATATATCTAGTAAATTTCTTTATTAATTCATTAAAAGAATTTATTCCTTCGGTAATTATATAATTATTATCTAAATAAAATATTTTTTTATTATTATTTATCAATATAGAAGCTAACAATCTGTCATCTCCTAATTTTTTATTAATATATTTTTCAGAAATTAATTTATATGCGTCATATATATCACCAAATTTTCCTAGAATACACTGACCATATAAGAAATGACATCTATTATTACCTGTAAAGCCTTTGTTTATATATATAAATGTTTGATTTATTAAACTGATTAAATCGTTATATATATTATTTCCATAATATAATATATTAAAGGATAGAGCAGAAATATTAAATTTTTCTATATAATTTAAACCTTCTATTATGTCTTTATCTGTTATTATTGTATCACTATCTAATAATAATATATATTCTGGGTTAAATTTCTTTATATAATCTAAACCCGTCCATACTGCTTTCTTTTTATTCTTTTCATCTATATAAATGTATCTTATATTATTTTCTTCTAAAATACTCTTATAAGGTTCTAATGATCCATTTAATATATATAAAATATTATATTTTTTATACAAATTTATTTGTAATTTAAAGTTCTCTAATTTTTCATTATATAAAGGAACTAAAATAAAGATTTTATTTTTATCAAAATTATGAGAATCTAAATTAATATAATTTTTATTATATCTGTATATGCCTACTAGTATGTATATTACAAATATAGATATTATTATTGGTAATATATAACCAAATAATTTTAAAAAAAGCATATATTTATAATTTCTTTAACTTTGCTATTAATTGTATCTGATCTACATGTCCTAAGAATACTTGCCTACAACAAAATCTTTCTAAGCCCAAATAATCTAAAGCTTCTTTTTCAGATTTCCCACTGTTTATCAATTCATTATATTTCTCCCATAAATGTCCAATTGGTCTGCCACATGTAAAGCATCTAACTGGTATAATCATTCTATATAATATTATCGCAACTTTATAAAGGTTTATGCATTAGCTATGATTTGTATTATATCTCTATTCTTTAATATATAATCTTTACCTAGCATTTTTTTTGTTCTTACATCTATTGCTTTTATAAAGTTTTTTGCTAAATCTGAATGAATTCTATTTGCAAAATCTAGCACTGTACTTCCTGGAGGCATTAAAAAACAATCTGGCAATATTCTACCTTCTTTATCTGCTAATGAATCTATACCACCTGGAAATATAGCAACATACTTTAATAAATCAAATACAGAATAGTTCAGGATATCTTGAACTCCGGTACTATTAAATTCTAATAATATCTTCTCCTTAATAAATTCTATAGCCTTTTTTTCCTTATCATTTAAATCTCCTATTATTTTAAAATGATTATCTCCCGGTATATAATATATTTTACCTTTTTTGTCTAATTCTTTTAATATTAATTCTGCATAACCTGAAGTTGGTATAATAATCTTATCTGGAAACTTTTCTTTTAATTTTTTCAAATTATTTTTAGCAATATCTATATTAATATCTATCCTATTTGCAGCGATAATAATTGGTTTAGAATTTTTTCTTATAGTAGAAGCAAGCTGGAATAGTTTGTTATCATCATCTAATATATCATAATCATCGTTATTTATATTTAAATCTTTAAAAGATTTTGATATATGGTATTCTTTTATATTTAATCCTGATATTAACTTTGCTAATTCTTTATCTAATTCTAAGTGTTCATTTTTTATTTTTCTTATATTTTTTTCCAAATTCTTTTTTATAATGTTAAAAAACCACCAATTTATCTCTTCTTCATACCATATTATATCATTTGAAGGATCATAATTACCAGGACCTAGGTATTGACCTTCTGCATTTGTACTTCCAGAAATATCTACGACATGTATTAATAAATCTGCTTGTCTAACATCATCTAAAAATTTATTACCCAACCCCTTACCTTCATGTGCTCCAGGCACCAAACCTGCTATATCTATAATTTCTATTGGAACGAATCTGTACTTATCTTTTATAAATCCATTTCTCGGATTTGACTTAACATTAAATTCAGGACCTACATCTTCTACTTTAACAAAACCATAACCTTTATTGGGATCGATTGTCGTAAATGGATAGTTTGCTATTGCAACATCTTGTAATGTTATTGCTTTAAACATTGTTGATTTCCCTACATTTGGTTTTCCAGTTAGACCTATTAACATAATAAGGAATGTTGATTAAATACTTAAAAAGTAAAATATATAATATTACTCTTAAATAGTTACATTTATAAAAAATTTATATAAATAAATCAAAATATGGTCGCTTTAGATAATTTAGATAAAAAATTAGAAGAATCTAGTAATTATGATAATTATATACGATTTATTAGAGAATATGTAAACGGTGATTTTAGATCGGCTTCTTATCTTGCTGTAGGTCGAGAATATTCTACTACAATATCAAAATCATCAATATTGCCACTACAATATTTACCTTTTTATAAAAATTTCATTGAAGAGATAAGATTTTCAGGAGATCTTACTGAAGTATTAGAAAAACATCCTGAAAAAATATTGATGGTTTTTCATACAAAAACAGAAAAAGAAATTATATATGAAAAGGATATTCTTAAGGGAAGAAACGATATTTATCTTTCTTCACTACAAAATAGAACTAAATTACCAGAGTCTACGATTTTAACAAAAACTTCAGCACAAGATGGAAATACACAGGATGAAAGGGAAAAGAAATTATCAGAACTTAGATATTATGTAGAACTCCCTAATATCTATTTAGAAAAAAATATTAAAAAAATAGAAAAAAATCATACTGGCCCTATATATATTCCTACAATATTTGCCGTTCATCTACTTCTATCATTTGAACAATATTTTCCAAAAATACTTTATATTAGTAAGCCATATTATCAGGAGAACCCCTTTGCTTCAACCCCATTTTATGGTTGTGGTGGTCCTTATGAGATAGTTAAAAAACCAATAAGTATATCAGAAAATTATTTAAGTCATCTAACTTTACTGAGTATAGTAAGACATCCTACATTTGAACCTTATATTTTGGGATTATCATATAAATTTGAATTGGATAAAGAGGCTATAAATAAAATAAAGATAGAAGAAAAAATTGACAATATTATAGGGAAAGCTACCGAGTTTATAGATAAAACATTAAAATCTATTATTAATATGAAATTTGTGCCATCAGATGTAGGACCATATCAAATAACTTTTAATGGGAGGGAACCAATTTTTATTGATATAGCTCCTGGATTTGGAGTTGCAATTAATCAAGGAGGATTGAAAGCTTTAGTAGAAAATGCATATAATGAATTATTAGATGCAGATAAATTTGAAATATTAAAAAGATGTGAAATAAAAGACAATTATATCGTTTGTAAAGATAATATATTCAACACAAAAACACCATATAATTTAGGAGAAAAAATTAAGAATGGAATTGATATAAAAGGTTATATGGATATGGTAGATTCTTTAGATGAAGATGAATTTGAAAAAATAACAAGTAATATATTAAAAATTCATAAACTATATGCTAAAGAATATAAACAATTTTAATCCAAAAGTTTTCTATTATATTTTAATGTATTATTACTAAATTATTAAAGCAAGCAGAAGAGAAAAAATACTAAGCCTGCAATGTCGGTAGTCTCTACTGAAAAAACTATATTTTCCTTTTATAAAACCATATCTTTATACTGTATTCCAAATCCAGTCCTATGTCTTTGACTCTGATATATCATATTCCTTTATTCTGATCTATGGTTGTAAAAAGAAAATTTGCTATTTATGTTTTAAGAGATTTAAAAGATCTAGTTAAATTTATTTTATAATTATAGCTTAAATAATAGTGTGTTAAATATAAAAATTAAAGAAATTAATCTAGAAGATATATATACCTATTTCCTTTATAAGAATAAAACAAAAATTTCCAGTTAATAACTCATAGATTTTATATAATTAAAAAAATAATATATAGAAAATTATAAGAAAAATAATTAACTCAATGATAAAATGCTAGATTTATTATAAATATTTTATATATAAATCACATAAAAAATTAATTAAAATTATACAAATCTTAAAATTTTTGTTCCTCTTTTATAAGTAATATATTAATAATATATATAAATATTTTTATTGAAATTTCTAAATGGATAATAATATAATAGATGAAATATGTAATCTAAAGTCATTTAATGAATACATAAATTATATTCGAAGGATAATAAATAAAGAATATAATAGTTGTTCATATTTTTTTATAGGAAATAATGGTTCTGAATACACTGATAAAAAAGATATATTTCCAAAGATTTACTCTGAATACTTGCCGAATATAGAATATTTAAAAAGTTTAAAAAATAGAGGTATAATAGGTAAAAATTTTTATAATAATTATGGGGAATTTTATCAAAAATTAGTGAGTAGTACTTTTGATAAATTTAGGGTTTCAATAAGAATAAAAGATGATGAAATATTATATGAAACTTTAATAGGTAACAAAAGAAAGGATATTAATATTGAGAAGTTTAGAAGAAAGCTACCAGAATCTTTAATATTATATAATAAAAAAGGGGAAAAAATAAAGTTAAGCGAGATTAGACCATATAACTCTAAATTCTTAGCTGACCATACTATAGACGTAGAGAAAGATATAAAAAGTAAATACAGGGCATTAAAAAAGAATATATATGGAATATATTATGTACCTTTATTATTGGGAATGCCTTTAATTATCAATAACAAAAATATAAAAGAATTAAGGTACATTAGCAAACCATATTATCAAGAAAATCCCTATATATTATATTACCAAGAAGGAACGTATGATATGTATATAATGCCAATATTAACTGCAAAAAATAATCTTTCAGCATTAATAATATCAGATATAGTTAAAAATCCAACAATACCTTCATATATACTTGGATTAGATTATAAATTTGAATTTGATAGAGATAATTTAAATAATTTTTATGTAAAATTACCATATGATGAATTTTTATATAAACTAACTTCTTCGATAGAATTGATAATAAAATCTGTAGTAGATAATAAATATTCGATATCTGATATTGCATTATATCAGATTACTAGAGGTGGAAATGATATAAATTATATAGATATAGCTTCAGGATTAGAAGTACCTACAAATAGCAAAACTTTAGAATCTTTATTATTAGAAAATACTAAAGATTTAATAGATAGTATAAAAAAGATAAAAATATTTAAATATTGTAAAAAAGAAGAGTCAGAAGTTATATGTTCTAGCGATACAAATGATAATAAATTTATAGATGACATATACAAAGATATTATAGGAGAAAATAATTATTTTGATTATAAATCAATTATCTTTAAAAATACAAAACTATATAATCTAGAAGATATAATAAAAAGCACTAAATCATATAAAAAAGATGATTTCGATGATAATAAAAAGGCTTTAGAACATATATTTAATTTATATCTATCGCAAAAACCTCAATAAAATTTAGCGGAGGGAGGATTTGAACCTCCGACCTGGGGGTTATGAGCCCCCCGGGCACTCCTAGCTGCCCTACTCCGCTATAATTATTTAATTTTTAATAAACAGTTTAAAAATATATAATCTTTTATAAAATAATAATATTTCAAAAAATAAAATCTGAAAAATATTACTTCTTTGCTAATAATATTTCTATTGTAGATACTCTTCTTTTCTTTCCTCCCTGATCTACTTGTCTCTCTTCAGAGTCTATTTTTATTTTTGATATATCTACCTGATCGGATAGGAACTTCTTTCTTACTACTTCTGCTACATCTACTGCTCTTGCTATAAATCTTCCTCTTGCCTTTATTAAAACTTCTTTTGCATCTTGGCTTGTAAATTGCATTACTACTGCTGTTACATAGTTCATAAATGGTTTATTTCCTATGTATATTACGATTTGATCTGCCATCATGATACTGGTGATCTATATTTCATTTGCTTTGTTATATATCCAGCTACTTTATTCCTCAATCTTTTTGATGGTACTCTAGATACTAAATTTAGTATCTTCACATTTTTTTTATAATCGTTAGTAAATATATCTTGATATTTGTCTAGTATCTTATCAGCATATCTTCTAAATTTACTATGTAATATTCTACCCATTACCTATCTTTTGATAAATATGTTTATAAAAATAGTTATTTTATATATTAATCTAACAATTATATGACTACTATAAGGTAATATTTTAAATATATTTTTTAATTAATAACGATAAGATTTAAATGAAAAAATCAAGAGTCTAGAAGGTAATTCTATCAAAAGATATTGAAGGTTATTTCAATGTTAAAAAAGTTATAGAAATTATAAAAGAAGATATTAAAATTATAAAAAATGGATGAACTAGATTATCTAGTTCATAATTATAGATATGAATATATAATTTATTCATCTTCATATATTAGCTTTATACATACTATAATAAATAGAAATAATTATATAGCTAAATTGGAAGAGTTATAAAATATTCTAGAAAAGATATGAGTATTATTTTCTAAAAATATAGGAATATTTAATTATTTAATGATTCTATAGTAATAAATAAAGTTAAATATTGTAATCAATATTAAAATTATATTATATTATGTTATAAATTAGTTGAATTTAGGTTTTTATATAGTACAAATATAATATTAAAATATTTTTATTTTCTAATATTAAATTTATAAAAATAATAAAAAACTTTAAAATATGAAAGCTGGAAAGAATCCACCAGAGGATATAAATGTTTTTATAGAAATTCCAAAGGGAAGTAATGTAAAATACGAATTTGATGAAGAAGAGAAAGTAATGAGGGTAGATAGGATACTATATACGGCAATGTTTTATCCATTTAATTATGGATTTATACCAGAAACACTAGAAGAAGATGGAGATCCATTGGATGTATTAGTGATATCATATGATATCTTATTCCCAGGCTCTATAATATCCGCAAGACCAATAGGAGTATTAGTTACAGAAGATGAGAAAGGTACAGATAGAAAAATAATTGCAGTCCCAATCGATAAAATAGATCCTAGATTTTCAGGTATAAAAGATATAAAAGATCTACCGGAAGCAATATTAAACCAAATAAAACACTTTTATGAGCATTACAAGGAATTAGAGCCAGGTAAATATGTAAAAATAAAAGAATTTAAGGGTAAATTAGAAGCAGAAAAAGTTATAACTGAAGCTTTAGTAAATAAAAAATAAATATTTTTTAATGATGAAGCATTACGCTCCTGAATGATGATGATTAGATAGCGACTGATGGAAATAAAAGAAAGCTTTGAAGAGCATTTTAAGAGATTATTAGACAAAGATTATGATAAATTTTTAGAATGGTCCTTTAGACTATTAAAGAAAGCTATAAGAATAAATACAATAAAATTAATAGACGACATAAATTATGATAACCTAAAATGCATAATAAAAGAAGAAAATTTAAGATATATATCAAAAGAAATAGATAATATATATAATTTAAGGCAAAATCCATTTAAAATAAACATATCGGCAAAAGAAGTATTATCCAGATTGAAAGATTATGGTTGGGAAATAAAGAGGATACCATTTTATAAATATGGATTTTGGATAGATGGTTATAGACGGGATATAGGAAATACTGTAGAGTTCCAACTAGGTTATTATTATCCACAAGAGGCTGCGTCTATGATACCTCCCATAGCATTGGATCCAAAAAAAGATGATGTGATATTAGATCTCGCCGCTGCACCTGGTTCAAAAACGACACAAATTGCTATGCATATGGAAAATGAGGGATTAATAATAGCAAATGATGTTGATATAAATAGAATAAGAGCTTTAGGTGAAAATTTACAAAAGCAGGGTATTATAAATACAATAGTTACCATGATGGATGGGTTAAAAATAGATAGATTAAATATTAAGTTCGATAAAATTTTACTAGATGCACCATGTTCTGGAACTGGAGCAATAAGAAAATCATATAAGACATTAAAAATATGGAGCAACGATGCTATAAATAGATTGAGTTATTTGCAAAAGAAATTAATAATTAAAGCTTTTGATAATTTAAAAGAAGGAGGGACACTAGTATATTCAACATGTTCTGTAGAACCATTAGAAAATGAGTTTATAGTAGATTATTTATTATCAAAGAGAGAAAATGCAAAAATAGAAAAAATAAACATACCAAATCTTAATAAATCAGAAATAATTGAAGAATATGGAAAATATAAGATAGAAAATCTAGAAGATATAAGAAATACTGTAAGGATATGGCCATGGGATAATGATACAGAGGGATTTTATATTGCAAAAATTAAAAAGATATAAAAGATCTATTTTTATTACTAAATAATGGGTTTAGATAATTACTATCAAATAGATATAAAATATATAAATCCAAATGTTGATTTATTAGAGATATTAAATTTTATAAATTCGATAAATAAAGAAGATATAAAAAAGATAAATATTAATAATGAAAAAGAAAGAATATTTGCTAGAAATCTTATTGAAACAATAAGATCAAGTAAATTAATAACTTATAAAAATATAGATGAACTATTAAGAAAATCAATAGATAGCTTATTTAAAGAATTAGATATAAAATCTTATATAGATATAATAAAAAATTATGATCTATATAAAAAAAGATTACCATATTCTTATTATAGTTTAACTGATTATAATAGAAGATTAAGAACTCTCTCTAAAAATATTGGATTTTCTTATGAATACTATAATACTTTGAGCATAATTACAGATAATTTAAAAAATATTATAGAAGAAAAAGAATTTTATAGATTAAAAGAGAGAGATATAATCTATATAACTAAAGAAATAAAAAATTTTATATTAGATAAACAAAATAAAAAGATAAAAGCTGTATATAATTTATATCTGAACAGATTTAAGATGAACATAGCATTAGATATTATATTTTCACCACTAGCAAATATAATAATAAATAATTATTTATTATCAAAAAAAGGAAAAAATTATAAAGATTATGCATATAAATTCATAAATACAGCCGAAGCATTACCTTTAATAATTGATGACGATAAATCCATGATAAATTTTCTAAAATTGCTAGAAGATATATCTTTTTATTTACCTGAAGATTATATAGATATTACAGAAGGAATAATTAAACTATTTAATGAAAATAAACTAAATAAAAACGATTTTAATGAGATTTCTAAAGAATTAAAACATGAAGATATACTTAATTTAAATATATATAAGATAAAATATCTAATCAATAAAATATATAATACAATTTATAAGGATATATAAGCCTCCGAGGGGATTCGAACCCCTGATCTCCAGGACCGAAGCCCGGAATGTTGTCCTGGCTACACTACGGAGGCTTTATTATTATATATTAATTCTTTATATCTATTATAATAGTTTAAAAAATAATCTTCAAAAGTATAATTTAAATTATAATTTCTGGATATATACAAGTATATATCGTTTAATCTTTTTGAATAATTAAAATTAGGCATAGAATTTGTTAATTTCTGATACTCTAACATCTTTACGAAAACATTATCCCTTTTAAAATTATATATATTATCATGTAAATTATTTATATAAAATGTTGATTCAAGTCTTCCATAATTTAATTCTGCATAGCTAACTGGATCAGTAGGATTCATTAAATGATCTGAAAAATATTTATCATATATTATATTTGGTAAAAACAAACCCAATGATATATATGGATTGAACACTGCAGAATAAGATTCTCCCAAAGGTGCATATACAGATATATCGTCTAGATTAAATATATTAGAAATATATCTTATATTCTTTCCTAGAATAGATAGTTCTTCATAAGCGATTTTATCCATTAGATAATCTACAATTTTATAATTATTTTCTGTTGATCTATCTAAATTATTAAAATCAAATATAGAACTATTTAATCCATTTATATTTACTTTGTTCATTGCAAGACCTTCCAATATAAGTCCTAGAATAAAACCTAAATATAATGTATCAAGACCATATCTATTTGCCTTATCTATCAATAATGAAATATAATTTTCATCAAATATACCTAAAAAAGGCCCAAACATATTAAAAGGCTCATATGGATATTTTTTCTTCAAATTATTTATCAAAGGATATATAAAATCTTCGAAAATTTTTTTATTTTCTTCTTTTGCCAGATAAATATTTTTAAAATTTAATATGGGTACTTTTTCATATATTAAGTTGTATACATCATTAATGTTCTCATGAAAATTCATATTTTTTTCATTTATCTTAATCTCATTTATTTTTACATGGTTATTTCCTCCGATAGAAATCCCGGAAATATTATGATAATTATATAAAACCGAGCCTATACCACCTTTTGTTGCTTTAATCTTATCATCTTTAAATATTATTAAATTTCCATATATAGTATATTTTGATCCTAAACCGTTTAATAATAATATAAAGTCTTCGTTACCATATATATTTTTTAATTCTCCATATAATTTTTCCTTTTTATTATATATATCTTCTTCTATATCATCCTCTAAAAATATTACATTGTCATTTTCTATTATTATAAAATATTTTTTATCTAACCTTCCTTTTAATATTATCATGTCATTTCCTGTATTTCTTATATATTTTCCAAATGAAGATATATTTATATCTAAAGAATTTGTTATGGGTGACCTATATATTAATAAGGAAGTTATATCATTTTCATCTTTTATATATCCGGCAGATAGTATAGTAAGATTGTTATTATAAGGATCTCTCTCGTAGGTCCTATAAATATCCTTATTCAAGATTATAGAATAATCGAGAGTTCTATTATCTATTATTTCATTTTTAAATTCTTTCTTATCAAGATCTATAAATAATGATCTAATCATATAAAATTATATAATTCATTAAAAAATATTAATTTATGGACCCGTGTCCGAGTGGTCGATGGAGTCTGGTTCAGGTCCAGATGACGAGAGTCTTCCAGGGTTCGAATCCCTGCGGGTCCAGAATTTAATATTCTATTTTTCAATAAATGAGATAATAGATGTTTGCTATCTACAAATCTAGTTCATAATAACCATATAATTGATCTAAATAATCTTGCATCATTCAATATCATGAAGATCTTCATGCCCAAATATAAACATATTATTAATAAATCAACTTTTCATAGATTATCTTTCTGTCTTATTCCCTAATAATAAAAAAGTTTTAAAATTGCGGAGGAGGGGATTTGAACCCCTGGCGGTTCTGCACCAGTCGGACCTCAACCGATCTCCTTTGGCCTCTCGGACACCTCCGCTTATTTTAATTTCAATTTAAAAACATACTTTTTATTTTCGGGCTTCTTTACTCTTAGTATAAATATTATACTTATAAAAAATAATATATCGCTAATTATTAATAAATTGTACCCTAGCTGAATTACAGATATACCAAATATAGAAGCTACAGATGCCAAGAATATTGATATTGTACTTATGCCACATCCTAGTATACATCCCTGGACAGAAACAAATCCAAAAATAGCGGATATAAAAGATAATAAATTACCTTTCCAAAATTTCCTGTAAACTATTATTATATATGTTAATAAAGAAAAATTTAGTGTAAATAAAATTGCAAATATATATAATAATATCCTTATGCTTATTGGAGCAAGTAATAAGGGTAGAAAATTAAATCTAATATATAAAATAGATATTATAAAAAATATGATAAATATAAATATTCCAACTTTGTCTCTAAACATATCAAATAATATTAATTTCATTAATGATCTATCTAATAACAAACTTATAAATATTAGATATAAGAAATATTTATGGAAAATTCATATCGGTGCAATTTATATATATAACACACTAACAAAGAAGAAAGAGATATTTGAGCCTATAGAATATCCTTTTGTAAGAATATACCATTGTGGGATAACGCCCTATGATTATTCGCATATAGGTCATTTAAGGGCCGAGGTATCTATAGATATTATAAGAAGAATACTTCGATTTTTTGGGTATATTGATATAGCAATAAGTAATTTTACAGATATAGATGATAAGATAATAAATAGAGCTAATGAATTGGCTACCAAAGATTGGCAGTCTATACCGAGAAATAATATAAGATATCATCTTGAACAAATAAAAAGATTAAATAATCTACCTTTTTATATAAATCCATTAGTAACAGAGCATATAAATGAAATATCTGAGTTTGTAAAAGACCTAATTGATAAAGGATATGCTTATACAGGTAAATATAGCATATATTTTGATGTAGATAAATATAAAGATTATGGAAAATTATCAGGTAATAAGAAAGAATATTGGGATCAAGAAACAAATGTATTGGAAGATAAGAAAAATCCGTATGATTTTGCTCTATGGAAATTTAAGAAGGATGGAGAACCATATTGGAAAACAATAATAGGAGAGGGAAGACCAGGCTGGCATATCGAATGTTCTACAATGTCATCTAGATATCTAGGTAAACAATTTGATATCCATTCAGGAGCTCAAGATCTCATATTCCCTCATCATGAAAATGAAATTGCACAATCAGAAGCTAGATTTAATATAAATCCATGGGTGAAATATTGGATACATGTTGGATTATTAAAAATAAAAGGTGAAAAAATGTCGAAATCATTGAAAAATATAATACCTGCAAAAGATTTTATAGATAAGTATGGACCAGAAATTGTGAGATTTTATTTTGCATCATATCATTATAGAGAACCTATAGATGTAAATGAGGATAGTATAGAGCAAGCGAAGAAGAATTATAATTATATAGAATCTACAATAAAAATAATAGTATCTAATATAGGTAATTTAGAAAGGACGTTTTATTTAGATCAAAAAAATATAGAGATATTTAATAATATGTTAAAATATGAAAAAGAATTTATTGATAATCTTAGAGATGACTTTAATATAGGAAAAGCTACTGTAACATTATTAGAGCTTACAAAATATATAAATAGATATGTAATAAACTCAAATATATTTACTTTATATTATAAAGCGTATGAATTTTATAAAAATGCATCGATAATCTATGGTTTATGGGAAAATATATTTTGTAATAATAAGGATAATAATATTAATCAGATAATAAACCTACTAATAGATATTAGAAAAGATTTAAGAGATAATAGACTATATAATTTATCTGATAAAATAAGGAATAGATTAAAAGAGCTAGGTATAGAGTTATTGGATTCTGGAGATAAAACAATATATAAGTTTAGTTAAATAAATAAAATAAATTTTTAATCCTTTTTAATAATCTTTTAAAGATGGATCAAATAATATATCCTGATTTATCTATTATAATTTTGGGACATGTAGATCATGGAAAAACAACTTTAGCAAAAGCATTAACAGGCCAGTGGTTATCAAAACATTCGGAGGAAATAAAAAGAGGATTAACAATAAAATTAGGATATTCTGATTTTACTATATATAGATGTGAAGATCATGGATACTTTACTGAAAAGATATGTCCTATATGTGGGAAGGAAAATGCTATAATTAAAAAAATATCTGTAGTAGATGCACCAGGTCATGAAAGTTTATTAATGATAATGCTAACTGGTGCTGCAATAGTAGATGCAGCTATATTAGTTATTGCAGCAAATGAGCCAGTGCCACAACCACAAACATTAGAACATTTAATTGCATTTAAATATATGGGGAATAAACCTTTAATAATTGTACAGAATAAAATAGATCTTGTATCAAAAGAAGAAGCTATAAAAAATTATAATGATATAATAGATCTGTTAAAAAAATTAGAAATAGATATAAAAAATGTAAAGATAATACCTATATCCGCGATAAATAATATAAATATAAACTATATATTAGAAGCTTTAATAGATATAAAAAAAGATAATAGAGACATAAATTCAGATCCTATCTTTTTGATATCAAGATCTTTTGATATAAATAAACCAGGAACAGATATAGAAAAATTGGTAGGGGGTATATTAGGTGGAGCATTATTAAAAGGAAAACTAAAGAAAGATGATAATATAGAAATAAGGCCGGGTTTATTTATAGATAATCAATGGAAACCAATTAAGACTAAAATAGTTTCACTAAAACAAGGGAATATAGACGTTGATGAGATAATACCCGGTGGAACTGCTGGTATTGGTACAAACTTAGATCCATTTGTAACTAAAGAAGATACATTAGCTGGCCAAATGTTGGGATTAGAAAATAAACTACCAAACCAATACAATGAGATAAAGGTAAAATATGAAATAATTAAAGAATTATTTAATAGCAGTGAAAAGATGCAAAAAGGAGAAGATATAACAGTAGTACTCTATAATATGATATCAAATGGTATAATAAAGAATATGGAAAAAAATAATATGATCACGATAAAATTAGAAAGACCAATATTAGGATATGAAAATGACAGGGTATTAATATTGAGAAAAATAAATAAGAGGTGGAAAATATATGCTATTGGAGAACTAATTAATGCAGTATAAAATATTGATAGATTCTAATGTATTTTTTATACCTTTTTATTATAATTATGATATAATAGAAGAATTAAAGTTGTTCTTAAATAGAAAAGATATAAACTATGTAGGTTTATATACTCTAAGAAAGAATATAATAGAAATAGAGGACAAATTAAAAAGTACAAGATCTGAGAAGTCAAAAAAACTATATAAATTAGTTTTGGATTATATAAATAAAAATAATATAAATATTATAGAAACGAATAAAAACAATGAGAAGACAGATAGGTTAATAGTAAATATATCTTTATCTGGTGACTTTATAGTGTGTACTCAAGATAAAAATTTAAGGTATATATTGAGAAAACTAAAGGTACCTGTAATTTTTTATTCTAATAAAGAACTACATATAATATATGGTAACTAATGCTGGTGCAGAATTTTATGCAGCAAAAAACAAGTTTGAAAGCGCAAGAACCAATGAAGAAAGACTAAAATATTTATATGAGATGCTAAAATACGCACCAAAGCACAAAGGCTCAGAACATTTAATAGCTTGGATAAATAAAAAAATATCTGAATATGAATCACTATTAGAAGAATCAAAGAATAAGAAGGGAAATAAAGGTATAAAATTAATAGAAAAAAACGGAGATATATTAATTAGTATTTTAGGAGTAGAAAATTCTGGAAAGAGCTATTTTTTAAAAAAATTTACAAATGCAAATGTAGATGTAAATGACATACCCTATTCTACAACAAATCCTATAGTTGGAACATTATTTTACAATTGTATATATTACCAATTTGTAGAAATTCCAGCAACATTTGAGAGGAGATTTAGAAATATACTATCTTTATCCGATTATTATATAATTATATTAAATAAAAATAATGTAGAAGAACAATTAAGTAGGATAAATCAGTTTACTGAAGGGATAATAAAACTAAATAAATATGATAATAAAGAATATACAATAATATATAATGACTATAATGATTTTAACAATATAAAAATAGATCAAATATTAGAGGAGATTATTAAAAAATTAGATTATATAAGAGTAAAACCAGTAGGTTCTGAACATTGCGTATTGTTAAATAAAGATGCTATAATAAAGGATTTTATAAAAAAATTAAATGAAAATTGGATAGATAAGTTTATCTATGCAAAAATATATAGAAATAACAAGTATACGAGGGGTGGACTAAACTATAAATTGGAAGATAAAGATATAGTAGAGCTAAAATTAAAATTATAAATTAACAATATACTTTATTATGATATAATTTATTGATAATTCGAAAAAATATTTAATATACGGTAATTGATAAGATCTTCCGTAATGAAATTTATATATTACTAAAATATATCCATTATTTCTGGAGTTTCTTTTTCAAATTACCAGATAATATTCTTTTTGATACCAAATAGTGCACAGATGGGTCTTAACTATAATCCAATCGAAGCTGTATTGTATGTTTAGTAGGTTATGATCTTTGGATATCCTTCAAATGAAAATGTGCCAGAAATTTTTATACAATAATTTTTAATTAAATTTTAATTTATATACTATAATAAATAATTATGAAAGTATTTATATTAGATTTTGATCATGATAAAGAGAAAGTTTATGTTTATGGCAGAGATGAAAATGGAAAAAAGATCAGGATAGAATACGATCAACCTTATTATTTATATTTAATTTTAAAAGATGAAAAATACCTAAATGAAATAAAAAATAAATTAGATAATGAAAAATATATAAAAAAGTATGAAATAGAAAAGAAAAAATATATAGGCAGAGAGTATACTGTATTCAAAATAATTATAGATCAAGATAATTATGATAATTTGAAAAAATTAGCTGATAGTTATAAAATGGAAGGAAAAATTCTTGGAAAGAAAGAAGGAGATATATCTATAATAAAAAAATTTCAATTAGATCAGAGCATATATCCATTAAACTGGTATGAATTAGATCTAGAATTAATAAAAAAAGATCAAAATATAGATTATTACAAATATAAAAAAAATCTAGGAATTATAGATAAAAAATATAATCTTAAAGTTGTTGCTTTTGATATAGAAACTGTCTCAGAACAGGCGATCCCAGATCCATCAAAAGATCCAATATATTTAATAACATTTTATGATGGAAAAGATTATTATTCAATATATATAGATGGCAATTCAGATGAAGGGTATAAAGTTAATAGCGAATTAGAATTATTAAAGAAAGTAGATGAAGTTATAAAAAAGTTAGATCCAGACATCTTAATAGGATATAATTCTAATAATTTTGATCTGTATTTTTTATATGAAAGGGCAAAGAAGCTAAATTACAAATTTAGTTTTAGTTGGGATAATAAAAATATATTATATACAAAAAAAAGAGAAACATCTAAAAAATATAAATTTGTAGGTATACAAAATTTTGATTTATTTAATGTTATTTCTGGAATATTCGCTACTCAATTTAATTCGGAAACCTATTCTTTAGATGAAATTGCTAGTGAAGTTTTAGGAGAGAAAAAACTGGATATAAATTTTAATGAGATATATAATATAATATTTAAAACAAAAGATTATAGTTATTTGATTAAATATAATAAAAAAGATGTGGAGTTAACATATAAATTGTATAAACATTTTGAATCAATATTGTTAGAAATTTCAAGACTTGCTGGGATAACTTTATATGAATTATCAGGAAGCACATATGGAATATTAGTAGAAGATTATTTGATAAAAAGATCAAGAGACAATAATGAGATAATACCGAATAAGCCTTCATATGATGATTTAGAATTAAGAAAAAAATATACGTATTCCGGAGCAATAGTATTTCAACCAAGATCCGGATTTTATAAAAATATAGCTGTATATGATTTTAGGTCATTATATCCTTCTATAATAATAAAGTATAATATTTCTCCAGATACATTAAAATGTGATCATGAAGAATGTAAAAATGAAAAGATTATCGCAGATACTAGTGTTGGAAAATTAGAGGTATGGTATTGTAAGAAAAATAAAGGTTTTATATCCTCTATATTAGAAAGTATATTTAATGAGAGGATTGAGATAAAGAAAAAGATGAAAGGTCTAGATAAAGATTCTGAAGAATATAAAATTCTAGATAGTAGACAGTTGTCCTTAAAATATATAATTAATTCAACATATGGTTATCTAGGCTTTCCAAATTCTAGATGGTATTGTCTCGAGTGTGCATCTTCAATAACAGCATTGGGTAGAAAGTACATCATGGAAGTTAAAGATTATATAGAAAATAAAGGATATAAGGTAATATATGGAGATACAGATTCTATATTTGTTATTGTAAATAATGAAAAAGATGGACAAGATTTATTAATGGATATAAATAATTTGCTTCCAAGACCTCTGGAAATGGAATTTGAGGATTTCTATCTATCTGGTATCTTTGTAGAAAAAAGATCTGGAGAAGGAGGTGCAAGAAAAAAATATGCCTTGTTATCTAAAGATGGTACAATAAAATTAAGAGGTTTTGAGGTAGTTAGAAGAGACTGGTCGGAAATAGCAGGAGAGGTACAAGAAAATATATTAAAATTGGCATTAGAAGATAAGAAAGATGAAATAATAGTTTATTTAAATGATGTTATAAATAATATAAAAAATCATAAATATCCTTTAAAGAAATTTATATTAAGAGAGCAATTAAGAAAAAGTTTGAAAGAATATGAAGTATCTTCACCGCACGTTATAGCAGCGAAAAAATATAAAGATAGAGGATATAAAGTCGATAGGGGATTTATAGTAGAATATATCATTGTTAAAGGTGGAGAAAAAATATCAGATAAAGTTAGATTACCAGATGAAGTAAAAGATAATAATTATGATCCGGAATATTATATAAATAAACAAGTTATTGCATCCGTAGAACCCATATTAAAATCTTTAAATATACCAATAGATAGTATAGGAAAGATTCAAAAAGATATAAGATCTTTTTTTAATAATGGATGATATTCAGGAATATGAGAATATAATTAATGAACTAGAAAATAAGATAAAAACTCTGAATGAAGAATTAGAAAAATACAAAAACATGAATAATAATATATTAGATAAATATAATAGATTAAAAAATAAAATCTTTGATAATAAAGAGGATTATAATAATTTATTAAATAATATAAATACCCTGTTATTAAACATAAATAGAAGATTTAATGATATAGATATAATAAAAAAGAAAATATTTGCTCTAGAGTTTCAAGTGGAATCTATAAAAAAGGATCTGGATATCTTGAAAAAATCTAACATCAAATAAATTTAATAAATTTTGTATAGAAAATATATTTATGAATAGTAAGGATTTTGATATAGTAAATGAGTTTTATTTATATACGAAAAAACTCAATGAAAAATTTATAGAATTAAATAAGAGGTTAAGTTATTATCTCGAAAGATCAGAATATTATAAAGATATAGATGATATAAAAGATAGAGTTGATAAATTAAATAAAATCGTAGAAGACTATAAAAAATATATAAATGAGGATTTATATAATAAAATAAAAGATCTTCAGGACATATCTATAAAATTAGAAGTTTTGGAGAATAATCAAAAGAATTTTGTGGATTATACTTCTATTATAGATCTTAGGTCTAAATTGAATAAGTTAGAGAGTGAAATAATTGATATAAATAATTCAATATCTAGATATAGCGATAATAATAAAATATTAAAGGATCTACAAGATAATATAAAGGAATTTTATCTAAAAATAAAAAATATTGAGGATAACTATACAGATAAAAAAGATTTTATTAAGATAAAAGATGATTTAAATAAATTAACTAAAACCTTAGAAAACAATATAAATAAGATATTGGAAGATATTGTTCTGTATAATAAGATAACGGAAGAATTAGAGAACCTAAAAAATAAAGATATATATAATTTGAAGAAAGATATAGATAAGTTAATATCGGATAATAAGAATATAAAAGAGTATATAGATAAGAATATAAATGATTTTTCTTATTTAAAAAGTATATCTAATGAAGATATTAAAAATATAAAAGAAATTGTATCATTTAAAAACCTTTATTCAAAATATATAGATTTTGAAAATAAATTAAATAACATATATGGATTATTTAATGATTTACAGAATATAGTAAATGAGATGAGGACTAAATCAAGTGATTTGGAAAAAATTTCTACTATTAACCATAAGATAGATGATTTAGAAAATATAATAAACTTATTAAAAAGAGATATAGAAAGTATAAAATATGAGATAACCGATTTTAAAGATATAACAGATAGTATTGTAGATGATTATAATAAGATATCAAGTAAGTTGCAAAAAATAGAAAATGTGATTGATATTACTAATTTTGAGTATATAACATCTGAGATAGAGAAGATAAAACTATTAGAGCATGATATTGATAATATAAAGAGAATATTATATATGAAAAATATAAAGCTAGAAGAATAATTATTTTTTTAACTTATTGACTATATCTATCAATTTACTTACAATGTTGTATAGTTTTATTAAATCCTCCTTCGGTAGTTCTTTTTCTGTATTCTTTAGTAAGTCTATTGAATCTAATAGTTGATTATATCTTACTATATATAGTTCATCAAAATATCCTTCTTGTTCTAGCTTATTTAGCATTGATATTAGCCTTATACTTTCTGTAGGATTATTTATATTTATTGTTTTCTTTAATATTACATTTAATTTTCCGTTTTTGTTTTTCTCAGCCTTCTTAATTTTTCGATCTAATTCTAATATTCTTCTCCTCTTGCTATATTCTGGAGAAGGTATTATCAATGGCATATATAGATAGGAATTTTTAGAATTTTTAACTTTTGGGGGTTAGGAGGCAGAAGCCCCTTCTGTCAGGGGAATGGATAGTCCCCTTATAGAAATATTTTTATAGATTAGAAGGCAAATATTATTATAGAATATGTGGAGAGCCAAGGAGTAGAGTGATAAAATTCAACTCTCGTTCAAGTACAGAATTTATCCAACGAAAAAAGTAGAGGAAAGATTGCTCAAGGTTATGCAAATTGAAGCTAAAGTATACAACGCATTACTAGACATAGTGAATAACTCAGGGAAAGAAGGGAAAAAGATAACACCTAAGGACACTCAAAACATGTTGAAAGACTTGATGAGTGATTATATTCATAAGGTGACTTCGTGGCTTGTTGAACAGTATGATGAAATATACGTGGAAGACCTTGATGTGAAGAAAATCGTTGAGAATAGTACAAGTAAAACTTTGAAAAAACACACTCTTCACTCTAATTTCTCCAAGTTCATAAGCTACCTCTCCTATAAGGCTGAAAGAGCTGGTAGGAGGGTAGTGAAAGTAGATCCTAGAAATACTTCAAGAACATGTGCTAAATGTGGATATGTGAAAAAAGATCTAACTCTTTCTGATCGTACCTTCACTTGCTCTAAATGCGGTTGGACTGTAGATCGTGATTATAATGCATCTCTAAATATTCTTCGTTCGGGGTCGGGACTGCCCTTAGAGCCTGTGGACAGGGAACCTCTGCTATACATACTCTTCTCTGAGAGTGTGTATAGTAAGTTTCCTGGAAGAAGCAGGAAATCTCCATCGCGAGATGCTCCGTTAGTAAGGACGGAGTAGTTCACATCAGTTTACTTTGCATCATCATAATCTCAGTGGGTGCTCACATCATCATAATATTTATTAAATATAATACAATTTTTAACTTTATGTATGAATATCTGTATACTATATATATTGTTGACTTCTTATTATTATTTTATTCTACATATCAGGATATTAGATATAAAGCTGTAGATGATATAATATTATATATATTTTTCATATTTAATTTATTCTCATTTTCATATATAATATTCTTTTATAATATATTTTCAATATATATTATAATATCATATTTAGTCTTATTATTGTTTACTTTATTATATGTATTTAAGTTGTTAGCTATTGGAGATTTATACATATTTTTTGGCATTTCTATATTGTTTTCATTTATTAATTTGAATAATATCATATCATTTATATTTTATTTAGTGTTATTCGCCTTTATATTTCACAATATCGAAGGTTTAAAAGTTTATTATAATAAAAACAAGAAATATTTCTCTTTATCTTTGCTAAATATAGTATTATTGTTGGTAGCTATTTATATAATATATTTATTCATATATAATTTTCAAATATATTATATTATATATTCAATGATATTACTCTATATATCTTACTTTATATTTAGAATATTTGAGAAAGATCTAAGAAGTAGATTGATATATACAAGAACTGTTGATAAACTTGTAGAAGGTGATTGGATTGATGATAATATAATTATTTCTAATATTCCAGATAGCGTATATAGTAAGGTAAATAGATATTTTAATGTTAGAAAAGAAGGAGATAATTATATATTATCTTTTAAGGATAAAAATAAGTATATTAGCTCTATATTAATAATAATTCTATCCCTGGTTCCAATGATTCTATATATATTTAATATTTATATATCAACAATTTCTTTTTTTATAATACTAATAATATATAATATATCCCAAAATAGGTTATTTAGTGGAAATCAAGGTCTTTCATTGGAAGAAATCAATATATTGAAAGAGTTGTCGAAATATAATAATATAGAATTAAAAGTAATGGAAGGTGCTCCATTTATCCCGCCAATTTTTCTAGCTTTATTACTATCTATATTATGAAATATATTTCTGTAGATAAAAAAACAATAAAGATAAATGTTAAGGTTAAGAGGGATTTATTATTTTTATATAAGATAATAAATAAAGGTGATATCATATCTGGAGAAGATTATAGAGTATTAAAATATGATAATAGCAAAGAAAAAAGGAAAATAAAATTAAAATTACAAGTAGAAGATATAAAATTTTCTGAATATAAGGATTCTATAAGAACTTCTGGTAAGGTCATATCTTCTAATGAAGAGGATATAATAGGGCACTTTCATACATTTGAAATAAAGATAGGTTCCGAGTTTGAGTTGGTTAAAAATAATGGGTTTAAAAAATATGAATTAGAACTTTTAAAAAAATCTGAAAAAGATAAGGAAGTAATATATATAATTTCTTTAGACAATAATAGTATTGCTTTAGGTTATATAGATGATGATATAAAGATTATATCTGAATCGGATATAAATATACCAAAAGACGACCCAAATTTTGATTCTAAATTATATAAAGTATATTCAAAATATATAGACATTCTAACTAATTATAGTCCAAGGATATTATGTATAGTAGGACCTGCTTTTTATCCAGATAATTTTTATAATTATATAAAAGATAAGATAAAAATAGATAAAATATTGGCTTTTAAGGTTTCTATAGGTGGATCAAGCGGTATATACGAATTTTCGAAAAGATATGAATATTTAGAAACTCTAAAAGAGCTAGAAATATTAAAACTAAATAAATTAACTAATGATATATTGTACTATATGACCAAAGAACTGATATCATACGGTTTAGACGAAACATATAATTATGCACTACAAAATAATATAGAATATATATTAGTTTCTGAAGATTATTTTGATAAGTTGAAGCAAACTGAAAATTTTAATAAATTATTATCATTATTTGATGTATTGAATGATATAGATGCTGATATATACTTTATAAATGAGTCCGTAGTCTATTATGATCTAGTAAATAAATTTGGTATTGTTGGTAAATTAAGGTATAAAATATAAATATTAAAGAATATCCTAGAATTAATGAGTAAAGGTCAGACTGTATTGGTGGGATTTTTCTTTATATTATTGGGTATTATATTTTTCATATATTGGTTAATTCTTCCTGCCCAGTATAAGCCAATCGTATTACAATCATTAATTAATGGTACTAATTTACCATTACTATATCCTACCAATGTATCTTCGGCGCCATCCCAATATATTTTCCAGAATATAGAATTATCTAATAGTTATTCTTATTATTATATAGCAAATAATTATACTATAGGCAATTATATTAATTATTATCAAATACCTATAGGTAATATAAACTTTAATACGAATGTATTTTATGGTGTTGAGGAAAAGAATATATATTTCTATTATAATAGTACCGAATATTCTGCGATAAATATTTCTTTTTTAGAAAGCTGTAATAATGGTCAGTTTAATATATATATAAATAATTATAAAATATATGGCTCTTGTACAAATAATCTAGTGAGCATATTTGTACCAGGCAGTTATCTAAATAATGGTGATAATAATATAAAAATTGAATTTGTTCCAGATAGTCTTATTTTTAATTCTCATGGATCTCTAAATAATCTAGATATAAATTATTTAATAGTTTCTTCATTAAATTTTAATTATTATTATGTCAGTGGAGATTCAGTATTATACTATAATTTTTGTCCATATCAGCCACAGGATGTAGACTTAACTGTGAATGGAAATAGTATATATTTATATTCTTGCTCTAATACAATTTCCTTAAATCAATATCTAAATATAGGAAATAATCTAATATCATTAACTTCTAATTATCCAATAGATATCCAAAATTTATATATAGAATCTAGCAGTAATGTATTCTATTTGTCATTTCCAAATAATCTATCCAACAATATATTAGATATTATAGTTTCTCAAGGTTCTGGAGAACTAGCAATAAATCAGAATTGCTATTATAATATAAATTCTACTCAATTAGAATATTCCATAAATATATCTGATTGTATATTATCCCAGAACTTACTTGCATTAAAGCCATATAACTATTTATATATTTCAATGTTACAATTATCATAATATGAGATCTGCTACTGGAGCCTTAATATTATTTATAGTTCTTATCGTTGGTATAGTTTTTATATGGTTCTTTTATGGTCCTATTGTTAGAAATTATATATTTTCGAGAATTGTCAATCCATTCTATGAAAATAGTGTAGGTAATACAGTAAATTCTGTATCCAAGGTTTATTCTGGTTTTTATAGTTCTTTCCAAACTGCTCTTAATGTACTATCCAATCCCGATCAATATGCAGAGTCTCAATTATTTACTAGTCAACCTCAGCAGCAGCAAATATATAATTATTATATTAAATTATCACCTATTACAGGTGTTGCAGGCGTTGCTCAAAATAATATGACTACTCCTACAGTTTCGGAATTTATATTTCAGTATTCATTACCATCAAATCAGAATTTAAATAATAATGTTCAATTTAATTGTACTTATAGTTATCCGATAGAATTAGATTATTGTTTTAGCAATTTTGTAAATGAAACTTCATCAAGTCCCACAAGCATATCTCTATCATCATTTAATGGTATAAATACTATTGAATGTAACTATAATACGAAACTAAATTATAGTTCCTGTCCTTATCTTAATAATCAGGGTTTTTATATATATAATACTTTAAATGCAGTAATATACGATATTAATGCCACTTCATTATATAATTTCTTGGCAGTAAGTATACCTATTGCTGCCGTTGCAAATCAGAAAAATGAGAATATATATCAATATCTAAATCTAAATGAAAATAATTATGATGTAGATCTATATAACAGTTTATACAATTATCCATATATTGAAATTGCTAGAGTAGGAAAGTCAACAGGATATCCTGTATTATTACAAAATCAGGATACATCCTATGATGTTATATTATTATCTATTAGTTCTCTTCAAAATCTAGCAAATATTAATAGCTGGAGTATACAGTTTATATACAATAATAATGAAATTAATCTAGAATATTTATCAAATTCTGGTTGTTCGGATAGTTATAGTTTTGGAAATAATTATTCGTATGCATTAACTTGTGGTGGAAATTCCTGTAATATTATTATAAATAATAAGTACTTACAATATCTTCAAAATAGTAATAATAATTTCATTGTAGCGATTCCTATATGTATATCCGGATCATCTGGATTCTCTGGTTATTCAACAATTTCTGTAGTATCAGATCTAAGTTATAATTATTTATTGAGTGCTTCTAATACATTAAATTATTATCCTGGCTAGGTATAAATATTTATATATACTAAGTTTTAAATAATATTTATGAAGGGACAAAAAATATTATCATTAATTCCATTGGTTGGTTTATCTGTTATCTTATTTAATTTTGCTGTATGTCCAAGTACTGGTTTTTCAAATAGTTCTAAAAGTAGCTCTTCAGGTGCTTTAAATCTGCAGAGTCCAAGTTTTAACCAACCTACTTGGGCACCTAGTGTACCTGGTAATGTACAATTGTCAATAGTAGGTCCTTCAGTATTGTATTATAATCCATCTACTGGTAGTCAGTATTCTTTCTCTTTACAGACTTCAAATAGCTTTTATTTGGGCTCCAACCAACCAGTTAATGTAAATTATCAAATATCAACATACGGTGATTTAACACCATCTTCAGGTTCTTTTAATGCGAATCCCGCATTTTATATAGACAATTCTATAAAGCCAGTGCAACAACCAATACAATCAGCTACATTATCATTGCCTTCAGGATTACAATCAACACTATCTAGTATACCAATAACCATAGATTATAATATTTCAAATATGTATACGCAAATATATATACCAATGATATTAGTAAATTCTTTGGAAGGTTTAAATCAGACAGATCCTGTGTTTTATACGGCTTCACCGATCGTTCCAAATTCTAATAATGTTTACATTACTATGGGTGGAGGTTATGCAGCATTTTCATTTTCTCTAGTGGATACTGGATGCTTTAGTGGATTAAATACAAATCAAGACCAATTGCCAGAAGTAGATATATCAAATGTAGAGTTACAGATAGCATCCGGAAATAATGTTCAAACAATACAAAATGGTAACAGTGGTTTCTCCTGTAACCCATCCGGTAATATTTATCTATCTGATGCTTATATAGAATGTACTATAAATATGAATCAACTTGGGTCTTCAATACAGTCCGCTTTGAATTCAGATACTGGAGTCCAGGCAGCAATATTGATGAACGTAACTTATACGTGTCAAGAACAAACACAAATAAATATACCATTGAAAGATGTAAATGGCTAGGGCTATTATATTTGCTCCTATACTATTTGTTGCATTGTTTTTCTTTTCTATATGTCCTACTACAACAAATAACAGTATTAGTCAAACAAATAGTACAAATTCTACAGTATTTTATTTTAATATAAATTTGGGCGGAGGATTTAGTCCACAGGTTTTTAATGATGTTGGTTTTAATATACCGATAAATATAGTTACATCAGATAAAAATCTTGACTGGTCTGTATGCTTGGCAGGATTACCAAATGGATTTCAGGTGTCTGGTTCTAATTGTGAGGATAGCAATAATTTAGGCGCACAAAATTTCTATAATTTTGTTTTACCAGTTAATGGGCAGATAACCTTAACTAATCCTAATTTATTAAGTTCTAATACTGTACCTATTAATTTATATGAATGTTATCAATATAAAACAATCTATTTCTTTTCGGGTTGTTTCTCTAATCAACAATGCAATTTTGAATATAATATAGATTCTAAAGGTAGTCCTATAATGATATATAGTTTTTATTCAATACCTTCTAGCTCCGGTCATTATATAGTGGTTAATTTTTATATAAAGAATAATAATAATCTATTCTCTATAACCAATAATGATATTACAGGAGATTGTAACCTGAATTCTGTAAATTTATTAAATTACTCATTTAATTATGATCTAACTCTATATATTAATAGTAACCAATACACATATACTGGTTCTGAAAGCTTTAGTTCAAGTTCAAATAATTATTATATAGAAATACCAGTGCAAGCTGGAAATGAAAATATATTGTATGGCGAATTAATATTTAATTATTTTGTATTTTCTGAACAGGAAATAGGAGAATTGAATGTTGTAAATAATTAATAAATCTTTTTTTAATTAATATAGTTAATGTATAAGAGAAAGGATTATCCAAAAGATGGAGAATATGTAATATGTACTGTAGAAGAAATTTCTGATATAAGTATAAGGGTGAACTTAAATGAGTATGAATCTTTTAGTGGTATAATCCCTATGGATGAATTATCAAATAAGAGAATAACAAATCCAAGAATTATACTAAAAGAGGGGAAAACAATAGTATGTTTGGTATTAGATGTAGATATTAAAAATAGATTATGTACACTATCTTATAAAAGAGTAGATAAAAACAAGCAGAAGGCAAAGGTTATTGAATATAAAAAAGAAAATATGGCATATAATGTATTAAAGATTATGAGTGAAAAAGAAAATATTGATACAGATAAAATATATGATGAGGTTATTGATAAGATAATTAAGACGGATAAGTTATATAATGTGTTCTTAGATGTTCTAATAAATGGAAAGTCTGTCCTAAACAAATACAAGATAAATAAAAAAATATTAGATAAATTATATCAGTATATAAAAGAATACCTAAATCCACCAAAATATAAATTTGATTATATATTAGAAGCTTATAATATAGAGGGTGATGGTATATTAAAATTAAAAGAGTTTCTTTTGAAAATAAAAGAGTTGAATCTAGAAGTAAAATATCTTGGATCTCCAAGATATATGATAAGATATTATACAATTAATCCTAAGGATCTACAGAGTAAGGAAAAGAAATTATTAGATCTGATAGATTCCGAAGCAAAGAAATATAATATAGTATATGAGATATCAAAAAATGAAGGAGATTAGAAGATGTGAAAAATGTTACATATATACATTTAAGGAGACATGTCCGAATTGTAATAATAAAACTAATAGAGTAATACCGTCAAAATTTTCTCCGGAAGACAAATGGGGAGAATATAGAAGAAAGATGAAAAAGGAAGTTTTATATAAATTAGGTTGGTTATAATATTATGGAATTTATATTAGATAATAATATTTTGAAAAATATGAAAAATGCTGTATTTTTGTATTCTATAGGTGGAGGATTTGGGAATGTGGCAAAAGTGGTCGGTAAAACAATGATTAGATCTTTTAAAAGTGTTCTAGTTGGGAGAATACTCTCAGACTTTTTTCCAGATCTAGTATATATAAATAAAAAAGGTATAGTATCTGATAATATAAGTTATAAGTTGTATAATTTAAAAGTAAATGAGACAGATTTTCTTATATTATATGGTGATTTTCAGGTATCTGTATTGGAAGATCCTGGATTATCATTATATTTAAGATATAGATTTATGAATAAATTATTTAAAAAGCTAAAGAGATATGATATAAAAGAATATGCGATATTGGGTGGGTCTTATAATTCTAATGTAGAACTAGAGGCTGAAGATCCAAATTATATGTTTGCATTTAATAAATTTTATAATATTAATAACATAAAAGAGAAAATTGGAGACATAAATATATTCAAATCACAAAGTATTGTTGGGATGAGCGGGCTGACATTATATTATTCTCAATTATATAAGAAGCCAGCTTATGCATTACTAGTGCAAACTTATCCTACAAATCAAATTAATGGATATTATGCATCTTCAAAAGCATTAGAAATATTGGGAAAAATATATAATTTTAATATTGATTTGACTGGTTTAAGAGAGAAAGGAAAGAAGTTGAAAGAGAGTATAGAAAAAGATATAAGCAGATTAAAGGAGTTACAAGAAAATCAGAAAAAATCGGAGGAAAGGTCTAGATATTATTTTGGTTAGGCTATTTGGGTAATTTTAGATTTGTTAAATTTTGGGTATTACCAATATTGCTTTGTTGGTTTCCTACTGCTTTTTTTGCTTGCATTATATATGCGTTTGCGACTGCTGTTACTTTTGAGAATATAGCTTGTGATATTTGGTTTAACAATATATTTATCCTTTCTTTATTGTATTTTACCTCTTGGTCTTTTGCGACAATCTTTAGCTCTCTTATATCTTCCACTTCTATTTTTGATGGAGTATAAAATAATATAAAATCTATAATAGAGTCAAAATCCTTAAAGTCAGCATATACTTCTAAGTATGAAGACCAACCATTTATTTTTTTATTGTCTGGTGTTGGCATTTCTTTTTCTATTGGTTCTGCTGTTTTCTTTTCTATTATCTGATAGTTTTTAAATTTTGATATATTATCTGGAAGAGTTTTATCTAGTAATTCTATCAATTTATCTTTATCATTGCTAAAAGCTTCAAAAAACAATCTAGCTTTCATCTTATTGCAGTTGTAAATTCAACTTTTTTATATCTGCCTTTAAGGTTCCATACCTCTTGTTTTTTACATATAGAACATTCAATTCTTAGATCCACACCCTTAGAGGTCTTAATCACACCTCTCTTTCTTTGTGATAAAGGTCTTTTACTATATTTTCCTTTGTTACCAATCCCTTTCTTTCCTTCTCTTGCTCTTCTAGAGCCCCATACAAGTCCTGTTCTAGCTTTTGAGCTTTTAATTATTATAACTTTATGTTCTGTATTCTTTCTACAGTATGAGCAATACTTATTTACTTTTTTTGGAATTTTCATTTTATATAGTTTCTTAAATAGATTTATAAAATTAATTTATTAGTGTGCCTATCTTTGTATTTTCTAATTTTTTTGCCATTTCTTTATCTAATATAATTATATCACCGACTTTAAAGGGGCCATATATTCTCCCGTTTGTTCCTACTATTTTTGGTAGATCTTTATTTATTATTAATATATCTTTTTCTATTTTATTTTCCAAATTTACCGAATAAATATTTATGTATTTATAAAAATCTTCAGTCTTTATTTCTTCACCATTTAATATCTGGTTTTCTACATTTATTTTGTATGATAATATTAGGTTTTTTAGTATACTATAAAACATCTTTTCTTCTTCTTGTAGGTTTTCTTGGTCGATCGCACTTAGGTCTTCTTTAACTTCTAATAATGTCATATTTATTATTTTTTTGATTCTTATATTTATCAAATCACTTATAGAATCCTGTATTTTATTTATTGTAGATTCTAATTCTTTATATTCTTTATTTTGAGTTTTATATAAATCCAGTTGCTTTCTATATTTTTTTATTAACTCTGATATTTTTTGATAAAATCCTTTTTGTATTTTTTCTAGGTTCTTTCTTTCTTTTTCTTTTTGTAATTGAGTATAAATATCAGATATGTCCATATATATAATTTATAAATTAAATTTAAAATTTCTTTAAAATGGATGATGGAATATTTATTAATATTAAAAATATGTGTTTCAATTGTGGTGGTTTAATAGAATCATCTAGATTATCAAACTCTTTACCATGTAAATTGGATATTGACGATATAGATATTAATAATATAATAAACATTGATGATAGAAATAAATTTATAGATCAATTATATAAAATATTATTAAAAAATAAGAGATTAAAGGATTTTGATCAGATATATAATTTTCATAGAGAAGTTAAAGAATTTTCAAATTTCTTTAGAAGTATTGTAAATACAGATCCTTGGAAAGTTCAGTTAATGTGGTTTAAAAGATTGTATAAAAATATCGGTTTTTCCATGGTCGCTCCAACAGGCGTTGGAAAGTCTACATTTATATATCTATCCTCCATATATTTTTCTTATAAATATAAAAAGAAAATATTAATAATATTACCAACAAGATTATTAGTTAAACAGACTGAAAATGAAATTAATAGATCTGTAGAAAAACTTAACGTTAAATTAAATATACTTTCATATAATATTAAAAATAAAAAAGAGTTTGAAAATAAACTAAGAGAAGGTAATATAGATATACTAATAATATCAAATCAGTATCTATCAAAAAATTTTAATTTATTAAATAATTATAGATTCGATATTATATTCATAGATGACGTAGATTCATTTTTTAAAGGTTCAAAAAATATAGAAAGAGTATTTAATTTAATAGGATATACTAATGAGGATTTAGACATAGTAAAAAAGGTTATTGATCTTAAATTGGCTGGGAAACTAGATTTTAATAGCGATATTTATAAAAAATTTTTGGAAATAAAGTCAAAAAAGGTAGGAATAATAGTATTATCCTCTGCTACTGGTTCACTAAAAGGCAAAAGGTCGTTAATATATAAAGAACTTACTAATTTCTCTTCTGGTACTGGTAATTATAAATTGAGAAATGTAATAGATATATATTATAATACACAAGATTTAGATAAGTTATATGAATTAGTAAGGAAATTGAAAGATGGTATAATAATATTTGTTTCAAAGGATAAAGGTATAGATTATGTTAAAGTCATATATAATTTTTTATTAGAGAGGGGAATAAAGGTTCAGTATATATCAGCAGAAGTTAAAAAAATAGATGAAAAAATAAAAGATTTTGAAGAAAACAAAACAGATGTACTGATTGGTGTGGCAGATCCATATGGTATCCTAGCCAGGGGATTAAATCTGCCTGAAAGAATAAAATATACTATATTTTTTGGAATACCAAAAATAAGGATAAACTTATCTAATCTAGAATATAATATAAATAATTTAATTTTACTAGGAAATCTTATTTCTTCATTTTTAACATCTTACGAGAGGAGCATATTAAATAAAAAAATTGAAAGATTGAGAAATTATATCAAAAGATTATCTCCCGAAGCGCTTAGATTATTATCAGACTCCCTAAAAAATAATAATGGTAAGGGGTATATTTATGATTTGATAAAAAATATATATAATAGTATATCTATCTATTTAAAAAATCCCGATATAGTCAATAAGCTAAAAGATAGTGAAGATGTTTCAATAACCATTGAAGATAATAATATAATATTGAATATAGTAGATATAAAAACTTATTTACAGGCTTCTGGTAGGAGCTCTAGATTGTATCCGGGAGGAGTTTCTAAAGGAATTTCTATAGTTCTTGTAGATGATCCAAAATTATTGAAGGCTTTAGATATTAAATTAAGATATATTTTACTTTAATTTAATTTATTTTTAACTATATAATTTAACGATTTAACTATATTTAATGCCTATTTTTTAATATTTTAATATATTATTAACGGTTTAATTTAACTTTTTAATGTAAAATTTTAAATTTAATTTATACTTGAATTTTAAGTTAATATTTATTTAATCATTATGTTTAACTTTTTAATATATAATTAACTTATTAAGGTATTGAAGAAGAAAATATAATGGATCAAGAATTAGAAAAGAATTATAAGTCTTTAATATGTAAAATCATAAAAAATAATCATAGAGGCATTGTAGTATTATCTGGAGAGAATTATTTTCATATCTTATCAGACCTTATAAATTATTATATATCAAAGATAGAAAATTATAGGGAGGATATAAAAATATTGTATGTTACTGAGGATTATTTTGGAGACTATTTATATAGATATGAAAAATTGTTAGAAAATTTTAAAGATTTACAAGTAGATAAAATTAGATATAAAGATTCTGATAAGATATTAGGAAAAACATATAATATATTAATTTTAGATATGTATAAATCTCTAACTCCCGATTATTTGGGTAGAATAATTGAAACTCTATCCGGATCTGGTATAGGATTCTTAATAATCAAGGACTTTGATAACTTTGAAGGTATAACTACAACATTTCATGAACATCTACTAACGCCTCCATATAAAATAGAAGAAGTAAGGAAGCTATTTGAATATAGGTTTAAAAATAAATTAATGCAGTATGAAAATATATTGATTTATGACATAGATAAAGGAGTTATTAAAGGAATAGAATATGATTGTGACATAAATAATATAACTTTGCCTGGAAGGGATAAGTTAGTATTAAATGAGAATAAAATATTTTCAGATAGAATATATAGATTATGTTATACACAAGATCAAGCCAATGTTTTAAGTATGTTAGAAAATTTATTAAAGGATGAAAAAGCAATATACCTTATTATTGCAGATAGGGGGAGAGGTAAAAGTGCCTCTATTGGATTATCTATATCTGCACTAGTTTCAACTTTATTGGAAAAGAAAGAAATTTTTGATATAGGTATAACTGCACCGTCCTTTAATAATGTAGAAACTTTATTTAATTTTTTAAAAATAGGTTTGAAAAAAGAAGGTATAGATTTTAAGGAGATTAAAAAAACAAAAATAATTGTTAATAATAAAATATTTATAGAGTATAGAGATCCGAGAGAAATATTATCAAAAAAATATGATTATCTATTTGTTGATGAAGCTGCAGGTATCGGGATAGAGTTATTATATAGATTTATAAAAAAATATAAGCAAATTATTTTTTCTTCTACTATTCATGGTTATGAAGGTGCAGGAAGATCGTTCTCTGTTAGATTCATGAAGTTTCTAAATTCTAATAGTGATTTTAAATTATATAGATATACTATGATTGAGCCTATAAGATATAATAAGAATGATCCAATAGAGAAGTGGTTATATGATTCTTTATTACTCGATTCAGAGCCTGATGAGATAGATAAAGAAGATATAGATTTAATAAAAAGTTATAAGGTTAGATTTTATAGAATACCATTAAAAGATTGGTTTTATAATGATGATAAGAAACTGAAGAATTTTGTTGGAATATATATATTAGCTCATTATCAAAATAGACCAAATGATATAGCTATGTTGGCAGATGCACCACATCACGATGCTTTTGTATTAGAATTAGAAAATGATAAAATTGTTAATGGAGTCCAAATAGCTTATGAGGGGGGTATAGAAGATGAGGTAATAGATAGGATGCTTAAAGATTATAAGCCTAAAGGCAATATAATACCGGATATAATAGTAAAACACTATAGAATAAAAGAATTTGCGAAATTAAAGGGATTAAGAGTTATTAGAATAGCTACAATACCAGAAATACAGGGATATGGACTTGGATCTATATCTCTAGAGGAATTATCAAAGTGGAGTGAAAAAAACAGATATGATTGGATAGGTTCTAGTTTTGGTGTAACATATGAACTATTAAATTTCTGGCAAAAAAATAAGTTTCTTTTGGTTCATCTATCGCCCGAAAAGAACAAGGTATCTGGAGAGTATTCTGGTATCGTATTAAGACCATTAAATGAAAATACCGAAAAAATAGTTAAAAAATTGAATTATGAATTTAGATGGAAATTAATAAATCAAGTCTCTGATGTTTATTTTGATTTAACTCCAAAAATAATATTAAAAATGTTAGAAACCCATTATAAATTTAAACCACACTTTCACGTTAATTTAACAGACAATCAGATCGATAGGTTAAGGGGATATATTGATTCACCAATGACTTATGAAGCAGCAGCGGATGTAGCAAAATTAATATATATCTATTATTTATTATATACAGATGAAAAACCAAGATTAAATAATGAAGAAATATTGGTTGGAAAATTCTTGTTATCATGGAGTTTTGGGAAGATTTCAGATTATTTTAATATAGGCAGGTTTGAGGCGAGAAGATCAATTAAAAAAGATATTAAAATAATATATAAATGGTTATTTAAGTAGTTTTTTTAATATTTCAAAAAAATAATCTACTTCTTCTTTTGTATTATATATATATAAACTGGCTCTAAAAGTTCCTCCTAGGTTATATAAATTATTATTTAATATATTAATATTTTTTAATAGTGGATGTGCACAGTGAAATCCAGATCTTACAGCAATACCTTCAAGATCCAATAGTTTTGCAATTTGATGAGATCTATACCTTTTAGTATAGAATGAAAATGTAGGTGTTCTCTCTTTATAATCATTAGGACCTATTAACATAATATCATCTAATTTATAATCATTATATTTATCAATAAAATATTTTGTTATATATCTATCATATTCTTCAATATTTTCTATACCTATATCTTTTATATATTTTATTGTTTCTCCAAATACGATCCCACCAGCGATATTTGGTGTACCAGCTTCAAATTTCCATGGTAGATCGTTCCATTCAGCATTGTAAAGATCTACATCCTTTATCATATCACCTCCAGTTAAGAATGGATCCATTTTTTCTAATATCTCTTCTTTTCCATACAATACCCCTATCCCATCAGGTCCCATCATTTTGTGTGCACTAAATGCTAAAAAATCCATATCATATTTTTTTACATCTATCTTATTGTGTGGAATGCTTTGCGCAGCATCAATTAAAACGATCGCGTCATGTTCATGAGCAATTTTTATTATATCTTTTATAGGGTTTATAGTGCCTAATACATTTGAGGCATGAGTTATTGCCACTATTCTGGTTTTATCATCAATTATTTTTTCTGCTTGATCAATATCTAATCTATAATCCTTATTAAAGTCTATATATTCTATTTTTGCTCCTGTTTTTCTAGCAACTTGTTGCCATGGTACTAAATTTGCATGATGTTCCATTTTTGTTATTATTATCTTATCATCTTTCTTGAGCTTGTTTATTCCATAAGAATATGCTACTAAGTTAATAGACTCTGTAGTATTTTTTGTAAATATTATTTCTCTCCAATCGTTAGCATTTAGATGTTCAGAGACTATTCTATGAGCATCTTCGTACATATCGGATGCTTCCTGAGATAAAGTATGAATACCTCTATGTATATTTGCATAATATTTTGTATATACCTCTGTAAATTTTTCTATTATTCTCAATGGCTTCTGGGTTGTTGCTGCATTATCAAAATATACCAAATCCTTTCCATTTATTTTTCTTTTTAATATTGGGAAATCTAATCTAATTTTGTACGGATCCATCATCATCCAAATCCACCAATTTCTTCTAATTCCAAATCCAATATCCTTTTTATTTCTAATTTATATGATTCTGGAAAATTATTTAATATATCATCCATAAATCCTAATAGGAATAACCTTCTAGCTTCTTTTTCTTCTATACCTAATGATCTTAAATATAATATTTTTTCATCATTGATTTTTTCCATTTTTGCTTCGTGATTATAACTACTTTCATTGCTAAATTTCTCTATCCTTGGTATAGAAGTGCTCTTACCTTTTTCTTCTATTAAAGAATCACATTTTGATATAACTTCTCCGTTATTATTTAATTTTATATCTATCCTATTGACAGATATAGATTCATTTTCTTTTCCTATCGCGATAGACTTTGATAATATATATCCTTTAGAATTTTTTCCTAGAGCAAATATTCTCCCTCCTGTATCTATATTTTGGTTATCTGTAGCAAAACCGATGGTATATATTTCTCCTTCAGCATCATCATCTAATATTAACCCAGGATACAGCATCGTAACTTTGCTACCAAATTCCCCAGATATCCATCTTACTCTGGCTTTTTTTCCTACTCTAGCTCTCTTAGTTACCAAATTATATACATTTTTTGACCAATTTTGTATAGTACCATAAGTTATATTAGAATTTTCATTTGCAAATAATTCTACTACGGCAGCATGCAATTGGGTAGAAGAATATACTGGCGCAGTACACCCCTCTATATATGTAACTTTTGCATTTTTTTCTGTAATTATTAATGTTCTTTCAAATTGACCTAAATTTTCAAGATTTATTATGAAATATGCATGAAGTGGAAAATCTATTCTTTTGTTTTCAGGTACATATATAAACACACCTCCAGACCATACTGCAGTATTTAAAGCAGCAAATTTGTTATCGCCTTCTGGAACCACCTTTGAAAAATATTTTTTTACTATTTCAGGATATTCTTTTACACCTTCATCTAATGATGTAAATATTATACCTTCTTGATCTAAATAATTTTTTATTTCTTTATATAATGGTATAGAGTCATATTGTACATTTAATGCGCTTAGATTCTCAAATTCTTGTTTTAATCCTAATTTTTCTATGGTTTCTTTCATGTATGATGGCAATTCATTCCAATTGAGTGGCTTTGGGTATTTTGTCGGAGATCCATAGTATATTATTTTATCAAAGTTAATATCTATTTTAGGGCCAAATCTTGGTAGATCTATATTTTGAAACTTTTTAAATGCTTTAAGTCTAATTTGGAACATCCAATCGGGCTCTCCTTTTAATTCAGATATTTCTTTTATCTTTTTTTCATCTAGAGGCCCTCTAATTAATATATTATAATTTTCATTATTTTTCTCTATTAGTTTCTCTTCTTTTGTTAAAATACTCATATATATAACAATGTTATATATTTTTAAAAATATATCATAATTTATAATATATAATGTATAGAATATACCCATTATGTGGAAAAAAAGATTTTAGCATTAGGTTTAATAAGAATCTCAATATTAAAAGGTTGAGGGATTATTTCAATGATTATGAGATCATAGACGAGTCAGATGATACGATAAATATGAGAAAAGGTGAAAAGAATATATTGGGGTTTTCATATGGAGAAGTAATATTTACTAATTTTGATTTAGAAGATATAAATAAATTCGCAAGCTCTATTGACAAAGAATAAATTTTTAAATAGATATATAGAATTTAATCTTATTGCCCCTGTCGTCTAGTCTGGTCCAGGATATAGGGTTTTCGTCCCTATGACCCGGGTTCAAATCCCGGCGGGGGCATAATAATCAATATTGATTAGCAAATATATATAAATAATAGAGATTTTTTATATTAAATGAAGGGTCAAGGTACAGGTTTTTCGTCTATGGTTTTATTTATAGCAGCAGCATTAACAGCAGCAATAGCGGCATTTGTAATTATAGGAGCAACAACAAGTGCACAAGGACATGCAGCAGCAGCAGCGCAACAAACAGTGCAAACATCTGGAACTACAGTAGAGATTGTAAGGGTAGAAGGCATAAATGTAAATACAACAACACAACAAGTTCAAGAATACTTAGTATATACAAGATTAGCACCAGGATCACAACCAATATTATTAAATCAAACATCATTAATACTATATACTCCAGCTGGAAGAGAAGTATTTGCATATGGTGGTGCAATAGCAAATTCATCGCTAGTAACATCATATACTGGGGACTATTATATTGATGAACATGATTCTGTAGATAATTCAGGATTATTATATAATGGAGTATTGGGTCCAAATGATCTAGGTGCATTATTAGTATATTCTAATGTAACATTAGGAACTTCACAAACATGGGAAATATCAGTAATTCCACCAAATGGACAACCATATGATTTATCAGGTGTAACACCAGCTGCAATGATATATCCAGTAGTAATATTATACGGATAAGATGAAAGGGCAAGCTTTTCAAAATTTATTTCTTTTTATATTTTTGGTTGCCATAGCAACAATAGCAAGTTATGCTTTAGTTAATATTTACTTAAAAAATTCAAATTTATCATTAGCAAAATTAGATTTAACTCAACAACAATCTGAAATTCCTCAATTTGCGATTCATGATGTACAATATTCAGAATTTGGTACGGTTGCTACATTATCATTCGTATTATATAATTTAGGATCTACAAATATACCATTAAGTGGATGGACATTAGATTTTACAGATCAAAATGGTGATGTATTTTGTTCAGTACCTGTATTGTTTGCTAATCTAGCTAATAATCCATCATTGGCTACAGAGATATCTACAAGTGTATATGATTATAATACAAATCAGACATTATCATATGGACAAGCAATACCTGCTCAAACAGTTGCAGAGGTTAATGTGACTCTATTATCTACATGTTTGAATCAAACAATACAATATTCAACATCTAATTTAGAGATGGGTGTGAGATTAATAATATCACCTACACAGCAATTAGATATAATGGAGTGTTCTGTAAATCCAGCTACAGGTTATGCATCTTGTAGTTCTCTAGGCGGAACTTCATCCTTACAATAAATTTTTTTAGCTTATTTTATCCTAAATCTTTATTGATTATCAACATAGTAAATTAATTATGTTGAATAAACTCTTTTTAATAATAAAGTATTTTTTATCTAATGGTATATAAATTCTTAATAAAAAAAATATATATACTAGTTATTTTATCTATACTCTCTATTTTTTCTGTAAATAGTGTATTCTCTGCCGTAGGAGCAACATTAGTTGGATATAATGGAACAAATGCAAACCCTGGACCAGGATCTAATTCAGTGAGTGTTAATTTACCTTTAGGAAATCTATATTATTGTACAGCTTCTGTAAATGGTGGAAGTACTATAGTTCCATACTTTAATATATTAGTAGATAATAGTGGATATTCAGTTATAGGTAATAATACACAAAATTCATGTTCATATACATTTAATCGAGGAGGTCCAGCAGGAAATGGAAATAATGCATTAATTGGATTAACTATAAATAATTATTCTCAATATCTAATATTAGATAATTTAACATTTAATTTTAGAAAAAGTGCTACACAATCTGTATCTTTTAATGTAAATGGACAAAATGAAACTGTATTTATATTATTAGCTGCTGGAAGTAATAATGGACAGGCTGGTATAACTACTGTAACTTTACCTGCTGGGTGTTCAGAAATAAATTATGAAGAAGCAGGTCCTGCTAATAATCCTAATAATGCAGTATATGCTGCGGGATGTCAAGATTTAGCTCCAGGATCCTATTCTTTTACTTTTGATGCAAATGTTGGTGGACCAGGTACAACAAACTATGCTTCAGTATTTGTATATGCTTTTCCAGTATTTACATTCGAATTGATACCTTCTAGTAATCTAATTACCGAAATACCAGGTAAAACAATAACAGATAATATACAATTAACTCAACTAACTGGAAATACACCTTTACCAGTAAATTTGTCTTGTTCAACTTCAAATACTAATTTAGGATGTTATCTTTCAAATAATACAGCAACTCCAAATACAACAGTAACATTATATATAAATTCAACAACATCAATAACACCGGGTACTTATACAGTGACAATAAATGGAATATCTGAGAATAATGCAACAAATTCTACAACAATAACGGTAAATGTTCCACAAGAATTAATTAATGTAAGCTCTAATCCATCCTCTATTACTTTATCACCAGGTTCAAATAGTTCAACTATTATAACAGCTTCAGATAATTATGGAGATAATTTAAATATAAGTGCTTCTTGTCCTTCCCCATTATCATGCTCCTTTAGTGGGCAAAATAGTGTAATAATCCCTTCAGGAGGTTCTACAAGTTTAGATATATCTGTACCAAGTTCAGCATCTCAAGGATTGTATATAATAAATGTTACTGCAACAGATATAGTAACAAATAAAACACAAGTAAATGTTACAGTAGTGATAGAAAATATAAATATAGCACTTAATCAGACATCTGGAAATTTAAATTCAGGACAGTCAATATCTATACAAGTATCTGGAACAGATAATTTAGGAAATAATTTAACACTAAGATGTTTGTCTCCATCAAGTGTTACATGCTCTCCAGCAGAAGTTAATATTACTTCTGGAGGAAGTCAAATATTTACAATAACTGCTCCGAATGTAAATAGTTATCAACAATACAATATAACATTTTTAGGAATAGACCAAGTAACAGGACTATCAAATATTTCAATATTTACATTAAATGTATATCCATATCCTATTATATATATTATATCTCCAAATAATAATACTAAAAGTAATTATTATGGATTAAATTTAACATTCTATACAAATTATCCAAATGTAAATATAACAATTAATGGAAATAAATATAATATAAATGTAACTCCAGGAATAAATAATATATATTTAAGATATAATAATTCATCAAATGGACTACCTTCATTATATAATATTATACCAAATGGAGGAAATATTAGCATAGAATTATCTACAGAATCTTATAATAATATTGTAAATAGTACAGGAATATATATCTATCAATTACCTGAACCTGTATTTAATGTATCATATACATCTCCAACTCCAAGTAATGGATATATAAGTAATCTATGGTTATTACAAATATATGGAAATGTATATGATAATACAGAAGGTATAGATTATTGTAATATACAATTCTTGAATCAATCAAATAATCAATGGGTAACTATATCTAGTTCTACAGAATGTAATGATGTATTTTATAATGGTTTATTACAAGAATATTCTAAATATAATGGACAATATTATCAATTATATTATAGAATATATGGATATAATAATTATGGATTATATAATATAACTCCAGAACAAGTTATATATTTCTCTCCTAATTCACAAAATATAACTGTAATAAATAATTCATTAACTAATAATCAAATAAATAATATAATACAAGGATCAATAAATAATAATATACCAATTGTAGTATTCCCTCAAGGAATATATTTAGTTAATTTAAATATAAATCCACAAGGTAAAAATATAGAATTATTAGGATCTGGAAATGTACTATTTGAGCCTGCTAATCCAGGACTACCTGTAATAAATATAGAATCTTCAAATGTAAATATAACTAATATAAATATACAAACTAATTTATTTGCATTAAGATTAACAAATGGAACAGTAAATATATATAATTCAAATATAAATTCTGGATTATTTGGTATACAAGTAGAAAATCCATCAATATTAAATATATATAATAGTACAATAAATGGAAATATAGGAGCAATATATGGAACAGGTACATTCCAGAATTCTACAATAGAGAATTCAAATATACAATCAAGTGTGTGGGGTATATATGATAATAATCCAGAAAATATTATAATAAATAATAATAATATTAATGCGAATATATTTGGTATAGATTTAGATGGAAATGCGATAAATAATACGATAAATAATAATAATGTTGATAGTAATATATTTGGTATAAAATTAAATAATGGATATAATAATTATATAGAAAATAATAATATTGATAGTAATATATTTGGTATAGATTTAGGATCAGGAAATAATTATATATTAAATGATTTAATAAAAGTAGGATCTGTATTTGGATTATATGAAACAAATAATAATTATATTAATAATGTTACAGCATATGGAGGAATATTCGGACTTAATATATATGGTAATGCATCAAATATATATGATTATAATTCACAGTTAGGTGTAGCTATAAATAATAATGGAACTATAAATAATTTAACTGTATCAACAGGAACTATTGATATAAATTATATAGGTTCAGGATTTATTAATAATGCAAATAGTTTTGCAAGTTCAATAATAAATAATACTATACAATATAACTTTGCTTCTGGAATATTATTAATAGGGTCATTAAATGCTAATATTACATTTACAAATATACCTACAGGTAATTATATAATAGAAAAGATAGTAGGAGGTTCAGGAAATATAATATCTACAAATAATACATTTAGTCCATCCGGTTTTGGTATTTATGCATTGTATTATTCATAATTTTTTCTATTTTTTCAAATTTTTAGAATAAAATAAATGTGAATTACCTTTACAATCAAAATTTCCAAATTCTTGATATCTTACATTCAATTTTTTTCATTTGTTTTAATGTAATAAACTTCTATTATTTTAAAGTTTTCATTTGTTGTTAGGTAATCAATATGCTGATGTACTTTCTTATTTTTCTTTAAATGTCTTTGAATTCTTTTTTTTTAAATTATTTAATGCAGATTCTATATAAATATAATAACCAGGTCCAAACTTTATTCTTCCTAATTTTCCAATATTTATATATATTTTTATTACATTTTATAATTAAAAAATAAATACCTTCACTTTATATTTAATTTTTTATATATGAATTCCCTAACTTTTTTAGCAATATCTATCGTTTCTAGCATCTTCTTCATTAAAAATAAAATCATATTCTTGATATCTTGTTTCGGTAGAATATATAGTCAACTTATCTACATAAATTTTATATAAGTATTCAAAATCTTTATTAATATCCTTGCATATTTTTATTAGTTGCTTTATATCAAGAGTTTTTGGATAATCTATATTATTTTCTATTAAAAACGCCTTTAAATATTCCTCTACTGATTGTTGAGCGAGATATCTTGGATAATCATAATATTTTTCTTTATATAATTTTTTACATATCTCTAGATCAGTATCTACTTTCTTTATCTAGTTATGAGTATCTTTCTTTCATATTTTTATTCCTTCATTTATCGCATATTTATAAATATATCTATAGGAGTCCTTGTATTTTTCGAATATATTTTTTGATACTATGATTATATCTACTGGAAATGGTATTCTTTTATATATTTCATATCAAAAATTTATTTTTTCTCTTGATTTTAGTTCTTCATCTATTAAAATTAATATATCATAATCCGAATTTCCTCTATAATCTCCCTAGCTCTAGATCCAAATAATATAATTTTATCTATTTTAATATTGTATTCATTTGCAATATCATATATTATATATTATTTTAAGCACTCTTATTATTTCTATATTATGATATGTAAATACTTTAATAAATGTGGAGGATGTCAAATACAAAATTTATCGTATAATAAACAAATAGAATACAAAATAAATAAATTTATAGAAATTTTTAATTTAGAACCAGATGAAGTAATTAAATCTCCAAAAATATTTTATTATAGAAATAGAATGGATTATGCTGTAGGTAAAAATTATGAAGTTGGATTAAAAGAATACAAAAAATGGTATTCTTATATAGATATAGATGAATGTTATTTACAGTCAGAAGAATCAAATATTATAAGAAATAGATTTAGAGATTTTATTATAAATAATAAATTAGAACCCTGGAATAATATAGATCATACTGGTTTTATAAGGTATATAGTAATAAGAGAAGGTAAATTTACTAATGAGAGAATGGTGAATATTGTAACCTCTAATACAGAAAATATAGAATATTATAAGAATATATTTCTAGAATTTTATAAAGAAATAAAAAAATATGTAAACTCTTTTTACTGGACTATAAATAATACGATATCTGATGTATCGTATGGGGATATTAACTATAATTTAAATAATAATAATTATATAAAAGAAAAGGCTTTAGATAATATATATTATATATCTCCTAATAATTTTTACCAGCCAAATAGCTATACAGCAGAAATATTATTAAAATATGTGAAAGAACTATCAAATATAAAAGAAAATGATATAGTATATGATCTATATTCTGGTTCTGGATTTTATGCAATAGAATTATCTAAATATTCTAATTATGTATATGCTATAGATAATAGTATTGAAAATAAAAAAATGTTCGAGGTAAATAAGAATATAAATAATATAAAAAATCTAAGATTCCTATTGTCTAGAGTTGAAGATATAGAAAAGATAAGTGCCGATAAAATAATTGTAGATCCTCCAAGATCTGGATTGGGTAAGGGCGTTATAAAAAAGATAATTAACTCTTATCCAAAAGATATTATTTATATTTCTTGTTATCCAGAAACTCAGAAAAGAGATATAGATTACTTTATAAATGCCGGATATAAGATAAATAATAAAATCCTGATTGACCAGTTTCCAAATACATTTCATATGGAAACGATATTTACCTTAAAAAAATAACTACCTACTACAGATAAATTTATAATGATCAATAAATGTTAGTATATTATGGCAAAGGGTCAGTTTGGTCTATCGACATTAATAATATTAATAGCAATTATAGTAACAGCGGCAGTGGCAGCAGGAGTTGTAATATATACAGCAAGTGCATTACAAGCAAAAGCATTACAGACAGGACAGCAAGCAGAAAGTAGAATTACAACTGGAATGCAGATAACCCAGATGTTTGGATACCAATATAATCCAAATACTGGACAGTTAGATAATTATCTACAAGAAATTACAGGTATGGGTCCTGTTGTATCATTAATGCCAGGTTCTGGTCCAATAAATCTAGAAGAGGTAGATTCATTATTAACCACCAGTAATGGTAATGTTTATTCATACTCTCCATCAAATTATGAACCAACATCTATATATGGTGTTCTGGAGGGTGGAAGTATATTAATATCTGGATTTATGTACAATGATCAGGTTAATGTAGAAAATGTTACTATAAATAATACAAATATATGTAATACTTTAACAAATATATCAAATCAGTATATATATATTAATTTTAGTTATATAAATAATACTTTATCTTCATGTTCTATTAATATAAATAGTTCAGTTATTGGAGTTCCACTATCTATAAGTCAGGTATTCCAGTTCTTGCAATCTATGAATGAAGCAGGAATACAAGATCCATATGCAGTAATTGGATTAGCAGTAAATCAGGAAAGCGTATATTTAACTACAGGAGAGAATTACGAATTAATATATTATATACCATCCGGATTAGTTACTGATGAAAATTATAATTTACAAATAACTCCAGTAAATGGATATGCCGCCCAATACGGAGGTGCTATACCTACCGTTTTGGCAGATTCTGTAGTATCTTTAGGAGGAAGCTGAAGATAAAATATTAATTTTTTAATTTAACTTTTATTATATACTTTTATTAATGCCGTCGTAGCTCAGTTGGTAGAGCGGTGGACTTGTAATCCACAGGTCGAGGGTTCAACTCCCTCCGACGGCATAAATTTTTTAATCATATTTGTATAACAAAATATTTTCTAACTCTTACAAAACCTTTATTTTAATATATTATGGTAATGCATATAATATATATACATATAGTTCATGAAATATAATATCTACAAATAATATATTTATTTATATCAATGTTATCATATTATTCATAAATTTTTTATATATATTAAATAAAGATTTTTTATATAAAGAATATTTATATGAAAAGCATATTATATAAAAATGGTATATTTTTGGATAAAGATAAAATTATTTATTTTTATGAAGGATTATATTTATTAGAAAATAAGAAAATAGAGGTATATAATGATCAGGGAAAAAAGCTAGATATTAACTACTTCTTAAAAGATGAAAAGATAGGGTTATATTACCATTTCTATAAACTTTTTAGAGATAAAAATTATATTGTTAGTACTGGATTAAAATTTGGTGGGGTATTTAGGATTTATGAAAATATAAATGAACATTCTAAATGGATAGGGATACCAATAAAAGATAAAGAGAAAATAGATACATATGATTTTTTATCAAAAAATAGAGTTGCACATAGTACTAGAAAGAATATTTTATATTGTATAAAAAAAGATAAAGATATATTTCTAGAAGTAAAATGGAGAAAGCTATAATAAAATTGAAAGATAATAAATTTGTATTAGAAAAAAATTATTATGATAAAATAGGAAGAATAGGTTATCTAGGTGGTGATTATATATACCTAGAACCAGAGGAAGTATTATATATATTAAAGAAAGGATGGGCAAAATTAGATAATATAAGAAATTTTGTAGATTTTATAGAAAAATATAATAATATTATAGATTTTAAGAAATATTATGTATTTGAGGATTTAAGAGATAAAGGATATAATGTAAAAATAAAGGATAAATTTATTTTGCTCAATAATAAGGAATTCATATATACAATATATGAATATGAATTTATAGAAATAGATGATATAATATCAATATTTGATAAATATAATATTACCAGTATTATATTGGCAATATTAGATATTGAAAGGAATATAATATACTATGAAATAGATAATATTAATATATAAATTTATTTTTTTCTAAATATATATGGATAAAGACCATATAGATATAGGAGATGAACTAGATATCTTGGCAAGACATGATAGAAGGATAGCAAATTTAAACAAAAATTTTGGAGACTTAATTGGGAAAGGATTACAATTATTTTCTTTAGGAGGAGGATTATATTATAATATATTGAGTCAAATATTAACAGACTTTTATTTAAATAGAAATTATTATATTGCAAGAACACCTATTATAACAAATACAGAATTATATAATATATCAGGACATCTATCATACTACAAGGATAATATGTATATATTTAATATAGAAGAAGAACAGTTTTCTATAAAACCTATGAATTGCCCACATCATATACTAATCTTTATAAACATACTAGAAAAATATAGAAAATTAAAACTTCCATTTAGGATATTTGAACTTGGTACTGTACATAGGTATGAACCCTCAGGCAGTGTATATGGACTATTAAGAGTCAGATCTTTTACACAAGATGACTCCCACATATTTATATTACCAGAACAATTAGAGTCTGAAATCGAGAAATTATTAGAAGAAATGATTTTGTTATATGATAGAGTTTTCTTAATAGATCTAAAGAAGTCTGATTTTAAGGTTAGATTAAGTCTGCATGATCCAAATAAGATGAATGAATATTCTGGTAAAAAGGAAGACTGGGAATATGTAGAAAATATAATGAGAAATGTAATGAATAAATTAGCGAAGAAATATAATTTTGCTACATATGAGGGCATTGGAGAGGCCGCATTTTATGGACCAAAGTTTGATTTTACATTAAAGATTGGTGAAAAGGAATGGCAGCTTGGTACAATACAATTAGATTTTAATTTGCCCAGGAATTTTAGATTATTAGATCTATTAAAGGAAACATTAGATAAAGATAATTTATATATAATACACAAAGCATATATAGGATCTATAGAAAGATTTAGTGGCGCATATCTAGAGTCCTTTAAAGGTAGGTTACCATTTACATTGAATCCTATACAAATAGCTGTAGTAAAGATAAAGACAGGAGACGGAGCAAAAGATAAGAGTATTGAAGAATATTCAAATAATTTATATAAGGAATTCGTAAATGGTAAGTTGAGAGCGGTTATAATAAATTCATCTAAAGTTGAATTAAGTAATACGATAAGAATACTGGAATCGAGTTACAAGCCATCTATAATTATATATATTGGAGAAAAGGAAACTAAAGATAATATTTATACTATAAAATATTATAATCAGGAATCAAAGAATATTGAAGAAATAAAGGGAGATAAAAACAAGATATATGATATAATAAATAAGTTAGAAAAGCCAGTGTATGATTTAAATGGAAGAAATTATAGGATTTATGAAGATTTTAATTTTATTTTTGAATGATTTTTAGAGGAAAACATTCACATATCTTTTTAACTGATAGAAATACAATAATTAAAAAATTTAATAAAGATTTGTTATTAAATTACAATAAGGAAAAATTTTTCTTAAACTTTTTAAGAAACTATTCTTTTGTTCCTAAAATATTGAGTTATGACAATAATAATTTAGAGATAGAGATGGAATATATTGATGGTATATATTTTAAATATATAGATAGAAGTAAAAAAATAGACTATCTAGAAAAATTATTAGATATATTATTTTTGTTAGATCGGCTAGGTATAGAAAAGAGAGAATTTACAAGACCTTACTACCATATAATATTAAAAGATGATAATATATATCTTATAGATTGGGAAAGAGCAACAATAAAGGAAAGACCATCTAATCTAACCCAATTCTTACAATATATAATAAAATATTATAATATTGGTAATAATAAAATATTTGATTTGCTAAAATTATATAAAAGAAATTATACTATCTACAATTATATAAATATAAAGAGATTTATATTTAATAGTTTATAAAAATTAATGAGAATATAAATAGAAATCTGCCCCCGTGGTGTAGTGGCAGCATACGGGACTGTCGATCCCGCGACCCGGGTTCAAATCCCGGCGGGGGCGTTCATATTTCTATTTTTTTAGAAATATACATTTTAGCAAAATTATTGGCAAAATTGAGCCTTTCAGAATCATCAAAATTGTTTATATATCCATAGAAATTTCCAGCATTCCAGTAATCTCCTACTCCAGTGATTATCTTTGGTTTTATTTTTTTAATTTCTATATATTTATCTGAAGGTAATGTATATACAAAATCTGGAGAATGTACATCCAAATGTTCTAAATTAAATTCATTATATATTCTGTTAGATATATATTGTATACTGCCTTTTATACCAATATATTTCCCCAAATATTTTAATTCATAATCATTTAAACCTAAAACCCATATCTTTTTTTCTTTAATTATTTCTATAAATTCTTCTAGATTTTCTTTATTTACGGAAGGGTCTCCCATATCTAAATATATTTTATTATTAGTATCTAGTACATATTTTAATAATTTATTAGATTTTTTATTATTATTCCAATTTCCAAAAAATATGTAATCGGATTTAGAAATTAAATTATAATATTCTTTTATATCTTGATCGTCTATCTGTATACCTTTGGGATCTGTAATCATGGTTCTATCATCATCATTTTCGAAACTTATTGTAATAGATATATCTTTGTATACAGGTAAAAAGTTTATCTTTAATTTATGATCATCTATATAATTTTTGAAATAATATTCTAATAATTTATTACAGCCAGCAATTAGATTATTCTCAATGTTAAGTTTAGCTAGTGCTAACGAAAAATTTCCAGCATTTCCACCCAATTTTATAATTATATCCTTGTTTATATTGCCCGTATTTTTATTAATCTTTATGTTCTTTATTAATATATCAATAAACAGGTCTGGGAGTGATGTTATCATATTTAGTTTTATATATATAGAAAGCTATTAATATGTTTGTTAAATTTGATAATATTGCAGCAGCTATTGCACCATCTAATCTAAATCTTGGTATTAATAATAAGTCATAAACTATAGAAAGTAAAGATACAGATACAGTATATATACCATAATATTTTTCTAGTCCGGCTTTATATAATATTAAACTAAATATATTAAAACTTTGAATTATAAAAATTATTCCAAGATACTTTATCAATTCTGCGGATAATAAATATCCTTTTCCATATAGTAATATTATAATATATTTTCCAGTTAGAAATAATGTAAAATATATAATTATGTTTATTATTAATTGAGCTATTATCAATTTGGGAATATTTCTAGATATTTCTTCTTTTTTCCATCTTAATATTCTTGGTAGAGATATACTTGATATAGATAATATATTAGACAATGTTGATACAATTAATATTGCATTATAAAAATATCCTACATCTTGAAATGATGTAAATATTCTTAATATTTGTATATCAAAGCTTGTATATAAATTAAATAATAATGGAGGTAGACTTATATATAATATATTTTTTAAATATCCTTTTATTTTATTACCACTATTTTTTATAATTTCGTAAATATCTATATTTATTTTGACTTTAGTCCTTCTAAAATAGTATAATATATATAGGTCAGTTAGAAAGAAAGCAATTGGTAATCCAATTATAAATCCATAATTTTTATATATTATGGTTAAGGATATAATTAATATAAATTTAGATAGACCTTCTATAATTGTTATATATTTTGAGTCTTTGAAGTTTAAATAAGAATATAGTATACTTATTCCTAGACCCTCTAATGATAAAAATATTGCTGCTAAAAATATTAAGAATATAGAATATAAATTATAGCTATAAAATACATATTTTGATATATAAGGAAGTAAAATTATTATAATCATTCCAGCTATCATAGTAAATAATATTTTTACTATTATATCAATCTCAATGTAGCTTTTGTTATTACTTTCTACCAAACTTTTGGTTAGTATAATATTTGAAGAACCTATGAATCCAGAAACTATTAATAAGAAATTATATATTGTTATATACTCTCCATAATAACTTACTGTCAATAATCTAACTAAAACTATTGTTGTAACTAATGATAAAAATTTATATGATAGTAGTCCTGTTTTTTCGTGTATATAATCGCTAATAAATTTTCTACTCAGTATCTTTTCTATTAGTTTTAGTATTTTTTTTATATAAATAAATATATTGATATTAATTAATTTTATTATATTAAATTTAAAGTTATAATTATCTAGAAAATATTTTTTATTATATCTATAATATTCTATTAAAAAATTATAATTTAATTTTTCTTCTTCTTTACCTATTATATACTTATTTATTATTTTTTTATTAATAAACTTGTTTTTAACTATTAATATTTTATTTTTTTCTATATTTTTTAGTATATCATTTATATTTTTTATATTAAAGTTTATCTCATTATATATAATTATTTTTTTACCATAAATTTTTATTTTATTTATATCCTTTTTATTGTTTATTAGGTAAAATCTAACATTGTGATTCTCTTTTAATTTAATAGCAATATTCCTAAAACTTTTATGTATTATACATATTAATTCTAGCCTATTTTTTTTAGATAAACTATATAAAAGATGAAAATTATCTAAGAATTTGTCTTTATCTTTTTTTTCATAAATATATACTATTTTATCCATATAATATTCCTAATATAGAAAATAATATTTCTATAAATATTATAGTGAATACTACAGATTTTTCTGTTGCTCTTTTAAATATTTTTTTATCTAATTTTATAGCAAGATGAGTTAAACTGTATACCTTTTTATATGGTTCATTTAGCTCATTTTTTTCATTTGGTATTCCAAAATTTTCTTTATATACATGGTTTAATAATCCTCTTATGAATAATATTAATTCAATGAAATATGGTATAAATAATATAAATCCTAATTGTTCTAGATTACCTAATATTACCAAGGTTCCAAATAGGGCACCAATACCATATGTAAATGAATTTCCTGGAAATACTTTTGATGGATACCAATTGAATATTAAGAATGCGAGGATACCAAATAAAGATATTAAGGCAATCTCTGATAGATAATACTGACCTATCATATATAATTTAACTCCTAATATAAACAATATTATTCCACCTAATGATGCTTCTAAACCATTGTAACCGGCAAGCATATTAAAACCATTAGATGTTCCCATAATAATTATAGGTACTATAAATAATGGATATAATAATCCAAGATTTATAATGCCTATAAATGGAACTTGCATATATGGATTGCCGGCAGATATTATAATCAATGGTAAAGCTAGTATAAATGTTAATAATGGTTTTTCCCAGGGTTTCAATCCTTTCTTCCATCCTAATATATCATCAAATAGTCCTATTATAGTTACTAAAGACAATATTGTTAGTATTGCAAATACATCTACTAGATCATAATTTGTATTAAATATATATACTTTTAATCCTATGTATATTAAAATTCCAAATATAATACCTATAATGCTATATAATCCTCCAATTTCTGCTACTAATGGTTTTTCGTACTTATTCATATCCTTTCCCAGATAATTTGTTTTTTTAGCAATATTTATCCATTTTCTTATTAAAAAATATGATACTAAGAATGTTATAATTCCTGGAACTATAGCTAATAATAGATTAAGAAAATTATACATTGTAATAATTTGTGTATGGTGTTAAATTATATATCTGAGCGCATTCATTTATCTGTTGTAAGTTTTGTGCAAGATATATGCAATATAAACTGTCTGGTACTGTAAAGTTCTGTGGGAAATTTATTTGCCAAACTTTTGAAGGTGCTACATCAGAGTATACTATTGGTGGTAAGCTTATTGTTATTCCATTCTGTAATTGTAAATACTGGTTGCTATAAAAATCTAGATTAAATAGACCATTATAAGAATTATTTAGGAAATATAATTGTACCCAATCATATTTAAATGCCTTTTGTGATATCATATATGCGTATAGGAATGATCCTACTTGGTTATTTTGTTCTAGTAAGGATAGGGTTGGTGATATATATAGCATTCCTCCGTATTGTGCATTTGAAAAGTTTAGTAACTGACCATCTAGATCTACATATTGTAATGATAATCTGTAGTTTTGATTATTTATAGGATCTAGTATATATACATATGCGCTCTGTATATCATTTGGTGTTATTTTAGATACATTTAAGCTTTGATACAGTCCTGATTGTTCTACTAAAGAATTATTAAATACTATTTGAACCGCATTTACGACTCCACAAGAATTCTGATTTACTATACCTAGATTTTGTTCATATATACAACTCTGAATTATTGTCCCATTTATATCTAAATTTTGATCTAATGGCATCTCTCCAAAGAAGTATAAACTATTATTTTGTGCGAATACATAGTATCCATTGTAATATATAGATGGTATTTGTGGTCCGGGATTTGTATTTGTTCCAGATTCAAATTGTGATATCCACGACTCTTTATCATATGTTTCATTTGATCCTAAAAATTGAAATGCGAATGATTTACCTATATCTGTTGGGTCTATATACAAATATGCTGGTCTTAGATAATTCATATTATATAATTTATTTAATAAATATAGGTCTGTTGTTGATAGATTGAAGTTTAATACAGATTCATTAGTTCCATTATACTCGTATAGTAATTTTATCCAATTTTTGTATCCAATCATATTTTTTAGCTGTTCTATCTCTCTTACTTGTTGCTCTGTAAATCCTAGATTAGTATATATATCGTCATAAAATACTTGATTCTCATTGAATAATTCTAATGTCTTAAATGTCTGATAATTATAATCTGCATGTACATAAAATAACTGAAGAGTTTTTGTAATATTATCAGATGATAATCCATATCTGCCCATCAAATGATTCCAATATGGGTATGAATTAGATCCATCTATCCATGCAGTTCTATTTGCAACTGTAAATATGTAATAACCATAGTCCCACCAGGAATTTATTATAGAATCTATAGGGGTATTTTGGGCTATCCATGTAAATGCAGATATTTCGTATCCTGGCGTACCTTGTGTTGATAATGGTATAAAATAATTTTGTATATAGCCAAGAGCCCCATAAATATTATTACTTAATCCTATTGATATACCATAGAATGATAATAATATTATAGCATATTTTAATGTATTTATATCTTCTATTTTTTTATCTAATATAAATTCATATAATAAGTATAATATAAAGAATGCAGCAGGTAGAATTCCTATAACTGGTATCTTTGTAAATATACTAATGGATATACCTGATATAGCTACTATTAATAATAATATTAAATTTAAGTATTCTTTTACATTAGTTTTTAATTTTTCATAATATGGTTTAAATATATCTATAACTTTAATGCCATATATAAACAAGAAAGGTACTGCTAATCCTGCATAATAAACTAGCTCATATATATATTTTCCAACTATTATTGTTAAAAAGCTTAGTGATAGTATAAATAATTCATAATCTTCCATATCTTTTCTATATAGTAATATGTAAGGTACTATAAATACGAAAAATATCATCCATGAGAAGAATATACTTATATATTGTCCATTTAATACTATATCTGTAAATACAATCATATACATTGCAATAGATAATGTAGAAATTTCGAATATTGATTGCAATTTATATCTTAGTTCTTTTTTATTTTTATTTATATTGAATATAGATACAATAAATATAATTAACATAAATAATAAGATGCCAACTGATGATCCTAAAACTATCTCTAATCCAACTAATAAGAATAGAAATATAAATTCTATATAAGTATATATTGCTGGTTTTGTTTTATCAAATATCAGATAACCTAGACCCAGGTAGGCAAATAATACACCTACTGGAGAGAATAATTGGAAATAATATGATGCTGGTGTAGACTGAAATTCTGCTATTGTAGATCCCATTCTTGAGGCTGTAAATGGATTTATTAAGAATTCTCCGATAACTTTAGATGCTATTATTGGTGATGCAATTATGAATAAGATTAATATTAAAGAGAATCTACTCAAGTTCTCAGAGTATTTATCTAGCTTATTAAATATTGATCTATTAAATATATCTACTTTTCTTAATATTGCATAAAGATATGGTAATATTAATCCGAGCTCAAATAGTATATTATGATCTGCTAAAAATAAATGAATATTTAGTTCAGAATCTAGTACCCCTGTAAAACCCATATAAGGTAAGAAAAAATACATATCGCTAGTATCTTTATTAAGTACATATGCTAGGATGCCATATAATCCGAATGTCATAGGGATTATAATCCATCCTCCCCATCCTTTTCTTGTCAAAGCTGTTGTAAATATCAGTAATGTTAAGTAGTACTCTCTTGTCCCTTTGAATAGAGGATATAATAATAGTAATCCAGCTAAGAATGCAAATAATTCTATAGTTATTAGTACATCATAATTTGGCATAATTGAGGTATAATAAAATATTATTAATGCTACTATAGAGTATGATAGTAGTCCAATTTTCTTGTAGATGTTCTCTCCAGATTTTCCTTTAATATATTTTATAATTAGATAGAAAGAAGCTACTAAAAATATTATAGCTCCAAGCTCAGTATCGTATAATACGAGTCTTGTAGTTAGAAATGGATTTATTGAAAATACTATTGCTGATAATAATGCCAAGTATCTATCTTTGAATATGCTTTTCGATAAGAAGTAAAATATTATTGCAGCTATTGCTGGTACATATGCGTTTGTAAAGTCCGCTGACAACCATATAGTTATATTGGCTGCAGGATGTATATTTAAAAAGTTTAGTAAATATCCAATAATTCCAGAACTTATAGGATTAGAGAATAAAATATATGAGACATAACTTAAATAAGAAACCATATCTTTATTATCCAGTGGTTGGTACAATGGATAATATAAATGGAAAGTTAAATTATTTATAGTATGATGTGCGATTAGGTATTCAAAATAATAGAAAAAATAATATGCATCTGGTCCTACTAGACTATAGTTGGGTAAGGCCTCTAACAGTAAACCTTTCGATCCTAGGGCAAATAGAAATATAAATATTATTATTACTATCTCTATCAGGATATTTTTATTTTTGTTTAATAGCATCTTTTATTAATTTTAATAAAAAATTTAAAAATCCTTTTATAACATTAAGTTGATATGCCACGGAAAGTAGAAAACAAGGTATCTGAAGAAGGTGTAAAGCATCTGGAAGATAATATTATAAAAGAAAATACTGTAAATTGGAGTAAAGCATACAAAGGAGAGATAATAGATTTGATAGGTAGAACTGGTATGAGAGGCGAAGCTATACATGCTATAATAAGAGTAGCTGAAGGTCCTGATGCTGGTAAGATAATTAGAAAAAATATCACTGGTCCAATTAGGAAGGGCGATATAATATTGTTAAGGGATACTGAAATATCGGCTATGCCGATAGAAAAGAAAGAATAAGATGGTAGTTAAAAATAATTGTTCATTTTGTGGTAACCAAATAGAGCCTGGTACTGGTTTGTTATATTCACAAAATGATGGTAGGGTATATTACTTTTGTTCAAATAAATGCTATAAAAACTGGAAATTAAATAGACCAAGCAAAGAACTAAAATGGACAAATAAATATGGAAAATAAAATGAGTGGAAAAGATCTGGTTCAAAAAACTCTAGTTTTAATAAAGCCAGATAGTGTAAAAAGGGGTTTAATTGGAGAAATAATATCAAGATTTGAGAAGGTAGGGCTAAAAATTGTTGCTTTAAAGATGGTAAAACTAGATAAAAAAACAGCGGAGGAATTTTATTACTCTGATGAGAATTGGTTAGCTACTGTTGGTTCAAAGACTTTAACAAGATATAGAGAGATGGGCTTAGATCCAAAGAAAGAATTTAATACTGATGATCCAAAAGAAATAGGAAAAATAATAAGGCAATGGCTTATAGATTTTATTACTTCTGCTCCAATAGTTGCTATAGTATTAGAGGGTGTAAATTCTATAGAAGAAGTAAGGAAACTGGTTGGCTCTACAGAACCGCTAAAAGCCCCACCAGGTACTATAAGGGGAGACTATGCTCATATGTCTATAGCGTATGCAAACTGGAATAAGATTGTATTGAGAAATGTAGTTCATGCTTCAGAAAATGAGAAAGATGCAATGAGAGAGATATTTGTTATATTTAAGCTAGAAGAAATATATAATTATACTAGAAACATTGAGGAGGTCATATATTAAAAACAAGATTATTATTTTTTTGATAGTATTTTCTGCACTTGTTATATCGTCTTCAATATTCTATAGATTATTTTTTTATCCTGTATATACATTTAACTTTCCATTTATAGCAAATATTACTCAAAATAATACAGAAGTTATAGATTATTATCAGTTAAATATATCTGGATATGATTTATTTTTAATATCTATAAATGGCATATTGAATAATAATAGATATATAGATTTTTCTGATGGAAATCAATCTATATCTTTTATAAAACAAATAGATTATTATATAGAGAATGATAGTATTGTAAGATACAATTATGAATTATATGAAAATAAAGTAGATATATTATACCCAAAATATTCGTTTATATTATGTTTGAACCACTCCTGTGCTGCGTATACATTTACTAATGTTGGAATTATAAATATACCTCCAGATTATTTAAATAATATAAATGATACATTAACAATATATATGTCAAATAACATAGAGCAGCAAATATTATATGATTTAAAATATAAGAACAAAAATTTGATAAATATAATAAAATATGGATTAGAAACCGGGAATATTAAAGTTTATAATGTTCAAGATATAACCAATATTATAATTAATCTATATTCTAATAATTCTAGTATCTCTACGTCTCAAATGGGTTCATAGATTTTATCAATATAATAAACATTAATGTACCCATTGGTAATATAGTAAGTACACTTATCAATTGTAATGATTCTATAGACTGAAAACTTGTATTTGCTATAGATCCCATGAGTGTTGTTAATATTATTAAGAATATTATACCTACTACAATTAAGGTAATATATATCTCCAAAAATATTTGTAAGTTATCAGAATATTCTATAATCTTTCTTTTATATTCTTCATATAATTTTTCTACTTGCTGATATAAATAAGATTCTAAATCTCCACCTTCTATAATTATAGATCTAATTCCCTCTAATATAGAAGCCCATTTTTTTGATGGGGAGTAATCTATTCTATTTTTTAATGCATCAGGTAATGATAATCCAATATCATCTACTAAATATATTATTCTTTGAGATTCTTTTTGTATCTCTGAAAAATCTTTGTATTTTGATAATAAATCAAATAATACTTTAGGATTTGCACCAGAAGATGTTAAGGAAGCCATATATAATACAGCAAAATATAAAGAGTTATCTATTTTTCTTTCTCTTTCATTTTTCAAAAATTTTGGATATATCTTGAATAAATATAATAGACCGGCGAAGGATAGTATAGCTAAGAATATTGGAGCTATAAATAGAAAAGGTATTATATGTTTTATTAATTTTATTGATATAATTAATATAAAGATAAAAGATAATACTCCAATAAATATAGCAATTACTATAGAATATTGTATAGAGTCTGATATATATTTTTCTAATTTTTTATTCATGCCCGATGCTAAATAATCCTTTTCTATACCATCAAAAAATTCATATAATATATTAGTCATATATTTAAATATTAAAATTGTAAAATAAAAATATAATGCCAACCATTAATTTAAATTATAATAGGAAGATGCCCAGTAGATCAATTAATTTATTATATAAATTAGGTATTATACCTGATATCTCAGATCCAGAAAATTATAAAAAAATAAAATTTCTGGGGAAGGAAATAAAGGAAAGTAGGTTAATATTGATCTTGTCTACCATAGGATCATTATTAATATTAACTATTGGATTGCTATTTAGATTATATGAAAATTATATCTCTTTATCTATACTAATTATTGTTGTATATTTAGTAGGTGGGGCTCCATATATGGCTTATAAATATATGGAAGATAAGATTAATGAAAACATTATAGACAATTATCCATATTTTCTATCTCAATTATCTGATAGTATATCTTCTGGATTGTCAATTGTAGATGCATTAAATTATACATCGAATCTAGATTTTGGATATTTATCTAGATATGTAAGAAAACTATATAGTTGGCTAAAATGGGGCCTACCATTTGAAAAGGCTTTTACATTATTTAATTTATATTTTTATGATTTACCAGATATTAGAAGGACAAATTATGTAATATTAGAAAGTTATATTGGTGGTGGAGATCTATCAAAATCTCTAAAAAGAATATATACTGATTTAGAAAATAGCAGAGATCTAGATAAATTAAGAAAATCTTATGTCTCTCAACAAGTTATGGTATTATATAGTATATATGTGATATTTATAGGATTAATGATATCAATATTAAATACCATACAGCCTTTAATAAATAGTCAACTAATTGCTGCTACTGTCAAGAGTTCTTTTAGTTTATTCTCCAGTTCGATAAATTATGGTTGGTTAAAATTTATTTCAGGGCTATCTATAATACTAGTTGGAATATCTGTTTCTATAACATCAGGTATAGCGGAATCAGGAAAGTTCTCCACCTCTATGAAACACTTAGCTATCAATGTATTTATTGGGCTACTTGCCGTTATAATATTTATATTACCTACTAAAGTAAATTTCACTCTAGATATATATCCTACAAATGCATATATATATAATCCAATAACTATACAGATTTATGGCTCTGCTAATTCTAATCCTCTAAATAATGTTCCAGTAACATTATCAATTGTAGGGATTAATACAAATTATCAGAGTACACAGGTATTTATATTGAATAATGGATTTTATTCTTATTCTACAGAATTTAATCAGTCGGGAGAATATCTAGTTGATGCAAAGATGAGATATCAGGGTAAATTGTATAATAAAGATGAGTATATTAATGTAACGATATGAAATCTCAAAGTTGGATTGAGGTATTACTAACTTTGGGAATATTTATATACCTGTTTATATATGTTTTTACTGATTTTATAAGTGGACTAAATTCTTATACTAATTATTTATCTGATATATCAAAATTTCAGGGTTTGTATTTAGATTCATTTTATTTCTCTAATAATTATAATGAAAATCAAATATATAATATTACAGGAATACCATTTTCATACTCATATACACCCTCTGTTATATTTTTATCTACTAATTATTATGTCTGCAATAACTGTGTAGAAATATATTATAATAATGCCGGCAGCTATATAAATATATATGAAAGTTCTAATAGCAATATAACATCCTTCTTATCATTTTTTATTTTTAGTAACAATAATATAAATTATAGCTTATCCGACGGAAGTATATATTGTAGTAATTATTATAATATTAGTATATATAGTATATATTACAGGTCATTATTATTTTGTGATTTATATCTATATCAAAATGGAAATATAAATATAAGTTCAACTTATAATAGTATAATATTATCTAATTATTTATCATTATTAGATCTATATAATGGGGATAGAATTATAGGTACTAAGAGATCTTTTGGTATATCATCTAATACAGTATCGATAGGTTATTTTAGCTATGTAAATAATTCAATAGAGTATATAAATTTATATAGCTAAAAAATCTGTATGGACAATCTAGATTGTATTATCTTAGCTGGTGGTTATGCAAAGAGACTAAGACCGTTGTCAGATTATATTCCAAAGCCTTTATTTCCATTAGAGGGAGTACCAATATTAAATTATACTCTAAACAAAATATTAGAATTAAATCCAAATTCTATAATTATTTCTATAAATGAAAAATTTCAAAATCATTTTAAATATTGGTTAAAAACATTAAAAGCATTTTATGGTGATGTAAATATAGATCTATCTATAGAACCTTCGAATTCTCAGGAAAATAAGTTGGGCGCGATAGGAGGTCTACATTATACAATAGATAAACAAAAAATCAATTCAGATTTATTGGTTGTACTTGGTGACAATTTATTTAATTTTGATATTAAAAGATTATTAGATGTCGGTTATGATAAGATCATCTTAGGATCTTATGATATAAAAAATAATGAAGATGCTAAGAGATTTGGAGTTTTAAAGGTCGAAAACAATAAAATAGTTGAATTTTATGAAAAACCAGAGAATCCAATATCTACCATAATATCCATTGGAATATATTATATACCAAAAGAAAAATTGGGTTTATTATATGAATACATAAATAATAATAAGGATAAAGATTCGATAGGTAAACTATTTGAGTGGATTTTAAAATTTAAGAAAGAAGAACTATTAACATATACTTATAATGAGGGTTTTTGGTTTGATATAGGTACATTAGAATCATATTCAGAGGCAATTAATAAAGTACGTTCTTTAGGTCTATATAACTTTTGGATACATCCTTAAAAGTTTATGTACTATATAAATAATAATTATTAGTTGTGGGTCCGTAGCTCAGCATGGTAGAGCGTCGGGCTTTTAACCCGAAGGTCGGGGGTTCGAAACCCCCCGGGCCCGGGTTCTAAATTTTTACAAATTATTTAATCTTTGAAATTTTACTTTTTTAAAATAATATAATAATATTTTAATATGGATTATGCTATAGAAGTTAATAATATTGTTAAAAAATATAATAATTTTTATGCTTTAAATAATATATCTTTTAATGTTAAAAAAGGAGAAATATTTGGATTATTAGGTCCAAATGGAGCCGGAAAAACTACATTAATATCTATATTATCTACATTAGTAAAACCAACTTCTGGTACTGCAATTATAAATAATTATGATATTATAAAAGATCAAAAAGAGGTTAGGAAATCAATAGGTATTGTTTTTCAGGATTCATCTTCTGATAACAGATTGACTGTTAAAGAAAATTTATATCTTGGAGCTTCCTTATATAATATGCCTAAAAATAAAAGAGAAGAAAGAATAAATGAAGTTTTAAAATTTTTGGAATTAGATAGTTATAAAGATAAAATTGTAAGATATCTATCAGGAGGTATGAAGAGAAAAGTTGAAATTGCAAGAGCCTTATTATCTAATCCAAAAATATTATTTCTAGATGAACCTACCACAGGTTTAGATCCTGATATAAGATATTTATTATGGGATTATATTAAAAGATTAGTAAAAGATTATAATATTACTATTTTTATTACCACACATTATATGGAAGAAGCAGAAGAATTATGTGATAGAATTGCAATTATGGATAAAGGTGAAATAAAAGTTATTGGAGAACCAGATAATTTAAAAAAGAAATTAGAAGGTGATATTGTAATCTTAGAGACAAAAAATAATATAGATATAAATTCAGAATATATTAAAGAAATAAGGAGATCAGATAATAAATATATAATTACTGTAAAAGATTCTGAAAAATTTTTAATAGAATTATTTAATTATATAAAGAATAATAATATAAATATAGATTCCATTAATATTAGAAAAGCAACTTTGGCAGAAGTATTTTTATATTATACAGGTAGGGAATTAAGATGATAAATCTAGATCAAATATATTGGATCTGGAGAAGAGATATAACAAAATTTATAAGAGATAAGAAAAGATTTATTTCTTCTCTATTTCAACCCCTATTATTATTATTTATATTAGGATATGGATTCAATTTTATAAAAATAAATAGTTTAAATTATATATATTTTCTTTTTCCAGGAATTGTAGGTATATCAGTAATGACTATAGGTCTTACATCAGGAATATCTTTAATATGGGATAAAGAATTTGGTGTATTTAAATTATTTCAAGTTTCTCCTGCCTCTAGATTATCAATATTTTTGGGAAAAGCATTTGGAGGTGCAACAAATGGAGCAATAGAAGGCATTATAATATTAGTATTTTCATTTTTAATAGGTATAAAACTATCAATAATTTCTTTTTTATTAGTTGTACCTATTGTATTTTTATTATCTTTAACTATATCATCAATAGGATTATTAGTAGGATTATTATTAGATACTTTCGAATCTTTTGGTGCTATTTCTTCTTTTTTAATATTTCCATTGATGTTTTTATCTGGTGCATTTTATCCATTAAATGAAGTTCCAAAAATATTATATTATATTACATTAATTGATCCTGTTACATATGGTATAGATATATTAAGATATTTATTAATTAATTTATCATATATACCGATTTATATTGATATAATTGTATTAATAATTTTTGAAGTTATTTTATCAGCTATAGGTGTTTATGAATTAAATAAAAAATATTCTTAATTTTTAAATTAATTTTATGATAATTAATATTTATGGCAATAAGGTCTCCTATTATTGTAGTTCTAGGTCATGTTGATGCTGGAAAAACATCTCTATTAGATCGGATAAGAAATACATCGATAATAAATAAAGAAGCAGGTGAAATGACTCAACATATAGGTGCTACAGAAGTTTCAATAGAAGTAATAAAAAATATATCAAAAACATTATTAAATATATATAAATTCGAATTAAAAATACCTTCTTTATTATTTATTGATACACCTGGTCATGAAGCATTTAGTAATCTAAGAAAGAGAGGAGGTTCTGTATCTGATTTCGCTATAATCGTTGTAGATATATTGGAAGGTTTTCAGAAGCAAACTTATGAAGCGATAGAAATATGTAAGAATTTGAAAATACCATTTTTAATAGCATTAAATAAAATAGATAGAATAGATGGATGGAAACCAAATAATGAAAAACCATTCATAGAAACTATAAAACAACAAGATCAGAAAGTTCAAGCTAAATTGGACGAATATGTATATAATATTGTTGTTAAACTATATGAATTCGGATTTGATTCAGATAGATATGATAGAATAAAAGATTTTAGGAAACAGGTAGCTATAATACCCTTATCTGCTAGAACTGGCGAGGGTATACCAGATTTATTATTATTAATTTCTGGATTATCTCAAAGATTTTTAGAAGAAAAATTAAAGATAAATGTAGAGGGGAGTGGTATAGGTGTAATATTAGAAAGAAAAGAAGAAAAAGGTATTGGGGATGTTATAGATATTATTTTATATGATGGTAGAATAAAGAAAGGTGATAAAATAGCTTTTTTAACTAGAAATGGTGTTAAATATGCAAAAATAAAATCATTATTAAAGCCTCAAAATTTAACTGATATAAGATTTGCTAAAAATAAATTTAATGAAATAAATGAGGTATATGCAGCAGCGGGTATAAGAATTGTTGCAGATAATCTAGAAGATGCATTACCAGGATCTACTATATATGTATTTAATAAAGATGAAGAATTAAAAGATATAGAAAATAGATTAAAAGCTGATATTAGTGATATAATATTCAATACAGATAAGGAGGGCATTGTTGTAAAATCAGATACACTGGGATCTTTAGAAGTATTAACAAGATTATTAAAAGAAAGGAATATTCCAATAAAAAAAGCGGATATAGGCGATATAGAAAAAAATGATATTGATATAGCATTATCTATGAAGGAAAAAAATATAGAATATGCAGTAATTGTAGGATTTAATGTTAGAATATCAAAAAATGCCGAAGATATTGTAAAGAATAATAATGTAAAAATAATAATATCAGACATAATTTATGATCTGGCAGAGAAAATAGATAATTATATAAAAGATATAAAATCTAATAAAGAAAAAATATTGGGATCATTACCAGTAATAGGCAAGATATATGTTATAGAGAATAATGTATTTAGGAGGTCTAATCCTGCTATTGTGGGTGTAGAGGTATTAGAAGGAAAGATAGTAAAAGAGGTATATTTAATGAATCAGAGTGGGAGGATTGTTGGAAAGATATTAGCAATACAGAAAGAAAAAAGAAATTTAGATTATGCGTATAAAAAAGATAAGGTTGCTATATCGATAGAAGATGCTATAGTAGGACGAAATCTATTTGAGAAGGATATTTTATATACTTATATAACTGAAAAAGACTATAGAACTTTTAAAAATTATAGAGAGATATTGGACGAGGACCAAAAGAATATACTGAAAGAAATTGCAAATATATTCAGAAAAGAAAATCCATCCTGGGGTCTATAATTTTTTAATAATCTTTACATACTTCCTATGATATTCATTATTAGCATTTATTAATATATTTTTTGCATTATTTATTATAGAAATTTCTTCATTAAAGAATTCTTCTAAAATATTTTTTATATTATCTTTATTTATTATTATTTTTGAATTTACCTCAGAAAATACTATATTTAGTACAGCCTCGCCTGTCGGAACTTTTATAAAAAATGAAGGTTCTAATTTTATTTTGGTAAGTATCGAATATTGATTCTCTGAGAAGAATATAAATGATAATGGGCCATCCTCTATATATGTCTGTGGTATTATTCCAAAATAGAATGGAAACCTCATCTTATTATTAATATATGAATATATATTATTTTCATAATCTAAAAAATTTATATTATTATTGTCTTTTATGCTGGTTATTATTCCATAAAATTTGTCCGGGAAGTCCTTATCTTGTTCTATATGTAATAGTTCATTCATATATTTTTTAATTTATTTAAATAAATAAAAGTTTTAGTAAAGAGTTAAAAATATTTTTATAGAAAGAATAAGAATGGCAACTAAGAGAAAAGAAATGATATTTAAATTAATAGTATCTGATCCTAAAAGTGGAAAGAGTATACAAAAAGAGGTTAAAGAAGAATCATTAGTTGGCAAGAAAATTGGAGATATAATAGATGGTGAAATTATTGATTTAGATGGATATAAATTAGAAATTAAAGGCGGTTCTGGATATGAAGGTGCTCCTATGGTTGACTATGTATCTGGTATGAATAAAAAATATGTTTGGAAAAATTATAATAAGATAAGAGTAAAAAAATTGGTTAGAGGAAATACAATATCACCTGAAATAGTCCAAATAAATACTGTAATAAAGGAATATGGTAATAAGAATTTTGAAGAGATTTTTCAGGAATTAAAAAATAATAATACGGAGAATAAATGATAATATCCCTTGGTATTGAATCTACTGCTCATACGTATTCTATTGGTATTGTAGATCAAAATGGTAGGATATATTCTAATGAGAGAATAATTTTTAAACCAGAAAAAGGTGGTATTCACCCTACTGAAGCAGCTGAATTACATTCTAAAGAAATTATAAATATATTTAAGAAATCAGTATGGAATGCGGGTTTTATTATCAAAAAAATAGAAGATAAGTATATTATAGTAGATGCTTTAAATGAGATAAAGAGGAAGATTGAAGATACAAAAATAATAAATAATAGTAGTTTTGATTATGTATCTGAGAGATTCCATGAAGAACCTTGGAATCGGTATAGATATCTATTATTAAATAATAATATATACATAAAAATATCAGATAATAGAATAGAATCAAATGATAAAGATATAGAACTATTCCTTAATAATTATATAAATAATTTGAATGAATTTGATAGGAGTATAAATCTAATATCCTATTCTGCTGGTCCTGGTTTATATCCTACTCTACTACAAGGGTATTTTTCTGCTAACTTATTTTCTAAAAGATTTGGGATAGATAAAATAGGTGTAAATCATCTGATAGCGCATATGGAAATTGTTAAATTATATAATAATTTTAATGACCCATTAATACTATTGGTTTCTGGTGCAAACACAATGTTGATATCCTTTTCTGGAGATAGGTATAGAATAATAGGAGAAACTTTAGATATTGGTATTGGTAATTTTTTAGATAAAGTTGGTAGATTAATAAATATCGGTTTCCCAGCGGGCCCAAGAATAGAAGAATATGCGAAAAAAGGTAGTAACTTGATAGATCTGCCATATATTGTTAAAGGTATGGATGTACAATTTGGTGGGTTATATACATATATAAAAAATAATATAAAAAAGTATAAAATAGAGGATTTATCATATTCTATACAGGAATATGTTTTTTCTATGCTAGCTGAAATATCTGAAAGAGGATTATCATTATTGAATAAAAGGGAATTTGGTTTGGCAGGGGGGGTTGCCGTGAATCGGAGATTACAGGAAATATTAAAAAATATGTGTATTGAGAGGAATATAAACTTTGGTTCTGTTCCGTTGGATTTTGGAAATGATAATGGTGCAATGATTGCATGGACTGGAATATTATGGCATAAAAGAGGTATAAAAGATGTCGATAGTATAAATCCATATTGGAGACCTGAAAGTATAGAATACAAAGATTTAAATATTTTAGACTAAAAAGATTATTAATAATGGAAAAGGTTGAAGATGTATTAGAGTTGATAAAGAATAGGAGTATGGCTAGAAAGAATAATCTAAGTAAAAATGTAAAAGTAATAAGGGAGCTTAGAAAGAAAATGGCAAAAGAAATAGCCTCTATGAAATGAAAAAGAAACTATTTTCTGGTTTACCAACAGATTTAGATAATACAACAAAGGAACTAGAGAAAGAGTTTCAAAAGGTGATTATAAGGGCCGAGAAGAGAAGTTATGGAAAACTAGTGACTATTTTGGAGGGTATAGATCCATTAATTGCAAAGGATACATTAAAGAATTTAAAGCAGAAATTGGGTTGTGGAGGAACATATAAAGATAATATAATAGAATTACAAGGAGATCATAGAGAAAAAATAAAAAAATTATTAATAGATCTTGGATACAAGGAAGATAATATAGAGGTATCTACGGAAATTGAATAAAGATTTTATTAATAGAGAATTTATAGGCATGTATATAGAAGTTTATGATAGTAAAATCAAATCTTTAAAAGGATTATATGGTAAAATAATAGATGAAACTAAAAATGTATTCTATATAGAAACTGAAAGTGGTATAAAGATTATCCCAAAAGATATATCTTCATTTATTTTTTATTATAATAACTATCAAATTTTTTTAGAAGGTAAGATAATAAATTATAAACCTTGGGATAGACTAAAGTTGAATATAAGAAAGACCGTGTAAAAACTTTTATATTAATAAGTATTTTTATATCATATGAAAATAAAAGCAGTATCACCACTGATAGCAACTATAATATTAATCGCATTAACTGTTGCCTTGGGTGCAGTCATAGTTGGCTGGGCAAAAGGGTATGTAAGAGGTCAAATATCAAATTTAGGTGCACAATCTGAAATACTTGTTGCTCAGGAAGGAGGAGGAGCAATAAATATTACAGCTGAAAATATAGGTTCGAATGCTATATTAGCAAATGATATAGAAGTAGAAGTACAAACTGCTACAGGAAATATATATAAATGTCCAGTTGTACAAAATTCCGCAGCAGGTTCTGCTTTAACTTGTTATGTATCTAATATTGTTAATCCTTCAAATACATCTATTTCATATTTAGGTAGTTCCATATCATCAAATACAATATTTGTGATTTATGTGAATTCTTCGTTGTCTGGAGATCTTGCAGGTGGTCAAGTATCTTTATTATATTATGGAAATGAAATGTCTAGTTCATATACACTACAATGAAATATAAGTAAATTAGTATTATATATTATATGGAGATAAAATCCGCAAGGGCGAGGGTAGTATTAAACTCGAGAGGTGATCCTACAATAGAAGTAGAAATAAATAAAAGTTCTGAAGCAGCACCGGAAGGTGCTAGTAAAGGAAAATATGAAGCTCCATATATAGATCCTCAAAAAGCTGTAGAATTATTTAATAATGAATTAGTAGATTTTCTTAAAACTTTTGATATACAATCATATAAAGATTTGGAGGCCTTTGAATCAGAATTCGAATCAATAGGAGGAATAAAAAGATATGGGGCAAATACATTAATAGCTACAGAATTTGCAATATTAAGAGCATGGTCAAATTATGAGGGGAGAAATATATATGAATTTTTTAATAAGAATCCAAAGATGAATATTAAGATATTAGCTAATGTTATAGGAGGTGGAGCGCATGCAAAAGGAAGGAGTACAAATATTCAAGAATTTTTAATATCTCCAGATACAAATAATTTACCCTTAGCAATCTTTGTTGCTTCTTATATACATAAATTATTGGGGAAAAGATTAGAATTATTGGATGATAGGTTTTTATATGGAAAGGATGATGAGGGGGCTTGGACGACATTTTTGGATGATAATACTGTATTTAATGTTATTAAGATGGTATTTGGAGAAATAAAAGAGGATTATAATATTGGAATTAATATTGGAATTGATTTAGCTGCAAGTCAATTATATAAAAATAATTCATATCAATATAAAGATAAAATATTTTCTAGGGAAGAACAGATAAAGTATGTAAAATCCTTAATAGAATTGTATGATTTATTTTATGTAGAAGATCCAATAGATGAGGAAGATTTTGATGGCTTTGCAGAAATTAATAATAATACAAAATCATTGATTGTCGGAGATGACCTAACTGTTACAAATACTGAAAGGATAAAAAAAGCATTAGTATATAAATCCATAAAAGGAGTTATTATAAAGCCAAACCAAATTGGTTCAGTGGTAAAAGCATTTGAAACTGTTAAATTATGTAAAGAAAATAATCTAATACCTATACTCTCTCATAGATCTGGAGAAACGGATAGTAATATTATAGCGGATATTGCAGTCGGGTTTGAAGTACCATATGTGAAGTTTGGAATAGTAAATGGAGAGAGAATAGCAAAGTTAAATAGATTAATAAGGATATATCAGAGCTTAAATAAATAATTTAAACCATTTTTTATATTCTTCTTTTACTTCAATTAATTTTAGATTTAATAATATATCTATAATTCCCCATATATAATTTTCTAATTCAAAAGCTTTTATATATTCTTTTCTATCATAAAAGTATAAAAAATCATTATAATATGACCTTACATAATCTTCAATGTTTCTGTTAAAAAATCTTATATCGGAAAATATTTTATTTAATTTATCATACTCTCTATTTAAATAGTATAATAATTCTTCTATATTTATATCCATTAAAAATATTTTTATTAAAAAATTTTATATGAATCTTATTGAGTTATTAAAAAGATTCAGCATAGATGAAGTATTATATTATGAAGAAAATTATGATAAGCAATATATATATTTAAGAAATTTATACAATAAAATAAATAATAGAGATATTTTTTTGAAAATCATAGTAATTAACTCTTTATTAGCATTTCAACTGATTTATAAGGGAGAACTATTTTGGAAGAAGTTTTCAGATTATTTTTCTATAAATTATTATGATATATATAATGATTTTATAGATTTTATATATAAATATAATTCTAGATTAAAAGAGACAAAGGTAAAAAGATTAGATAAAATATATAATTGGATTAAGGATAAGGATTTATTAATTTACAAAGATAATTTATTAGGATTTAATAATGAAATTGCTTCTGTAATGGGTCAAAATTACGAAGATAAAACCATTGTATTTTCTACGAAAATATTTGGTTATGGTTTACGAATAATTGGGTATAAAATAATTTACCCATATGAGATATATATACCTGTAGATAATAGAATATCAAAAATATCTAAGGATAAGAAATTTTGGATATCATTATCAAAAGAAGTTAATATACCATTACTTCATATAGACTCAGTAATATGGATAACAATGGGCATTGATAGAAAAGAAATAAACAACATAAATAATAAAAGTTTTAAAGAAAAAATAGAAGATTTAAAGGATTATTTAGATAGTATTATTAAATATTAGTAATCCATCTGATAACAATAATAAATCTTTAGATACTTTATCCTCCTCTATTAACTTGGATCCGAAATCGGTTTCTATCCTACCATTACCTAAAGATACTTTTTCAGATGGAGATAATAGATATATACCATTTTTCTTAATTTCTATTTCTCTGTATTCTTTTAAACTATATCCTAGATATACTAATCTATTAAAATTATATATTTTATCTTTGTCATTTATCTGAGTATAATCATACACATATATATCTCTTGTAGATTCTATATATTTTATTTTGTTGTAAATAAAGTTTATTTTAACACTCCAATTAATTTTTAGATCATTATATTGGTATGATTCAATAATCTTATTATATTCTACCGATAATCTATTTTTCTCTTTTTTTATGTTTACATTGCCATCCTCTATATCAATTTTATTTCCTATAATCAATATTTCCATATTAATATAATATAAATCCTTGAAAATATAAAAATTTTTTTATAAATATAAAAGATTATATTTAATATTTATGCCGCCATAGCTCAGTCGGTAGAGCAGCCGGCTGTTAACCGGCAGGTCGTGGGTTCAAGTCCCACTGGCGGCGCGCTGGTATTTTTTTAAAATTATAAAATTTATTTATTTAATGATAATATTGTATAATAAGAATATATTAAGTAATAGGTTAATTTATTTAAGAAAATTATTAAGGAGGAAAGATATTAATATCCATAAATTGGAGCCAGACATATATAAATACATAAGTCTGGCACATTCTTGGAGTTACATTAGATATATTAGAAGACTATATACTTACATAAAGTATAATAATATTAAGGTGAAGATATCAAGTAATAATTATATATCCAGATATAAATATGAATCCTCATTATACTCTATACAGGCATTATTGGATAGCTTCTATATAAATGATCATATCTTTATACCTACGGTTGTTCCAGGTCATGGTGCAGGATATTATAATATTAATAAGGAATTTTCGATATATAATTTCTCTGCAATTGCTGCATTATATTATAGAAAAAAGTATAAAAAAATATTGATATTAGATCTAGATATACACAACGGAGTTGGTACTATAGATATTATAAAAAATAAGAAAAATATTTATTATATATCATTATTTTCTAAGATTAGCTGTAATATTAAATATAATTATAATAATGTATATAATTTTTTATTGGATCCAGGGATAGATAATAATATTTATATAAAGCTCTTTGAAAACCATGTTATTAGTCTAATTAATTCTATAGATCCGGATATTATAATCACCTCTTTAGGATTTGATGCCCATAAAGATGATAAGTATTCTTCAATAAATATAGATTTTGATGTATATAATTATATATTTAGTTATTTGAGGAGTTTTGATAAGATCTTATATATTCTTGAAGGTGGGTATAATAAGGAAATAATTTATAATGGAACTAAATTATTATTAAAAAATGGATAGAAGATTCTATATAGGATTTTCTATATCTTCATTTCAGACTGAAGGGTATTATGACAATCAAGATTGGTATTATTTTATAAAGAAAGGGAAATTGCCAGAAATTGATAATGCTAATGAATTATGGATAAAATATGAAAATTTAATACCAATATTAAAAGATCTATATGTTAACTCATTTAGATTTTCTATTGATTGGGCTAGGATATACCCTGAAATGGGTAAGGTAAATTATTCGAATTTAAAAAGATATGTGAACTTTATAAAAGAACTAAAGAATAATAATATAGAGCCATTTATAACATTATGGCATTATGTAAATCCTATGTGGTTTTATAATATAAATGCATGGGAAAATAGAGAAAATATAAGCTATTTTATAGAATTTGCAGATCTTATAATATCAAACTTATCTAAAATGGATGTAAAGTATTTTATATCATTCAATGAACCTTTAGTTTATATATTTTCTTCTTATATAGCTGGCTTATGGCCTCCTTTTAAAAAATATAAAGATTTAGATGATATACATTTAGTTGTAAAGGTATTGTCGAATATCCATAGAGCAAATGAAGAAATATATAAGATATCAAAAGAAAATGATGTTAATTTAATTTATATAGAGAATATAACTAATATAAAAACTCCTTTTTTTATTTCTTTTTATGATATCATAAAAAATAGTATATCATTAATATTCCCTAGACACATTGATTTTTATGGAATAAATTATTATGGATCCTTTAATAATATGAAAAATATTATAGAATCAAAACCATCTTTTAGTCTAAAGCTAGTATCTGATATTCTGGGTGATATGAAAAAACCAATATTTATCACTGAAAATGGGATTAATACAGATGATGAATATTTAAGAACGAGATACCTTAAGAAATATATGTATTTTTTCTTAAAAAATAGGGAAAAGTATAATATAAAAGGATATTTTATTTGGTCTTTAATGGATAACTATGAGTGGTACAATGGATATAATGCTCATTTTGGAATATTAAATAGAAATTTATCAAAAAAAGATTCTTATTATGAGTTAAAATATATTTTAAATAAGAATTTTAATATATCCTAAAAATGGTATTCGTAATATACCTGTACCAACTATCCTATTAGGGGGCATATCATTTTCATTTTCGAATACTATTGGACCTGGATTATTATCGCCCATAATTATAAAGTTTGTATTATTGTAACCTATAATTCTATGGAATATATCTTCTCCAGAATATATACTTATACCCTTATACAAAATCATATCACCTATCTGGAGATATTGTGTATTTATTGGTAGTATAATAACTATATCGCCTATATATAATCCATTTGGATATGGAAATTCTGTAAAATTATTTATTGTTATATTATAAGTACTGTATTTTTTAATATTAAAATATGTATGTTCCATACTTGGTGAAACAATTACTGAAAATAATGGTGGGTAAATAAGATTTACTATACTATATATAATTAATATTAAAATTATGAATAAGATATCACTTTTCAGGTCATCTCCAAAAAAAATATATTCTATATATTTCTTTAATTTTTTAATCATAGACTCTCCATGTATATCCACAATTTATGCATTTGTAGAATTTTGTTTCTCCTTCGTCACCTGCCCTAGTTTGTATAGACCAGAAGTATGCTCCAGATTTATTACATTCTGGGCAAACTATCTCATTATCTATAGGTAATAATTTATAGTCGTGTTCCAATACAGTGATCTCGGAGGATTTATTTATCTTTTCTGTAAATACTGTTTTTTCTCCTCCTTTTTTCTCTTTGTGTTTGCATTTTGGACATATGAAATATTTGTCTTCTTGTTTCATCAAGGTACCGCATTTTGGACAAAATTTCATAAGGATTATATTTTATTGAGTAAAGTTTATAAATCTTTTATTTTTCTCTGGATTGATAAAAATATATAAAATGCTTCAAAAATAAATAAGGCGGAGACGATTGCTATTTCTGGATCAAAAGTATATATAAGTTGATTTATTGAAGAGTTAATAGTATTATTTAATCCTGATGTTTCATTATTAACAGTAGTTAATATATAATTATAATAATCATTACTAGCATTATCCTGATATAATAATAATAACTTTAATCCATTATAATCTTTATTTTGGTTTAAAATATATTCTGCACTTTGGTATCCTTCCAAATAAGAATTATAAAATCCATTTATAAAAAATTGTTCTGTATTATTTAAATTTGAATAATATAAATTATTTACTCCTCTATTTATTAAAAACTTTATAGGATATGTAAATGTTTGAGACTCGAATGTAAATAAAAATATTACAAATATATATAATAAATTTGTTATCGGATTATATTCTTTGTCAAAATATAAGAGTATGAAATATAAGCTTATGGCAGTATATATATTTATTAAATTTCTATAAAATAGAGAGCTTATAGATATAATTATTATGCCATATATTAAGAAAAATTTCTTATTTTTTATATCTCTTGAGAAATAAGTCCCAAAACTAAATAATAATAGAAATATTAATAATAGCCCGTAAAATATTAAATTACTATAATTAAAAAAATTATAATTTAATATATTAAATAAGAAAGTACTCAAATAATTATATAGGAAGTATAATGATAATAATGATACAGAATAAAGAGACGTTGATATAATATATTTTTTCATATTAAATAAAGAATAAGAAAAACTTTTAAATCAATTTTTTAATATCTTAAGATGGTCGATATTTCTCCCATTATAATCGGAATTATTCAGGGGATTAGTGAATGGCTTCCTATAAGTAGTAAGACCCAGGTATTGCTTGCTTCATCATTATTGTTAAAATTATCTCCTTCAGTAGCTTATACATTTGGTTTATTCATGGAAATTGGGTCTATTTTTTCTGCTTTATTATATTTTAGAAAAGATATAATTCAAATATTTAAAGATAAAATATTACTAAAGTTTGTTATTGTAGCTACAGTTCTTACAGGATTGGTTGGGGTACCATTATACTTCATATCAAAACACTTATTAGGTGGTTATTATAATATTGGGATACCTATGTTTATATTGGGGCTTATATTAATAGCTGATGGAATTTATATATTTTATACTAGAAGAAACATTAAATTTATGGAAGCAAAAAATATTAGCTTAAGGGATATGATAATTATAGGACTTGCGCAGGGTTTGGCTGCATTACCTGGTGTCAGTAGATCTGGGATGACTGTATCTACAATGTTATTATTAGGCTATAAATCTGAGGATGCATTTAAATACTCATATATTCTATATATTCCCGCAGCTCTTGGCGCATTTTCTTTAACATTAATATCTTCTATGCACTCTATTAATTCTGTTATATCTAGTATAGATATCTATGGACTATTAACTGCTATAATCGTGGCTTTTATTACTGGAATATTTGTTATAAGTATATTACTAAAAATAGCAAAAAAAGAGAGTATATATATGATTGATTTTATCTTAGGTTTAGTAGCGATAATCTCTTCAGTATTTATTTTTTTATATTACTAGTCTGAGACCATATATTTTTATATTTTTGTCATATAAATATTATTAATGGAATGGAGAAAAATGTTATATATCATATTTTCTATTATAATAACAGGTCTTTTTATAAAATCTCAACCAATTGTGGGCTATCCGATATCAATTCAAAATCAAATAAATATATCAAATCCGGGCAGTTATGGAATATATTATATAAATATATATAATCCAACAAATTATACATATACTTATTCTTTGTATTCCCTATCTTCTGAATGGGAAATCTTGTTTAATCAGAATAATACAATATATTATGGGACTTTAAGTCCCGATCAATATCAGAACATAACTATATATATGAGACCATACGGCATTATAAATCAAATACCAGAAATTGTTGTATATTTACAAAATGAAAATATGACTACTAATCATTATAGTGATATTATAGCTTTTACTCCAACATTATACTATGTTAACAATAATATAAATAATATGACAGAAAATATTACTAAAAATATAACTTTACCTTTAAATATTGCCTTTCAATTATCTAATACAAATGTATATCAGAACCAATATCTATATCTATTAGGTATAATAGAAAATCCAAACAAATTTGCTGAAAATTTACTAATAAATATATCTTCGGATTTTGGCTATACAAATGTTTTATATGAAGATATATCGCCAGGAGAAAATGTTTATCAGATACCAATATATATATCTAATATAACACCAGGAAATTATTATATATATGTAAATGCTGATAATAATATATATGACCTTGCATTTAATGTTACAACGATGTTAGTTGCACCAAAAACTAATGTTACTAGCGCATTTGGATATATAAAATATATAATTTATAATCCGTATAATTATCCATTAAATTATACCTTTTATGTAAGAAATGTCTTTGGATCTTTTTCTTCATATAGTCCAAGTCCACAGTATTATGAAACTGTTGGTAGGGTAACCTATGGCATTTATAATTTGTTTATATTACCAGGTCAAGAATATATAATAGTAGAAAGCATAAACTATTATCTAATTGTTGTTATATTATTAGGAATATTGATCTTGCTATTATTAATATCTTATATATTATTTAATGAAAATATAGAGATAAAGAAGGAGGTTTCAAAGATTGATATGGAAAAGAACTTGGTTGATATTACAATAAATATAAAAAATAAGGGATTATTTTCTATATCAAATGTAAAAATTTCCGAGCATATAAATAAACCATTTAAAATAAAAGAGTATAAAATAGCAGAGCCTTCTACAATATATAAGACAGAAAATACATATATTGTAAATTGGAAATTTGATAATATTAAGAGGAATGAAGAAATATTATTATCATATACTTTACAACTAGCCGATGTATCTGATATAAAATCAATAGAATTGCCAAGAACAAGTATAACATATAATTATCTATTCTGGAATAAGATTAAGTATTCGAATGGTTTAATAATTAGGATAACTAAATAATTTTTACTACCTGGTTATCTATAATAAATCTTTTTTATATTGATATAATATATTTTTTAATGGAAGATCTTAGAACAGGATATTCAATAACTTGGTGTCCTGGATGCACAAATTTTGGTATATATACGACTTTTATGACTGCAATAAATGAATTAATATCAGAAAATAAAATTGAAAAAAATAAAGTTGTATTTGCTTCAGGGATTGGTTGTGCAGGAAAAATACATAATTATATTAAGTTGAGTTCTTTTAGCGCACTACATGGAAGAGCATTAGCAGTAGCTGTTGGTATAAAATTATCAAATCCAGAATTAAAAGTACTAGCTTTTCAAGGAGATGGGGATACATATAATGAAGGTATAGAGCATTTTATAATGGCTTGTAAAGAGAATCCGGATGTAAAATTATTTGTTCATAACAACCAGGTTTTTGCTTTGACTACGGCACAACATAATTTTGTCACTGAAGAAGGTTTTTATTCAAAATCACTGGGAAGGCCTGTTTTTGAAAAGCCAATAAATCCAATACTATTGGCACTCGTATCTGGTGCAACTTTTGTGGCTAGAGGATACTCATTATGGATGGATCATCTAAAGTATATATTAAAAGAAGCAATATTACACAAGGGTTTTGCATATGTAGATATATTACAACCATGTGTAGTACAGCACGATACAAGAAAATATTATGAAGCTCATATGTATAAACTGGAAGATACAGGGTATATGTCAAATAATTTTAATGAAGCTATATCAAAGGCACTAGAATATGATTATATCTTTAGAGACAATTCTAGAATACCTGTTGGAATATTTTATAAGACTGAGAGGGTTACCTTAGAGGATGGCTTGGGATCAAAACCTGCATATAAGATAGAGAGAAACTTAAGGCTAGATGTACTAAAAGAAGTTATAATATAAAAATTTTTCAGACATAATTTCTTTATGTATATATATGAATTTGAACTTGGTAATATTAATAAGAATAAATTGAAAGAATTTCTAGAAAATAAAGGTATAAAATATCATATTGATAAAAATAAAATGAAAGTATTCTTAGAAGATTTTTATTTTGGATATAGATTTGATAAATTTATTAAGTCAATAGAAGCAGGTTTTAATATTGAATTGTCATCAAATATATTATATAATAATTGGGACATTTTATATATTGATCTAAAACAAGTATTTGAGAAAAAGGAAAATCACATCATTAGAATAGAAGGAAGAATAATTGGTGAAGATGGTAAAGCAATTAGAGAGATTATGAATAAAACTGCATCAAATATTATAATAGATGATAGATATATATATTTATTAGGTGATAGTATATCAATACAGGCGGCTTATGAAGCTATAAAAAGATTGGTAAATGGACAAAAACATGATCATGTATATGAATTTTTAAATAAATATGTGAAAAATCTAAAAAATAAGGAAATTGAAATATATAAGTATACGAAACAATAAATATTTTAAAATATATATTACAATATTTAAATATGAAGGAAAATAAAGTATTATCAGAAGAAATAGAATTATTTAAAAATTTTAAGAGAGTATCTATTGCTGAATTTTTTGAGAGAAATCGTCACCTCCTTGGTTTTGATAATCCTAGAAGGGCACTACTAATATCTGTAAAAGAATATGTAGATAATGCTCTAGATGCTTGCGAAGAATACAAAATACTGCCAGATATTAATATAAAAATAGAAAATATAAATGAGGATGTTTATACTGTATTAGTTGAAGATAATGGTCCTGGTATACCATACAATAAGGTTCCGGAGATATATGGTAGTTTTTTATTTGGTTCTAAATTTCATAGATTTTTGGCTACCAGAGGTAAGCAGGGTATTGGTGCATCTGCTGTTACTTTATACTCTCAATTAACTACTAGAGAGCCTGTAGAAGTTATAACAAAAATAGCTGGTAAAGAAAAAGCTATAAAATACAAAATAAAAATAGATATAAAAACAAATACGCCTATAGTTATAGATAAATCTGAAGTAGATATAAAAAAGGAGCATGGAACTATGATAAAGGCTACTCTAATTGGTCAATATAATAAAGGAAGGCAATCTGTAGACGAGTATGTAAAATTAACTGCGCTGGTAAATCCTCATGCAAATATAAAATATAGGACTCCAGAAGGTGAAGAATATTCATTTAAGAGGATAACAAATTATATACCAGAATTAAAAGAAGCTAAACCACATCCACATGGTATTGAAATAGGATACTTTGATAGATTATGTAAAGAAACTAAGAAGAAGACATTGATTGATTTTTTATCGAAAAGTTTTTCTTCAATAAGTAGAGAAACTGCAGAAAAAATAATTAGAAAAGCAAATTTAGATATAGAAATGGATCCAAAAAAACTAACAGATGATGAAATTTCTAGATTATATAAAGTATTACAAGAAGCAAAGCTGAGAGCAATGCCTTCAAAGTATATTACTATTATTGGAAGAGATCTAATATTAAAAAGTATGGAAAATATGTTTAAACCAGAGTATATGTCTGCTATATCTAGGAAACCTGGATTATATAGAGGTATACCATTTATCGTAGAAGTTGGTGTAGCTTATGGGGGTGGATTAACTGAATTTCAATATTATAGATTTGCAAATCGAGTTCCTTTATTATACAAAGCGGGAGAAGATGCGATTACAATTGCATTAAAGGATATTAGTTGGAAGCATTATGGTTTTAATATGGATGGATCTGAATTTCCCAAGGATCCAGTGTCGATTGTTGTGCATGTAGCTTCTGTTTGGTTACCATTTACATCAGAATCGAAAGAAGCGATAGAGCCATATGATGAGATAGTTAAAGAAATAAATCTTGCTGTAAAAAATGCTTTAAGAGAACTATCTATATATGTAAAAAAGAAGAAAACATTAGAAAATATAGGTGATAAATATAAAGATCTATATGGATATGGTATAGAAATATCAAGGAGTTTAAATGAAATATTGAATGTAGATGAAAAAAAGGTCGAGTATTTAATAAAAGATAGGATTAAAAAAGAATTGATAAAAGATATATATGAGATAATTAAATCAGTTAGAGAGGTAGGTATACTATTGAAAGAGAATAAAGAAGATCAAGCTATGAGGTTAATAGAAAAAATGCTTATTGATACAATTAAGATAAATTTAATAACTGAAGATGAGTTATTAGAGATTATAAAAAATGCTATAAGGGAAGTAAAAGAAAAGAAAATTAATATTGAGGCTTAAAAACATTTATTATAATATAATATTATGACCGGTAAATTTATCGAGAATATTTCTCCTAAAGAAGTTATAAATAGAATAAAAGAATTAGGTGATAATATACTAAAAGGATTTAATGATGGAAATCCTATAATATCCTTTGCATTAAGGGGTAATATTAAAAATATAGAATATGATGAAAAGTATGATATAATAAAACTAAAAGAAAAGGTAGGCACAAGAGAATTTTTTAATCTTGGTCATGTTCGGAGATTTACTCAGACCTTATTAGTTGCAGGATTAGCAAAAAAATTAGTAGAGAGAGATAAAACTGCAAGCCTTAGAGAGGTATATTACCAGTTAAAACATACAATACCGATGTTAAATTTAAATACATTTGAAAAACAAGAAGAATCAGATGCAGTTATTGAAGATCTAGAAAGGGCTATAAAAGCTATTAGAGAACAATTCCATATAAAAGCTGAAGGGAGGGGTGCAATATATGGTGATATTATATTAAAAGATAGAAAAAGAAATGATGAATGGAATTGTGCAAAATTAGGACGCGGTGGGTGGAGTGTGCCATCAACAATAGAAGATGTAGAGATTGGAGATATAAATGCAGATTATGTTCTAGTAGTAGAGAAAGAAGCAATGTTTGATAGGTTGATTGAAGAAAGATTTCCAGAAAAGAATAAAGCAATTTTAATAACTGGAAAGGGTCAACCGCCAAGGGGTATAAGAAGGTTGGTTCATAGATTAAGATATGAAAAGAATATGCCCGTATATGTATTTACAGATGGAGATCCTGCAGGTTATTATATATATTCTGTAATAAAAAGAGGATCTATGAATCTTTCTCAGTTTTCAGAATTACTAGCAACCCCTGATGCAAAGTACATTGGTATGACTATGGATGATGTAGAAAATTATAATTTATTAAAGAAAGGGGCAGTTGTAGGGTTAGAAGAATGGGATATAAAGAGATTGAATGAATTACAAAATTATCCATGGTTTAAAAAATCAAAGGACTGGCAAAGACAATTTAAAAAAATGCTAAGTTTAAAAATAAAAGTAGAACAAGATGCGCTAGCGGCAAATTCTTTAGAATTCGTAGCAGATACCTATTTACCAGAAAAAATATCTAAGCCAGAAAAGATGCTAAATTAGTTATTTATGGATAAACTTAATTTTTGTATCTCTTTTAGATCTTAGTTGATCTAATATTTTTAGTAATAGATTTTCATCTATCTTATTTATTCTGCCAGTTTGTAAGTTTTGATATATGATCAGTACAACTTGAGAAAATTTATCCGGATATACTACTTTTATATTAGATAATCTACTTATAGCTTCCTTTGTTAAATATGGTTTTATAGATTCATATAACAATTCTATTTTATCTTCTTCAGATTCTTTATTTTTTGACTCCATATAATAACTTTATATAATAACTTTATTAATATAATCTACTAAAAGATCTTTATGGAATATAGCAATGGAAAGCAATGGCTGATCTTTTTTATTTTTATAATAATATCTGTATTAATAGCTAAATTTTTTGGTATTTTTGGAATTATAATAGCTTCAATAATAATATTATACACTTTATTGGGAATAAGAATAGTATATAATTATGAAAGAGCAGTTTTATTTACATTAGGTTACTATTCAGGCGTATTAAAAGGAGGACTAATATATGTATTACCAGGTTTTCAGAGAATCTTTAAAGTAGATATAAGGTTAATAAATTATGATTTACCAGAACAAATATTATTGACTGCCGATAATATAAATGTTTCTGTAAAAAGTACAATATTTTATAGGATTATAGATCCAGGAAAAGTAATTATGAATATAAGAGATATACAAAGATCTATATTAAATTACGCTCAAACTAATATGAGAGATATATTCGGAAAATATAATTTAAATGATATATTACAGAAGAGAGAAGAGATATCTACAGAATTAAGATCTATAATACAGGAAGAAACAAAAGATTGGGGTATAATAATAGATAATATAAAGATACAAGATATAGAAATTCCATCGGAAATACTATCTGCATTAACCCAAAAAGCAATTGCAGAAAGACAGAGAGATGCAGAGATATTAAGGGCACAAGGTGAGGCACAAGCAAAGGTAATACAAGCACAGGGTGAATTGCAAGCATCAAAAGATTTTATGCAGGCTGCAAAAATTTTAGAAGATGCAAAATATGGCATTGCATTAAGATTTCTAGATATATTAAGGAATTCAAACAATGAAAAAATAATTGTAGTACCACCCGATATATTTGATTTATTTAATAAGATACAGAAGAAATAGATTTTATTGTGTTATTTATTTTTTTGTTTATGATTAATAGTAAAATTATAGAATAAACATAAAATATAAAACTGATATATACAGAATTATTAAATATATAAAATAAAGGATAATAAATATAATAAAAGTTTAATATATTAATTGTATTACTTATAATAGCTATATATAGAAATATATTATTAAATAGACCTATTCTAAGAGATTTATCTATTCTTTTATAGAATAAATAAATATAATATAGTAAAATAATATAGAAGATCTTATATAATAAATACATAAACATATTTATATATGGGTTGATAAAGTAATTTGAGGTAGATATATAGAATTTGTAATCTATTATTGTATAAGATATCATATATATGAGAAAAATTAAAGTTAATTTTTTTATTTTATTATTATATAATATATTTAATCCTATAATAAATAGTATAATAGATAATAAAAATATTATATAATTAATTAATATATTATTTATACTAATTATATATCCTACGATCCTTATTAAAAAAGAATATATAATAAATATATTTCCTAAAAGTATATTATTTAATATTTCAATATTTTTCATTATACCAATATCCTCTATATCCTTCTTTTGTTTCTTTATCCAATTTAATAAATATAACTTGTATCCATGCGTCTTTTATACTTATCTTTGCTTTAATTGGGAAGAAATAAGTTTGACTGAACTCTCCTATATAACCGGGATCAAATAGTGCACTTTCATATTTTAATATTCCGAACCTATTAAAGGTACTCCTAGGTAGTGCTAAGGCTACGCAGTCATTTGGTATCTTTATTTCAGGAAACACAGCGTAATAATAACCTTTATTTATTTCCCAATAATCTTTTTTAGGTTTTATTTCGGTAAATGCTTCAGGTATTTTTTTGATAGAATTTTTTAATAACTCATTTCTCCTTTTTTCATCTATGTTTATTGTAAATAGATCTTCATATGATCCAATATCTAGATCAAAGAAAAAAGATCTATTATTATCATCTATTAAGGCGTATTTAATCTTTTTGATTGGTATTCTATAAATTTTGGTTGGTTTTACATCTATACCAGCTTGGTTTATTTTAACATAATCCTTTATATAATCTTTTATTGATTCTCCATTTAAAACAACCATTAATATAATAAAAATTTAATAATATAAAAGTCTTTATATGGTTATGAATATTGAAAATTATAAGAATTATATAATTGATTTATATAAGCAATTTATACCTATAAAATCAATAGGACCAGATAATAATGGAGAAGGAGAATGGGCTAGGGCGAGATTATTATATGATATTGTGAAAGAATTATTTGATGATATAAAATTAATTGAAGTACCAGATAGTCGAGTAAAAGAGAATAGCAGACCGAATATTGTTGCTATTAAATATGGAAAGAATAGAAATAAAACTTTTTGGCTTATAGCCCACATAGATACAGTTCCAGTAGGTGATATTAATTTATGGAAGTATGATCCTTTTAATGTAACTATAGAAGGAGATATACTATATGGCAGAGGAGTTCAAGATAATGGAAATGCAATAATTTTAGGAATATTATTAGCAAAAATATTGGAAGATAATAATATTATTCCAGATATAAACTTTGGATTTATATTATCATCTGATGAAGAGACAGGGAGCAGATATGGTTTAAATTATATTGTAAATAATTATCCAGACATATTTAAGAAAGAAGATTATATATTAGTACCTGATGCAGGTAGTTCAGATGGTTTAAATATAGAGATTGCAGAAAAAGGAATTTTATGGTTGAAATTTAATATAGTTGGTAAACAAGCTCATGCAAGTAATCCAGGATTGGGATTAAATTCTACAAGGTTAGGATCTATATTATTATTAGAATTAGATAAAGTATTACATCAAAAATATAATAATGTAAATAAAATATTTAATCCAGATATATCGACATTTGAACCTACAAAAGTTGAAAAAAATATAGATAATATAAATACAATCCCAGGAAATTATACATTTTATTTTGATTGTAGAATATTACCAGACTATAATATTGATGAGGTATTAGAAACAATAAAATTTGTAGTAAAAGAATTTGAAAATAATTATAATTGTAAGGTTGAGATGAATATAGTTATGAAGGATTATCCATCTATCTTGAATAATATTGATAATAATGATTTTTTAAATAAAATAAAGGATTTAATAAAAAAATATAGAAATAAGGAAGCGAGAATAGTCGGTATAGGTGGTGGTACCTATGCGAAAATATTAAGAGAAAAGGGATATAATGCAATAGTCTGGAGTACATATAATGAGTCTGCCCATATGCCAAATGAGTATATAAATATTAATGACTTAATTATAGATACGAAGATATTATTAGAAATTCTTAAACCTTAGTTATAAATAATTATAATGGTTGGGATATTTGATATGGCGAAATTATTAACAGGTTCACAGTCATTAATGAAGAAGATTCCAGAAGAAAATAAAGAGTATAGTAAAGAATTAATAGATAATGCTAAGAAAAATCTAGAAGAATCAAAAGATTTGTATAATAAGAGAAATTATGCCTTATCGATATACTATCTAGATCAGGCTCTATTGTTATCTATAAAAAGTATGTCTTTATTATTTTCTTTACTGAAATTGAAAGATGTGAAAGAAAAAGAGTATAAATCATTTGAGGAATTTATAAATAAAAATAAAATGATTGATAAGATGAAAAAACTAATTAGTCAAAATTCTAGAATGTATGAATTAATGTTAAATGATGATAATAAAAAAAGATTTAAAGATGATTTTGAAAAATATAAAAATAATTTGGAAGATTTTATTAAAAAATTAAAAAATATTAATGATAGAAAAAGTTTAGTAAGATTATCATCAGAAGATATAAAGAAATTATTTAGTTTAAATGATAATATTAATAAATATCAATTATCAGATGAAATTCTAGAAAGTTATATTAATATGGCTATGAATATGTTAAATAAGATGGGAGGAGCTAAATTTAATAATACACTAAATCAAGGTATGTTTAAATCTTTAGTAAAGAGAGAAATAGAAAAAAATGTAAATAATTTAAATATATTTGGAAATTTGTTAGTATTGACTATAGTATTAATGTTGCATGAAAGATCATCAAAAGAATATGATAGAGATCTAGATTTTTCTCCAAACAATTATACAGAAGATTTGGGCGTTGTAAAAGAATATAATAATTTAAGATCTATGGTAGATAATACGATTAAGTTCTTAGAGAATTTCTTACAAGTATTAGATAACGGTACAGGCTTTAATTTTTAGAAAAATCGTATATCTACTGCATAAGCCTCTTTTTCATTTATAAGTAGTGGATTGACTTCTAGTTCATTAAAATTTTTATCTTTAAATATTGAGTATAGTTTATTTATATTTTCATATAGTATATCCATATTAATCCCTTTTTTATTTCTGTATCCTTCCAATATTCTATAATATTTTAAGTCCTTTAGCCTTTCTTTTAGCATATTTATATCAAAAGGGAATGATAGTATAATAAAATCTTTAAATAATTCAGTATATATACCTCCTAGACCGATTAATACAATATCTCCAAATGTTATATCCTTTTTTATACCCAATATAATTTCTATATAATCGCCAATAATTTGTTCTTGAATAATTACGTCTTTTTGAAATTCTTTTTTAAATTTATTATAATATAATTCCAGTTCTTTATAATCATATACATTTAATTTTACAGCATTTTTATCTGTTTTATGGTTTATATCGGCCTTTATAACTACAGGGAACTTTACATGTATCGGTATATTATTAGTCCAAAATTCCGGCACCTTTATCCCATTTTTTTCTAATAATTCGAATCCTTCCGATAACATATTATTCTATCGATTTTAAATAATATAAATTTCTTTATCATTAATTTAAAAAATATAAGAAAATAAGGAATCTTATGATCCATAAATTAGAATCAAGATATACCTTTGATGATACGATAAACAAATTAGAAAATAAATTGAAGGATAGGGGTTTCATAATCTTCTTTAGAATAGATCATAAAGAAAATGCAAATAAAGTTGAGTTAGACATGAATAGGTGTGTTGTCATATATTTTGGAAATCCAAAAGCAGGAACTCTCCTTATGAAGGATAATATAGAGATATCTTATGAATTACCATTAAGAATATCAATATATGAAGATAATAATAAAGTTTATTTATTATATAAATTACCTTCTGAGATAGGAGAGGAATATAATATAAATAATAAAATTTTAGATAATATGGATAAAGCCTTCTTAGATATAATTAATTTCTAAAAGATTAAGATCTTATATTCTTTTTCTGAATAATCAAGCATTAATTTTGAGCCTATATTAACTTCATCTACATAAATTAAATTATCTTTTGATATACCATAATTTTCCATAGATTTTTGACAGGCATATAATTTTATATTATTATTTTTTATTTTATTTATTTGCTCATTAAATTGTTCATTTTCCAATTTTTTGGTTAAAAATGATATTGCTGGTCCCAGATATAATACTTTTACATCTTCTGCTCCATTAATCTTTAAATTTATTGCAATATTTAATCCTGTTTTTATATCTAGATGATCTGAAGATTTTAATACTATTAAAAATTTTACCATAATATGATATTTTTAGTTTATTTTTTAAATATTTAAGGATGAAATAATATTATATGAATAAAGAACTGTTAAAATATTTATATACTACTTCTGGAACTGTTGATTTAATCAAGAAAGTTCCAAATTCTGATAAAGAATTTATTAAAATAACTAAAAAGATAATAGTTTATGAATTAAAGTATATTAAATATTTGTCATTGTATAAGGATATAATAAAAGCATTAAAAATAGGTTATAAAAATGCTTATTTAGGATATTTACATCCTGCAGAAGGGATAAATAGATTTATACTAGAAAGATATTCTTTATCTATATTAATTAAAAATGCTACAAATATATATAAAAAAGTATTAAAAAACAAGGACTGGCATAGGATGGTTGATGACGGTTATGTAATAAGATATGGAGGTGAAGCATTAGGGAAGATAAAGAAATATATAGATAAAAAAGAAATAGATAAATATACCATATATTTTGCTGGAAAACCAGTATGTGAGAATCATTTAAAATGGAATGATTATTCAAAAGAAATAAAATATTTGTATAAAAATTTAAATATAAGACCAGATAAAAATATTAAATGTTCATTTTGTAATTCCAAAGCAAAATATTTTACTATTGCTATGCCTAAAGCAGGAGCATTAATATCACTAGCGTATGAGACAATTAATAGAGATCCTAATTTTATGTTAAAATTATATTCCAATCTTTCTAGGATATTACACCCATATGGTTTCATGGATTTAGAAAGAAAAAAAGTATTTACTGCCTGGGCTAGAGATTTATTTATGATATTTTTAGAAATTAATAAGGTATTAGATCCAGAAAATTTTAATATGGAGGGTAAATCTGCATATTTTTTATTAAAATACTTTATAAATGAGATATTGAATTAATAATTATGACATTTATAGATAGTAAATGTAAGGGTATTTTAGAGAGAAAATTTGTGGATAAAGAGTATATAGAGTACATGGAAAAATCTTTGGAAGATATTTTAAATGCATCTAAAAGTAATAAAGATAGAAAAATAATTGAAGGTTTTCTAAAAGAGATATCATCATCTCCTAATTATATAAAAGATGTATATAAAATAATATGTGATAATTATAGTGAATTTGATGAAGAAAATAAGATTTTATTATTAAATATATTTTCAAAAATATTTAGATATGCTGATGATAAAGATTATTATATTAAGTTTATAAAAGATTTAGTTAGTGGAGAAAATTCTTATACAATAATGTGTATATTGAGTTATATCAATAAAAATTTAAATAAGGACAGATTAAATGCTACTATTAATAAAGCATATAATATTTTGTCTGAAGAATGCCAAAAATATTGAACTAATCAATCTCTTCGATCTTTAGAAAATCTGTTTTACCTAATTTAGACTTTGGATCGCCTCCTACAATAATTATGTTTCCTCTATCTATATATTCCTTAGACAATTTTCTACAATAATCAACTATTTCTGATATAGAACTTAAATTTCTATCTTCTAATATTGGATATACACCATATAATATATTTAATTTTTTTAATAGATTCTTATTTGGAGTTAATCCTATTATATTTATACTAGGTCTTAACCTTGATATTCTTATTATTGAACTTCCTGTTCTACTATATACTATTATTAATTTTGATTTTGATATTTCTGCAGCATCTATAGTTGCTAATGCAATAGAATCATTATAATCATTAATAGGTGGCCTTATACTTTTTATATTTTTTTCTACATTTACTATAATATCATTTAGCATTTCTATAGCATCTATTGGATTATTTCCTATTGCCGTTTCATCACTTAACATTATGGCATCTACTCCTTCTAATACAGAATTTGAGGCGTCTATTATCTCTGCTCTTGTTGGAACGGAATTATTTACCATAGACTCTAATACATGTGTTGCTAATATTACTGGCTTTCCATATGTTCTAGATAACTCTATGATCCTCTTTTGAGCAAATATAAGATTTGTAAATCCTATATCTACACCTAAATCTCCTCTAGCTACCATTACTCCGTCAGAAACTTTTATAATTTCTTCTAGATCATTCATCGCTTTTTGAGTCTCTATTTTTGATATTATCCATGCTCTATCCTTTACTATATCTTTAACTTTTAATATATCATCTTTATTTAATATAAAAGATAATCCAAAATAATCTGCTCCAAGTTTTAATCCATCTTTTAATAGTTCTATATCTTTTTTTGTAATTCCAGAAGGTAAATTTATATCTGGAATATTTATTCCTTTTTTTGATGTTAATATACCACCATCTAATATTGTTCCTTCAACTTTGTGATCCTCTACTTTATCAATATGTACTTTAATATCCCCATCAGATAAATATATATCTGTTCCAGGTTTTACTATATTATAAAATATCTCTTCCTCTACTGGCACTCCGTCATTTTGTGAGAATATTATTTTGTCTCCTTTCTTTAAAATAATTTTATCTTTTATATTTCCTATCCTTATCTTAGGTCCTGGTAGATCTACTAGTATTGGTTTTTCGCTATTCTCCCTTATTTTATCGAAATATTCTTTATGGCTTTTTTTATCTCCATGAGAAAAATTTATTCTATATATATCTACATACTTGTCTATATCCTTTATTTTATCTATTGTAGAAGGTCCTATAGTTGCTATTATTTTAGTATTTTTCATTGTTATTTTTATGATTACTAAAATTTATATTTTTATTATATTTATAGATAGTAATATAGTGTTGATAAGGTGTAGTAAACTGCTTCTTCTGTTCTTATAGTTTCTAACTTTTGATCAGGACAAATATTTATGGTTATATCAAAAATATCTTTCCAATTATTTATTATATCTTCTATTCCTCTAGCAAAAGATCCAAATACTATTGCAATTTTATCTTTTTTCCAATTTTAATATTTCTTATATTTTCTCCATATCTAGATGTTCCTATAATATAAAACCCTCTTTTTTTAACTTATTTATTAAATCCAATAGTGGTTTATTATAATAAAAAGCTTCATAACCGAAGTAATATTCAGTTTCGTAAGGATATATTAATTCTTTTTTATTTTTATCATAAATTAATACATTTGTATTTTTATATTTTCTCTTAATATTTATATAAAATTCTTTTTCTCCATCTGTAACTAATAATTTATTATTCTCTCTTTTTAATATATATACATATTCATATCTAGATCTATCTTTATGATAATAACTATTTATGGGAAAAGATATACCTATATCTTTTAATGATTTATCTAAAGGAAAAGCTATTTTTCTAATATATGGTGGTGTATGTAAGTATTTTAATACCTTTAATAAAAATCTACCCAAGCCATGAGAATCAAACTTTGGATCATTATCATAATATATTCCTATCTCATTTATCCCAAAGTTAACAATTGATCTTGCTAATTGCGATATTAATATTATCCTTTTTTTCTCCAGTAAATGTTGATGGAATTAATATCATCTTTATCATTTATATTAATTTATACAAAAAGAATAAAAGTCCGGGCGGTGGGACTTGAACCCACGACCTGCCGGTCTCTGCGAGGCCGGATATTTACACTACAGCCGGCCGCTCTACCAGGCCTGAGCTACGCCCGGTAGCATAGATATTATATGCACCTAAAGATTAAAAAATATTATTAATTTTTATATTTAAAGATTAAATTACAATGTAATTATAGGATGAATAAATCAATTAGAAATATATTATATTTGGTAAATAAATATAATAAAAACCATAGTAAAAAATTTATATATAAAGGGATGTTCTTCGACCTAAAACATTCAAATAAAAATAAAATAGATACAGGTTATATTTATATTAAAAATTACAAATCATTTAAAAAATATCTAAAAGATATATTAAAAAAGGATATAATTTATAAATTAAATTATTGGTCCAAGATTATGAATTTAGAATATTCAAAAGTATATATAAGGAGTTCAAAATATGTTTGGGGTAGTTGTTCGTCGAAAAGAAATTTAAATTTTTCTATAAGATTAATATCGATCCCAGATAATATATTAGATTATATAATTATTCACGAATTATCTCATTTATTATATTTTAATCATAATAAAAAGTTTTGGAATCATGTATCAAAATACTATCCTAATTATAAAAGAGCCAGAGATATATTAATTATTTATCAATTTTTAATATTTAAGAATAAAATATGGAATAATATATTTAGAATATAATATTTTTATACTTCTTTAAAATATATTAGATGTGATGGGAAAAATTATATTATTCTAATAATATAAATAATTATAAAAATGAAACTTCTGATAATAACGAAGTAAATAATTATAATCCGATTCATCAGATTCTTACAAAATAATATATCAAATTCTTGCAATAATTACCATATTATGCTATAAATTGTTTTTGGTTAAAGTTCCATATATCCTTCAAATGGTCAGAATCAAGAAGATAGTCTATATCTGATATTCGATGATTTTTATAATTTATCTAATATCTCTACAAGTTCAGATTATACTATACTAAATAATAATTTTAAATATACAATATCTAATAATTCATTAGTTTTATATAATGGTTGTACGATATTATTCAATATTTATAAGTAGAAATCCAAAATACTGCGATGGTTCTGCAGTAGATGTTCGAGAAGCTAGTGGGAGCAATCTTGTCCAGGTAGTATTTTATATCCTAGATATTCAACATATTATAGATTTGTATTCTCTCCTCTTGGTTCTACAGGTATATAATATTCAGTAGCCAGGAGTATGATAATACTCAAATTGATAGTGTAATGGACTATTACGGCGATAGTGCTTATGTTGATGATAATCAAAACATCTATAACTTTTTAACACCATATTATATATACATTTCTTCTACATGTAGTCCAGATGAAAATTCTTATTCATGGATAGCAATAGGAAACTCAAATAATCCAAATATAAAAATATTATCATAATTTTTTATATATTCTTTATAAGTATATTTTTATGAGAATATGGTCAATTAGTCCAAAATATCTCGATACAAAAGGATTATTAGGTGTATGGAGAGAAACATTATTGGCTCAGAAAGTTTTACAAGGTTTAACAAAAGGATATAAAAATCATCCCCAATTAATCAGATTTAAAAGATTAAATAATCCATTATTATATATAGGAACTTACTTATATTATATATATTTAGAAGGAAAAAATAGAAATTATAATTTTGATCTTTCTAAAATATTGAAATATGATTTAAATATAAGTAAAATACCAGTAACAAAAGAACAAGTAAATTATGAATTTAATCATTTATTAAAAAAATTAAAAAATAGAGATATTAAAAGATATGAAGAATTTAGAGATATAAAAAATATAGAAGTACATCCAATATTTTATATAATTGAAGGAGATATAGAAGAATGGGAAAAAATATAATTTATTGAAAAATAAAATTCCAATTATATAACTTATATCCTAGATTTACAGTTCCATTAATATCATTAAATTCCATACCTATTTGTATAACATCTAAATAATAATTATATTCATTAAAATTCTTAAATACATTTTTTGAATAATTTAATGAATCTAGTATAAAAGTACTCAATGGAATAGATACATTACCTTCTAAATTAATACTTGATAAATAATATACACATATCCAATTTGAAGATGATCCTGTATGTGGTGATATATAAATAATAATATATTATATCGTATCTTTGGAGGGATGAAAGAAGAGAAAGTTATAGATTAGGAAAGATTTTAGAAAATATATTAAATAAATACTGTATTAATAATATTAATAAGTGTATCAATAATATAGATTCAATATATAAAAGATTTATCTATGTAGTGTAGTTTTGATAGATTAATTTTAGATAATAAAATTTAAATTAATGATCTTGAAAGTAATAAATAATTTATAAATATATTAATAAAAATTTTGAAAATATGAAGAGTGATTCTTATTCTTCTATAACTATAGAAACAGATTTAGACCGAGATCTAAATTTAAATAAACAGATTATAAAAATAGATAATAAAGATATTATTGTATATAATTCAGATCAAAAAGAGCTTTTTAGGGTTATTGATGTAAAAAAATTATACATAGAAACTGGTATATCTGTAGGAAAATTAGTAGCAGTAACAGGCAATGGAAAAATAGAAGTAGGATACTTTACTAGAAATAAAGAAAAAGTTTTTAAAAAAATTTCAGATGCTTTTAATAAAAATCAAAATATAGATATTCAAAATGAAGAAGATGAGGAAAATTCAAAAGTTAGTATGAGTACTTTAAAATGGTTATTTAGTATCTCTGTTAAATATAGAAAAATTATGATAATAGGAGCACTATTATCTTTAACTTCTACTGGATTAAATTTAGTACCACCATATTTACTTAAAATATTGATAGATGGTGTTTTATTGTCAAGAACACATCCTTCTTCTTTATTTGAAATTATAATTATATTTTTAACTTTGTCTTATCTTACTTTAGCCATTGTTTCATCATTACAAAGTAGGATATTGAATAATCTAGGTTCTAAGATAATAAATGATCTAAGGGGTTTGTTATATGAACATGTTATGATGCATGATTATTCTTTTATAGAAAAGGTTTCTCCTAGTAGGATATTATCTAGATTAACTACAGATGCTGGTAATACAAACTGGTTGTTAGTCTGGGGTATACCAACATTAGCAACTAATTTCTTTACAATTATTGGTATAGGTATAATACTATTTACATTAAGTTCAACTTTAGCAATTTTTATACTTATTCCAGTTCCAGTAACTATTTATATGATAATAAAGTATAGGAGGAAGTCACATAGATTATATCATAGGAACTGGAGAAGAAGTGCAGATATAACTTCAAAAGTAAATGATACTATTCCCAACTATTTAATAGTAAGATCATTTTCAAAAGAACTATATGAATCAAAAAAATTAAAAGAAATGCTAAATAAGTTATATGAATCAAGTAGTGCTATAAATAATATGAATTCACTTTATTGGCCTATAATGGGGTTTATAGTAAATTTGTCTACAGTAATTATATGGTGGATTGGAGGACATGAAGTATTATCTGGTATCATAGAGCTTGGTGTAATAACAGCATTCATAGCATACATATCGCAATTTTATGGGCCTATAAATAATTTAAGTAATGTTCTGCCATTCATTCAGCAATCTTTAACATCTGCCGAAAGAATAAGAGAGATATTAGAGGTTAAACCACAAATAGTAAATCCAGAAAATCCGAAAATTCCAGATATGCCAGCGGAAATTAAATTAGATAATGTAACATTTGGTTATGATCCTTATTTTCCGGTAATAAGTAATATTAGCTTCTCTATAAAACCCGGAGAAAAAGTAGCTATAGTTGGCAAAAGTGGTTCTGGAAAAAGTACAATTGCTAAATTACTTCTAAGATTTTATGACGTAAATGAAGGATCTGTATTAATAGGCGGTATCAATATAAAAGATATTGACCTTAATTACATAAGAAAAAGGATATCCTATGTGCCACAAGAAGTAGTATTATTTGATACAACAGTTGGTTACAATGTAGCATACGGGTCAAATAATATAAATGAAGTAGAAATTATAAAAGCTTGTAAAATAGCAAATATTCACGATGAAATTATTAGGTTACCATTTGCATATGATACTATTTTAGGAGAGAGGGGTACATTCTTATCTGGAGGACAAAGACAAAGAATAAGTATCGCAAGAGCTATGATAAAAGATCCCGATATATTAATATTTGATGAAGCAACATCAAATTTAGACGTAATGAGTGAAAGAGAAGTATATGAAGCTATGATTAATGCGTCTCATAATAAAACAGTTATAATGATAACACATAATGTGCATGAGGTTATGAATGCTGATAAGGTAATCGTATTAGATGATGGGAAATTAGTAGAGGAAGGTAATCCACAAGAATTATTAAATATAAAAGGAGAATTTTATAAAATGTTTAGAGAACAGATTAATGAAGAGAATGTTTTTTCAAGAGAAATAAAAGGTAATAAAAATAAATTAAATTTAATAAATGATAATATTATTATAGAACCATCTACTAGACCCAGTAGGGTAGATATAACATATGATGGAAAAAAATATATTGAGCTAATGCCTAAGATGTTATTTCCAATTACAAATCCAAAATTTATTGGATTTTATGATGAAGAAGGAAACGAAATATTTCTATTAGAAGATTATACAAAACTTGATCCTGATTATAAAAGGATATTGGAGAATGCTTTAAAATATAATAGTTTAATATTCAAAGTTAATAAAATAAACAAGATAAATATAAAAGGGGATCAGTTAGAGTGGGATCTATTAACTGATAAAGGACCTATGTTTGTATATACTATGGGTAGAGGAAATGTAATTATACTTAATTCTAAAATAATATTAATAGATAAATATAATAATATATTTGAGATAGATCTAGATGTGATAGATAAGAAAAGTTCTAAAATTCTGATAGAAACAATCTAATATTTTTATTATTAAATCTCTATATATATTATAATGATATTTAGGTTAAATCCAATTTTTTCAATATGAATTATTTATATTATGATAAATATTTAAACAAATAAATAAATTAAAAAAGTTAATAAGTTATAGATATATTATTGAAAAATTTGGACTTAGATTCTAAGATTATAAAATTTTTATATAAGGATTATTTAAAACTATAGAAATATTTATAAATTTTTTGATTAATATTACCTTATGGTCAGTGACAAAACACTTGATACCATTCTAGTAGGAAGAGTTATAAAAGGATACAGTACTGAGGAATGTGTTAGACTATTAGAAAAACATCTATATGGAGGTCTTAGATCTATTGAAGATTTACAAAAATACGAGGATTGTACGACAGTAGGTGGTGGAAAAATTGGTGAATATTATGGAAGGCAAGGATTTAAAGAAATTCCAGGAGCTCTCAAAGATTTAAAAATATATTTTGGACAAGATCCTTTAAATAGTGATAATTACAAGATTACTGATATCAGCAAGATGTCTTTTAAAATAGAAGAATATCACGATCCTGAGAAAAGGGGAGCTTTTGTTATTGGATTCGCAGATAGAGATACAGGTAAACTAAAATATGGAGTATTATTAAAAAGAAGTGATCTAGAATATATAACTTCAAATCTTAATGATCAAAAATCCAAATATAGGAGTGAATTAGTTGAAACGGCAATTGAGAAGAAGGGAGCATATGCATTAACTAATGTAACTCCCTTAACTAAAATAGATTCCTTAGCTCAACCATATCATATTGAGTACAGATTAGCAAGGATAGAAAAAGATGAATTCGGTTATAAAATGCTTATAGACGGTATAGGATATAAACCTATACTATTGGGTGGCATATCAGACCATCCTTTAAAAAGGCTAGTATATTATCAATATTAGTTTTTTAATTTAGTTAAATATTAATATTAAAATTTTTACCTATAAAATATTTTTTCTTGTTAAATACTATGATTTTTCATATCTATTAAAAATACAAATAATTATATAAATATTCAATGATTTTATCATGATTATTTAAATATAAAATTATAAAATGCTAATAATGGTATAATATTCAGAATAATATATGTCGGATAACGATAGTTATCCGTCATCACATATGAGGTCTAATTATATATATTGCTTAAGTATTTAATGCATAATATTTTATAATATTAAAAAGAAGTAGTATTTTATTTTTTTAAATATAGGCAAAAGATTATTGTATATGAATTTGAAAAATTACAATCAAGACTAAACCTATAGAATTTTATTCTAGTATATAAATCTTTTAATATATTATTTTCTATATCAATTACATTATTCTTATATTTAATATCTATTATTGAATTATTTACTCCTATTTCTATTACTCTTCATACATTCATATGAAAAATATTTAATTTTTCGTTCTAATTTTTTATATTAAACTTATTGCTTCCAATATATTTGATTTTCCACTTCTTCGTAGACAATAAATATATTTATTTTTTACAATTAAATGATTATATCTTCAATTGGATTTAATAATTTTTTATTCTAACCTTTTCTATATATTTGTTTATATTATATTATTGTAGATTTTAAATTTAAATGTTATATTTTTTAAATAATTATTAATAATTATTTAGAATCCCTTATAGATAACATATATTAATAAAATCATGAAATATCTTTATTATTATTTTTAATTTCTTCAGCAATTTTTCTTAATTCTTCAATACTCTTTTCGAAACCTACCCTTGTTGTTAAATATCCTTCATATTTATCAAACCATATTTTTGGATTATCAATTAATAATTTTTCACCATTCCAACCAATTAAAGGATATAATTTTACATGAAAATGAAATACTCCTGTACCTTCGACAACAACTGCAACTTTCTTTACATTCAATCCTTTTTTTAATATCTTTATAGATTCTTTAATTATAAAAGGTAATTCGCTTAAATAATTTTCTGATAAATCTTCTATACCAGTTAAAACATGTTCTTTAGGAATTAATAAAGATTGACCTTTTATTATAGGAAACTTATCTAATATTAATATCCATCTATCATTTTCCCATATTATTGCAGATTCTATTTCTTTTCTAGAAATTTTACAAAATATACAAGCCTCCATGAATCATTATATTATAAAATAAAATATTTAAAGATTATTAAAAATTCTTATATTTTATTTATTATATCTTTTGCAATGATTAAAAAATCCTCCTAATGCTATTCTTTCATTTTTTAATAAATTATAAACTATATTTAAATCTATATCATAATATAAATGGACTAAAAAATTTCTAAAACTCGTCAATTTCTTTAATCTTTCAGATAAATTCTTATCAATAATATTATGTCTTTCCAATATATCAAATATTTCTTTCAATAATAGAATTACCTAAATCAATTATAGACTGTATTGCTCTTAGAATTCCATGCATTACCATATTTTGAATATCTTCATCAGAAAGAAATTTATTTTTATCAATTTTTTCATACCTTTCCCATTGTTTTAATGATTTTATTAATTCTTTTATATATTCATAGATTAATTCTTTCATTTTATTAAACTTAAATAATATTTATTATATTTTTCAATAATTGGTTGAAAATCTAAATATTCCCTTACTGTATTAAATTTTTCTTTAGTAAAATCTTCTAGTTCATTAATATCCTTTTTCAAATCCCATTCTTGTTATTAAATATCCTTGATATTTATCGCTTCCTATACTACTTGATTTTTTAAATATTTTATTTAGACATATATAAACTTTCTATATTCTAAAAAATAAAATATTTATTATAGCCTTTTTTAGTATAAATCAATCTATTTTGGTAAATATTGCTTCATTAATTGTACGTAGAAGTCTTCTTTAATCTTTTTTAATATTTCGAGTTCAATAAGTTCCGATAATTTAATTTCTGATTTATTCTCATTAGCTAATAATCTCTTTGAAAGCAACTCTAAATTATATCTATAATCAGATAGTACAAAGTATTCTGCAGATATTGAGGCTATTATCTTAGTTACATCCGCTCTAATTAGGTTATATAATGGCGATTTTTTATAATCATCTCCTTTTAATTCTTTATTTAATTCATTTAATTCCTTAATATAACTATATATTTTTAACTGCGAATCTACATAATAAGCTGCACTAAGTATATTATAGTCATTCTCAAATCTGTTTGTAATCTCAAATTCATCTCTTAATCTTTTAAAATCACCTTTTTTAAATCCTTCCTTTAAGTTAGTGATATAGTTCCATCCATAATGACCTACAATATCCATATAAAAATATAAATGTGGGAAAAATTCAGACCAAAATACCATACTAAATAGAGGCATTCCTGAAACAATATCATCTAGTAAAGTTATATTACTTCCGGTAGCTTTGTAATGTCTTGGCAATGCTATTTGCAAAAATCTATTAACTATTTCTGAATGTAAAGGAGGTTTGAATTTTGTTCCATACAAATCGCTTATACTAATATCTTTACCCTTGAGATACTTGGATAGAAAATACCAGCTATGTAGTAAATCCCTACACTCCTGATCTGTTATAGAAATCGTCATTTCTCCCTTATTATATATTCTTGGAATATATTCCCTAAGACATGGATTATATATATTAATTTCTTTTATATTATCTTTTATTTTCAATTCTCTTCTTATAAAATATATTGCACTTTCTGCAAAATCTCGCGATATAAATATAAACTGTCTCAAGTCCCCATCTCCTTTTTTATTTTCTTCTATTATTCTATCTATACCAGATGTATTAAATTTATTGAGTCCTCTTAAAATTTCATTAAGATCTGTCTCACTCATATTCATAATTATAATAAAAAATTTTATAAAGTTACTACTATTATGTAATAACTATAATTAATATAAAGACTTAAAAGGTTGGTATTTTATACTCATCTTCTGCATACTTTATTATAATCTGTGCACTTTTAGAAATTTCATCTACATATACTAGATCTTCTTTATTTATACTATAATTTTTCATTGCAGTTTCACAAAAGCATATATTTTTATGGACATTATATAGAAAGATTTCAAATAATTTTGATCAATTAGAAAAGATATTAGATAAATTAATGAAAAAAAGGATAATAAAAGTTAAATAGTATATAAATAGAGAAAAAAATTAGGGATTATATCATATATAAGAATTAAAGATAAATGTAAAAATAGGCACCATAGAAATAATTATTATAAATCAAAAAATTTATAAAAAAAGTAGAAAATATTGTGATATGGTAATAGAAGTTCAAGAATTCTATGGATGCGAAGAATGCCATTATGTTTATAAAGAAAAAGAGCTAGCAGAAAAATGTGAGAAGTGGTGTAAAGAACATAAAAGTTGTAATTTAGAAATAACGGAGAATGCTATTGGTATATATGAAGAATAATGTACATGTAGGTTGCTTCCACAATAATGATTCTGAGATAGGATTATAATGCACTTTTAAAAGATTTATAATAATAAATTATATAGGCTTATTAGAGAAATTAATATAAATATACAATATAATAATACTAAAAATTATAGGTATAGTTTAATATATATAATATTGATGAAAAACTATTACTTAATTATTATATAAAAAGATCAGAACATACATATAAATAATTAAAAAATTATTGTATTATACTTGTACCTTCTTCTCCGATAAGTAATATTGCCGGTACATAACTACCTATATTATATGATGTAAAATTACCTACTGTGGAAGTTGTATAATTATTCGTGAGTGTCAGTGGGAAAAGACCGCCTATACTAGCATAACTGCCAGGATTTGGATTTGAAGATGTACTTAGATTTAATATCTTATCTACAGTATCTACCAATCCTAATGCCTGATTATATGCTGTTATATTTTCATAATTGATTATATATGGGTTTGTATTACCTAGTATACCACCATATATTTCAAAAGGTGTAGAAGTATTGTACATTGTTGGTATTATTGGCGTATAGTTGCTTAATTGTGGTGCTAGCTTTAATAGCTCTGTGCCCTTTACATTAGTAATTATAAAACTTGCATATAAACCATTTGGTAGAGCTAGGACTCCATTATCATTTGCTGACTGATTTATAGCAGGAGTTTTTTCTAACACCATATAAAGTTTTCCATATTTTAATACATCATCATTTAGCTCAAATTTTTCACTTTTTCCATTTATATTTAATACTGCAGTTAGATATCTAGAGGATAATGCTAACTGATATGTTTTATTGTTTATTTCATCTCTTACAGATAAGTATGCAATATCATCTCTATAAGATATATTTTCTATTTTTAATACAGTATAATTACTATTATTTCCAAATAATAATTGATCTATATTACTATTAGTACCGTTACTTGATGTATTTGATGTACTTATACTAGTAGTACTATTACTTGATGTATTTGATGTACTTATACTAGAATTTTGTACTTGTATGCTACCAGTCTTTATTATATAATAACCCTCCATATTTGAATACTCATTTTTTATAGTCTTTAATATATTTTCTAAGCTATATTGAGCTTTATTAGATACATTAGATAGATCTATTACAAAACAATAAGATTGAGAAGCATTTTGGGCTAATTTTCCTTCTATATATAATGGTACCAATGAAATATTACTTTCATTTGCATAAACTAAACTTGTCTTTGTGAATATTTTCTCTATTTCTGTATAGTTCTCTATTACCGTATGATTTTCTATTATCGGTTGCAGATTAATCAATTTATATGATACATTTTTAAGGCCAAGTATTGATTCCAGATCTGATATATGATTATTACTCAATCCTTCTCCTATTATCAAAATTTTTTTTCCATCTGATACATTACTTAAATCCTTTATTAATTCTGTTATATTGGAATTTGTTCCTATCAATTCTTCTATTTTTTGAGATTTATATTCGATTACCTCTTTTGGTTCATGAAAATATGACCCAATAAAATAGCCAAGCAAACCACTCCCAATTATTCCTGCTGCTGCTAAAGCAATACCTTTTTTTGTGATTTTTCCACGTATACCCTTAGGTGTACCTGTCATTCTATAATGATATAGAAAAAATTTTTAAATAATATCTATCTTGAATTAATAATAAACTTTATAAGAGATGGTAGAAATTGATTTCTACATAATCCGAAAGGATCTCCATTTGCTCCATTATAATCCCATATTCCTACTGTATCTATTCCATCTTTGTTTAATTGTTTAATTATATCTTTATAGAAATCTATTGTAATTCTATAATTATTTAAGCTTCCAATTGGACTTATTGAACCAGAGTCTATATATCCATATTTATCTCCATCTCTGAAGCCAAGTTCTCCTATAAAAAATTGGACATTATTATCTTTCGAAAACTCTATATAATTTTCTAATATGTTATATTGATCATCTGTCGAACTATTTGGAATATATATAACTCCATCTTTATACATATATGTCGTATACATCTCTAAACCGATCATATTAAGTTTTATATTATAAATATCCTTTAATTCCCGATATAGTTCCATGGGTCTATTAGAGTGTCCTAGATCAGAATAATAAAATAACTTTGCATTAGGTAAATACTCATGAATGATATTATATAATGAGGCTAAATAAGTTATATTGAGATTATCCATTTCACTAAAACCAATAACGATGTTGTTTCCACCATCGGAAATATTATTTATATATTTTAATGTTTCTATAAGATAATTGTATTGCTCTTGATTTAAAGTACTTATTAAATCTCTATTGCCTGCAGTTACAAATAGATTTACATATATACTTTTATTTATAGTATCTGCTTCATATATTGTTTTTAGCATTTGTAAAGAATAATTATAATTATAATCAAATGCAATAACGACCCCCTGAGTTATATCACTATTATTTGACAAAAAAGTATCTAAATTCTTATATGTACCATTATGAGGCCCCCATGGAACTTCCCAAAATATATATGTACTACTATTTACGATATCAGTTTTTATAACAATATCTATATTTTTATATTTAGATTCGATAATTTTTTCAACTATTGATAAAATTTCGGTTTCATTAGTATTTAATCCTTCATTAAATATTGTAATATTTTCTTTTGAGGTGTTTGATATTATTTTATCAAGTTTTAATAAACCTTCAGTAAAATTGCCGCTATTTAGGTAGAGTGTATATATTTGAGAGTTATTAGATCTTAAGACATTATTACCATATTCAAAGTTATGATGAGAAAACGCTATATAAGATATTAATCCTCCAACAAGGCCACCAAATAGTGATATTAATTTTTTCTTATTCATCTTCTTTTATGATCTCTTTGATTATATTTCTTTCTGCATCTGTAATATAATTTCTAACTACTACATTGTACCCATACAAACTTTTTATTATTTTACTATAATTATTTAAGCTTCTAATCAAAATTTCCTTGTTGATAATTGTAGAATACATAGAATCTATATCCTTAATAGAGTCCATTATTTTTTTAGAATATTCAGATGATAATTTATTAATATCAACAAGATACCCACTAGTTAATAAATCCTTATATATCAGTCCGATTATATTACCCATTATATATTTCTTCTTATCTTCTTCATTTCTATCTAATATTGAACTTATATATCCAAGAGATATAGATAAAAATGTCCTATCATTAAATTCTTCTACAAGATTTTTGAAATATTCTAAAGATATAATATCTTTTATCAGGTTTTCTATATTACTGTATTCTGGTAAATTCTTTAATTCAGGTATTTTATTATATAATTTTTCTAGATCCATATAATAACGATCCAATAATCTTTTATCTAATTTTGTATACATAGAACTTCTATCAATATTTTCCTGACTTTCTGGAAGTATAAATATTGCTTTTAAAAAGGATTCACTGATTTGGTCTACTATAGATTTTTTATCTAAAGTTATATCTAGACCATATTTTTCTTTTATAAATCTAGCATAGCTCTCATTACTATATTCTATTAATTTTTGATCCACAAACTCGAGTATACCCAATGTAATTAAGTAAAAAAACCTCATTATGGTGGATATAGAAGAACTCGAACTTATAATATTATCCAAATTCTTATCTATCTTTATATCATGTAGATTTGAATAGTTAATATTATTAAAACTTGAATATATACTTTTTAAGGTATTAATTGCTTCATCTTTATTATTTTTGTTCAACAATATCTCTATAAACTTTGTAAGAGGACTATTTATTATATATCTTGATGTTCCTTTTATACTTTCTATCATATCAACCCGCGAAGGGACATCAATATATTTACTCAGTATCTCATCTAATTCTCTTTCTTTTGTCTTTATTTTTTGATTTAAACTGTATATGTAATTATCGATTATATTATTATATGTTTTTCTTAGTTTTTTAGTAGTTTTTGTAATTAAATAGAATATTTCTTTATCATAATCAAGCTCTACAGGAGATACTATCGAATCTGGATTAAAAATATAATTTAAATCCATTAATAATCTATCTATTTTATTTATACTGTTGTTTTTATCACTCTTATTATCTTTATATAATTCTTTAATTAGTCTAAAATAATCATTGTATATATCTCCAAAAATTTTTATTTCCTCTCCGACTCTCATTAGATCCTTTAATTCTTCGTAATAAGTCTTTATAGAATTTATAAAGTCCTCATTATCTATATCATAATCTTTTGTACTTAATTCTAATATTGTTTTTAGTGAATCACTCTTCATTAATAACTATCTATATGAAAATACTTATAAGATCTTTGTTGTATATTCTTATAAATATTTTTATTTATAAAATATGAATCATCTTAGATATATATCAATATATCCTCTAAATTTTAATTATTAATTTATAATAATCTATTATGACCTGGTTGGAAAGAAAGAATATAATATATACTGTATTAAAATATTGCAAAGAAATAGATAATAATAAAATAATTAGAATAAAAAATTATAAAGAAGATAGATGGTTAGACATCATAAAAAAGGATAATATTTTTTTCGAGATATATGAACATGGCTATACTATTCAGAGATATTTAACTAATTTTGATCAATTAGAAAAGGTATTAGATAAATTAATGAAGAAAGAATTTCCTAGAAGTAAAATATTAAAAATATCTAGATATGAAAAAAATTAAAATTTATTCTGCATCTACTTTCCATATAGCAAAAGCCAATATTATATTTAATATATCTATTACTAATGCATATTCTGCTAATTGATTTGCGAATAATGCTGATATATTTCCTCCTGCTAAATAACCTACGTATCCTGCTAATAACAATATAAACATCAATATCCAAAATACTAAATTTGGCATATAATATTTTTTCCAATTTAATAGGAATATTAATGCTGATATTATCGATAGTGCTGCAAACATTCCTACAAATGCTCCTACTATTGGACCTAATTTTGATGTTAATGCTATCGCTACTGGTAGATGTTCTCCTGCCCAAAAAGTTGCTAGTAACATACCAATCCAACCAATTATCTCTTTATTTTCCATAAAAAATATATTAAAATTAACTTTAAATATTTTTCTTTAATTACCTATCAATGAATATTAAAAACAAGTAAAAAATTTAAAACTTTGATCCTAGCTTTTTCAAAATAGTAAATACTAAAGATAATCCTTTTTGTATATCCTTATCATGTGTTGCTTTCCATATACTCATTAATCCATTTATCTTTACTTTATTTTGTTCTTCTAATCCATCACCAATACTTGCTATAATTTTTAACATATTTTCTTTCTCTGATATTATTGACAATGCTTCATCAGAAGTTATATGTGATAATAATTTTCCTACTGCTTTTTCATCTTCTAATATTCCTTCTAATAAAGATATTAATCCATATTTATTTTCTGCTATATTCAATAGTTCTATAAACTTTTTTAGAGATTTTAATTCTTCATCAGATAACTCGACCATTTTACCATGAAGCTAAGAATTTTTCTAAGGCCATATCTCCTTTTGACCATATATAATACTTTGTAAACATTTCTTTCTTTAGATGCGCTATTTTTGATGGAGTCGCTTTTTTAATATTTCCACCATACCAGGAATTATCATTAACCTCTATTGCCATATTTTCATATGGATTATCTGCAACACATACAACCATTGGATTATATTCTTCTTGTTCTACATTATATCCTAAAGTTCTTGCTAAATGAGTTGCTGCAACTCTTGCACTCATAACCGCCAAGTATCCTAATTTTGGAACAGTAATTGCATTAGAATCTCCTACTGCATAGACCTCGGGATAGTTTATAGATTGCATATATTTATTAGTAATTACGAAACCTGCATCATCTACTAAATCTTTTGTAGAATTTTTCAACACAGGATTTGCTGAATATGGTGGTAATATTATGGTCAAATCTGCTTTTATCTCTTTTCCATCTTCAGATATAACTTTATCTTTATCTATTTCTTTAACCACAAATCCATTTATTAATTCTATACCTAAAGACTTATATAAACCATTTACAGTTGATCTATTTTCATTTGATAGATCTGATAAGTATTCTCCTGGAGAAAATACTATAAATTTAGTCTTATCTAATACGCCTTTCTTCGCAAAATATCCTCTTAACATTATTGATAACTCAAATACAGGACCTTCACATGCAGAATCTGCTCGTGGAGTCCAAGTCTCTGGTGCTTCTGGTTTTGGATTCGATCCCTGATGGAATTTACCAGATCCTATAGCAATTGTACCACCATCCCAATTCTTTAATCTTTCTCTTAATTTTAGCGCATATTCAGGTTCGCATACACTAAATCCGTTTTCTTCAAATCCTTTAATTTCTTCAAAACTCAAATGCGCTCCTAATGCTATTATAAGATAGTCATAATCTTCTTTTACTTCTTTACCATTAGTAGTATAATATACTAACTTTTTCTTTGCATCAATCTTTGTAACTTCTCCCTCTTGAAATTCTATATCTTTTTTTGGTAATTCTTGTTCTAAATTTATTTCAATATCTTTTTTTTCTAGGTATCCAACTGCTAAATGTGGGAATGCCGGTCTAAAATATGTATATTTACTTTTATTAATTACTTTTATTTCTACATTTTTATCTGTTATTCTTCTTAAGGTATATGCTGCACTTAATCCACCAAATCTCGCGCCTAATACTAAAACTTTTACCATAGATTTATAGAATTTTTTAATATATATAAGATTTTTGATAAATTTTTAATTATTATTATAAAAAATTATTAACTATGATAGAAGATAGAAGAATAAATCCAATATTGTTGGATAATTTTATAATAAAATATATTGACAATCCAAAATCAATATTTAAATTAGTTAAATCTAATATGAATGTTTTAGATCATGGGTCTGGTCCTGGTAATTATACACTAATTTTTTCTAAATTAGCAAAAGATGGTACTGTATATGCAATAGATTCAGACCCTAAACAGGTAGATATATTAAATTATAAAATAAAAAAATATAACATAAAAAATGTAAAAACTTTTGTATCTAGAGATTTATCAGTTATTGAAGATAATAGCATAGATTTTTTATTTTCTAAAGATGTATTATGCTGTACTACATTACATGAAGAATTAGTCATGGATATCAAGAGAGTATTAAGACCTGGGGGTATAGCATATGTATCCATAAAAAATAATTTTATTAAAAATGATCCAAGAAACATATCATATAAAAAACTGTATTCATTATTCGACAATCCAAAACATAAATATAATAACTTAATCGGATCTTGGTTGTTTTATAGAAAACCTGTCATATAATAAATAAATAAAGTTGAGTATTATCATTAGCTGCATTATAGTACAATAGATACATATAGAATGTATTAAAAATATCTCTGTATATATTAGATAGGGAACAAATAAAAATCCTAATAATCTCCAAAAGAATATTATTCTTCTCTTATTATTAAAAAATCTATATATAAGTATATCTAATAAAAAGTATATCATTGCAAATATATCCAATGGTATTGAGAATATTCTAGAATATTGACTTCTTAGTACTGCATTACAATTTATTTGTAAACTGCTAGATATCTTGCTAGTAGTACATAGGGGTATTATCTGATAATTTATTATATAATATTGATAATAATCAAATATAGAAATTATTAATCCTATTATTGAGAATATATAATACATAATATTTTTATTCAATTTCATATAAAAATATGATATAATAAATCTTATATTTAATATACATATACCTTTTAATAAAATTTACCACAATATTTAAGTTAAAAAGAGATTTAAATAACAGTAGATCATATTTATCTATGGCAGATATAAATATTTTAATCGGAGGACAGGCTGGACAGGGAATAGAATTTACTGCAGATATAATATCAAAAATATTTATTAAAATGGGTTATAATGTATTTAATTATAGATGGTATATGAGTTTAATCAGAGGAGGACATAATTATAATATTGTAACAATATCAAAAGAAAAAATATACACATATGATAATAATGATTTTGATTATATAATTGCCTTTGATCAGAATACTATAAACATACATAAAGATAAATTAAAAGAAACTGGTAGTATATTCGGGAATAAATCTATAATATATAATAAAAAAATAGATGTAGATACATATTATTATATTAAAAAATATAATATAAATAGAAAATATGAAAATACAATAATATTAACATATTTTTTAAGATATTTAAATATTGATAAATCAATAGTAGAAGAAATTTATAAAGAGAAAATCAAAGATCCTGAAGAATTAAAAATAATAGATTATATATATAATGATTTTAATAATAATTCTATAAAAGTAGATAAAAATAATTATGAAAAACAATTTTATTTATCTGGATCTGAAGCCATAGCCTTAGGTGCAATTGCTGCAGGACTGGATTTATATATAGCATATCCAATGACACCGGCATCAACTATATTATCTATTCTTGCATCATTGAAAGATAAATATAATTATGTTACTTATCAACCAGATAATGAAATAGGGGTAATTAATATAGGACTTGGTGCCTCATATGGAGGAGCAAAAGTAATGATAGGTTCATCAGGTGGAGGAATTGATTTGATGTCCGAAGCTATAAGTTTATCTGGTATGTCAGAAATACCCATTGTAATTGCATGGGGACAAAGATATGGACCATCTACAGGTATGGCTACGCATACAGACCAATCAGATTTATTAGAAGCATTAAATATAGGACATGGAGAATTTCCAAGAATTGTAATATCACCTGGTGATGCTGCAGAAGCATTTGAAAGGACTATAGAAGCATTTCATCTAGCATACAAGTATAATGTACCAGCTATGATATTATTTGATCTATTTATGGGTGAATCTAAAACTAATTTTAAAGAAATATATTCCCCAAATATAGAAGTAAGTAGATATATAGATTTAGACCCACCAAAGGAATATAAAAATTATAAAATAACAAAAGAAGGATATCAATTAAGAGCAATACCAGGTTTTGATTCTATTGTTAAAGCAGTATCATACGAACATGATGAATTTGGTATAGAAACTGAAGAGCCAGACATTGGGCAAGCAATGAGTGAAAAAAGATTAAATAAAATGAAAATCATAGAGAAAGAAGTAAATGAATTAGAACCATATAGAATATATGGGTCTGGAAATAAAATAATAATATCTTGGGGTTCTAATAAGATGCCAATTTTAGAATCTTTAAAATATTTGAAAGGATGGAAATTCCTACAAATTTCTTATCTATCTCCATTTCCAAAAGAAATAAAATATATGCTAGAAGAAGCAAATAAAATTGTAGATATAGAACATAACTTAACTGGACAATTAGCAAAATTAGTAAAACAAGAAATAGGGATAGATATTGAAGATAAAATATTAAAACATACTGGAGATCCTTTTACAGCACAAGAAATAGTAAATAATATAAAAAATTTATGATTTTTTAAGTAATATATTTTCTAAATATGTTTTTATGATTTTTACTCTTGATTCTAGATCTATATTCTCAATAATAATATAATTATTAAATTTATCTTTATTTCTTTCGAAAAATCTATCAATATATTTATGTAAATTATAAAAATCTTCTTTTTTCCAAAAATTTTTATCAATTCTATCTCTTTTATTATAAAAATAATAACAAATCATTGGATCTGTTTTTAAATATATAATAATATAATCCTCATAATTTATTTTACTTTCTATTTCTCTTGCTTCTTTATAATATCCGAAATGTTCTAAAAATGGTATTATTATTAATTTTGTACTAGAATTTATATATCTTAAATCCTTTTCTTTTTTCTCAAATTCGTAATAAAATATTTTTTCTCTTTTTAATATATCCTTTTCTTTTTCTAATATACTTAAATCATCTAATTCTACTTCATTACATTTAAATATCATATCTTCTAATCTAGAACATGTAGTTGTTTTTCCAGAAGCTATATTACCAAACAAAACAGCTTTCATTAGTATAATGTTTTCTCTAATAAATTTTCTTCCTTTATATCTATTAATTCTCCTCTTAGATCTATTGATGTTATATTATTTATCTTAACTTTTACTATTTTTCCTAATAAATTTTTATTAGATTTTATTAATATCTGTTTATATGCATAATTTCTACCTATCCATGTATCATTTTTACCTTTAGATTCAATAATACAGTAACCTTCCCAATTTAACCATATTTTATTTCTTTCATATGCAACTTTATTGAATAATTCTTTTAATTTTTTAGATCTATCTTTTACTATATTACCTGGTAATGTTTTATATAATTTACCTGCTAATGTTTTATTTCTAGGCCAAAATTTAGATATATTTATTATATCAAATTTTACATCTTCTACAAGTTCTAATGTCTTATTAAAATCTTCTTCAGTTTCTGTAGGATATCCTACAATTATATCCGTAGATATAGTAGCTTCATAGAATTTCTTTCTTATTTTATTTATTAATTCATGATATTGTTTTATATTATATCCTCTACCCATAGTCCTTAATACTCTATCAGATCCTGATTGGACCGGTAAATGAAAAAATTTGAATATACTTTCATTCTCATATGCTTTTAATAATTTATCAAAGAACTTATTTAAGATTCCTGGATTTGCCATACCTACTCTTATAAAAAAGTTACCCTTAATATCTATATTTAATAATAAATCTGCTAAATCAATATTTAAATCATGACCATATGTTGCTAGATCTGTACCTGTAAAATATATTATTTTTAGTCCTTTTAATTTTGCCTCTCTTAATTCATTATAAATATATTCTGGAGGATATGATCTTGCATTTCCTCTAGCTAATTTTGTTGCACAGTATAAACAATTCCATAAACATCCTTCTTGTAAAATTATTGTTCTTATAGGATAATTATCAGTTGATATTAATATTTTTTTATTATTTTTTCTATCCAATAATTGGTCTATTTTATTATTTAAGTAATCTTGTAACACTTTATCTACTTCTTCTATATGATCTAAACCAATTAATGGATATTCTTTAAATAATTCTGGTTGATGTTGGACTAAACAACCTGCTAATAATAATTTTTTATCTTTATATTTATTTATTAGTCTTAAAACATGATTTTCTGTAGGACTTTTTACTGTACATGTATTTAATAATAAAACTTCTGCACTATCTGGATTTTCTGTATACTCATAACCCTCCTTAATTAATATATTTTTCATAATCTCTCCTTCAGCTTTATTCATTGTACAACCTAAATTTATTAAACTAAATCTCATAATTTTTAATGTATTAAAAATTTTTTATAAAAATTGACCTCCCCTCATAATCTATAAATAAATTTATATATTCGCTATTATAAATAATCTTTTAAACTCTTATCTTTATAAGCTTCTAAATATTTTTTATACTTATCTTCTTCTTCTTTGTTCAGATTTATATCAGTATTAATTCTTTCTAATGGTTTTAATTTTTCATAATAATTATTTACGATATAATAAAATATATACTTTGATGCCATATTTAAAAAATGCGCTATTACTAAATAATTTGGATTATCCTTTATCATATTATTTTTAACAGCATTCCAAAACAATAGTTCTAGTATTCTTATATCTATTCTTACCCCATTTAATAGCTTTATAATATTATCATCTACTGAAGAAAAATCAATAAAATAATTTAACCTCTTGAGTCCTTCTTTTTCTAACCTCTCGGCTTCTAACTCTAAATGCACTACATACTTTAAATATTTTATATTTTCCTCTGGATTTGATATTAAATAATATATATTTTCTAAAAATGATCTAATTATATTGATATATTCATTATTTATCTTTGGAAATTCATTTAATATCTTTTCTATATACTCATAAAATAAAAAGAGATCTATTGCCCTGGCTTTTCTTATATAAGCTTTTTCTATTATATTATATGTATAAAAATTTTTTTTATCTGGATCATTTTTAGGATTCATAATTCTATATAACAAAAAATATTATTATTTTTTATTATAATATATAAATATCGATTTTCATCTTTATATATTACCTGACAAAATAGTTTAATAATCTTTCTTCTATATTACAGATTAAGGATTAATAATTAGTATATACTTTTTTGCTTCATCTTTCTAATAGATTTACTATAATATAACTTAATTGCTTTTTTTATATCTTCATCAGATAAACTAAAATTATAATATTTGTATAATTCATCTTTATTGTTTATTAACCGATCTATTGGTATTATTATGTTCTCATATAATCTTTTAAATTTCTCTGTCGTCTTAATATAAAGAGGTCCTTTAAAACATTCTAATTTTATTATATTCGAAACCTCTAATAATAATTTTATATCTTTATAATAACTCATCTTAATCTTGTGTTCTTTCATCTTTTCCCATAATTCCTTTAATCTAATCATATCATATCTGTCTAAATCTTCTAAGAATGACTTTATAGACTTTCTTTTAGATAAATAAAAATTTATAGATCTAGCAAGATCTTTATTATGTAAATATTCTTTAAATTTATCCCTACATTCAAGTATATTACTCATATTTTCTATTGCTTGATGATCTATTTTTAAGATTGCAATTTTATAATTTGATTTATTTATTAGGCCAGTATATTTTAACCATTCAATTACCTGATATACAGAATCCTCATTTAATTTAAATTCTTTCATAATTTGATATCTATCTACTTGTGGATTTTCTCCTATATATTTTAAAATATAAAATTTTTCAGTAGCCTTTATAAACCCATCTAAATATTTTCTATCTTTAAAAATAGATCTAGAATCTATATCTAGCTCTACATATTTTTTTATAGAATATTTAAGAAATTCTTTAATATTAGTTCCGAAAGTAGTTATATAATATTCTTTATGTTCTTTTTCTAATAGATGCATATTTTCAAATCTTTTAAAATATTCTCTGTATGGATTATTAGTAGAGGGTTTAAGTCTAGCTAATTTTCCAGTATAATATTTATCTAATTTCTCCCTTATCTGTTCATAAACTATTTTATCTTTGATATTAGGATCATATAATATAAATGACAATGTCATAAGTACATTGTCTATAGATTTTAATATTATATTCAGCCGATCTTCCAATGGTAGGTTATAGAAATCATCTAATGTAAAATCTTTACTCATTAATAGATATTTATACAAAAATTAAAAAACATTACTTTTTAGTAGTAATAAAATATTAAAATTTATTTTCATAAATAGATAAAAAATGAAGGACGAGGAAATAAAATTATTAGCTAAATTATTATCTACAGATCCTGATTATTTAAAAATTATGGAACATTTAAAAATTGCTAATGTTGACTATATAAAAAATATAAATAAATATACAAAAATAGATATAGATAAAATACAAAAAATAATTCTAGAATTACTAGATTTAAAAATTGTTGAAGAAGTTCATCTAAAGACTGTGAAAAGAACTACAGCTAGATTAAAGAAACAATTTCAGGTTAGAATGCATCATACATATTATAGATTGACTAATTTAGGAAAATTAGTTTATAGATATTTAAGAGATAGTAAATAGGGAATATTTATAAAATTTTTTATAAGAAAAGTTTAATGAAATATTTAAGAACGGTTAGTGTGATAATAATGCTAATTTTTTTATATAAAATATTTCCTCAACAATTATTTGGATATAATATACAAAATGCTCCGAGTAATTATTTCCAACAATACAATTTACCACAAAATACAACAATTTTTTCTTTGGAAAATCCATATGGTAGTTCTTATAACAATATTTTTGAATTATTATCGAATTACTATGAATATTATAATATATCAATTAATTCTCCAGAATATTTGGATCTAAATCTAATTTCAAATAATCCAATACAATTTTATGTAATGACAGATTCCAATTATTATGATTTTGAGTATGGTTATAATTTTAGTTATATATACTATTATGATACAAATAATCTAGATACTCAATTATATCTCAATCAAGGAAATTATTATATTGTAATAGATAATAATGGATATAGTAATTCTTTTGTTCAATTTTTATATTCTCTTACACAAAATCCCATAAATCCTTATAGACCAATTGGAATTGCAGATTTAGGTATTAATTCTAATAATCTTGAAGGTTATACATATACAACTAACGAATTTATTGGTCAAATATATATAAATAATATTTCAGGTTCTGTAGATCAAGAATGTGATATCGGACCGTATGCTAGTAATGATGATTCAGAATCTATACAACTCAATGTTATGTTAGTAGATAATACATATAATGGTCTTCAATATTATTGGTTGCAAAATGTACTACAAATAAACAATACAGGAGGATATTATTATTTTGAAGATAATGTATGGAATGGAACCTCTTCTCCAAGTTTATTAAATAATAATAGTATCTATGGTTCTGGTGCAGTATATTTTAGTAATTTAAATAATGGATCTTATTATGTTTATAGTACATATGGTTATAATTTATCGTACCCATTAAATGCATTTTTAATCATAAACATTACCCAAAACAATTCTTATCCAGAAATACAATTTGGTTATAGTTTTGATGGACAAAATATAATTTGGTATGATAATGTAACCATATATGTACCTTCTATAAATTATAGTATTGTTGTAGAGCCATATCAAACACCCGAAGGGGCCTCAACAGATGCTGAATTGGTTGTTAGTGGTCCATATAATAGTTATTGTACATATATAAATAATATAAACGCTTATTTGTCTTTATACTTTCTATATGATTATAATGGACAAGAATATTTATCTCCAGTAGAAAATTTTTTTAATTATGGTATATCTACCGCAGAATCAGTTTCTAATGTAAATGTAAATTCATTAAATTATGGATCTGTAGAATTAAGTACCGGTAGCCAAGATATAGGACAATTAACTCCGGGAAATTATTATGAATTATTTATATATTATCCAAATAATGGTAGTTCATATGTGAATTATTACCCCTACGGACAAACTGTTAATTTAGATTTCCCAAATAGTTATTATATATCCCCTTATTATAGAATGTTCTTAGATGGTATAAATGCAAATGGTCAAAATTATAATAGTAATTATTTGTCATTTACTATGAATCAAAATTATTATATAATACCTAACTATATTTTACAGGATTTAGTTAATATTTATTCTCCATTTCAATTTTACTTAGATGGAAATTACTATAGTAGGAATATATCTATATGGGAAAACAATGGTACTATTTTAAACATTTACCTAAATAATATAAATCAAATATCTAATAATGAAAGATACTACTGTCAAAATAATACTTTACAATTTTATATAGATTCTCCAACTAGTATATATCTACTAGATTATTGTAATTTCCAATATTTAATAAATATTTATTCACCTTTCTCATATTATATAAATAATAATTATTATGATGAAAACGCATCTCTATGGTTTAACAATGGATCTACAATAAATATTTATTTTAATAACATTAATCAGATATCAAATAATGAAAGATATTATTGCCAAAATAACAATATAGATATAAATATAAACAATCCAGAAAATCTAAATCTATCAAATTATTGTAGTATACAAGATTTAATAAATATAAATACACCCTTTCTTATAAATATTACATTTTCTAATGGAACAACAACTACAGTAGGAAATACATCATTTTATTTAAATTATGGAGATTCATTTAAGATAGATCCTACAGAATATAAATATCTAAGATTGTTTACAAATACAATTTATTATGAAGATGGAGAAAGTGTTTTTGTTAATGGCTCTCAAAATATAACTATTCAATTTAATCAAGATATAGAAATAAATAACAATACATACTATTTCATATTCTTTATAATATTTGTTGCCGGTATATTAATATTCTATTGGTTTAAAAGATAAATATGGATCTAATATAAAAGTTAAGATAGTAAAATATTATATGCTATAGTACCCAGGTAATCCAGGAGGCTGTAGACCATCTTTACCAGGGTTCAAATCTCCTCCAAGGCTTATTAATTATTTGGATATTTATTATTATTTTCATCATTTAATAACATAGAATATAATAATAAAATTGGAGCTAAACTTGTTGACTCGTATAATACTTTTTTTATAGGTTTGTCTATATATCTTTTCTTAGTTTTTTCTTCTATATCGTAAATTATATCTATTAATCCTTTTAATGTAGTATTATACATAGAATTAACTAATATATTTACAATATCCCCATAACCTTTTACTAAAGACTTAATATTTGAATACTCGTCTCTTGAAATATTAAAATTACCAGTATTTATTATATATTTTATATATTTTTCTTTTGATAAATTATTTTTTGATATAATATAAGCAATTCCAGATCCAACATGATCATCAACTAAATGCCCAAAAGCTATGAAAGAAACATCATATACCATAGATGCTAATAATATTCCAAATAGTTAATTTGATATTATAGAACTAGATTTTTTATTATTATTTAATTTATAAAACTCATATATAATTGGATATTCTAATTTTATAAATTTCAAGGATGTAGTATATATCCTTTCTCTTTTTTCTAAATTAGTATCGGCAATAAGAAGCCCTATAGCTGTGGATCTAACAGGTTCATATAAAAGAGATTCTAAAGTTAAATTTAAATATTTAGATCCTGTTTGTAGTCTAATTACTATAATATCAACTCCCCTTATATATTCTACCAAACATATTTCTGAAAATTGATTTATATCTTTACAAAAAGCAGGTAAATAAATACCATTATTTATATTTAAATTATTTGTTGAATTATTAAAATTTATTTTACTAGATATTGTTACAATCCTTGTAGCTATGATATAATAAATAGAAAAATAAAAATTAATCAAATAAATAAATTTTCCATAATTTTAACAATATATAAAAAATTGATAAGTTTTGATAAACATATAATTATTAAGATATCTATAAGTTAAATCTTTTTAAATTGATTATCTACTTTAAAATAGAATTTTTAAGTCATATTATCTTCTAATCTTGCTATTACTAGATAAATATAGTGCTTCTTCCCCAATTTTATAGGAATTATCTTATTTTTAAAACCTAAATTCTCTAGAGCCATTATTAGAAAATCTATCTCTATTTTTTTATTATTGAATAGTTTTCTAAAATTTAAATTAAAACTATTAATCGTTAGGATAAAATATCCTTCTTTTTCAATTGAACTTCTAACATTACTTAGAAATGAATATATGTCTTTTATATATTCTAAAATATTAATAGCTAAAATTAGACCATATTTCTTATTGGATTTAAATTTCTCTGCTAGACCATCTATAAACTCAATTTTATTCCCATATCTATTTTTAAGAAAAAATATATAATCTGGATTAAGTTCTAATACATCGATAGTTCCAAATTTATCTAATAAGTTAGAAATAATTTTATCATATCTAGGATATATACATAAAACTGGACCTTTACAGCCTTCTATTGTTCCTTTAATATGATCTTCTATATTAATATCTGAAAGATTATAGATGGTGCCAGAATAAGAAAAGTAAGGGTAACTTATTAATGGCCTGGGGTCATTATTAGATAAGATATTATAAATTCTTTTGTAATTTCTATTAATTTTAGAAAGAAAAAACATTGCATCAAATACCCTCCAACCGAGATTTATTATAAATGGTAAATCATTAATTCTAAACCACCTAACTTCTATTAATTCATCCTTTGATTTAGGGATTGGGTTACCATTGTATTCTTCAATCAGGAAATAATGTTCTATTTCTAAATTACCCCAATGGACTGCATGATTCTTTGCACCTAAATATCTAATTTTATTTACATTTATATCTAATTCTTCTTTTAATTCCCTAATTACTGCTTCTTCAGGAGTTTCATCTTTCTCTATACCACCACCAGCTATCTCCCATAAGTTTGCTCCATTGCTTCTTTTTCTCAGATCTAGAAGAATCTTATCTTCTTTTAGTATTATACCAACTGCTCCGCCACCTTCCAAGCTCTTCATACCGTATATAATATTAATCAAAAATTAAAATTTTATTATATATCTTTAATTTTTCTTTTTATTTATAAAATTTATTTATTATTATTTTTTATTTTTCAGAAATTTCTTATAATTCTTTAATATCTTTCTCAAAACCCATTATTGTTGTTAAATATCCTTAATATTTATCAATATATATTTTTGGATTATCAATTAATAATTTTTTACTATCGCAAGCAATTAAAGGATATAATTTTACATGAAAATTAAATATACTTGTACCTTCGATAATAACTACAATTTTTTAATTAAAAAATAAATTGAAAATTGATATAATACTTTATAGCTATAGATTACTATTAAGAATTAAAATAAATTTATTAAAAATACTGGTATATTTTCTTTATCCAAAATGATAACATCTTTTGGATAATTTCTATGACTTTTACCTTCCTTTACTTCAACTTTTAAATTATTAGATATACAATCTACTTCATAAGAATTTTTATAATAATAAATCTCCCCATACTTTCTATATAAATGCTCTTGTACAATATTTTCATATAATGCACTTTCTAAATATTTTACATTACTCCATTCAGAGAATAATCTTAATAATAAAGGATCCCTAAAAAATATTTTTCTTTCTTTTCTATATAATATCTTCTTTCCTTCTACTAAAGGTGCAATATCTATTATATATAGATCTTTTAAGAATTCTATATAATTTTGCACTATTTTATATGAATAACCTGATGTATCTTTTGCAATGGTTCTATAGCTTAAAGAAGAAGGTAATTTTGGTATTAAGGATGAAAATATTTCTCTTATTATTTCCTCGCTTTTATTAAATCTTATAAATTCATTTATAAATCCCTTTAATATTTCTATAGAAGGCAAATTATTTAATATACTTAAGAATCCTCCAGTATCTAAATATTTATTAAATAATTCATTTATTTTGTCATAATCTTTTTTATAATCTTTTATTCCATGTAATTTTATATATTCCTTAAAATTTAATGGTAATACTTCTATGATCTTTCCTTTACCAATTCTTCCTGGAAATAATTCTATATCTTTTTTTACTTTTAATGAACTTGAGCCAGTAGTAATTACAATACTATCATTTAATTTTCCAGAATCAATTAACAATTTAATTGGTTTCCACCAATAATTTAAAGAAGAAACTTCATCTAAAATAAATATTCTTTCTTTATCCTTTTCTAAAAAATATAACAAATATTTTTCTAAATACTTAAAATTTGGAAATATTTCACAATCAATATATACTATTTTTTCATTATTTATTTTATTATTTTCTATTAATTTTTTTATTAATAATTTTAAACCTGTTGTTTTACCAATTTGCCTTGGTCCTATAACAAAATTTAAACTAAATGGTTCTAAAGAAATATTATCTATCCATTTTGGTATATAAATATATCTTGATCTTTTTAGTATATTTAAATGATAATCATGATCTTTCCAATTATCATTATCCCACCATGGGTTAATATCCCTTAAAATTTTAATATCCATGAGAAAATATTTTTCTCAAGTATTTATAAATTATGAGAACTTGAAGTTCTCAAGATTTATAAATGGGTAGGCTCTATTTTAAAAAATTCCATTTAAATCAGTTATGGAATAATACTACTAAATTGTTTGAAAAATAGAAATATAAAAGAGTTAAATATAAAGACATCATTGAATTATTATCAACATTTATTCAATATTTGATTTAATCGATAACGTATATACTTATACACTCAATAACCATTTATATAAAGGTACAAACTTAATATTTACATTATCTATAACTTTTGTATCTTCATAATCCCAAGTAATTATTAATAATTCAGGATTGTATTCCTTAAATAAATTATATCCTTTTAATAATGATCTTATTTCTCTTTTATCTATTTCATCATAATTATTAATATATGATACTTGTATTAATTGTTTTATATTATTTCCTTCTTTAATTAAAAAGTCTATTTCATGTTGTTGATAATCTTTGAAATAATATATCTCTAGATTTTTATTATAATAACTTTTTCTTCTAAATAATTCAATTGCAACAATATTCTCCATTAGTTTTCCAATATTATCTGGTAATACTTTATATCCTAATGATGTATAAAAACCTGTATCAATTGTATATATTTTTTTAGGAGATTTATTTATTTCTTTTAATTTAAATGAAAAATTATTTAAATATAAATAAAGTCTAACATCATTTAAATATTCTAAATACCTTTGAGCAGTTTTTACTGGTATACCATATTTTTTCTCCAAAGAATTATAAGTTATATAATTACCAACATTGGAAATAATAAATTTTGAAAGAAAATTTAAGTTTTCAATATTTTTTAATTTATATCTTAAAGCAACATCCTTTATAACAATAGTATTATAATAATTGATTAGAATTTCACTCCTCTTTTCTTTATTATTTTCCAATACAACTTCGGGGAATCCTCCAAAATTTATATATTCTCTTAATAATTCTTTCAACTTATTTAGATTTAATAAGTTATTAAAGTTTTTAAATACTAAAAATTCTTGAAAGCTTAATGAAAATATTTCAAAATTAATAGTCCTTCCAGATAATATTGTAGATATTTCCTTAGATAACAATTTTGCGCTACTTCCAGATAATATAATTATTGCTTCATTTTTTTCATTCAAAGATCTTACAAATCTCTCCCATCCTTCTATTTCTTGTACTTCATCCAAAATTATTACTGGTTTTATATTAGGTTTTACATAATCCTTATAAATATAATAAATTTTATTTAAAAATTCTAAATTTAATTTTTCAACAAATCCAGATTCTTCAAAGTTTACATATAATATATTATTTTTTCCATACTTATCACTTAATTTTTTTGCTATTTGCCTTAATATATATGATTTTCCAGATCTTCTTATTCCATATAGTACAATAATCTTATTTATACCTTCAATATATTCTACTATTTTATTTGATATATTCCTTTCTATACCTATATTTATACCAGATCCCCAAAAGTTCCATGATGATAATAATTCCAATATCTTATTCTCATTCATTATGTATATATATGACAAACTTTTTATTAAATCTTTGTCATGAATGTACTAAAATTTCTATAAAATTTCCTTATTATAGAGAAATTTTTAAGTAACACTCAAGATAAAGTAAAAATCTTTTTGTGGATATTAATATAGGGAGAAGAAAAATAGAAAGATTATATTGATAAATCTAAGATAAAAAAATAGAAAATAAATTTAATAAATTTAATTGTAGAAAAATATTAATTTCATCTGATAAAAATAACTTAGAATATTATCCAGAAAATATTGAAGTATCAGATATAAATGATATAATAAAGTTGGTAAAGAATGGCTATAGGTAATATGCAGAATTTATAAAATTTGCAAAATTTATAAAAAATGACTTTAACATATTATATATGAAAAAAGGAAAAAAGGAGAAAGTATTAATAGATCCTACGGAATTCGGTGAATATGCTAGAAAATTAATAGATGTTTTTTAAAAGAATATCCATATGTAATTTCCTTAAATCCAAAAAAACGTAAAGGAAACAAAAGAAATGGAAAATAAAGAATACATAATATAATAACTTTTTATTTAGATACTAATGAAATATTAAATATTTATGAGGATATTATAAATAGTGATAATAGAAATAAAGGAAAAATACGATTTTTTAAAGAAATAAGAAAAAATATACAAAAAAATAAAAATATAAAAGTAAGATATATAATATCTAAGATAACTTATTATGAAGTTGTAAACAAAATATTAATGGATAACATAGCAGAAATTTTAATAATAAATAAGAAAGTATCATTTAATACAATTAGGAAAAAATTTAAATATATTGGATCATATTACGGAAAATTAGGATCAAATGAAGATGAAATAAAAGATATATTAAATAAGAACATATTTGAAATATATAATATTATTAGAAAAAATATAATAGAACCTTTGAATATCGAAATATTAGAGGATATTTCAATAGAAAATCTTGATTTTAAGCGATTAAATGATTTTTTATATTATGGAATACATCTAGAAGATGCTATGCATTTACTTATAGCTTTAAAATATAAGGAAATTTATGGAGATAGAGTAATTTTTATAACAGAGGATGATGCATTATATTCTATTAGAGAAAGATTTAGAGAAAAATTTGATATAATTATTACTAAAGCTAATAAAGAGAAAATCTTAGAAATTATTAAAAACTAAATAAAAAATTTTATTTATGTATTAAGATAATAAAATATTAAAATTAAGGAAATTAAAATATTCTTTTACATAATTTATCAAAATCTTTATCATTTGATATTATTTTATCTATATTATAATATTTCATCGTAGCATAATGTATTGCATCTTCAAAATCTAATTCTTTTATATCTTTTGCAATTTTCGATATCTCTTCATTTAATGGTAATATATTTATTTTTAATTTTTTTAAATAATCAAAAATATTTTTATCTTTTGTTAAAAGATATAATAGCCAAACTGTTAATACGAAAGTATATAAATTATCAGTATATTATTTTATTAATTCTTTTGTACTATTTCCAAATTTTTCATCTACAGTAAAAAAAATAAAACAATATATTTACATCAATATAAACCATCATTCTTTAATATTTCTTTTGTTTTTTCTTCTATTTTTTTATCTATATCTTCACTTTTTATTTCAATATCTTTTAATATTCCATATAATTTTTCCATTTCATCATTATTATAAGGGATTAATATTATCTTATTATCTTCAACCTTTAGTATGAATTTTTTTGTTTTTAACTTTTCCCTTATATTTTTTGGTATATATAATCTATCTTCGGAATCTAATGTTATTATTTCTTACATGGAAAACTATAATTTTTTCATTTTATAAATTTTATAGAAATATATTAGTTTCCTCAAGGAAACGAATAGTTAATATATTCGTTTCCTATAATATACTAATATGATAGATAAAAAATTAATAGATATAAATGAATGGTGGTTATATAAGTATGTAAGACCTGATAAAAAGAAGGAATATAAAAGATAGATATTTAATAATATAATAAAATACATAGATTATAGACAAATAATAATTATAACTGGATTAAGGAGAGTTGGAAAGACAACATCAATATTTCAAATAATAGATTATTTATTGAATAAAAATATTGATCCAAAAAGAATTTTATATCTTTCATTTGATGAATATAAGGATATTGAACTATATGAATTATTAGATATATATACAAAGATTACAAATATTGATTGGAGGAAAGAAAAAATATATATTTTTCTTGATGAAATACAAAAATTAAAAGATTGGAGTTCAAAGATTAAATTTATTTATGATAATTTTACAAATATAAAAATATTTTTATCAGGTTCTTCAAGTTTATTAATAGAAAAGAATGCAATAGAAAATTTAGCAGGTAGATATTTTATTTTTGAATTACCAGTATTAAATATAAAAGAATATTATGAATTAAAAAATAATAAAATATTGGAAAATTATAATTTAGAAAAAAGAAATTTAGAATTAGAATTCAATAATTATTTATATAAACCATTTCCAGAAATTGTTAATTTTAATATAGAAGATTCCAGACAATATATAAAAGAAATAATAATTTCAAAAATTATTAAAGGAGATATTTTAGACATATTTGGAAATATTGATATAAATAATTTGGAAAAATTATTATATTTATTTTTATCAAAACCTGGTATGATATTAAATTTGGATAATTTATCGGGAGATTTAAATATGAGTAAGAAAACATTAGAAAAATATATAAAAATATTAGAATTTTCAAAATTAATTAAAATATTGAAAAATTTTAGACCATCAACTTTATCATCAAGTAGAAAGTTAAGGAAAGTTTATCCATATGATGTTAGTTTATCTTTATCCTTATTTAATGTTGATGAAAGTATATCATTTGAAACAAAAATAATAAATTATTTAGATTGTCAATATTATTGGAGAAAAAATAATAAAGAAATTGATTGTATTTTACTGAAAGAAAATAACATAATACCTATTGAAATAAAATATAAAAATAATATAAAGGATAATGATATTAAAAATTTGAAATATTTTCTAAATAAATATAATATAAAAAATGACTATGTAATTTATTTAGGAGAAAGTACTAAAATAGATAATATTAATCTAGTGAATTACCTAGACTTATTATATTATGGTTTAGAAGGTATATTTGGTTACCATTTATAAAATAAAACTTATAAATAATATAATGGATTTTGACGATTCTAGTACTTTAATAATTATTCCCGCATATAATGAGGAAAAGAGAATATCAAAGTGTTTGGATAAATATATAAAAACAGGTTTTCATATATTGGTAGTATTTGATGGAAATGATAATACAGATAAAATTGTTCTAGAATATTCAAAAAAATATAAAAATATACATTTATTAAAATTTGAAAATAAATTGGGAAAAGGTGGAGCAATAATTGAGGGGATAAAATGGGGATTAAAAAATAAATACAAATATTTTATTTTATCTGATGCTGATGCTTCGATAGATTATTTAGGAATTAAAAAAATAAGAGAAAAATTAAATAAATACGATTTTGTTTATACAAAAAGATTAATTAAAAATTATCCATTGTATAGAAAAATATTATCAAAGATATACGTTTTATTAAATTGGATTTTATTACCAGAAACATTATTGATCGATGATATACAAAGTGGGTATAAAGGATTTAATTATAGAACTGCATATTATTTTGTAAATAATTCAATTATAACAGGCTTTGCATATGATAGTAATATGTTTGTAGATGCATTTTATCATAGATCTTCAATTAATAAAATATATGTATATTGGAAATATGATGAAGAATCTATATTTATTAAAAAATTATTAAAAAATATTTCTGCAATGTTCTTTTCTTTAACTAAAATAAGAATTTATTATTCTCCATTTAGATTTATGTTAAATAAATTAAAACCTGCTGAAGGAAAAATATATTCAAAAGTAAAATGATATTTATATATAATTGGAGAGATAAAAAACATAGAAGATCTGATGGTGCAGAAACATATATTTTTAATATAATAAAATATTATTTTTTACATCAAAGAATAAAAACTTAAATAATTTTGAAGATTTGGAAAATATTAAAATACTAAGAGTTGGAATAAGATTATTTACCAACTTTAATATCTTTATTTTCAATATTTAAATTATTTAAATATAAACCAAAAATTGTTATTATGACATCTGTTGTTGAAGGATGGGAAATAAGTATTATTGAGGGAAATACATAATGGTTGTGTTTCTGTTGGTTTATAATGTAAGAGGATTAAGAGATTCTATAAAAAATAATTATCAATTTTTTAGTTGAAAATAATAATATAAAAGAATTAAGCCAAATAAAATTATTGAATTATTGACAAATAATGAATTATTTATTAAAATGAGTAAAAATGCAATTGAATATTATAAAAATTTCTCTTGGGATAAAAGTGCATTAAAATTTAAGAAAATAATTGATTTATATTTAGAGGGATTTAAATAATTGATCTAAATTTTACATTGAAATTTATCATATATTTAAAAATATAGAATAATTAATAGTTTAGATATGATAATAGAATTATCTGAGGATTCAAATACTGTAGGAAATAAAGCTGCAAATTTATATAAAGCAAAAAAAATGGGAATAAATGTTCCAAAATCCATTGTCCTACCTTATGATTCAATTAAAAAATATAATATTGAAGATATATTGAACGAATTAGAAAATAAATTAAAAGATTATCGTAGACCATTAATATTTAGAAGTTCTGCAAATTTAGAGGATTTGAAAGACTTATCTTTAGCAGGTGTATTCGAATCTATATTAAATATATATAATAGAGAAGATATGAAAAATGCAATAGAAAGAATATTAAATTCTTCAAAAAATGCTGAAAAATTCGGAATAAGAGATGTAAAGATGAATATATTAATACAGGAACAATTTACAAAAGGAAAATTTGGAGTAATTTTTGGATTCAATGATAAAATTATAATAGAAGTAACAGTAAATGATCCTACAGGTATAACATCTGGTAGAGCAAAAATAAGAGATCTTTACATAATTTATCCAGACAGTTATATATATTATAATGATAGAAATTGGAAAATATTATTTGATTATGAAATAAATAAAATAAGAGAAATTGATAAAATATTGAGAAAAATATATCATCCATATGATGCAGAATTTGTATTATATAAAGGAGATTTCTATTTATTACAAATAAGGCCATTAACAAGAAAAATAAATATAAGTAAAGCAAGTACATATGGTATTGGAGTTTCTTATGGAAAGATAATTGGGAGAGTAACATTTGACTATAATAATATTGGAAAAGATAAAATATTAGTAACAGATGAGTTAGCATATGATGATATATATTTAATTAATAAATTTGGTGGGATAATAATAGAATTAGGAAGTTTATTATCACATGTAGCGATTCATGCGAGAGAATATAATGTTCCAGCAATTGTTGGAATATCAAATAACATATTTAAAGAAGGCGAATTAATAGAAATTAATGGAGAAACTGGAGAAATAGGATTTTTGGAAAGGAAAGGTTTTGAATTACCAAAGATAAACAAAAATATTGAAGTATATAATCCAAGAAAGTTAGATTTGGTTATTATAGATAAATATGCTTTTTTAATTTATCCTAAAGATTCTTATAGGATCTTATTTTATAGAGATGAAAGAGGAATTGATAAATTAACAAAAATATCTGAAGATCCTTTGGTAGACGGAGGAGTAGATACTTGGCATACTTACTCAGTTATAAAAGAACTATCTTTAATAGATTCTGAGGTTAAAAATTATTATGAAAAGGCAATAGGATTAGTAGACAATAATGATATTAGTGGAATAAAGAATTTATATAAAGAATTAGAAGAAAAAATAAAAGGATATTATAAAATTGCTGAAAAAAGTAAAGATTTATATTATGCGCAAAAAACTTATGCTTTCATTAGGATACATAGTAATATTATTATATCCGAATACGGGCAAAAATTTGTGAACAATAAAGAATTTTTGGAATTTGTTAAAGAAACAGAAAAATATACCATACCAGAGTTAATTAAAATATATGATTTACTAGATGAAATATATAAAAAGTATAGGAAAAAAGGTATAGATAAAAAATATTATACATCTGATTTAGTATTATTAATTGATGTTGATAAATTATATTGAATATTTATAATAATAAGATAGATCCAATATAATGTTTCTGGATCTTTAAAATATGTAATGATTACAATGTATTTTTAATAAAATTTGCTATTTTAAAAGTCTTTTTATATTTAAAAATGAATAAGCTGTTATAGGTAATTATATGTTTTATATACTTTATAAATTTTCCACTTACTCACTTATTAGGTTAAAAAACATTATTATTATATAGAAAATGTCAATATACTAAATAATGGTTTATTGTTGTCTAATCACATTTTTGCATCAGGAACTGGTGAAATAACTATAAATATATCTAACATTAAAGATATTGATTATCTAGTAAGAAAATTAGGAGTTAAAGATAGATTTCCAGAAAACTTAGATAAAATATATAATGTAAGTTATAAAATAATTACTGATGACAATTATTTTAGAAAAATAGCAAATAGAGTTTACAGAAAATATAAAGATAAGATAGTTAAAGTTGAAAAAATAGATGAAAAAATAATATCTAGCGAGAAAGAAATAACTTATATTCTAAAATATCACAAAGAAGACAATACAATTGTTATTGACGAATTAGATATAATAAGAATTAAAGAGAATTTAATACCATATTTAGCGAAGATTTCTTTAGATATAAACATTGATTTATTTTATAGAGTATTGAATACAAAAGAAATAAATATAGAAGATAAAGATGAAAAAGAATTATTTTTCCTAGGATTAAAAGTTGGGATAGAACCATATTTTGCAATATCATTATTGTATAACTCTTTATATAAAAAAGATGAAAAATTCTTTGTAAAATATTTTGAATTTATAAATCATTTAGCGAAGAGTGTTAATGAAATAATTGGATATAAACCACATACTAGAGAATTGTCTACAGATGAATTAATTGAAGTTTTAAATACATTAGAAGAAATAAAAAATGAATGATAAAATATATTATGATACGTCAACTATTATTATATTTTTATATAATAATGATAAACTAAAAAATAATAAATATTATCCGAAGAAAAAAGATTCGTATACAAGTTTATTTGGTCTTGAAGAATCTTTACATGTTTTATTTAATAAAGGAGAATATAAGGAATTTTATCCCAGATAAAAATATAAAAGAAGTTTATGAAGTATTCTTGAAAGACTTTTTTAATATGTTTGAATTAATTAGTTATGATACAAATATATAGAAATAATTAGTAATAAAAAGGCTGAAAGATCCAGAGAAGAAGATGATGAGGAAAGAATTCCGAAAACTATGGATTTTATTGAAAAAATTATTATATTAAATGGAGATCTTAATAGTAATAACTATATGAATGAGTCAAATATTATTGAATTAAAATAATGCATATATTTTTTCTATATAATCTTGATTTTCTACAGGTATATATGTTCCTTCCCATTTAATATTTCTTATTGCAAATTGTTCTTCTACTTTATTTATAATTTCTAGATCTTGATTTAAATTTAATTTTGAATTATTTGAAAACTTGACGAATATAATTCTATCAGTATTTAAATCTAATAAATCTGTAAAATTATAGAATATTCTAAATTCCCAAATATCTTTACTAAATAATAATCCATGTACATCTTGCAAAACCAAACATGGACCATTAATTAACCAAGACCATAAATTCATGAATTCATTTTTATCTTGTATATAAATTGTTATTGTTTTTTCATCAAAAACAATCACCTTTTTATCATCAATATGTTTAATTAAATCAAACCAATATTTTGATATTTTTTCAAAAATATTATCTCCTTTATATTCTTCCAATAGCTTTTCTATTTTCATAAATGAATTTTGATTTTGTTTATTTATAAATCTTCACTTTAAATATGTGTAGACAATTATATAACATTATATAAATTTGTTAAATAAATTTAAATAAAAATATTATATAAAGTTATTTAATTTCTTCATTGAGGGATACAAATCATACATTATACTTATTACACTCATAACTTACAACACTTGTACAATATATTGTTTTCTAGTGTGCATTATATTATGGGAATATATTATCTATAAAGTTATATATTATATAGAACGTTAAAAATTTTTTAATGTCCTTTAGCGTATATAATATTATATCCTTATAATTCTTACAAACTTAATATAGGTATGAATAATGGCCCTTTAATATCAGTTATTATACCAACATTAAATTCTGAAGATATAATAATTATGAAATAATAATCGTAGATGGATATTCCAAAGATAAAACAATAGAAATTGCAAAAGAATGTAATGCAAAAATTATACAAGATAATGGAAAACCATTTTATGCAAGATATATTCGATTTAAAAATAGTTCTAGAGATATAATTTTATTTTTAGATTCAGATCAAATAATAATAAGAGATAATTTATTTGATGATATTTTAGATAATATAAAAAACATGATTATTTAATATTAGAAGAAAAAAGTTATAATCCAAAAACATTTACTGAAAAATTATTTGATTCTGATAGAAAGTTATTGCATATATTATTTAATGGCTATAAAGATCCATGTAAAATTGCAGTTGCCCAAGAGTATTTAAAAGAGAAATATTGGAAAAAGCATATAATAATATCCCAATAAAAGTAATGAAAAATGTATGAGCTTTGGATGATGCTATATTGTTTTATGAAATATTAAAGATATCAAAAAATGTTGGGATAATTTATGATGCATTATATCATAAAGAAATAGATTCTATTATCGGAGTAAAAAATTATAAATATGGAACAAATACAAAAGAGTTTTTAAATGAATTTAAAGAATTAGAAAAAGATAAAAGATATAAAGAAAAGGTTAATGAATATTTAAATTTAATAAAAAAGAGACAGAGTTTTAGAAAAGCTAATTGGAAATATCCTAAATTAATAATTAAAAGTTATATTTAATGATATTGTAAGGTATTGGATATTTTATTGGAAGAATTAAATAATATTTTTTAAGTTACTTATTGTTGTATTAATAAAAATAGTTAAAAATTTTTTTATTATTTTTTCTTATGATGATTGAAGATTATATTGATTTCGTAAAATATTCGCTAAGACATCCCATATTAGGATTGAAGCTTTTTTTAAATGTAGCTATACTTAAGAGGGATTATATTAAAGTGAAAAATATAAATCTATATAAAGGAACCTTTTATTATTTTATGAAAGAATATATCTCATTCAAAGATATTGAAAAAATAATTTCTCCAGACGAATATATAGTTAATATAAAAAACTTGGGAAAATTTTATATTAAAAATAGACTTGTGATACTATTAATTAAACAGCTATTTGATTATGATATCTTAAATGTTCAAGATAAAGTAGTATTAGATATAGGAGCATATGTGGGAGATAGCGCAATATATTTTATTAGAAGAGGAGCAAAGAAAGTATATACATATGAAGCAGTAAAGGAAACATATAATATATTGATAAAAAATATAGAATTAAATAATTTAAAAGATAAAATTATACCAATAAATAAAGGAATAGATTGTAATAAAGGAGAAAATTATATTAATTTAAGTTATGGATCAACAGGATTGGAAATTGGTAATGAAAAAATAGAAACAATATCAATAAAAGATGTATTTGAAGAAATATATAATAAAGAAGGATAATTTGTAACAAAAATAGATTGTGAGGGATGTGAGTATTCTTTATTATGTTTACCAGATAATGTATTAAAATATTCAAAAGAATATGTAATTGAAATACATGGTTCTCCTCAATTAATTATATCTAAATTCTTAAGAAATGGATATAAAGTAAAAAGAATTGATAAAGGAAAAGAATGGTATTTAGGAGTATATTATTTTTATTAAAATGGTAAAAATATTCTTTTATATATTACAAGAGAATTCTCCTCTTAGTGGAGTTACAAGACCATTTATAAATATCTAAATACTATTGTAGAAACTATAAGAATAAAAGACCGTATAATGATATTTTCAGAAAAATGATATTATATAAATATGCAATTCTATCCCATCCTAATAGCGCTACAATTTATATCAGTACACAAGTATAAATTATTCTAATATATAATTATGGATTATATAAATTCATTAACCAGTATTTCTACTATATTTTTCCAGCATGATTAATTAACTTCTAATGAATATATAATCGTAACAACTTATTAACTATTTCAAATAGTATATATAACTATTATCCCGTATAATAATAATATTCATATATTTTTAATATTTAATAAAATAAATTAATAAATTAAATCAAAATTTATATTGATTTATAAAAATATATATAATAATGACAGAAACTGTAATAGTAAAAGACAATCTTCCTAGTTCTTTTAGTTTTATATTAGTGGATATTTTATCAGAAATAGAAAATAAAGATATATTAGATCAGTTTTTAGAAAATTTGTTAAAAAAAGAAAATCTAATAGATGCTATAAAAAATAATTTATATTTTTTCTTAATTATCTTTCTTACAATAATATTAAAAACAAAAATTACTATTTTAAATATAGATAGAAAAATGATAGAAAATAAATATGATAAAATATTACCAAATATTCAAGATAAATTGGAAAGAGATATGCTAAAAATAATATTTGATATAGATCTATTAAAGTATGATTATTTAGAAAAATTTGGATTACAAGAATATATTAAAAAATTCTTTGAAAAACCAGAATTACAAAAGATATTAATAGATAAACAATTAGAAATTATGATATTGTATTTGTTATATAAGAAAAATAAAGAAAGAGTATTAAAATATGATCAATATATTAAAGATCTATTAAATGAAACAGATTTATCTTTATGGTATCTATATGATGATTTAATTGATTATGTATCTGATAAGGAAGAAAGGGAAATAGAAGAAATATTAAAAAAGGAGGATTTAAAGAATATGAAATTTGTAGAATATGAATTATAATAAATGGAGAATATATTTTAAAGAAGATGTAAATAAATTTTTAAATGATTCTAATAATAAACAAATAAAGGGAAGATTAAATGAAAAATTAAAAGAAATATTGGAATATTTAAATAAAGGAGAAAGAAACTTATATAAAATATTTGATATAAAGAAACTAAAACTAAAAAGTTTTGAATTAGAATTATGTAGGTTAAGAATAGGAGACTTTAGAATTATACTAGATATTGATTATTAAAAATAAGGTAATAAATATAATTAATATAGGTCATAGGGGAAAAATGTATAAATAATTTTTTTTAATATTTTTTATGAATATTAATAGAAATATATTAAATAGGTTACTACCATTCATACCAGGAGCATATGCATTTTCTGTTCAATATTCATCAACAAACACCACTAATATATCAACAGTTACAACTACAAATGTAACTAAAGCAACACCACCAACGGTAACTAATGTAACAAATTTAACAACAAATATAACCCAAACGCTTTCATATTTTTTATTAAGCTTGTATTGTGTAGATAAAATATTTTATCATTATCTTTATATTTCCATTATTCCTATAATATTCCCAAGGTAATAAACTATCATAATATATTTATAAGGTATTAAGATCCTCCTTCGTTAATAACTTTATAAAAAATTTGGAAGATTTATTAAAATTTTATGTTCTAAAAATAATTATAAGAAAAGTTTTTATTTAGTTATAAATTCTTTTTCTACATAGCTTTGTAGTAATTTTGGTATTAATATTCTATTATTCTTATAATCATAATTATTTTCTAATATGCATGTTATTGTTCTTTGTAATGCAGTCAATGTACAATTTAATGTATGTACATAATCTAGATCATTATCTTTTTTTCGATATCTTATATTGGATCTTCTAGATTGCCAATCTGTAACATTAGATCCGGATACTAGTTCTCTATATTTTTGCTGTCCAGGGAACCATCCTTCTATATCATATTGTTTATAATTTCTTTTTCCCATATCTTTAGAAGCTATAATAATTCTTCTATATGGTATATTTAATTTTTCAAAGAATTCTTCAGAATTATTTATTAATTCTTGATGATATTTTTCTGAATCTTCTGGTTTACAAAATATATATTGTTCTACTTTATGAAATTGATGTAATCTAAATAATCCTTTTGTATCTTTTCCATGTGAACCTGCTTCTTTTCTAAAACATGGACTCCAACCTATAATTTTTATCGGTAAATCTTTTTCTTCAATTATTGTATTATAATATAATGCAGTTATAGGATGCTCTGCTGTACCTATTAAATATAAATCTTCTCCATCAATTTTATACATCATATCTGCAAAATCATCCAAAGTAATAATACCATCTAATACATCTCTTTTTAACATGTATGGCGGTATAGTAAATTTATATCCTTTATTTATCATATATTTTATTCCTTCCATGCTTAATGCTAAATCTAATAATGATAATATATTAAACTCATAGTAAAATCTTGATCCTGCAACTTCACCTGCAATATCAGTATCTGCTAAATTAAAATCTCTTAATATATCATATTGATGTTTTAATTCATGATCTATTTTTTTATATACTACTATTTTATCTTGATTTAATTTTTCAAAATCTATTATATCATTAAAACTAATTTCTTTAAAATCTTCCTTATCTTCTAATATTTTATTTATTTCATTTAATAATTCTTTATTTTTAATATATCTTTCTGCTAATTCATTTAATTCAATTATCTTCCATCCAAATTTTTCAGTTTGTTCTTTAAATAAATCTATATCATATACTCTAGGAACTCCCCAAAATCTTATTGGAGTATTTAAAGACTCATCACCTATAGGTACTTCTGAAGATAATATATTTGGAAAGGACCATAATAAATCTATTAAATTATCTTCTGTATTTTTATAGGTTTCTTCTAATTTACTTATATCTACATCTATATTTTTTATATCTTCTTGCAATTTGTTTAAAAATTCTCTATCTATATTTCCTTCGTGTATATCATATCCTAAATTTATTGCGTTTTTAATAAAATCTTCTTTTGATATATTATTATTTAAATATCTTAATGCAAAACCATACAACTTTGATAATATATTTTTCTTATTTTTTAATTTATCGACATCCCTTTGCAATTCTTTCCTTTTATTATCTAATTCTATTGCTATATCTACTTTGCTTTCATCTAAGCCTCTTTTTCTAAATACTTCCCTATATAATTCTTTATTTTCTCTTAAAAAATTTAAATCAATTGGAAACCCCATTTGACCGATATACCATTATATATTAATAAATTTATCCTTTTTTAAAGTTTATATTTAATTTTTTTAATATGCCGCGGTGCCCGAGCGGCCCAAGGGGGAGGGCTGCAGACCCTCTTTATCAGGGGTTCGAGTCCCCTCCGCGGCTCATCAAATTTCTTATATATTTATTTCCTTTTATTTCAGGATTTTCAAAAATTTCGTATAATATTTTTGCATATCTTATATAATTCATTTCAATATCATCTTTATTAAATTCTTTATATAAATTAATTAAATCTGAAATATATTTCTCTCCATCTTTTATATATCCTAAAGAGATTCCTGCTAAATAATTTGCAAAATATGGAAAGTCTTCTGAAATCTTTACATTGTTCTTTTCAAAAAATGAACTTATAAGAAGTATAGGTATGTTAAGTATAGACATATCACTTAAGGCATTAAAAATCTGTCTTATATCCTTTATATCATCATTCGATTTATAATATGTTGTCGCGAATCTCTTGAATATCCAAGTTATTTTTGTACTATTTATACGAGCATCCAATATATCCTTTTCTAATAGTTTTGATTTATATCTTTCATTCAATATATATCTACTTAATAAATATGATGATAGCGTTTCTGAACTATAACTTGTAAAAAGTGTCATGTCAACTAATTTTTCAAAAGATAATTCTTCATTAGGAACTATATAAGAAGATATATATGATAGAAAAAAAGAAAAACCTTCATATAAAGTTAAAAAAGCATTCTTATCAAATTTTCTATTTAATTTTTCATAACTTTTTACAAGATAATAGGACACGTTGCCTATTTCAGAAAGACTCAAGCCTTCTACCAATAATTCTCCACCATCTTCTTTTCCTTCCAATATATTTGATAACCCATCAATAATCATTTTATTTGAATCTAATAACTCTAAACCATCAAAAATACTATCTGCTCTATCCAATAATAGATCTAAACCTGCTTTAGTAAATGAATCTCTAACTATAGCATATGCTTTTGATATATATACTCTATCATCCTCTTTATCATTCATTAATCTTTATATCTAGTATATTTTTTTAAATTATTTATATAATAGTAGTAATTATAAATATGATCTTATATATAATTATACATAATTTAATTAAATATTATCTAGATTTTGAAAATCTATTATGAATACGGATATATTTGGAACTATTGATCAGGGTTTTATCTTTATTAATAAAATCTAAAAAAGGTAATAATATTATAACAAATTAAAAAGATATTATATATATCTTAAATTTATTATTAAAAATATATAAGAATAGAATATATAAAAAACTGTCTAAAAATTTTTTGTTCATACATGAACTAAATTCTATATATAGTAATTGAACTATCCTTGTTATAGAACGGATCTTCACACATACTCTATAAAATTAAAAATTTACTATAAAAAGAAAAATAATGCGTCCCTATTCTGAAACTCTAGATAAGATCTTACAGATTGCTAGGGATCATTTTTTTGTAAATCTGGTCTTCTCTCTGGAGGCAGGAGCGCATACATTAGAAACAATGCAAAAAGCAACTCAAGAATACATTAAAAAACTACAAAATGATGATCTAAAACTAGCAGCATTGGATAAAATAGTTTATAGATCATATATATCAAGACTAGAAAAATTTGGTTTAGTTTCGGAAGAAGAAGGTAAATACTATATTAAAGAAGATATAAATAAGTATCAAAATATAATAAGTAACTTCCTCTATAATTTATTTGAACTTTATATGTATGATGATAAAATATTAGATAAAAATACCTTCTATCATATTATGATAGTAGTAAAATTTTTATATGAAAATAAAAATATTAAACTTACTCGGGAAGAGATTCCAAATAAATTAAAAAAAGAATACAATATCTCAAAAAATACTATAGATGAAATTTTAAAACTATTAAAGGAAAAGGGATTTATAAATTATTATGATTATGTAAATGAATATAAGATATATATTATAGACTTGGAAAAAGCAAAAGAAGTATATAGAGAAATAGAGACAGGATCTTTGTCTGCCTATAGAATAAAAGAGATTGCCAAGAGGCATGTTAACATTAATGATTTTTATAAATTATTAGAATATATAATACTTAATAATATATATTATATTCCAAAAAACCGTCCTCTCAATATCGATCTTGAATCTACTTTTAAACCATATATAAATATATTAGAAAAATTAGAGATAATAAAAGGAGAAGAAACAAGAAAAAATGTAATAGAGATAGGAGAAAAAGTTGATTTATTCTATACAAAAATTATAAAACCAGTATTAGAAGGAAAATTATAATAACTTTTCTCATTCTATTTTTAAAATTATAAACAAAATTCGGACTATTCTTTTTTATATTATCTTATTTTCTATATATAGAATTTTTTATTATATAATATTGAAGATAATACTTATTAGCTCATTAATGTTTGATAGAATCTAAAATAAATGACATTAATAATATTTTACAACCATTAATTCTAAATCATTTAAAATTTATATCTTTTTGATTTTTAATTACCTTAAAGTTTCATTATAAAATATAACAATATTTTAAAAGATTTATAAAATAAACCGAGATTTTACGGTATAAAATTAAAAAATATTACTTATATAATATAAAGCTATGGCTAAGATAATATATAATTATAAAATGATAAGAGCATGAAAGATAAAAAATATCAGTATACTTCTTGTTATTATTGTGGAAAAATGACGAGGATGGATAAGGCAATAAAATTATCTATATCTGCTAGATTAAAACCAGATATTACTGGAGATCAGGCTCCAAGTATGATTATTTCTAGCCCGATGAAGATATATATCTGTCCTGCATGTGCTAGATATAGAGGCATTTCTAAGAAGGATATAAGAAATAAAAATAAAGAACAAGAAATTTTAAAGAAATTAGGTATAGAAGTTTAATGGCTACAATAGATATATCGCTAAAAGAACTATATAAATCCTTAAATCTCTTTTTGTCTAAAGAAGATTTGGAACAATATTTATTAAATATAAAATGTGAATTAGATGATATAAATAATGATTATGCTAAGATAGAAATAAAAGATTTTAATAGACCTGATTTATATACATATACAGGTATAGCTAGAGAATTAAAGGGTATATTAGATATAGAAAAAGGCATACCTAATATAAAAATAAATGATTCTGATTATCAAATTATAGTAGATAGAGACCTAAAAGATATAAGACCATATATAGTAGCTGCTATAGTAAAAAATGTAAATTTAAATGATGATAGATTGAAAGATTTAATACAATTACAAGAAAAAATATCACAATCTTATGGAAGAAATAGACAAAAAATTGCAATTGGAACCCACAATTTTGATTTAATTAATTTTCCTATTTATTACAAATTAGCAGATGAAAATATAAAATTCATACCATTAGGATATGATAAGGAATTATCACTAAAAGAAATTATTAATAATACAGAAGTAGGTAAAAAATATGGATATATAATAAATAATAAATATCCCATATTAATCGATAACAATAATAATATTATATCAATGCCTCCAATTATTAATTCAAATAAGATAGGTAAATTAGATAACAATACAAGAAATATATTTATAGATATATCAGGTACTGATTTAGAAAAAATGATTATAGCATTAAATATAATATTATTAACATTATATGAATGGGGAGGAGAAATATATTCTGTAAAAATAAAATATGATAATAAAGAAATAATAAGTCCACAGATAAAAATAATAGAAAAAGAATTTGATTATAATAAAATAAAAAAACATTTAGGTTTAGATTTAAAAGACGAAGAGATTATAAATTATTTATTAAAGAAAAGAATTGAGTCTTCTATAAATAATGATAGATTAAAGATAAGATATCTAAATTATAGAGACGATTTATTATCAGAATATGATATTATAGAAGAAATATTAATTTCTTATGGATATAATAATTTAAAACCAAAAAAATTAAGTATATATACTAAAGGAGAATTAAATAAGAATAGAAAATTCCAAAATTTAATAAGAAAATTAATGGTTAGTATGAATTGTATAGAAATTTATACTCCCATATTATCTTCATATGATATAAACAATATTTTAAAAGAAGATAAAGATATATTAGAAATAATTAATCCCGTATCTAATAATTATAATTCAATTAGATTATCATTATTAACATCCTTTTTACAATTATTACAAGAATCAAAAGAGATAAAATTTCCTGCAAAAATATTTGAAGTTGGAAAGATAGCATATTTAAAGGATAGATTATATCAAGAAGATTCATTATTATATATATATTCTAATTATAAAGTATCTATAAATGATTCCAAAAGTGTTTTAGAAAGATTATTTAATGAATTAAATATAAAATTCGATATGAATATTTCTAATTATAAATTCCTGATAGAAGGTAGACAAGGAAATATTCTTGTAAATAATGAAATAATTGGATGGATAGGTGATATAAATCCTGAAGTATTGGATAATATAGATATAAAGTATCCATTATCAGGTTTTGAAATAAACTTATCAAAATTAATAAAATATATAAATTATGATATCTGAATTCGAATATAAAATATTAAAATTATTAAATGATAAAAAAGAATTGAATGAAATTTCTAAAGAATTAAATGAAGATAAATATAAGGTTTTAAGAGCTTTAGGATTCTTAAAAGAAAAAAATTTAATTGATTTAGAAGAAAAAAGAATAAAAAGATATGTATTAACCGAACTAGGGGAAAAATATATCAATATTAAGTTACCAGAAAGAAGACTACTAGATATATTAAAAGATAAAAAAGAAATATCTATGGATGAGGCTAAAAAATTATTAGATAATAATGAATTTTCATATTCGATAGGATTTTTAAGGAAAAATAATTGTATAAAAATAGAAAATAATAAAATTATATTTATAAAAGATATTGGGACCGATGACAAATATTTAATAGATATTAAAAATAGAAATTATAGTGAAGAAATAATAAATAAATTTAAGAATAGAAAAGGTATAATAGAAGAAAAAGATGATATATTTTATTATGCAAAAATAAATGAAAATGGTTTAAAAGAAATAAGAGACTTTAATCCTGAAAATTATATAGAAGAATATAATAAAGAAGTATTTGATAAAAAATTATATAAAAATAAAAAATTTAGGCCATATGATATTAATATTAAAGTAAAACCTGAAAATATTGGAAGATATAATAAATATTTGGAATTTTTAGATAATATAAGGTATGAATTAATATCAATGGGTTTTAAAGAGATGGATAATTATGATTTAATACTATCTCATTTTTGGAATATAGATACATTATTTATTCCTCAAGATCATCCAGCAGGTGATATATCAATTATGGATGCTTTTTATATTAAAAATATAAATAATATAGAAGATTTTCCAAAAGATTTATTTGAAAAAGTAAAAAATACACAAATTAAATACTTTAAAAATTTTAATAATGATATAGCAAAAAAACCAATGTTGATATCTCATAATACTGCAATATCTGCAAGAACATTATTAAATCCTGAAAAACCTGGAAAATATTTTCTAATAAATAAAGTATTTAGATATGATACTATAGATGCAAAACATTTTATAGAATTCAATCAATTAGAAGGTATAGTATTGAATGATAATATAAATTTTATAGAATTATTGGGAATAATAGGAGATTTAGTTATAAATATAATAAAAGCAAAAAATGTAAAATTCTATCCGGCATATTTTCCATTTACAGAACCTTCTGTAGAAGTATATGCAGAGCATCCTAAATTAGGATTAATAGAAATAGGTGGTGCAGGGGTATTTAGAGAAGAATTATTAAGACAATATAATATAGATTATCCTGTATTAGCATGGGGTTTAGGTATAGATAGACTAGCAATGCTATATCTAAATATAAATGATATAAGAGAATTGCATACAAAGAATATTAAAAGTCTACAAGAATAATATATTATATGGAAGATATAAATAATATAATAATAAATTTTTCAAAAGATTTAATAGAAAAGGTAGATGGTTTAGTAAAAACAATTGCCTTATTCGGTTCTTATGCTCAAAACAAAGAAAATAAAAAATCAGATATAGATATATTAATATTGATAGATGATATATATGCGAATGATCTGAATATTAGCATTCCATTCTATTTCGATAATTTAAATAAAATATTATCCAAAGAAGAATATAAAAAAATACACCCTACAACATTAACATTAACAAAATTTTGGAATATGATATTAAATGGAGATCCATTAATACTAGATATATTAAGAAAAAGTAATGTTATTTTTGATAGTTCCGGTATATATGGTTCATTAAAAAGAATGCTAGAAAATGGTATGATAAAAACTTCTCCAGAATATCTAGAAACTATGAGAAATAAATCACAAGAATTATATAATTATTCGTATTTTTTAATAAATAAATCATTCGAAAGCTTATATAATTCTGTAATATATTTAATTCAATATTATTTAATTAAAAACAAGATAAATGTATATAGTCCAGAAGATATTGTAGAGAAACTAGAAGAATTGAAGAAAAATAAAAAAATAAAAAAAGATATAGTTGAATATTTTAGAGAAATATATGATACAATGAAAAGACTAGAACACAAAGATATAGATAAAATAGATTTAGATAATTTTAATAAATTATTAAATAAATATATAGACTTTAAAGAAATGATTGAAAAGTTATAATTTTATTATTTTTTAATTTTCTAAGAATTTTATTTCTTATTTTATCTTATTGTCTTCATAATAATCTTAATCGATTCATTGATTAATAAAAATCTATTAGAATATAAAACTTTTAGATAAAATATCTCTAATGAAATATGAATTAATAGGCCATGGAGCAGAAGCAAAATTATATTTGATTGAAACTAATGAAAAAAAAGATAATTATATATTCAGATTTAATAAAGATTTATTAAAAAAACTAGATATAGATTATAAAGAATTTGAAATAAACTATAAAGAAAATAAAATAATATTAAAATATAGATATAAGAAAAAATATAGAAATGAAATTATAGATAATAGATTAAGAAAATATAGAACAAGAATCGAGATAAAAATATTAGAAAAATTATATAATAAGGTAAATGTACCAGAATTAATATATAATGATGAAGATTTTGGAATAATTATAATGAGTTATATAGATGGATATAAATTATCAGAATATATAGAAAAATTAGATTATAATAATATATTATATAATATTGGAAAAAGTATAGGAATTATGCACAAAAATAATATTGTTCATGGTGATTTAACAACTGCAAATATGATCTATAAAGATAATAATATATATTTTATAGATTTTGGATTAAGTTTTTTTTCTAAAAGAATCGAAGATTTCGCTGTAGATATACATCTATTTAAAGAAATATTTAAATCTAATCATTGGAAAATATATGGTTCTTTTAATAAATTTATTGAAGGATATAAAGAAAGTTTTAATGATAGATACAAAGATATAATAGACAGATTAAAAAAGGTAGAAGCAAGGGGAAGATATAAATCAATATTATTTTAAATTATTGATTATCATTAATATTTAGTAATTCTTTAAATATAAGAAAAGTGTTATTTTTTAATGGCAGAATATATATGTCCTATATGTCACTCAAAAAATATAGTACCATTATTTGCAAAAGAAAATAGATGGACATGTTTAGATTGCGGTTATGAAGGTTTACCACAAGAAATAATAGATCGTTTAGAATATTTCTGGGAAGATTATAAAAAAGTTGAAAATAAATATAAAAAGCCTAATTAATATTTATTTTTATGTATGATTTTTGTTTACCAAATGATAATGAAGAAGAATTATTAGAGGAATATTATAGAAATAAAATAAAAAATATAGTTTTATGTTATTATATTAATGATAAAAAGGATCTAGATATATTTAAAATAAAAAATATATTATATTATAAAAAATTAAATATATTTTATTGTGCCTTAATTAATAATGATAATCTAGATAAATCATTAAATCTTGCATCAGAATTATTTTATTCAGATAAATATTATAATGATCTAATATATATCATCGGAAAAGATTTTAATTATAATGAAAAGATATCTGAAAAATATTTTTATAATGGAATAAATAATTTTATTAGAAAAAGTAAAAAATATTATTTTTATGGAATAAGTTATTCTTCTATGAAAAAAATTAAAAAAAATAATTTATCATTTTTAATTGATATTAATACTATAAAAAAGGATTTAGAACTGTTTTATAATTATAAAAAATTTATAGAATTTGCTGAAAAAAAATACTTAAATATTTTAATTGGATCTTTTGCAGAGAAAAAAGAAGAAGTACCAAATAGATATCATTTATATTCTTTTTATAAGGTTCTTGGATTATATTATAGCTTAAATTATTTAAATAGAATATTTAAGGAACAAATTATTAGAACTAGATTAGCAAAAAGAAAAGATTATTTTACAAAAGGATTTTATATAATATCATATCCTTATCAAGATTGTAAAGAATATTAGGGTGGCCAGGAATTTATATTTCCTATTGAAATAGAAGGCATAACTCCATTTGGTGGTAAAGCAGGAGAATAATAATATACAGGATTATTTGACCATAAAGAAGTATAAGCCTGTATCGAACCCTCAAAATAATAATATCCAAACGCATAATCTCCTACTGGTACTGAACCACTATAAACTGTAAAAGCGTGTATGTAATATGCAGAACTTGGAGATATTACATAATTTGGATTATCTGTAGTCCAATTATAAAATCCTACATATAGTTCTGGAAAAACAGAATAAGTAATTGAAAAACCATCATCATCTCCAGAATAAATATATGTATTGGATTGTTGTACTTGAACGAATCCTATAAAGTTAATCATCCATCCATAATCTTCTTCATTAACACCTTCTGGACTTGGGTTAGATATTGGAGGATTTGGGTAAGGAGAGCCTCCCGAATACAACCATTGCCAATTCACTTCTACATATGGTTCGCTATTTCCATTAACATTTTGGGTTGTTCCTAGTGAAGGTAATGATCCGTTTATATCTACATTCCAATTAGCACAATATAAATATCCATTATTATTAATACAAGTACCCGGAGTTAATGGTGCTTCATATTGGATTGGCCAGGAAAGAGTAGTCCAACTACTATAATTAACATATATTTGATACATCAATCCCGGATTCATTACATATCCAATATTATCATAATTAAATGTTCCTAAAACATTATATGATGCACCAACATATGGATAATATAATTGATAATAATCTTCTGAAGTACTTCCTATTCCTATATTTATTATAATACTACTATTAGCATTAATGCCTGTAGGTATATTTATCCACCAAATATAACCTGTACCATTATCTCCTTCAAACCAAGAATAATATAACTGACCACTATATGGATTAAAAAATAATATATTTTGTCCATTACTATCTATATAACTGGATAAATTAAGAGTATTTGGTATATATATTTCTTGCTGAAATGGTTCTGGAGTAGCAATGTTTTGATTATTATATATATTTATTGGAACATAATAATTTATTGGAAGATTATTAATTGGTACACAATTTTCCATACCTAAAGACTCTAAACAAAAGTATAAAGTATCATATGTATAATTATAATTTGCTGATATTTGTTGACCAGAATTTATTATATAATTGTTATTTGAAGTATTAAAGTTATAATCAAATTTAGAAATATTATAAGAACCATAATATATATCATTTAAATTTACTGGACATATATTATTATTTAATATATTCACACTTATTATATTATTACTAATAGTAGCATTAGATAAATTTAAATAACTTATAGAAATTGTAGGTAAATTATACTGGATATCATTTTCCGATATTTCTCCGTATAAACAATCATAATTATTTATATATTTAAAATTATATGTATTTTGTATATTATTTAAATTATTTAAATAATAATTATCTATAGAAAATACATTATTATTATAAAAATATGTATAATATGCAGGATTTCCGCTAAATTCTAAAGAAATATTAAAATTACTATTATAAGCTTCATATCCATTAAATACACAATAATTATTAGAATAAGATGTAGAATAATTATTTATTATATTAAAAAATACATCATTAATACCTGCAGATGTTGGTAAAAATTGATATATAGAATTTAATACGATTACATGTGTAGAATTAAAATAATTAGGAACTTCTATATTACTATAAGAACAATTATAATAAACAGTAATTGGAATTAATGTTGATCCATATAAATTTAATATATTTTCATATATATTATTTCCATATTGTAGTTTATATATCTCACCGTATTTTGGATAATAACTTGAGTAAAATTGAAATTCATCGGACAATGTATTTATATAGGATAAAAAATATAATACTAATACTAGAATTACTACAAATGTATATAGATATAATTGACTACGAGCCATATATTGTGAATTTTGAAAAACTTAGGCCATATGGATAAACAATATTACTATATAAATTATATCCTGATGGTACTGGATTTACATTGAAATAAGACCAAAAATTATATTGTATATTAGGTTGTAAATTATTAGAATATTCTATATTTATTGGATAACATGATGAAATATTTATGCTACTAGAAGTTATATACTCTTGGTAATTTAATGGCAATGAATATTTTATATCTAATTCTGTTACAGGATCTTCAAAAATATTATATCCTCCAACATTATATCCCTCTAAATTGTAATTTTGATTATTTCCATATAAAATATTATTGTTTTGATTATAATTTGAACTTATATATTCTACTACAGGATTATATAAACTAAAACTATTAGAATAATATATATTTTTTATCTGATTTAATGTTAAAAAATTATTATAAAATGCTATTTTATATACATATCCATTAAAAGTACATTCTGGAGAAGAAGAATATAATGAAGTTGGTGTTCCTAGATATATTGTCTCATTTGGAGGATAATATAAATTTAATGGTTGTAGAGAACTCCATCCGGGAGCTGGTTGTAATTGTCCATAATATAATCCTGTTTGATTTATAAATCCTGCATAAAATTCCCCACTAGAAGAATTGTATTCCCAAAATACAAATATCCATTGATTTAATGGTAATATATAATTTGGCAAATAACCAATTGTACCACTTTCATCTATTCCTAGATAATAATTTCCATTAATTGGCAATAATATTTGTCTAAATGTTGATGCTGTATAAGAAGTTACTCCTATAGTAGCTAATGCACTTACATAATTTTCTCCAGATGCACAATTAGAATAATAATAATAATTGTTTACATATATCCAAGCAACAGCAGTTATAGAAGTAGCTCCAGATAATTGAGATGGATAATATGATGAATTTAATAATTGAAAATATGTATAATTATTAAAATATAATATTTTTGATTGATCTAAACATTGAGAAGATATATATAGTGTTTCCCAGCTAAAAGGAGATATAGAATAACCAACTATATTTGAAGGAATATTATTAGATAATTGATAATTATTAAAATTCGTTAAATAATTATATGTACTATTATCTGCTCTAAAAATTATTAATAAAGGTTGATTGTAATTTAAAGGTAAACTTAAGGATATATTTAATATAGGAAACGAACCAAGAAGATTTGTAATATAACTTATATTTACATAATTAATATATAATGGATTTTGATTATATGTATATGCAAATATAGAGTATGGATCTATAGTATTATTATATAAATATGATTGATTTAAAATTATCGATATATTAGTAGAATTATAATAATTTACTACTACATAATACCAGTCATTCGACGAACTTATATTTGTACAATAATCTCCATTATAATTATCTATTAAAAAATAATTTTCATTCTGATTATTAACTGTAGTAGTATACGACAAGCCAGGACCCAGGTATGGAAATGGATATAAAAACTCATAACAAGAATAATTCTCTATATTATATAATTTTAAACTACTATAAATATCTATTTTTTCATCATAAGAAGATAATACGTCTGAAAAGATAAAATAATTAATAGAAGATATTATATCGAAGTTATTATTTTCTAGATAAGATAATATATTATAATTATATGTTGAAGCAAGACCAGAATACAGAGTATAGTATTTATTAAAAATATTTATATAAGTACCTGGATTTTGTGGAAATTTGATATAGATAGCATAAGCTAATACCAGAGATATAACTAATATAATCTCTATAAGATAATTAAAAGATCTCATACTATTTATTTCTACTAAATAGATTTAAATATTTTTCTAAAAATATTGTAAAATGGATATATTAGAAAAATTATTATCTTCTATAGAAAAGAATTATAAAAAGTTTATATTAATATCAATCGTACTTTTTTTATTATTCGGAAGTATATTATTATACAATTCCTTTAAAAATGGATATATTATTAATAAATCTATAACAATATCTGGAGGATATATAACATTAATAAATAACAACCATATAACAAATACAGAAATTTATAATATTCTTAATCAAATGAATATATCAAAATATGTATTATATAATACTCCAAATATAATATATATTGAATCAAAAAACCAGATAAATGAAACAGAACTAGTAAATCTAATTAATTCAGAATATAATATTCAGTTATCACCTTCAGATATATCAATACAGCAATATTCATCAATTGTAGGAAATTTGATATTTAATCAATTTGCACAGTTTGTAATTATAGTAATGATGCTTTCTGGATTTATAATATTTTTGGCATATAGAATATCTAATGTTACTTTAAATATAATATCTACAATCGCTTTTGATATTCTAGGACTATTGACAGTACTATCTTTAACTGGTTACCCAATAGGTGCAAATGGATTTATAGCTATGCTAATGATATTAGGTTTTGCAATAGATAATAATGTAGTATTATCAACGAATATTGTAAAGGAAAAGGAAAAAACATTTCTAGAAAGGATAAAAATGTCCTTTAGAGTTGGAATGGCTATGGAGATCATTGCATTATATGCCTTAATAATATTATATTTAATAGTTCCAGAGCCATCTGTTAAAGAATTCTCTTTAGTACTATCTATAGGAATAATATTCGATTTATTATACTATCTAATTGGAAATATACCTATATATAAATATTTTGAGCATAGAAAGGAATTAAAAGAAATAGCTTATACATCTACTACCAATTCAACTGTCCAATAAGTTTTCTTAATTTTTGTTATATTTATATCATGTAGTGTAACAGCTTTAACTTCCTTTCTAAATTCATGTTTATCTTTATCATATTTTTCTCCATATACTGAAAATCTACAGTACCATTTATATTTTCTACTTTCTAATCGGACTCTTTTCAAATTTTTAACTCGTATATCCCTTATAGCAAGATTTTTATTAAAGAAAGAATCTTCTAAGACAGTCTTTGCCACTTTATATATTATATCTAATATATCCTTTCCTTCTAGATCATAATCGAAAGATTCCTTTTTTTCTACTTTCTCGCTATTATATATTAAATTACTAATACCCAAAACCAAAGCCTCTATAGCTCTTTTTGGAGTATTTCCATATCCAATAACTTTTATATCGGCTGTATGGTCTTCATATTCATATTCTCTTAAAACAGTCATTAATTAATTATATAAAAAACTCTTATATTTTTATAATTCAGGAGACCGAACAGATCATCATTTTTCAGACATAATTCTTTCATCATATAAAATTTTATTTTTATTTTTTTCTTAAAAAATATTTTATTATGAATCTATTAAATATAAAAATAAGAGATGATACAAAAATTATAAATGTATATTCTTCGGCATTTAAAAATATGGAATTTATACCAAAAGAGTATACATGCGAAGGAGAAAATAAATCTTTTGGTATTTATATAAATGATATACCTGAAGAAACAAAAAGTATTCTGTTATTATTAGAAGATCCGGATGCTCCTGGAGGTATATTCACGCATTGGATATTATATATAAAGGGAAAAGTAAATAATATACCTGAAAATATAGAAAAGACAAGATCTATAAAAATTAGTGGTATAGAATGTATACAAGGGATAAATGACTTTAATAAAATTGGCTATTTGGGTCCATGCCCGCCAAGAGGAGATAAAGAACATAGATATTATACAATAGTACTATTATTGAATAAAATCATAGAACCTGGGTATGATATTAATGATTTTCTAAAAAATATAAATGAAGAGAATATTATCGGTTATGGGTATTTTATAGGCTTGTATAAAAGATAGTTTTTTTAATATTTTTATAATCTAGGTATTTATGGAAGATGTATCAAAGGAAGAAATTGACAATATAATAAAAGATTTGCATAATAAAGGTTATACTTCATCATACATAGGTAAATATATAAAAGATCAAAAGGGTGTAAATTTTAAAGAGTTATATAAAACGAAAATTACCAGATATATGAAATCTATAAATATAAAATATGATATACCAGAAGATTTATTATTCTTATTAAAGAGAATAAGTAAAATATTAAAACATCTAGAAAGTAACAAACAGGATAAGGTTACAAAAAAATCATTAGAGGAGATAGAAACCCAAGTATTATCATTAATAAAATATTATAAGAAAAGAAATAAATTACCAAAATCTTTTGAGTATTCTAGAGATCTAGCAAAGATGTATGCATCTTCATGAACAATAGATTTTTATCATATATAGAAGATTTAACAAATAAAATAGAGAAAGAAATAGAAAATAATAAAAGTTTCCTGATATTTTCATCTTTGAATCCTGATGGAATATCTTCTTCTATATTGTTACTAAATTCTCTATATAGAAAAAATGCAGAAGTACATCTAACGTATATAGATTCTATAAAATACGATGAAGTAAGATCCTTATTATATGAAAAAGATTCTTATGAATATGATAATATATTTTTTATAGATACTGGATCTATATTTTCAGATATACTAATAAAAATGAATAAAGATATAAATAAAAAAATATATATAATAGATCATCATTATTTAGTATCCAAGGATCTAGAAATCAATAGTGTTGTAAACCTAAATCCCACGATATTTAATCTTGATTCTTATAAGGAAGTATCTACCTCAAATATATTATATTATATATCTAAAAATATGTCTCATAATAAAGAGCTATTATATTTATCTTTAATTGGTAATATATATGATTTTTCTAATATAAATAATGAAATTTTGAATGAACTAAAAGAAGATGAGTTAATTATAGAAAATCTAGGATTAAATCTACCCGGGATATATAAAAAGCCATTATATAAATCTATAAGTAATTCATATAATTTTTATATACCATATATTACTGGAAGTGATGAAAAAGCTTTAGATTTATTGAAAGGTATAAATGTAGATAAAAAAGGAACTGCAAATATCATGTACGAAGATGTATCAGAGGAGGATATAAAGAAAATAGTTAGTAATATAATAAAATTAAAATTAAAATATAATTTGAATAGAACTGAAGATTTAATAGGAAAATTATATAAAATAAATAAAAATACTGAAATTGGAGATTTAAATGAAGTACTATATTCTATAGAAAGTTTAATAGAATCAAAAAATTTATATGGAATACTATATTTCCTCAAAAAAATACCAATAGATATATTAAAAGATTCTGAGACTATATTTAGATCAAATTTTTCAAAATCTTTATATGATATAATAGAGAATAAATTTGAAACAATTAATGAAAATGGTATAAAAATAATAAAAATTGAAAAAAATTATGGTAATGGTTATTATATATCCTTATTGGTTGATTTATTAATAAAAGAAGGGATACTAAAAGATAAGGCAATAATAGTATTATTTAAGAATAATAATTATTATAGAGGATTAATAAGATCAAAAATTGAAAATAAAAGAATAATAAATAATATTATAAGAAGATTATTTGAAAATAAGATTATATCATATTCTAGTTTTGATAACTTTGGTGGATTTTTATTAGATATAAATAATTATGAAGAATTCATAAAAAGTATAAAGATCAGTTTAAGACAAGAAAATATTATATAATCTTTTTCTTTTTCAATCTTTCATATCCTTTTTTTAATATTTTTCTAAATAAATTTCTCTTTTTTATATTACCTAGGGATAATGCAGCTTTTCTAAGGCTTCCTTCTTTTATTAATATATTTAATAGTTCTTTATGCCTTGAAGTTAATTGGTCATCATATTTTAATATTAAATTCGCCAATTTTATGATATCTACCTTTTGCCCACCCCATGCATATTCTTCAGAAGATATATCTGTTTTAAATATTTCTAATGGTTCAAATTCAATTATTACAACCTCTTTTTTAATATTTATATTTTTATATATTCTTAAAATTTCATTAATAAGCTCTTCTTTATTATTATATCCATCCAATTTAGCCTCTTCATCCGTAATCTGATACAACTTCTTAGTATATATATTTTTTATTCTATACTTTCCAATTGCTTTTCCGCCTGCGTGAAGTATAAATATATCACCAATCTTAAAACCCCCCTTCGATAGTCTTATCGTTATTCTTTTCTTACCGGATAATATATCTTCTAAATATTTACCATAAAATTGTATATTCTTCATTAATAGTCTATTGGCGATGGATTAATACTTACAGTATTCTTGTACAATGAATATTTTCCATATTTATATGCACCATAAACTAAGAAAAATGATATTAATACTGCAGCGATAATTATCAATGCAAGCGCATTTTGCGAATCTCTATCATTAGATATGTCCCTTAATGATTCTATGGCATAAGAAAATCCTTCTATGTATATAAATATATTCCAGATTGTTGATATACTATTAAATAATGCTACAAGGACGGACCAAAAGTTTCTTGTTTTATATGCTACTATAATACTATTAACTGTAACCACTATACCAAATAATATAATTAATAATCCAAAAACTAAGAATGATAATGATAGAACTGAAATTAAGGTATTAGAACTTATATATGAGAAATAATATGCTATTATAGATAATATTCCTGTAGTGCCATATGCTGCACCAGCAAATGATAAAACCAATGTAGAATAAGAGACTAATCGAGGCCAATCATTATATATATTATTTATTCTCATATATTCTAAAGATCTTCCAACATTATATGAATTCCAGATAGATATTATAATATCAATTAACATGAATAATACATAAAATGCGATTCCTAAACCCATATACTTATCTTCCAAATAATATTTAAAAAATTAATATATTACAAAATTTCCTAAATATATATTATGGATATAACAATTATATTACTAAATATAGTAGATTCATGGTTAAATATCCTAATCCTTACCATAACAAATCTACAAATTATATGGATTACTTATCCTACATATATTACTTGGATTAGTATGGAATACTTCGTAGAAAAAGAAGGTATACACTATAGTCATGCATTGGCGAATAGTATAATCTTTTCTTGGGTATCTATAGATTGGTTAAGAGAATTATATGAAACAAGTAATATTTATGATCTACCAAAATTATTTATAGCATTGGGGTTCTTATCATTATCAATTTTTATATTAATATCTGCTGCTAAAAGAAAAAAAATTGCAAAATTATTGGGAAAGACAGGAGTATTCGCATATTTTCAGATATTTCTAACTCCTTTTATGTATAACCTGTCCAGTTTTAATATAAATAATATAATATCTATAATAGCTTTCTTTCCTATAATATATTTAATTGTATACTTAATAGATAAATATTTACCATCATTTATAGATGAAGAGATAGAACAGGATGATAATAATTATGATATAAATAATAATTATCAAGATTATAATCAATATAATTACTCAAATAACTATGGACAAAATTATAATTATCAAAACTACAATAGATACTATAATAATGCTTATAATAATCAGTATGGTAATTATAATTACTATAATAATTACCAATATTATTATAGAAACAAAAATAGGAGATAAGTGCTCCGATCGGGATTCGAACCCGAGACCTATGGATTACGAATCCATCGCTCTACCAACTGAGCTATCGGAGCATTACTTATAAATATATAGGATATTTTATTTATTTTATGGATTTTAAGGAAGTTTCGGATATAATTAAAAATTCAGAAGAAAAAATACTAATAGTAGCTGATAGTGATTTGGATGGAAAGATGTCTTTAAGTTTAATGAAAATAATACTAAATAAATTAAATAAAAAATATATGGAATATTTCAGGTTGAAGGGAGAAAACAATAAAGATTTAACAAGGATATTATATGGAATAATAAATAATAACAAAGATATAAAAACAATAATATTCCTAGATACTCCAATGGATGATATTCAATTATTAAAATTTGCTGAAAAAAATAATAATATAAATTTTATATATTTAGACCACCATAAAAGAAAGGTTCCAGATAATATTCCAGAAAATATGATATATTTTGATGTAAGAGCATTATTTAATATGGAAATATGTACAACAAGTATAGTATATAAAATAGGAAAAAATATATTCAATAACGAATTCGGAAGATATTCATTAATAGCATCCATAGGTGCTATAGGCGATTTTATGTTCGAAAATGATGAAGAATTAATAAAAGATTTAATAAAAAACTATAGATCATTATATAATGGAGTTAATTTTACAATGCCATATTTTGTATATTTTTACTTATTTTTAATAGCACATCCATATGATATAGCAGAGAATATAGATAAGGCATTAAGTATAGAAGATTTTATAAAAGAAATAGACATTAAAAAATTAAAAAAAGGTGGATTAAGATATTATACAGGAATATCTGATTCTAAAAAATTATATGAATCAGAGAAGATGGTTGCATTTGAAGCTAAATCCTCTGGTGTATTATCTACCGTAGTATCCGCATTTAAGCCAAATAAATTAATAATAGTATTATCTCTAAAGGATAAAGGTCTATTTAATAGATTATTTAAAAAAGGAAAAAGAAAATATGCAGTATCAGTAAGATATCAAAATAATAAAAAGATAGATGTTGGAATATTAATGAATGAATTTTCAAAAAAATATGGTATCAGCGGTGGTGGTCATCCAAAAGCAGCGGGAGGACTGATATATGAAAATAATATAAAAGATTTATTTGATTTTTTCGAAAAAAAATTATCTATAAATGAAGAAAATTAAATTTTATTTATTTGCAATAAAAAGAGCTATAAAGAAATTTATTGATATTTATATAAAATAAAAAATTTATAATCTTCTACCCCTCTTACCACCCTTCCTCCTACAATGATCATGTGGTATTGGAGTTATATCTTCTACGACACCAACTTTTAACCCCGAAGTAATTAATGTTTTTATTGCAAATTGAGCAGAGGGCGTTGGTACCCACGGACCATTATGTCCACCAGGAGCTCTTACTCTTACATGAACACCTGTAATTCCTTTCTCCATAGCTTTCTGTGCCGCATTCTTAGCTGCTAAAATTGCTGCAGTTGGTGTACCTTCAAGCCTTTGAGCTAATACAACCATACCTCCAGAACCTATAGAAAATGTTTCAGAACCGGTGATATCTGTAATATGAACTATTGTATTATTTTTATTTGAATATATCCATGCAATACCCCACCTCTCCTTATCTGCCATAGTTCTTTTATAAATAAAACTTTTATAAAACTTATAATTTACTTAACAAAATATGTCGCCGTAGCTCAGAGGTCAGAGCGCTTGGCTCATAACCAAAGGATAAGATGAGTCTGTGAGAAACCAAGAGGTCGGGGGTTCAATTCCCCCCGGCGACATATATAAAAATTACTTTTATTTCCTATGTTCCTTTCATAAATTTCTCTCCAAATTTTAATGAAAATTTTTCATATTTTCTTTTCAACTCTTTAAGTCTCCTATCATCTGCAAAAATAGAAATATATATTTTACCATTAAATCCATAATTTATTTCTATTTCTTTTACTATATCTATAAGTTCATTAAGACTTCTTATATTTAAAATCTCATAAAAATAATATCTTCTCTGATTTTTAGATATCTTTAATAAAAAATAACCTAATCTAGCTCCTATATAATAAGAGTTTATATATCTGAAAATCTTATCTATTAATATGAAAGCTTCATTTCTATAGAATGCCCTTAAATACTCTAAGATTTTATTTAAGATCCTATCCAATGAGCTATAATCTTTTGGATTATAATCATTTTCAACCAATTCCTTTATAATTTTTGATATATCTTCATGAAGTCTTTCATAATTATGCAATTTAATATCATATATTACTATTGTATCTATTTTACTTAAGAGATAATTATATAAAATATCTTTAGTATTATTCAACTTATCATCTAAAGTAGATCTATTTATTGATCTAAAAATCTCCTTTATATTATTATAAGAAGAATTAAATCCTATAATTAGATAATTTAAGGCATTAATATATACATAATTCAATGGATTAATATTATAAGTTTGTTTTATAACCTTCTTTGATATATATGTATTATTTATGATTACCAGAGCCAGAGCAACTGCTTTTAATTCCCCTACCTTAGGGTCAAAAATATTTAATTTATTATAGTCATATGCATGTATTAGTTCATGAATAAAAGCATATAAAGAATAATAGTATTTATATTTAAAGATCATAGATTTTTTTACATTACAAAACTCATTCGGCAGAATAATATTATTTTCTTTATAACTAAAGTAAGCTTCTACAAGGAAATCTTTCTCTTTTATCTCCCTTTTATCCTTAAATAATATCCTGTCTTTATATTGATTAAAAAAATTATACAATTCGCTATAATCTTTTAGATAATTATTTACTTCTTTAAATATAGAACATTCCACAAATAAAAATTAGACTTCAAATATTAAAAATCTTTTATGTATAGGAAATGCAACATTATAAATTTCTGTATTATTTAATTTAGCTCTTATATTCGCAGCCTGATGAACATGACCATGAAAACCAATAATAATTTTATCAGAATATTCTTCTATCAAGTTTTGTATATCAGGAGAATACAAAGCCCATAAAGGACCAGGATCACCTAATACAGTATCTCTTGAGAGTCCATAATGAGAAAATACTATTATCTTTTTGTCTAATTTCTCGAATATACTTCTTAATTTACTTATATAATATTTTTTTATCTCTGATATATTACTCAATTTCCAAGTTCTATCCGGAAATCCCTCAAAACCAACTATATAGTAATCTCCCAAATCATAAAAATCATAATCCAACCATATAAAACTGTTATATTCCTTTTTATAATAGTCCTTATAATTTTTATCATCTAATAAAAAAGAAGCTTCATTATTTCCAAATGTAGAAAATATTTTTTTATTATTAAATTTTTGATTAAGCATATAATATATCTTTTTTAAATATATATGCTGCTTATTATCTATAATATCACCAGCAAGTATTATAATATCTATATTCTCATCTATCTTATTTATAGAATCATAAATTTCCTTCATATTATATGGTAAATGGAGATCACTACTAACTAATATTTTCATCTAAAGATCTATTATCTTTAAATTTTTATTTATTAATAAAATTTTATGGAGATAGAAATAGAAATATTAAGGCCTGTTAATCCAACTGGTAGGAGTTTTATTAGAAATTTTTATGGAGCAATATCAGCAAAAGATAAGGATATTATAAATAAATATAAAAAAGAATTCACAAAATTACTACAAAGATTTGGATTCAAAATAGAAGAGAGTATTGGACAAAATAAATTAATTACAGGAACTATAGTGTTGGTTATAGATGATAATACAAAAGAACCAAAAAGTATATATAGTAAAAAATTAAGAATATGGGATATAACAAAAGAATATGATAATAAAATAGAATTAAATTTATAAATAAACAAATATTTCTTTAAATTATGGTTGATCCTATAAGAGATGCAGAAGACCATGATATTGAATTAAATAAAAGAGAAATTCAGGTTTTAAAAAATATAAAAAATAATATAAAGTCTATAAAAGAGATCATAGATAACATGGAAGAGATAACTGAAGAATTAGAAAATTTTAATAAAATGGAACTAAGTAGACCATTATTAAAGGAAGATGAATATAAAATATTTATAAATATAATCGAATTACAAAAAAAACTAAATAACAATATACTGAGTATTTCACAGGATATATTGAGATATAAAATTTTACTAGACCAAGAAGTATTTTAAATGATTTTAGCAACAGATTTTGATGGAACTTTAGTAGATAGTTATACCATAATACCATCAATATATGAAAAAATAAAAGAAGAATTAGATCTTAATAATGGTTTTGTGGACGCAATGCTAATGATCGAGGAGTTAGGAGACTTTTTTGGGATATTTGAAAGAGGTAAATGGATTAGATTTATCATAAAAGATAATCCAGATTTTATAATAGAGCAATACTGGAAAATTCGAACTAAAAATCAGATAATATTACCAGATACTATAGAATTTTTAGAAAAAATAAAAAACAAAGTTGATTTGTATATGGTAACTTCAACAGATGATACAAAAGATATTAAAATAAAAAGGATAAAAGAAACAAGATTAGATAAATATTTTAAAGATATACTAATATATGGATCTGAAGAATATAAGAATATACAAGATGCTTTATTATATTTAAAAGATATAGATAGCAATTTATATTATATAGACGATAAAAATACAAACTTAAGTAAAATAAGCATAAAAATAAATCTATATAAAAAAGTATATTATCCTCCATATCCTTTGAGACTTGCATGGAGATATCCAGAAATTAATTATCCAAGAATAATAAATATGTTTGAATTAAAAAATTATATTAATATATCTATATAATGATAATTAAATTAGAAAATGTAACAAAGATATATAAGATTGGCGATTCTTATATCAAAGCATTAGATAATATTAATCTAGAAGTAGAGGAAGGAGAATTAATTTCTATTATGGGGCCATCAGGTTCTGGAAAAAGTACGCTATTATCAATAATTGGTTGTTTAGATAAACCAACTTCTGGAAAAATCAATTTATTTGGATTTGATATATTAAAATTATCTGATAAAGAGTTATCAAAAATTAGAAAAAATTATATAGGATTTATTTTCCAACAATTTTATTTATTTAATTATTTAAATGCTTTAGAAAATGTTGAATTAATAACGAAAATCGCTAATAAAAAAAATAATAAAGCTAAAGAATTATTAGAAAAGGTTGGCTTAGGAAATAGATTATATAATTTACCAAATCAATTATCAGGAGGACAGCAACAAAGAGTAGTAATAGCAAGAGCCTTAGCTAATGATCCAAAATTGATATTGGCGGATGAACCTACAGGAAATTTAGATGAAAAATCTGCAAATGATGTTATAGATATACTAAAAAAACTAAATAAAGAAGAAGGAAAAACTATTGCAATAGTAACCCATGATCCTAGAATTGCTGAACAAACAGAAAGAATCGTCGTGATAAGAAATGGAAAGATCCTATCTGATAACACTACGGTAGATGAAGCATTAGAGCTACTAAAATAGATTTATAAAGATTTTTTATTATTATAAGTCATGAAAAAGTTGCTATATATATTACTTCTGTTGTTAATGTCATATAATATATTTTCTATACAAATTAATATAACAAAAATATCTCCAAATATTGTGAATACAAACAATAACATTAATTTAGAGGTTTGTATATTGAATAATGATCAATCTACAGACAACTTAATTACATTAAATATATATTATCCATATTGTCTATATTCAAATACTTCAAGTGTATATATACCCTATTTAGAGGAAAATAATAATTATTGTACATATTTAAATGTTTATGACTCTTGTAATCCAGGAGCATATGATATTGTTATAAATGGTTCTTATGTAAATAATAATGGTGTAAGTTACACTTCTCAAATATATCCAATAATAATACAAAATTTACCATATATAACAATAAATAATATATATTATAATAATAATTACTATGGTGCTATATCAAATATAACTCTTAATATTACAAATAATGGCGGTAATATAAATAATGTATTAATAGAATCAAATTCTACTGAATGTGCACTTCAACCAACCGCATTTTATTTAAACAATTTAAATAGTTCTCAATTATTAAACTTTCAATTAATTATCCCCCCGAATTATGCAGACAATTATTGTACAATACCTATAAATATACAATATGAAGATAGTTTAGGAAATATAGGAAATTATTTTACATCAGTAAATGTACCGATAATAAACTCAAATAATAGAATAGAATTATTATATAATATCTCTTATTTAAATATTGGAAATAATATAATAAATCTAACAATATATAATCCCACAAATTCTACTATAAATGATATTGCTATAAATTTTGAAGGGTCTAACATATCTATAGAAAATAATAATATATACATTAATTCAATAAAACCTGGACAATATTTATATATACCATTAACTATAGTAGTACCAAATAATGTATATGGAACAATAAGTATACCATTTCAAATTCAATATTATTCTAATTCGATATTAAATAATTTGAGTGGGAATATTATAGAAAACATTAATACATATCCAAATATAACTATATCAGGTTCTTATAATGATGGGACAATAACATTTAATATATTTAATTATGGATATGCTCCTGCTTATAATATGTATATGGATGTTTATTGTTCAAATAATTGTATAATAACACCAGATCAAGGCTATATCGGAGAATTAGATCCTGGAAATTCAAATTCTGTAGTTTATACTATATCATCTGAAAATCCCTCTTATTTATATAATTCTACAATTATTGTAAAAGTATATTATTCGGATATATATGGAAATTATTATGTATTAAGATACAATATACCATTAAAAGATATTGGATATAATTTAAATATAAAATATACAAATAATAATGGTAGCTTCTTATTTATAATAGTATCAGTTATAATTATTATAATAGCATACTATATCTATAGAAGAAAGAAACATGAAAATAGATGATTATTTTTTATTTATATATAAATATTTATCAAAAAAGAAATTAAGGACACTATTAACTTCCATTGGTATTACTATAGGTGTAGCAACAATATTTGTATTAGTATCTTTATCCCAGGGATTACAAAATTATATTTCCAATCAATTAAGTACTTTAGGTGATAAGGTAATATTTATATATCCGGGAGTTAGTAAAGGTTTTTCATCTTCAATAAATGGATTTATATCAAATACTTTTTTAGAAAATATACAAAGATTACCGGGTGTACAGATTGCTATACCTGAATATCTTATATCCACAGAAATATATTATAATAATAATTATGGAGTAGCAACTGTATATGTAATAAACACAAAATACATAAATTATTTAAAGTATGATGGATACCAGATATATCAGGGTTCATTAATAAATAATAATGATCAATGTCAAGTAGATATAGGTTATAATATATATAAAGGTAATAATAATCCAAATGATCAGATAAATGTAGGAGATTATATAAATATATTTAATCAAAGATGTGAGGTAATTGGTATATTTCAAGAAACAGGTGGTGGATTTAATAATGAGATAATATTTCCAGAAGGTTATTATAAAAAAATATTTGGTAATATAAATTATAATTATTTAATGATAATAGTATATAATTATAATTTGGCATATATAGCTATAAATGATTATATTAATAGTTTAAAAGGACAAAGTTATGTAATAATAACTGCAAAATCATTAGAAAGTGAAATAAATAGTATAGTTGGTGGATTGACAATCTTTTCTTTAATAATTGCATCTGTATCTTTATTAATATCTGCAATAAATATTTTAAATACCATGTACACATCTGTGTTAGAGAGATATAAAGAAATTGGTTTATTAAAAGCTCTAGGCATGGATAACAACGAAGTATTATTTTTATTTTTATTAGAGTCTGGAATAATTGGATTAATCGGCGGTATATTTGGTATAATATTTGGATATATTATGTCAAATATTGCTGGATTTATATTTAAATCTATGGGTTTTACAGCATTACAACCATATATTTCTATTCAATTAATTATATTTTCTTTATTATTCCCCTTCTTTATCGGAATATTATCTGGAACAATACCCGCGATAAAAGCATCAAGAATAGATCCAATGATTGCATTGAGATATGAATAGTTTACATATAAGAACCAAATTTATAAATTATTTATAAAATTGGTTACTGATAATAACCTTTATAATAGAGATAATTAATAATATTTTAATGGAAGTATTTGAGGAGTTTATAGAATCTGGTAATGATAACTTTAATAAAAAAAGATACACTGCTGCAGTAAGAGACTACGCAACTGCAATATTCTTAATGATAGATATATACTTAAAAAGATATAATATAAGGATAAAAAATCATAATGAAAGATTTGATGTATTAAAAAGTTTAAAAGAAGATAATATAATAAAAAGACTACTAGATATATATGAGGTTATATTTGAAATATATAGAAAAACGTATTATAATAAATTATCGGATGAAGAAGCAAAACTATTAAAAGAATATTCAGATGAAGTTAGAAGATATATATAAAGAATTAAAAGAATATTTAAATAATAAAATATTCGATATAATTATATTCGGATCCATTACTAGAGGAAAAGAGAATCCAAGTGATATAGACATATTAATAATATTTAAAGAATTTGATAAAAAGATATATGAGGAATTAGTAAAAAGATATCATGTTACATCTGTAAAGTTAGATAATTTATATTCTCTTGGTCCTATATTTTTCGAAATTTTATCAGATGGATATTCTGTAAAATTAAATAAAAGATTATACAATATATTTGAATATAAAAGTAAAAAAGAATTGACAATTGAAATTAAAGCAAATAATAGTAAAAGAAAAATATTTTATTATTATTTAAATGGAAGAAAGGATAGAAATAAAAAAGGTATATTAGAAGAGTTCAATGGTAGTATAATTTCTTATAAACCATTGATAATTAGAATACCGCTAGAAAATTCAGATAAATTTATTAGATATCTAATAGATTTTTGTAAAAGATATCAAATTAATTTGCATATTGATGAAAAATCAGTATTATATGGATATAAAAAAATACATAACTATAATATAGATATTGAAGAAATCAATAAGAATGGTTCCAATAAAGAAACAAATTTATAAATTATTTATAAAATTGGTTACTGATAATAACCAAATCAGATATACCTCTTCATTTCCATTTTTCTATATCTATCATCTATAAAAAATATTTTAACAGTATCTTCTGGATATCTTATTGCTCTACCTATTACCTGTTTTATATTTATATCTTTTAATATTTCAGAAAGGTCTCTATAATCTATATTATTATCTTTTATTATTTTATTTATTAGTATTGAAGCATTTGGTGGTGGAGGATATGGTTTTCCTACAATAACGATTACTTTCAATAATGATCGATTATTTTTAACTAATTGTATACCTTCAATATATCTAGATCTTGAGTATGTAAATACTATCTTTTTATCTGTTTTCAAAATTTTATTTAATGATTTTTCACCATCATCTAAGAATATAATATCTTTTATATCTAATTTATTATATATATTTAACATAAAACTATAAGAAGGAAACATATATAATTGATATTTATCAAAATTCTCTGATATTAACTTTATATCTGATATTAGGTTCTCTATATTTCTCTTATCATTTCTTAAAGAGAATCTAGATGAGAAATTATATATAAGATCATATTCTTTTTTACCAAAATTTACATTAACCTTTATATAATCAATAATATTAGGATCAACTTTATATAATTTAGAAAAATTATCTTTAGAAAAATTACTTCCAGACATTAATATAATTGACTTATAATTATCAAATGATTTTATAATCTCTTCAAATTTTGTTATATATCCTTCTAATTTAAAAGAATTCATTATCCAAAATATATTTTTATCTGATAAATATGTATATAATTTTATAAATTTATTTATGTTCCATTTTTTCTTTGGTAATTGTAAATTATTTTTTGATATATATCTTTTATATGTCTCCCAATAAAATGATAAATTATCAAATAAATACCTATTTAAATCGAATATTTCATTTAAATCTTTTTTATCAATATATATTTCTTTAATATTGCTATTTATTCTACTTTTAATAATATTTATATCTTCCGTATTAAATTTTTTAATAAATATATTTTCAATATAACTTAAAAACTGATCTGAAAATTGAACCAAGTTATCTCTTAAATTATAATAATCTTCATCTGAAATATTTAATGATTCTTTTATCATTTCAAATTCTTTTATAAGATCTTGAAATAATAAATTTTGCTCCCCTCTTATCTTAAAACTTTTTTCTATATATCTTTTTATAGATAATGAATATGGATTTAATATAGTAGTTAATAAATTATGAGCTTCATCCATAATTAAAAAATCTGGATCTCCATCTAGAGATAGTATTTCATTTAGATATTGATTAAATATATATGGATAAGTAGATATATAAATATTTGAATCTATTTTTTTAAATGACTGATATATGCATTTGGGAAAATCTTTTTTATCTATCTTAATAGCTTCCATCTTTGTTAATTTTTTAAAATCATAATTATATCTTTTTAATAGATCATATAATATATCTGTTTCATATAAAGCTTTCTTATATATACAATCTGAACATATTATTTCTTCTCCAGATAAATTTGAGTTTATAAATAATGGACATGTCTTTTTTTTATTTGGAAATATCTTTAAATATATATTCAATTTTTCTGAATCTTCTAAAAATCTTTTTATTTCTTCTGTAGTTCTAACACCTATATGAGTAATCTTATCTTTTTTTGATAATAAATCTGCTACTATTAAAGATATTAAAGTTTTTCCAGAACCTGTTGGAGAATCAACTAATATATATCTTTTATTATCTGCAATATCTTTGATTATTTTTTCTATTACATCTATCTGATATGGTCTATTATTTAATATAGGATAATAATCTTGAAGCATTATATTTTATTAATATTTATAAAAAATATTAGTTTATGTATTATAATCAGATAGTAGTTAACAACATTATTATAAGATCTGAAAAGGATATTAAAGAGATCTTAAGGTCCTATATAAGTGAATATGGAACTATTAAATATATTAATCAAGAAGAAGAAAAGAATACAATAATTCCGATGCTAGTATATAATATAGAATTTAGTTATAAATCTTCAAAGGACATTAAGGAAACTATTGAAAAAAATAGATATCAATTATATAAGATAAATGAAGATTATGCTATTAATGAGTCTTATACAAAAGTAATAATAGAATTTTGGAACAATAGTTTACTAATCGAATATTATAATAATAGAATTTTTAGACCACATAAATACAATTTTTCCATAATAGATAAAAGTGAAGAACTGGATAGCATACTAAAAGAGATAGAGCCTATTGAATACAATTTAGGAAATATATCTATAGAACGCAAAGAAAAAGTTCAAATCAATAAAACTATAAAATACATTGATAAAATATTTAGTAATAATAAACTAGAAGAGTTATGCATTAAGGAGGTGTCTAACGATTATTTTTTATGTACATACGACATTTCTAATATATTTATAAAAATACCAGAACAAAAAAATCTATATAATAAGATATCAAAATATAGTACTCAATACAAAAACTATATAATTAAATTTTCAGTAGAAAGAGATAATAATTATTTAGTTATAAAGCCAAAATTATATTATAATGGTCTTATAGTTCTCAAAGCTAGATCTACAATAGAGGATCGTAAAGATTTTCTAAAAGAAATATTAAAAAGTATTAAAAATCTTATTTAGATATAAAATATTTGTCGGGGTGGTAGCTCAGACCGGGAGAGCGTCCGGCTGAAGACCGGGAGGTCGTGGGTTCAAGTCCCACCCACCCCAGTCGTATTTACTTCAATAATAGATTTTTCATAACCAATTTTTAATTTTATTTCGAATGTATATTAAAGTTTATATATTACTAAAACATATCTATATTATGAGATCTATATCACCTATTATAGCTACTATATTAATTATTGTTATTACTGTAGCTATTGCAGGATTAACTTATGCATTCTTATCCGGATTATTTTCTGGATTAACTTCTTCTACTAGTAATCAGGTAAGTAGACAATCACAATATATATCTTTCTCTATTACTAATTCTTATTGTTCAAATAATATATTATATATAGATATATATAATAATGGTAATGTACCTATAGTAATAAATAATAATACTGTACTAACTATTAATAATGGAAATAATAATATTGTTAGTATAAATGGTAATAATATTATATGTAATAATAACAATACTATATTACAAGGTAGTACAGATACATGTTATATAAATAATTCTTTATGTATATATAATCCTTCAAATAATAATAATCCACAAATTACCTTAGATTATCAAGGAGTGGGAAATAATAATAATCTAGGTAATGGATATCTTGTAGGATACTTTACTAACCCTTTACCTATAACAATATATAATACTCAAAATATAAGTACTCCAACACCTTTCCAACAAGATATAGCTATATGTAATGGTAATCCTAGTGTAGGTAATAATTTTGCATATGTAGATAACCCAATACTATACGGAGGTATAAATTCCAATGGACAAAATGCATATTTTACTACAACTTCTGGTAGTTCTCCGAATATATATTCATGGTATGAAGGACAAGAAAGTATAAGTAATGTTCTCTGTGATGTCTGGTGGGTAAATTTACCAAATGGAATTCCTGCAAATAGTAATATTACAATTTATATGGGAATAGGAAGTACTAGTACTAATTATTATCAACAAGATTATCCATATGTAGGTGAAGCTCCTCAACTATCTTCTACATACGGAGAGTATGATAATGGTAATGACGTATTTGATCTATACTTTAATGGAAATACGCCTACAAGTGATTTTACCTTGGGACCAGGAAACTCATTAAGCTCTAATGTATCTATCTTATATAATGGTGAAAATATATCAACTCTAGAATTAGTAACTCAGGCACTTGATAGTGCAATGACATATTATAAAGGAATACCTCCGGGGGGATATGTTGCTGAATCATTTATAGAAACTGTTAATCCTCCAGACAACACTATGTCTTGGGCAGGACTTGTAAATACATCAATAGCATCTAGTTTAGAGTATGGTATGGGGGTAGGAACTGATGCTGATGATGCAGGACCATGTTCGGGTCCACCAAACCCCGGCATAATATTCTGGAATGGTAGCGGATATATGTGCGGTTATAGTTCTAATGTTAGCATAGAGAACGGATCATATATTGCAGAATTCGTGTATCCTGGTTTATCTTCATCTACAGTTTATGGATATTTATATAATGCGACTAACAACCAAAATATAATGTCTTTATCTGTGAACGTAAATACTTTGAGTGGTAGTAGCGAGTTTTATTTTGGTTTACCTACTGGTGATCTAGGAGCAACAGGTCAAACTATCTATTTCAATTATGCTTTAGTTATGGCATATCCACCAAATGGAGTTATGCCTTCTATTTCTATTTCTTAAATTTCTTGTATAATTTTTAGGTGATTTTTTTCTAAATATAATTTTTAAAGTTTAGAAAATCTTTTTTATTTAATAGATAAATATTAAAAACTTTCTAGTATCCTTCTTAAATAAACAATATTTTAATATCAATTAGAAAAATTATTAAATAAAAAACATTGAAAAATTATATTATCCTTCATAATAACTTTCTTTTATTTTTTCAAGAAATCTTATCTTTTATTTTTTAAAGATCTTTCATATATAATATATTAATTTTTATTATCCTTTTTAATTTTATAATATATCATCGCACTAGACATTAAAAATACATATGATATCAAAAAAGGTATTACTATAGATAAAGATAATAAATATCCTCCAATTGATTGAAATATAAATGAACCTAAAATTCTTGTAGATTGATTTGCTCCAAATACTTCTGTTACTTTATTGTTTATATTTTCTGATATAATTTCTTGCTGTGATGGTATTGAAGCTACCCTAAATAGTGTATATAATACGAAAAATAGTATGGATAATAAATGAAAGAAAAATATAGAAATTAAAAATAATAATAAAAAGCTAGAAGAAACAATTCTAAAGAATACTATTTTATTAAATATATTCCATTTTAAATATTTCTCAATAATATATAATGATATAATAGATAATAAGCCAGTTATTGTATATATATTACTTATTTGAGCTTTATTAAATAATAAGTAATGATTGAATAATATTGGAATAAAATTTAATATAATTCCTGCAGAGGCACCATTAAAAAATCCTGATATTATTATTAATTTACTTATTTCTCTATTATTCGCTTTTTGTATTTTTATATCATTAGGTCTATCTAATTTTAATAATATAAAAGAAGAAATAGTTAATATTATTATTCCTAATAATAATACAATTTTATAATTCATGTATAACAACAGAGCACCTAAAGAACCTGCAATACCAGAAATTATAATAAATTTTGTATATATAATTTCTCTATTATCTCTAATATAACTAGTTATTAAAGAATTTATTATTGGAGTAACAACTGCACCTATTCCACCACCAGATAATGTTCCTACAGTTCCAAAACCTCCTAGAATAAAAGAAATAGCAATTAAATATATATTATTCGACAATAATAATATAATTAATGATATAGGAAATAATAATGATATATAAAATAATATAATTTTTTTATTATATTTATCAGCTAGATATCCTACAAATAAAGATAATATTGATTGCGATAACGCGCCTATACCAAATAAAATTCCTATATTTATTAAAGATAATCTTAATATATTATATAAATACAAAGATAAAAATATTGATATATAGCCTGCAATAAAACTTCTAAATATTCTAAAGAATAATAATATATTTATATTTTTCATAATTCTAATTTTAATTGTTTTTTATATAATTCTTCTACCCTTTGTATAGTATCTATGTCTTTTTCACTCTTATCAAATCTTATTTTATTTATTCTCGCAAATCTCAATGCGTATCCTGATTTATATTTCTGACTTCTCTGTATTTCATCATATATTGTTTCTACTACAATCTTTGGTTTAAAATATAATATTCTTCCATTTTCTTTAATTTTATATTTTAATAACTCTTTTGTCAATTGTTCATATTCTTTATCAGATAGTCCTTTAAAAGTCTTTGTAATCATTAAAAATTTCCCTGTGGTATCATCTCTTGCTGCTAAATACAAATCTGAGATAAAATTTTTTCTCCTACCATGCCCCCACTCTCCTCCGATAATTACTAAATCCAATGGTTCTAGATGACCTTTTATTTTTAACCATGATCTATCTCTTTTTCCAGGTAAATATAGTGAATTTAATTTCTTAGCAATTAATCCTTCATTCTTAATATTTATAGATTTTATAAAAAATTCTTTTGCTTCCTCTTCATTTTTTGTATAAATATAAGGAACTATATCTAAATTATTTTTTACAGATTCTAATATTTTTCTTCTAGTTAAAAAATCTTTATTTATTAATAATTCTCCATCCAAATATATAATATCAAATAAAAATAACCTTACAGGTATATCTTTTATTATTTGATCAATATTATATTCTCTTTTAATTCTTTTAGATATTTCTTGAAATGGTAGAGAGATATTATTTTTAAAATCCCATGCAACGATCTCTCCTTCAAGCACAATGCTATCATTTTTTATATTTTCTAATATTAATTTTACAATATCTGGAAAAGAATTTGTTACATCCTTCAATCTTCTAGTAAATATTTTAATTTTATCTTTTTCTTTATGTATTTGCGCTCTTATTCCATCAAATTTAAATTCAAAAATATAGTTCTGATTATCTATAGCTTCTTTAAAATTTTCCGCCTTCTCTGCAAGCATTGGTTTATAAGGATGAAACAATCTTAAACTAATATTATTTATATCTTTATTTTTATATAAATATTCTGCTAATGTACCTAAATCTCCTATTAATGCATGGAAATGCTTTATTTTATCATCAGAAATATTATATAAATAAGATAATACATCTTCAATAGTTCCATCTAATACTCCATATCTCATATCTCCTTGTAAAATTCTTGTTAATAATTTTGCCTCTAAAGGATCTAAATTCTTATATATTCCTTCTAAATATAAGATCTTTTTGTGTCTAGACTCTTCGCCATTTAATGATTCTATTTTCTTTAATTCGTTATATATATCTATAATTTTATATTTTCTTTTAAACCAATTATTTTTATTTATATTATATCTTTCAAATATTATTTTAACTGCTTCAGCTAGATCTCCAGATTCTTTATATAAAAAAGATAAATCTTTAAGGTCTATATTCAAATTTTTTAATACTTTTATAATTGTTCCAACAGATACATTCAGATTATTATCAACCCATTCTTCATTTATATTACCCAAAATCAACCATATCGTTATCTTTATTTCATTTACTTCTAATTCTCTTATAAATCTTGATAATATATCTATCTTTAAATTTTTTTCACTAATTTTTTCTATTTTTTCCATTAATTGGGCTAAATCTAAAAAATACTTCATTTATCTTTTTTCTTCTTCTTAAATTTTTTAAATAATATAAGTCCTAATATTACAATTATTGGTAATATAATTATTTTTATTATATTAATATAAAAGGTAGGATTATAATATATAGGTTCTAAAATATTTACATTTATATTCTCTTCTTCTTCAAATGGATAATATGCTTCTGTTTGATTCCATAAAAATATTATTGGTATAGAATAACTCCCGTAATTTGCACCAGAACTAATTTTTACTATGAAAGTTAAATTTGTACTTTGATTTGGATATAAATTACCTATATCTAATTCTGAAGCTGTTAATGCTTCTAATGGATCTGAAGAACTTACATAAGGCTTTATAACATTATTAGACCCTAAATAAGCTACTAAATTCTTAGCTTCAGCACTACCTATATTTTTTATTTCTAATATTATAGGGACTTCGGAGCTTCCTGGATTTAAATTATTATAATATACATCTTCTATAGATATATTTGCTTCCGGTAATATATTTAGATAATAAGTATAATTATATTCTAAATCATTATAATATATTTCATACGTTACTGGATATATACCATATTTTGTATCTTTAGGAATATAAAATAAAGAGGATATATTATAAAATTGTCCAGGTTCTAATATACCAAAATTATAATAATCAGAGGTTAATAAATTAAAAGGAGAATCTATATATAGATAAATATTGCCAGCAGGTTGATTACCATAATTAAATAATATAGAATTTAGTAATACATTATCACCAGGATATATAACTGGAGGATCTGTAAAACTATTTATTCCAATATTTGTATATCCTATATTAATAGTTGTGTATAATGTTTGAACATCTCCATCAAAATAAGATATATTTAATGGTATATTATATGATCCAGAAGATACATTATTTATATTTACATAAGTAGTAAGATAATAGGGAGTTCCGATTGGTAATATACCAATATAATAACTATTCTGATAAAAATCTAATATACTATTATTAGTAAAATATATTGTTACATTATTCAATGCTATATTACCATCATTTATAATTACAAAAGTTATTGGTACATCTTCTTGATCGCTATATGGTGATATTATATTATTTTGAGTACCAAAAAAAGAATTTATGGAAAAATTAGTATATCCTATTAATGGTATAGAAGCATTTAATATTTCTAAATTTTCTAAACCATAAAAATTTTCATAAGCACCAATTTGGGACTCATATATACCTGGATTTATATTTGGTGCAATATAATAAAAAAATGTTAGATCTATTGTTCCATTAGTAGGTATCTCATTTATAGTAATATTTTGAGTATTATTATAATAATTAGAACTATAAAATGGATAACGATTTATTTGATAAAATGTAACATTAAATAATACAGGTCCAATATTTTGTACTACATATGTAATTGGAACTAAATTCTGTCCACCCTCTATTATACCCACATTTTGAGGATAGATTAATAGATCAATTAACCCATTAGATATAGAATATATAGGAAATAATAAGAATATGAATGATAATAGATAATATAATCTATTCATAAGACATCTTTATTAAAGATATATTTATCATTATATTTAGTCGACGTGAAATAGTAATAACATAATATTTAACAAATTTTTTATAAAGATTTAAATATGAATTATAATGAAAAAATTCTATTATTATTAGCTTCTATGTTATTAATTATAAATTATGTAGAAACAATGGTTGTACCTGCTTTATATACTATTCAAAAAGATTTTGGAGTTAGTTCTAATTTGGCTGGTTGGGTAACTACCTCCTATATGATAGTAGGTGCTGCTGCATCTCCAATAATGGGTAAACTAGCAGATGTCTATGGAAAGAAAAAATTATATCTATTAGCAATATTATTTTATAATATAGCAGTATCATTAGCAGGTTTTTCACCAAATATATATTTTTTAATATTTGCTAGAGCAATACAGGGATTAGGTTTTGCAGTCTTTCCAATTGCTATATCTATAATTGCAGATTTATATTCTAAAGAAAGATTAGCATATGCACAAGGTATATTAAGTGCTACACTTGGTATCGGTCCTGCATTAGGATTATTATTAGGTTCTTATATTGTAGAATATTTGGGATGGCAAGCTGCTTTCCATACTGCTGCAATATTATCTGCTATATTATTAATACTATCATTTAAATATTTACCAATAACAGGAAAAAAAGTAAGAGAATCTATAGATTATTTCGGATCCATAATATTATCAATCTCTGTAGGATTATTTTTGGTATATTTAACTTTAGGATCTCAATATGGATGGTTTAATTTATCAATAATATACTTATTTACTAGTATATTGTTAATAATTTTATTTATATTATATGAAAAAAGAATTAAAGAGCCTTTATTAAAATTAGAATATTTTAAAATAAAAAATTTTGCCGCTGCAAATATAATTGGAATTTTTTCTGGAATAGCGATGTTTTCTTTATTCATATTTTTTACATATTATTCTCAGATACCAAAACCAGAAGGATTAGGGCTATCTATAATAGAATCTGGAAATATAATGTCTCCCATATCATTAGGAATGTTATTCTTTGGACCGATAATTGGAAAAATATTACCTAAGAGAGGACCCAAACCAGTAATATTTTTAGGCATACTATTATCAATCATATCTTTCATATTATTAATAATAAATAGAGGTACAATTATAGATTTATTATTCGATGGTATTTTTATGTCTGTAGGTCTTTCTTCATTATTAATACCAATTGTAAATATGGTATCTATATCATTACCGGCAGAATATAGAACAACCGGCTTAGGATTAAATACTTTATTGAGATCTTTAGGAAGCGCAATTGGTCCTATATTATCTACAACATTGATGCAAACATATCAGGTACCATTAATAGATTATCTAAATAATCAATATTTAGTTTTAGGTTTTTTACCTTCATCTACAGCATTTAATTATATTGGTATATTTGGGATTATATTCATGATAATATCTGCAATATTTGCGCTATTTATTGAAAATTATAAAATATCAGAAAAACAAATAAATATGAGTCACTAAAAAAAGATATGTATATAAAGGATATAAAAGAAAAAATAGAAGATGAACTTAAAGATTATATAATTGATTCGAAACATTTAGATAAAAAGGATCCTCTGTATCAAGATTTTAAATTCAATAATAAAGAAATAAATGAGTACCTTAATTATATAAATTTTAAGTTGTATAAGCACCAGGCTGATGCATTAGAATTATTATACAAAAATAAAAATTTAATAATCACAACTCCAACTGCATCTGGTAAATCACATATATTCAGATTATATATAATGGACAATATAATATCACATCCAAGTAGGACATATTTACTAATATATCCATTAAGAGCTTTATTATATGATCAATACGAAAAATTTGAAGAACTGATAAAAAACTTTGAAGAATATACAGGTAAAAAATTAAATATAAAAATGAGATTTATACTAGGAGATCTTACATATAATGAAAAGGAGAAGATAATAAGAGAAAAACCAAATCTAATATTAACTACGATAGACAATCTACATCTATATTTATTAAAAAATCATGATAAATTGTTTTATTTCTTTAAAAATTTAGATTTAATAGTAGTAGATGAATTGCATTCATATAGGGGTGTATTTGGGACAAATTCTGCATATACATTTAGAAGATTAATAAGAATATTAAAATATTTTTACAAAAATAACATATTTAAGGTATTATCTTTATCTGCTACATTAAAAAATCCCACAGATTTTGCTAAGAAGATGTTTGATCTAGATTTTGAACTAATAGATCAAGATTATAGTAAAAGATACGATAGATATATAATATCAATAGACCCAAAAAGTTCTAATTCAAGACTAATATTAAGAAAAATAATAAGAATATTATTAGAAAATCAATTAAAATCGCTAGTATTTATAGAATCAAAAAAAGGAGTAGAATTATTGAAAAATGATATAAACGAAATAGATAAATATAATAAGATATACCCATATAAAGCAAGCTATTTAAAGAATAAAAGAAGAGAGATAGAATATAAATTCAAGAATAATGAATATATAATACTACTGACTACATCCGCATTAGAATTGGGCATTGATATAGGTGATATATCTACGGTAGTAAATTATGGAATACCAAAAGATGGTATATCTTCAGTTATACAAAGATTTGGTAGATCCGGCAGGTTATCTGAAGGATTAAATATTATGATATTTAAAAAAGATGCATTAGATTTTTATTATTCAAATAATATAAAAGAATTTTTTAATAGGATAGAAAAAAATAAAATAGATAATATACCATTAAATTTAGATAATGAGAAAATAATAAAGAAACATTTACTATATTCAATAAATGAATTCAATAGATTAGACAAAGATATATTATCTGATATAGAAAAAAAATATTTAGAAGATTTAGAAAAAAATGATTTAATTACAAAAATAAGAGATCCTATATTTGGAAAAGAGTATTATAAGATAAAAGAAAATATAGTATATTCTGGATTAAGAAATATATCGGACAAAATATATTATATAGTAGATGTAGATAAAGAAGAAGAAATCATAAAAAGAGTCAAAAGGAGAGATAGTTTAATAAGAATGGTAAATATGCTAAAAGGAAAAGGTAAGGTATTGGAAGAAATGGATGAATATGCTTTTTATGAATATTTATTACCAGGTATGGTATATTATTCTGGAGGTAAAAGTATAAGAATAAGAGATTATTATAGTATAGATAATATTAATTTTATTTTTTTCAGACCAGAATTACCGTATATAGAAACAGAACCAGTATTTTATGAAGATGTAAAGATAATAAATACTATAGGAAGTAAGAAAATAAAAGATTGGGATGTATATATTGGAGAAATAAAAGTAAAAAAAGAGTATATTGGTTATATAGAAAAATATAGATCTGGAAATGACTTTATGCAAAATATAAAATATTACGACAAAACAATAATTCATGAGTTCAATACAAAAGCGATTTGGATTATATTACCAGAAGATTATACAAAATCCGAAAATATTTATAATGAATATTTTAAAGAAAAATTAGAAGAATATATAAAAAATAAAAATTATAATATAGACACTGGAGAAATATATAATTTTGCTTCTACAATAAATAAAGATTTCTTTTATGAAAAATATAGAGGATTGGCTACAAAAAAAATAAAAGAGATAATAGAAGATTATTTAAATAAAAATTATAATATAAAAGACAAGATCTTAGAATTTCTAATAAAGAAAATTATAGATTATCAGGCTAGTTTTAGATCAGGAATCCATGCAATAGAGCATAATATAATAAAAATATCTCCTATAGTAACATTTGTAGATTCTCAAGAATTAGGAGGATATTCTTACCCAATACACAACCAAACGAATAAACCAACTATATTTATATATGAAGGATATGAATCTGGCGTTGGTCTATCAGAAATATTATATAATAATATTGAAAAGTTAATAGATCGATCAATAAAATCTTTATATTCTTGTAAATGCATAGATGGTTGTCCAAGATGTATATATTCCCCAAAATGTGGGAATTATAATGAATACCTGGATAAATATTCAGGGAGGTTTATATATAAAATATTTTTAAATAGTAAACAATCTATTTAGAATATGAGAGGACAAATGGGGAGAGGATCTGCATTAATCTTATCAATTATTATAATAGTAATAATACTTGTAGGATATTCATATTTTTTCTATCATAATTTTACAAGCGGGTTCTTTAATTTTATATCCATATTCGAAACTTATCCTATAAATGGGATATTATTATTAATAATAGGATTTTTAATCGGATACTTCCAAGGTAAAGCATTTTAAATTATATTTATTAACTTTTTTTAAAAATAGTATTTATGAAAGTTACTTTTCCTCAGGCTAAAGAGCTAAAAAATATATTACCAACAGTAGTAAGCTTCCTATCGGAAGGAACATTTAAAGCAAATAAAGATGGAATATTTTTATCTTCATTAGACCCGGCTAATGTAGCAGTAATATTATTAGATCTTTATAATAATATGTTTACAGAATTTGAAGTTGATGAAGAAGAAAAATTTACGATTAACCTAGAAGATTTGAAAAAAATATTAACAAGAGCAAAACTAAAAGATCAATTAACCATAAGTACCGATAAAGAAAAAAATAAATTATTAATAGAGATAAAAAGTAAAGCTAGGAAACTATTTAGTTTACCACTAATAGAATCTGAAGGAAATTTTATGGAACTACCAAGTCTAGATCTACCAATAAAGGTAGAGATGGACTCAAAGGCATTTTATGATATAATAGAATCTGCAAAAGTTATAGCAGATGAAATAAAACTAATAGCAGATCCTAACGGTCCAAAAATCTCATTCGTTGCAGAAGGAGAATTAAAAGATATGAAAATAGATCTAACGCCGCAGGATGAAAGCGTATTATCTATGGAGGTTCCATCAAAAGCATCGGCAAGATATTCTGTAGACTATTTATATAAATTATCTAAAGTTGCAATTATTTCGGATACTCTATTATTTAGATTAGATTCTGGAAAACCAATATGGATAGATTATAAGTCTACTGATAAATTTAAATTTGGTTTTGTTCTAGCTCCAAGAGAATAATCTTTTTTTTGATTATTATCCATTAAAATTGATTTTGGGGGAAAATTAAATTTTTTATATATATTATATGGGAACTTCAATATATAACCTAAATAATATGAAACATTTTTTCTAATAAATAAAAAATTTAGATTTACTATGGATTATAAAAAGAAAAATAAAAAAAGTTTTATAAATATAAAAATAATATATAGATTTATGGCAAGAGGAGAGAGAGGAATTCCAATGGCAGTAGTAGAAAAAATATTAAAAGAAAAAGGCGAACAAGCAGGAGTAACTAGAGTGTCTGATAAGGCAATAAGATTTATGAAGCAACAATTAGAAGATATAGCATTTGAAATAGCAAAAGAAGCAGTATCACTAGCAACACATGGTAAAAGAACAACTGTAAAAAGAGAAGATATACAACTAGCACAAAAGGCATTATTTAAGAAATTATAAAGGCTTTAAAATACATTTTTCTTCTTTTGTTTTATTTTATATTTTAATAATCTATTATTCTTTTTCTTCCATAATTACAATAAATTCTTACATTACAGATAATACATCTTGGATTAACTGGTTTACATATATTTCTTCCAAATAAAACAAATTTAAAATTTATATCTTTCCAATATTTTTCTGGTATTATTTTATACAATTCTTCTTCTGTCTTTTCTGGATTTTTAGTATTCACTATTCCTATCCTATTAAATATTCTATGAACATGGGTATCTACCGCAATATAATTTTTATTACATACAATAATAAAATAAACATTTGCAATCTTTCTTCCTATTCCAGGCAAGGATCTTATAAAATCTTCATCACATTGTTTATTATAATCCCACAATTCTGCAATTTCCTTTATCCATTTGGCCTTATTATTATATAGTCCAATATCTTTTATTGTATTTTTTATATCTTCTAAAGATGCTTTTTTAATACTTTCTATATCTTTATATATATTAAATAGTCTTTTAGATACTTCTAAAGTTTTTTCTTCTCTTAATCTTATAGATAATAATATTGTTATTAATACTTTAAATGAATCTTTATATTTCTCCCATATATATGGAGAAGCCAATATTTCGTTTATCTTATTATCTTTCAATGTTTTGTCTATATTATATATTATTTCCTCGATCATCGTGGATATATGAATATATTTTTACCATTTTTCAATTCTTTTAAATATTTTTCGATTTTTATATAATTTTTTTCTATATTAATTATTTCTTTTCTTATTTCTTCCAAATTTTTTCCAAATTTTAATATATATTCTACTTCTGTAGATAGCCTAAGAAATATATTATTCTTTATTTTCGTACTATATATGAAGTTTGATCTATTTATCCTTCCATTTACATACTCTTGATCTATATAGTCTTCATAATTATTTATTAAATAATCTATCGCTTCAGGTAATATATTTTCTTTTTCTTTATCAAAACTAGGTATTTCTAATGATAATACTGAATTATTATATAATGTATATACACTTAGTGATTGATGATATCCTATCCCATATTTATTTCTAAATATTTGAAACAGTTTTGAAGATGCTCCACCAGATAGTATATCTGATAATGCGGATAAATATATATAATCATTTATATTATATCTATTCACTAAAGAAAAATATATTTGTCCCTTGATATTATCCATATATAATTTTATATCTCTTGGCTTATCTATGGTTGGAGTCTTTTTATTATCACTATTACCTTCTATATTATTAAAATACTCTTTTATTTTATTTATATGGTTTTCACTAAATCTTCCTTCTACTATAATAATCATATTATCTGGATTATAATATTTTTCCTTGAAATCTTCAATATCCTCTTTATTTATATTCAATATTGTTTCTCGAGTACCCCCAACCGGATCTCCAAGATCTGAATCTCCGAATAATGCTCTATTTGATATAAAATTTAATAATGATTCTGGATCATTTTCATATCTCTCAATTTCTGATAATACTATCAATCTTTCTTTTTCAAATTCATCTATTCTATACTTTCTATTTATTATAGAATGATAGAGTATATCTAATGACTTATCAAAACCCTCTTGTATAGTTTCTACAAGATATGAAGTTGAATCAAAAAATGTAAAAGCATTTGATAAACCCCCATTTAACTCTAAACCTTCATCTACCTGATTAGCAGTATATTTATCATTTGACCTAAACATCATATGCTCTAAAAGATGTGAAATCCCTCTCTTATCTTTTTCTTCATATATTGAGCCTACTTTAAAAGTTATGCATATACCAATACTATCTGAGCTATCTATTGGTATCTTATATATAGGTATATCATTTTTTAAATATTCTACATCCATGAAATATAAATAATATAAACATTTTTAGATTATATATAATCTATGCCAGAGATACAAGTAAAAAAAGTAGTTGATTTGAAAAAAGGATCATATGTATGGTATAATAATGAAGCATGGGAAGTACTAGAAATGGAAACAGCAAAAACAGGTAAACATGGTTCTGCTAAAGCTAGAATTGTTATAAGGTCTATAATTTCTGGGAAGACAACAGAACTAGTAAAACCAACACAAGACCCGATAGAAGTTCCAATAATAAATAAAATAAGAGGACAAGTAATAGCAAAAGTTTCAGATATACAATATACAGTAATGAATTTAGATACTTATGAGACATTTGATGCAAAAATATTAGATGATGATATGAAAGGAAGAATACAAGAAGGACAAAAGGTTTTAGTTTGGGATATTGGAGAAAAAATAATAGTTCAAGGATTCAAAGAATAGATAGAAAGATAAATAATAATATAAATTTTTTAAAAAAGTAAAAAAATTTAAAATCCTCTTAACAGATATAGAAGTATATACAACTATGAGATTTTATACAAAATATACAATTTTCTAAAAGATAAAAATATAATATTTGTAACTAATAAGGGATTTTTTATATTTAATGGCCATCGCTATTAAATTATAAAAAATATATATAATATCGAGGAAAAAATACTCTATATATCTATAATAAAAAGCTAGAAATATTATATATAATTATTATGATATATACAAAATAATCATTTTATTTTCTTGCTTATATAATCTGCTAATCTTAGCGGTTCTGGATAGGCGCCTCTAATCCAATATTTTTCAGATATTGTTTTTGCATTTTCTAATGTAATTAGATTTCCGGGAGAGACAAAAATAGATCTATTAAACTTAATTATTTTATACCCCACTAACTCTTTATCTATATAAATATTATTGCTAATTAACTTTCCATATAATAAGGATTTTGCCACACCAATGGTTGGTATATTTAAGATAACACCAATATATGAAGCAAGACCCATTTTATATGGATGTATTATCCCATGTCCATTTACAAATAATAAATCTATTTTTTCTTTTATATTACCAAATGTATTTATTATTGGATTTCCTTCTCTAAAAGATAAAAAAGATGGTATATATGGAAAATCAACATTATATTGATATATATAACTATTCAATAAATTTAAATCTTTATCGAATATTGTATAAACAACATATGCTATATCTCCTTTATAGCTTAGATCCACTCCACCAATTATATTACATTTTTTTATGTCTTTCAATACTATTTTATTTGCTAGCTGTATCTGTATATTTCTATATTTCTCTAATATTCTTTCTTTTACTTTAAAATCTTTGAATAGATATTTATTTAAATCAACTTTATTACCTACTATATTTATATTCTCATTTAATAATAATTTTCTTTGTTCCTCATTATAAATTATTCCTTTTTCATTGACTAATCTCCACCAATTTGTATTCAAATTCCTATAATAATTTAATATAAACCTTACAGCATATTCTGAGCCTAAATAATATGATAATATTTTAAATGTACTAACATAACCTTTAGGGATCTGGTCTATTAGATTCTTTAGTTCAAGCAATATTTCATTCATGTATTATATTTAAAAGATTTATTTATAGTTATATTAAGATGAACGACTGGATAAAGGAATCTATTATAGGTGTTGTTTTATTATTATTAGGACTAGCTATGATATGGTACTGGTTATCAGAATTTATAATAGTCATAAAAGGGATAATAGGGCCAATATTATTTATAATAGGAATAATATTACTTTGGATTGGAATTGAAGATAAAAAATTAGAGAAGGAATTAAAGGAAGTGGAGAAGGAATTAGAAGAGGAACAAAAATCAGAAGAAAAAGAAGAAAAGAAATGACATCTATATATAAATATATTAGAAAATTTTGGAGGGATGATAATGAGCTAACTAAAAGGATATGGATAAATAGATTAGTTGAATTTAGAAGGCAACCAGAGATACATAGAATTTATAGGCCTACTAGATTAGATAAAGCAAGAAGATTAGGCTGGAAACCACTAAATGGCATTGTATTATTAAGAATAAGAGTGAAGAAAGGACTAAGGAAGAGAAAAGATATGCCAAGACATGTAAAAACTGTAAATTACTACTATTATAGACCTCTAGATATATCATTAAGGTCGATTGCTGAACAGAGAGCACAGAGAAAGTATTCAAATCTAGAAGTAATAAACTCATATTATGTAGCTGAAGATGGAAAATATAAATGGTACGAAATTATAATGGCAGATCCAAATAATCCAAATATATATAATAGAGAAGAATATTCCTGGCTATTGTATAGAAAAAACAGAAAAAGAGCTTTAAGGGGACTAACTCCATCTTTTAAGAAAGCTAGGAAATTATAACCCTGTTATATTTAAAAATATTTTTTATATAAAACTTTAATGCTAAAAATAGAAAATTTAAGTATATACTCTGAAGATAAAAAGATATTGAATAATATAAATCTTGATTTTGAAAATGGTAAAATATATTTAATATTTGGACCTAATGGATCTGGTAAAACAACATTATCTAAGGCTATATTAAATGATATAAATTATAGAAAAGAAGGAAGAATAATTCTAAATGATATAGATATAACAAATATGAAGACTGAAGAAATTGCAAAATATATATACTATTCTTTTCAAAATCCAATAGAGATTGAAAACATAAAAACAAGAACCATATTAATGAATATATTAAAAAATTATAATGAAGAAAATATTAAAAAAATAGGCCAAGAATTAGGACTGCCAGATAATTTTTTGGACAGAGGAATAAATCATAATTTATCTGGTGGAGAAAAGAAGAGGTTATCCTTATTATTATCAATATTATTAAATAGAGATGTAATTATATTTGATGAGATAGATTCAGGATCTGATATAGAGTTTATGGAAAAACTAAAATACTATATAAATAAATTAAAGAATGAAGGCAAGATAATTATAATAATATCTCATAATATGAAATTTATAAAAGATATTAATATAGATGTTGTAATGATATTATTAAATGGCGAAATAAAATATATAGGATCAAAAGAAATAATAAATAAGATAGAAGAACATGGATTCTCAATATTTTAAAGATCTGTTTAGGAAATATTATGATAAGGAATTTGATAGATATAATATAATAGAAAATATATATAATACGGAAAATATAAATATTAATCCTGGAAATAATATATATATAAATAAATTTTATATAAATAGCGAAAATTTAAATATAATAATAAACAATCAAAATAAAGCAATATTATATAATGAATTTATAGTAAATAAAAATGTAAATATAAACTTTCTATTAGATAATAATAAAGAGATATACATATATAATCTATATAATATATATTCTAATATAAATTCAAAATTTGATGAAAAGATATATAATAAAAATAAAGCTGTTATAATTTCGAGAATATATATACCACATAATTCTGAAAATTCTGATGCAAGACTAAACCAAATAGTATATGATGAGAATGGAATTTCAATATTATTACCAATACTAGACGTATTCAACAAAAAATCTAGAGGATTTCATGGTTCAAAAACATTAAAATTAAATAATAAAGAGATTGAGTACTTAAATTATTTATCATTAAGTAAAGAAGATATTAAGAATATTTTAATTAAAGAATTTTTAAAAATATAAATATTGATTTTATATATCTTAGATGGTAGATGAAGAAAATAAGGAGATAGTAGATCTAGAAGACTTACCAGGTGTAGGACCAAAAACTGCACAAAAATTGAGGGAGTCTGGTATAATGACTATAGAAGATTTAGCTATGACTTCTGCTCATGAATTAATAGAAAAAGCAGGAGTTGGAGAGGAAACTGCCAAGAAATTAGTAGAATTAGCTCAAGATATGGTTGGGAAAGGATTTAAGACAGCTTATGAATATTATGAATCAAGAAAAAATGTAGAAAGAATAACTACAAGCTCCCATGCACTAGATGATTTACTTGGTGGAGGTTTAGAAACACAATCTCTAGTAGAAGCATTCGGAGAATTTGGATCCGGAAAAACACAGCTTGGGCATCAACTAGCAGTAAATATACAATTACCAAAGGAAAAAGGAGGATTAAGTGAACCAGATAAGGTTGCACAAGCAGTCTATATAGATACAGAAGGTACATTTAGACCTGAAAGGATAATACAAATAGCAAAGGGTTCACAAATAGATCCCGATTCTGCCTTAAGAAACATATTATTTATTAGGGCATATAATTCAGATCATCAAATAAATATAGTTAAAAGATTACCATCTTTAATACACGAAGGTAGGAATATAAGATTATTAGTTATTGATTCAATTACTGCTCATTTTAGGGCAGAATATGTTGGAAGAAGTAATTTAGCCGAAAGGCAACAAAGGCTAAATCAGCATCTAAGAGATTTATTAAAATTAGCAACAGTATATAATATTGCCGTATATGTAACTAACCAAGTTATGGCAAAACCAGAAGGCTTCTTCGCCATAGATCAGCAAGCAGTTGGTGGACATGTATTAGCACATGCAATAACATATAGAATATTTATGAGAAAAGGTAAAGATAGGACCAGGATAGCAAGATTAATTGATGCCCCACATTTACCTGAGAGAGAAGCTATATTTAGAATAACTGAAGAAGGTATAAGGGATGCATAAGCTTTATAATTTCATAATGTGTATTTTTATATATGGATAGATACGAATCTATAGCACTCATAAACAAGTCTGTAGTTACTGATAAAGGAAGGAAACTGGGAGATGTCGCAGACTTACAATTTGAAGAAAGAAGTGGGGAAGTACTAAATATTATATTAAAATCTCCAACCGATAATAGTCAGAGATTGGGATTAGAAAAAACAAAGGATGGATTTTTAGTCCCTTTTATGGCCGTAAAAGCAATAGGAGACTATATCGTCGTATCTGAAGACGATATAGTATAAATTTTTATTCTGGAGGTTTTATTAAAGATATATTATCTCCCCTTAGGAATATCCAAGGCAATTTCTTATTCGTATCTAATTCTGTTACTTCTTCTAGTACCATATTTGGATGCACATCTGATGCTACTAACTTACCCTTATACTGTTTACCATTCTTCATCTCTACCAATATCTCTTTTCCCTTAGATTGTGTTATTATATCCAAAGGTCTGATTATTTCCATAAGAAAGAGTATAAAAAAAGATTTTATAAATATATGTTTTATTTTTAGATTTAAGAAAGATTATTGTTTTATTAATACTGCATTTATGATTCCATCCTGACCCGGTCTCGATACCACCACTGCTTTTCCAAGACTAGTATTAATTACTGTATTTTTTGTTATTATTTTTTCCCTATCTAAATTTTTATCATTTGGATTTTTTAATATTTCTAATATTTTAGATTTCTTAATTTCTTTTGTATCAGGATTTAATACATTTGCATATAGAGCAGATTTAAGCTTCACTTTTGTATTCCCACCCTTAGTTCTAATTATATATCTTATTTCTTTATCATCTTTAGATAATTTAGTTAGTACAGGATTTCTACCATAATTATGTTTTCTTTTTTTACTATTTGAAACTTTTAATTTTCCGTTCTCTTTTCTATTATCTTTACCCTGATATACTGACAGTCCTATTCTTTTATATACATTTACCATTCATATATCTATAAGAAAAAAACTTTAAAAAAGAAATCGATATTAATAAAAAGATAATGCGGGGGTGCCCGAGCGGCCAAAGGGGTCGGGCTTAAGACCGAATAAATAATATTAGTAAGAAACCCGATGGGTTAAGGCCCGCCAGGGGTTCAAATCCCCTCCCCCGCATTTTTAATATACATAATTAAACAGAAATCTAAAATATTGCACAACCATAAATATTATGGGCCTAGGGGGATTCGAACCCCCGACCTCCCGGTTATCAGCCGGACGCTCTAGCCTCTGAGCCATAGGCCCGAATTTTTATATATTCATTATTTCATTTTATAAAAATTTATAATGTATATAGATAATGGATTTCATAGGGCAAGTTTTAATAAAAATATATAATATAATAGGATATAGAATTTTAGATACGATTACTCAGTTACCTACCTACACTGCTGATTTTATTATATTAATAGTATTCTTATCTATAGGTTATGTAGTATCAAAAATAACAATATTTTTTACAAAAATAATATTAAATTATTTAAATATAGATAATCTGACCTTGATTTATAAAGAGATGTTCTTCGGTAGAAAATTATCTAATATAATTATAGACTTATTAAAGTATTATATAATAATATATTTTATCATTCTAGGATTATACATTAATCTTCCACAATCGTATATACTCTTTACTATATTAAATTACATTTATATATCTATTATAATAGTTTTAGTTGGAGTCGGAATCGGAGAAGTGATTTCTTCATTGTTCAAGACAAAAAATGGTGCTAAGAATCTAATAAAAGGCCTATTTATTTATATCTTTTTATCCATAGCACTATCATATATAGGTCTAAATTCCCAGATATTAATAAATACTTTATATTATTTTCTTATGTCTACATCAATATCTTTTGGTATTATAGTAGGAGTAATAATTGCATTAGAATATAAAGATGAAATACTAAAATTATTAAAATGAAGACCTGTGAACTCTGTGGAAAAAACACTGAAAGATTATATAGAGTACTCATAGAAAACTCAATATTAAAAGTATGTATTGACTGTAAAAGATATGGAAAAGAAGTAGATGAGAATAATAATCTAGTAAATAACAAGAATACAAAAGTGATGGAGATCGTTTCAGAAGTAATAGATGAAGATTATAATAAATTACTAATAAAATACAGAGAAGAAAATAATTTAAAACAAGAAGACATGGCTAGAAAATTGAATATGAAAGAAAGCTTATATAAAGCAATAGAAAATAAAAAGATAATGCCAGATATAAATACAGCTAAAAAAATAGAAAAAGAATTAAATATAAAGATAATAAAGAAAGAAGTTTTAACAGAAAATAACAGAGATAGAAAAAACCATGATTATGTTACAGTAGGAGATATAATAGATTTTGAAGAATGATATATTATTTTTTATATATATTCTTTGAATCTTTTATATTAAACGCCTTTCCATTGTTCGGAGCTCCATTTACATTATTATCTATACCTATACTAGTAAAATTAGGAATAAATAATCTTAATATATTAATAATTTCAACAATACTTGGCATAGGAGCAGCAACTGGAAAATTGATTATGTATATTATTGGTCTATTATTATCTAAACCATTGAAAAACAATAAAAATATGAACTTTATAAAAAGTATATATAGAAATAAATATTTTATAATAATAATATTCTTACTAGCCATATTGCCATTCTTACCATTAGACGATCTATTATTTTTATCATTCGGTATAGAAAAGATAAGAATAGTATTGTATTATATTATAGAGCTATTTGGAAAGATAATAAAATCATTCATAGAGCTCTTTATAGAGATAAATATATTAAAAGAAATTAGTACAATTGTAAATGTATCATTAATTAATTTATCTATATACTCTTCAATAATATTTATTATTTTAAGCATAATATTCTTTAAATTCGATTGGGAAAAATATATTAATAAATGGATATCAAAAGAGAAATCAGGATAATTGGAATTGATGATGGATATTTTAATAAAAAGATAGATAAAGAAACTATAATAATTGGAGTAATATTTAGAGGATATAAGCAAATAGATGGCGTATTATCTAATAAAATAGAAATTGACGGATTTGATGTAAATGAAAAAATAATAGATATGATAAAAAGAACAACTCACTATAATCAATTAAGAATAATTATGACAAATGGTGTCTCCTTTGGTGGCTTTAACCTAATAGATTTTAAATATCTTTATAATAATTTAAATCTGCCTATAATATCTGTAGTAAGAAAAAGACCCAATATCGAAAAATTTAAACTAGCTGCAAAAAAGATACATAATTATCAAAAGAGAATAGATATAATAAATAATTATCCTGAAATAAATTTTTATGATACTATGTACGGAAGATTATTTTTTCAATATTATGGGACTGACCTTGATACTGCAATAAATATAATAAAGTTAACCTCAAAATACTCAAGGATACCAGAACCAGTTAGAATAGCGCATATTGTAGCAATGGGGGTAACAAGAGGATATTCGAGAGGTAAACCATAAAAAGGTTTCATATATAATGAACTTATGAATATAAAATCATTTCTAAAAGATTGGAGAATATTATTATTTTTTATTATATTACTAGTTGCATTATTTTATGATATATATTCTATATTATCTAATAAAATAGAAGTAGTAGAAAGTAATGTTTTACCTAACCAAACATATATATATTCAATAAATAATTGTAATATAAATTCTGTAAGTTCATATTATTCATGTATATATAGTAATATTAATGATTCTTTGATGAATATAAAAACTAGTAAAGGAACTTTTGTTCTAGAACCATATGAATATAATTATCTAATTAACTATACAAATATTACAGAGTATACAAATATAGAATATGGAACGGATATAGCTGGTGGCTATTTATTAATATTAAATTCTACAAAACAATTAACACCACAAGAAACTTCATTAGCTGCGCAAGTTATTAGTAATAGATTGAACTCTTTCGGTGTAAAGTCAATAAATATATATCCGACATCTGAAGGATATATCATAGTAGAAATACCATATTCTGAAGGATATCTTATACCATATATAATAGAGCAAGGTACATTTTATGCAAAAGTCGGTAATTATACGGTATTTACTGGTTCTGATGTAAAACCACTATTTGGAGGATCGTATTCAGGATTATTAGGATGTTCTCCGAGTGGAAATCAGTACATATGCCAATACTATTTTACATTAATATTAAATACAAATGCTGCAGAGAATTTTGCTCAAGCTACTCAAAATTTATCAGTAATATTAGAAGATGGAGGTGCGTACCTAAATGAACCTATTACATTTTATTTAGATAATCAAAATGTATCCTCATTATTAATTGCTGCAAATCTGAAGGGACAGGTAGAGCAAGAGGTATCTATACAAGTATCAGGGGTAGGAAGCTCAGAATTGCAAGCAGAAAACAATGCCTATAACGCCGCTCAGAATTTATATATAATATTAGAAAATGGTCAATTACCGGCAAAATTCAATATAGTACAAGAATCAGAGATACCACCAATATTTGGATTTTATATTTTGGGGTCCTTAGAATATGCTGCAGTACTTATATTTATTGGTATATTAGTAATATTATATGCTATATATAGAAAGATAAAGGTACCATTATTAATTTCTTTAACTTTAGCATCAGAATTTATAATTTCATTTGCTATCGGCATAGCAATACATCAAACTTATGATATATCTGCATTTATAGGTATAATATTTGGTACTACAACTGGTATAGATGATCAACTAGTAGCTACTGAAGAAATATTAAGAGCAAAACCACAGAATAATCTAGATAAGGCAATAAATAAAGCAATGTTTATAATATTATTAGCCATAATATTAGAAATATTATCTGTATTCCCGGCATTTATAGCAGGATTGGCACTATATAAGGGTTTTGCAGTTATGGTAATTATAACGGTTGGAATAGGATATTTGTTAACTAGACCTGCTTTCATAAATATCGCAAAAAAATTATTATAATTTTTCAAAATAATTTTTCATTCTTACAGCATCTTCTTCTACATTTGGAGATTCTGATATTATAATCCCTTTGCAATTGAATTCTTTCAATAACCTTAATATATCTCTCCATGGCATATCTGATTCTTCCAAGATTTTATGAGTACCCTTGGAATCCAATGTTATTCCAGACATATGTATATGCATATTATCCAATATTTCTCTCCCTAAATTGCTTTCTAATTTTTCCAATATTTTTCTAAAAAATTCTATACTATTATCATTATATCTATATCTTAAATGAGCAAAGTCTATAGCAGGTAACACATTATCTATATCTAATGATAAATTAATTACTTCATCTATATCACCAAATTTATTTTTTAATTCCATAGTTTCTGGTCTGATTACTATATTTATATTTTCATCTATTAACTTATTTATAACTTCTCTTATAGATTCTCTAGCTTTCTTGTAAACTTCTTCAGGACTATTCTTATGATACCAGGCTGGATGGAATGCTACAGATATACCACCAGATAAATAAGTTTTCTTAGCAGATTCATATAACATTTTTTTAGAATTTTCTAATTTTGTTTTTTCTTGAGCATTAAAATTTATAAAATATGGTGCATGGCAGGTAATTATAAAGTCTTTATCTTTTATATATTCTTTGATATTATTTGCAGCTTCATCTTTCATCCTTACACCATAAGTAAATTCTAATTCTAAACCATTTAGTTTTAATTCTTCATATGTATATTTTATCCCATTATATATATCTTTTTTAGGAGAAGATAGTGGCACTCCGGCAGGTCCAAAATACAATTTTTCTACCATCGATACAAATCTAATAAATTTTATATTTATATTCTTATTCATGTCTGAAAAAATAAAAAGATCAGATATGGATATATTAATTGACTCTTTAAATTTTAGTATTAAAAATAATAGAAAAATTGGAAATCTAGATGAATTTCTTTCAATAGAAAGAAAAAAACTAAATATAACATCTGAAAGGATACTCCACTCATTAAGCAAATTTGAAAAAATTGGAATAATAAAAATATTTAAAATAATAAATAATCAATATTATATATTATCTAAAATTGATAATAGTGTAATAGACAATGAATATGAAAAAATTTTGATAAAAACAGAATTAAAAGACGAATACTTCGACCGCAGAACAAAATATATGTCTATACTATTTTTATTATATAATAATAGTGATAATTCGGTAATAGATTATCAGGAAATTGTTGAAAAAATTATTAATATTGAATATACAACGAAAAAATCAATTGATTATTACTTTAATAAATTAATTAATGATGATTTAATAAGTTATGCAGATAAAGGTAATATAAAAATTTTATTGATAAATCAATATAAATATAGAAACTTATTTGATACATTAGAAAGAGAGTATTATATAAAATCCTATATCCTTCTAAATAATACTAAAAATTCTGTATGAACAATTTCAAAATTTTCCGGTCTTAATACTTTACCTCTTACATATTCCCATTTCCTAACAAAATTCTCATATATACCTATCAATAAAAATTTTTCATTTAAATCCAATAATTTTAATACTGAAGTTATATTTGGCAAAAATGATGCTAAATATCCACCAATTTTTAATGATTCATATGCAAAATTTAATGTATTCCATGGATCTGGAGTATCTAATACTATTAAATCCACATTTTTTTCTTCAATCCCATTATTAATATCCTTTAATTTTAATTCTATATAATCCAGCAATTTTAATTTTTCAAAATTTTTCTTGGCAATTTTATAAAAATCTTTTCTAATTTCATATGAATATACTTTTCCATTAGGTTTTACAGAATTTGCCAAATATGATGTTAAAATACCTGAACCAGTTCCTCCTTCTACAATTTTCATGCCAGAATAAATTGGAACTAATGAATATAATAGACCTATATCCTTTTTATGTACGGATTGAGGACCTAATTTTAAATATCCAATTATATCATTGAAATTATCTTCAAATATTATAAATTCTTCTCCTAAATGTGATTTTACTATACTTCCAGGTTCTTTATTTAAATCTTCTTTTTTTATTATTCCAAAATGTGTATTAAAATCTTTATCTTTATTTTCTAGATAAAATTTTTTTCCAGTCTTTTTATGTAATAATATCATTATAAAGGTTTTTATATAAATTTTTTAAAGGTATTTAAAATAAAAATAAAATGGATATAGAAAGTGGATTAGAAAAAGATATAATTGACAGACTAAATATTTTAGAAAAAATAAAAGAGAAAGGATATAACCCATTTCCATACGAATTTGAAAAAACAGATGATATAAAAGATATTATTTTGAATCAAGAAAATTATATAGATAAATACGTAAAAATTACTGGTAGAATATACTCTATAAGAAAACATGGAAAAATATCTTTTTATGATATAAAAGAAGATTCTTATAAAATTCAAATAGTATTAAAGGATGATATAACGAAAAGATATGAAGATGCATTTAATTTTTTACAGAGAGGTGATATAATAGGTATATATGGAAAAGTAGGAAAAACAAAAGCAGGAGAATTATCAATATTTGGAGAAGAATGGATATTATTAACAAAAGCATTAATATCATTACCAGATCAATGGTATGGCTTATCAGATACAGAAGAGAGATATAGAAAGAGATATTTAGATTTTTTAATGAATGATAATGTAAAAGAATTATTTAAGATTAGATTTAAAGTATTAAATTATATAAGAAAATATTTTGAAGATTTAGGATATATAGAAGTTCAAACACCCATATTACAGCCTATATATGGGGGAGCAAATGCAAAACCATTCATTACAAGAGTAAATGATTTAAAAGAAGATTGGTATTTAAGAATAGCACCAGAACTATATCTAAAAAGATATTTAGTAGGTGGATTTGATAAGGTATTTGAAATAGCAACGGATTTTAGAAACGAATCTATAGATGTAACTCATAATCCTGAATTTACTATGCTAGAAGCATATGAAGCATACTCCGATAGAGATAAAATGATGGAAATTACAGAAAAATTAGTATATGGAATTGCAAAAGATGTAATTGGAAAAGATTATATTGAATATAATGATAAAAAAATATCATTAAAACCACCTTGGAAAAGGTTAACAATGAAAGAAGCTATAAAAGAATATACAAATATTGATGTTGATAAATTATCCGATAAAGAGCTAGAGGAAGAATTAAATAATTATAATATAAAATTAGAATTAAATGAGTATAATAGAGGATTAGCAATTACTGCATTATTTGAAAATCTAGTAGAAAAGAAATTAATTGAACCTACATATATTATAGAGCATCCAAAAGAATCTACACCTTTATGTAAGATAAGTAGAAAAGATCCTACATTAGTCGAAAGAGCAGAAGGATATATATTGGGTGTAGAAATAAATAATATATATTCTGAATTAAATGATCCTATATTACAAAATAAACTATTATTAGAACAATCGAAAATGAGAGAGTTAGGATTTGAGGAAGCACATTTATATGACCAGGATTTTATAGAAGCATTAATGTATGGAATGCCACCAGCGGGTGGTATGGGTTTAGGAATCGATAGGGTAATAATGTTAATAAATAATATTAATAGTATAAAAGAAGTTATACCATTCCCAATGATAAAGAAACAAATAGAAAATAATGCAGTAAAAATATTAACTAAATATACAATAGATAATCCTATTGTAAAGGGCTATGAAAAATATTAATCTATACTTTCTTCATATATTTCCTTTAATTTTTTATTCCTAACTTCTATAGAAAATCTTTCCTTATACTTTTTATATGCATTTCTAGAAAATTCTTTTAACAATGAGGGATTCTCTATTAATTCTACTGTTTTTTCATAAAATTGATTTAATAATTCTTCATTAACTTTATATATACTATAATTTTCCTTTACGGGTATTATATATCCATTTTTTCCCTCATCTATTATTTCTTTTTTTGAAAATCCATCATAAGTTATTATAGGAATTTTATAAGATAAAGCTTCTACCATTGCAAATCCAAATGTTTCAGAAAAACTTCCATAAGTAAAGATATCGGTAGAAGGAAAAATGTTACTATATAATTTATCCGCAGATACAGATTTATATATCTTTATTCCATATTTTCCATATTTCTTAACTAATATATCTGGAATTGTTAAAGAAATCAATATGGTTTCTATATCATATTTTTCTTTTAGCTTCCTATATAATTCCAATATATATAATCCTCCTTTCCCATAAAAATATCGTCCTATATGTAGTAAAGTTATTTTTTCATGTTTTATGCTTTTTATTTTATGCTCCGGCACTGCCGGATATAATATATCTATCTTTTCTCTAATTTTTTTGTTTTCTCTTATTTCCTTTGGAAATGTATTGTATGATGCATATGTCCACGGAAGTATTCTTTTACAATTATCCCTTGTTAACAAATTCCTTACTACATTCAAATATGGCCTTCTAGATGATAAATCACTCATATCATATACTAAAGAATAATATATTTCGACATCTACTACATAATTATTTCTTAATGAAAAACATCTAGCGCAATGAACAATATCAGTATTGTACTTATTAAATTTTATAATTGGTATAGATATATTCGTTTTTTGTAATATTCTCCTACCAACCTCTTTTAATTTTACATAACTAGAAAACTTTTTTGGATTTGTTATCAATAATTCCCTATTTATCTTATTTAAATATATAAATCCTTGCGGCGGATAATTTATTAGATTTTTATAATACTGTGAATCTATAAAATTCCAGGGAAATTCTATTATTACTTTCTTCATAAAATATAATTATAAATACTTATTTAAAGTATATGTTTAATGATAAAAGTTATAATAGGTACCAGAGCTGAATTAATTAAGATGATACCTTTAATAATAGAATGCAAGGATTTAGAGTATGAAGTATTATTCACGGGACAACATGATGTTGATTATATATTAGAAAAATTTGATATAAAAGATAAAATAAATTATAAATATATAATAAAACCCAGAAAAGGATTTGAATTAAATACAAGAGAAGCAATAAGATTTGGAATAAAGACATCTTTTATAATAAAAAATACTTTAAATAAAGATGATATTATAATTGTACATGGAGATACAATTGCTACTTTTTCAGGTTCTTTTGCCGGATTTCTAAAAAGAATAAAAACTGTACATATTGAAGCTGGATTAAGATCTTGGGATCCTTTTGAACCATTTCCAGAAGAAATAATAAGAAATATTGCAGATTATTTTTCTAATATACTATTTCCTGTATCGAAAGCATCTTATATAAATATTAAAAAACAATTTCCATGGAAAAAAGATATATATAATGTCGGTAATACAATTAATGATTCAGCATTATTAGCATATAACTTAGGAAAAGATATAAACATTCCTGATGAAGAATATGGCTTGATTTCAATACATAGACATGAAAATTTGAAGAGTAAATTAAGAATGGCAAAGATTATAAAAATAATAGCAGAAACATCAAAAAAGATCAAGTTGATTATGCCTCTATATGATAATACAAAAAAAGCTTTAGAGAAATATGAATTATTAAAATATCTAGAAAATAATAAAAATATAGAAATTATCAATCCTACGGACTATATAACATTTATAAGATACTTATCTAAATCAAGGATATTATTAACAGATGGAGGAAGTATACAGGAAGAGAGCATAATATTTAGAATACCTTCCATATTACTGAGGATGAAAACTGAAAGAACCGAAGGATTATATACTGGAATAAACTATTTATCTAAATTAAATATTAAAGAGACTATGAAAAAAATAAATGAATTCCTAGAAGAGAGGTATAATAAAAATTATGAAAATCCATACGGAAAACCAGGAGTATCAAAAAAGATTATAAAAATTATAAAAAAATATTATTTATGAAAATAATATCTTTGATTTCTACTGTGCTAAATGAAGAAGATTCTATAAAAGATTTCATGGAATCTATATTGAATCAAACATTATTACCTGATGAAATTATAATTGTAGACGGTGGATCTGAAGATAAAACATATGAAATACTAAAAGAATATGAAAAAAAATACGATTTTGTAAAAATAATTCAAGAAAAAGGAGCAAATGTTGCAAAAGGGAGAAATGTTGCAATAAAAAATTCTTCTGGAATAATAATTGTAACCTCCGATGCTGGATGCAAATATGATAGAGAATATGTACGAGAGATTACAAAATCATTATTAAAATATATTTTAAATCATTTAGACAAATTTAATATAAAAAAAGAAGATTTTGTAAAATATTTAAATAATAAAGGAATTAATATTGAAGAATTAAAGGATATAAAAGAAGGAGAATTTGTTCAGGGTGTAACCTATACGATGAAAGATAGTAGATTTGAAAAATTTGCCGGATATATGTTAATAAAAGATCCTGAAAAACAGAATAAAGTTCCATCAAGGATAAGCTCTAGGGCTAGTGCATATTTTAAATATGTATGGGAAAAAATTGGAGGATATCCTGAAATTTTTGTTACCGGCGAGGATACAAAATTTCACCTAGAAGTCTTAAATAGAGATTATAAGTTTGTATTCGATAAAAATGCAAAAGTATATTGGAAAGTACCCAGAAATATAAAAGAATTTTATAGAAAATTTGAGAAATATGCAATTGGGGATGTTTTACAAGGAAATATTTTAAAATATAAAAAATTATTAATATTTTTCTTAGGATTTTGGCTTTTAATATTGATTTTAGTATTTTCCGCAATATTTTTAATTAAATTATTTATTCTAGTATTATCTTTGATAATATTATATTTATTGTATTTAGGAATTAAATACTATATTAAATCTAAAGATTTTTTAGGAATAATATATATACCAATATTGGAATTAACGAAAAGGCTTGCATATCAAACAGGATTTATTAAAGGATTTATAAAATGAGAGTGTTATTTGTAGAAAAAGCAAAAATAGGGGGTGTGAACATTCATATAGAATACGTAAAGAAAGAACTGGAAAAGAGAGGAACAGAAGTAGATGTTATAACTAGAAATGAAGATCTTAAACTACCTAGTTTTATAAGTTCTTATAGAAAATTAAAGGAATTATATGAAAAATGGAGTAAAGAATATGACATTATACATGCCCATGATTGGTCGATTGCATATCCAGCTGTCAAAGCGAATATAAAAAACTTAATAGTTACCTTGCATGGATCACCAGCAAACCCCTTGGCAAAATATTTTGAAGATCATATAGTAAAAAAATTAGGAAAAAGAGTTGTAGTAATATCTCCAAAAATGTTAAAAAAGTATCCGGAAACTACATATATACCAAATGGTGTAGATTTAGATTTATTTAAAAGATATGAAAACATAGAAAGAGAAAATTATTTGGCTGGTATATTTCAAAAATATAATTCAGATAAAATTATAAAGATATTGAGAAAATTAAAGATAAACTATATTCAAAGTGGGGCCTATCCATATGAAGAATTACCGAAATTATATAATCAAATATCAATATTTATATCTTTACCACCTAAATATGCAGGTTTTAATATGGTTTGGTTGGAGGCCACGGCATGCGAAGTTCCATACATAATAGGGAGTAATTATGGAATAGGAGAAATACTACCAATATATAAAGTAAATAATTTTGAGGAATTAGAAATAATACTTAATAAAATAAAGAATGAAGAACTTCCAGAATTAAGAGGACTAAGAGAATGGATTGTTAAAAATAATTTAACATGGACAGCCCATGCAGAAAAACTAATAAAGTTATATAGTAGTATAATTTAATTCTTTAAGTAATTATATATTTCTTCAGCAACTTTTTTCCAATTACTATGTTCCTCTAAAAATTTATTTACTTTCTCATTATATATTAATTCAAAATATTTATCATCATCTAATTTTAAGATATTATAAATTTCTTTTGCCATAGATTTTATATCAAATTCCTTTACAAATTTTACTATTGGTAAATCTTTATATATGTAATAAACTGTAGGGATATTATAAGATATTATGGGAGTGCCTAAAGCTAAAGATTCAAGTATAACCAATGAAAATGCATCATAATGAGTAGGATATAGTAAAACTTTTGCTTTTGATACAATCTTATACTTTTCTTCTTCAGATATAAATCCTAAATATTCAATATTATTTTCTAAATTAAATTTTTTAATTAAATTAAAGAAATCTTTCTTTTGCTTTTCTATAGAAAACTTTCCAAATATTTTTAACTTAATATCTTTATCATATTTCTTTAATTCTTTAATTATATATGGTAATTCATATATTCCTTTATGATAGTGCATTCTAGCATAAAATACAATATAATTTTCTTTATTTTTAGTTCTATAATTTAATAATTCTTTATCAAATGCATTGCCATATTTTAATAATTTTATTTTTGGATTATTTTTTATTTTTAAATGTTCATATTGTCCTTTACTTAAAAATAGATAATATTTTACCAAAGGATCTTCTATTATCTTTTCTATTTTTGACATCTTAAGAAAATATAAATAATTTTCCATACCATAAAATGGATTATAAATTTTATATCTTAATCCATTAATTAAAAAATTAATACCATAATTTAATGATTTTATATCTTCCTGATGTTCTATTACAATTTTTTTATTCGCTAATTTTGCTATCCAGTATCCTTCAACACATAAATTATCATCACAAGGTATATTTTTACTGAGTAAATATTTTAAAAAATTTTTAGATATATTTTTTCTATGTATTCTTATTGTAGAATCATAAAATACATCAACATTTTTTGCATCTTCAACTAACATATTTAATATCTCCATATAATTATAATTTTTTCTACTATCGCATATCTTATATAAACTATATGGCAACTCTATTTCTTTTACTTTATTTATATTGTTACAAATATCCTCAAATTTTTCCAATATTTCATCTATTAACGGAAACAAAATAACATTGTCAAAATCTTTTAAATTTAATAATATATTTCTCGCATTTACATCTGAACCTCCCCCACTTTTAAATAAAACTCCAAATGATGTTAAAAATCCTATTTTCATATAAATTTAATTTTATATAATTTTTATAACCTTTTTTATTAACTTTTCTTCACTTCTAAATACATCCTTCCAATTAAATAATTTAGCTTCTTCTTTGGCAATTCTATATAATTTTTCTAAATCTCCACTTTCTAACAAATTAATAATATATTTTGCAAATAAAATATAATTATTAGTAGGTACTTTTATTACAGACTTCAAATCTTTAAAATTATACCTTATTGATGGAATACCATATGCTATCACAGGAGTACCACTATCTAGAGCTTCTAAGATAACTTAAACTAAGTCCTTCAACTTTTGATGGAAAAATAAAAATTTTGGTCTTAGCCAATAATTCTCTTAATTTTTCTCTAGGAATCTTACTTAAATATATAATCTCAATATTTCTAAATTTTGTATTTAATAATTTATCTAATAATTCTGTTCTATCTCTTACTATGACTATAATCTTTATTTTTTTATTAATATTTTTATCTAAATATTGTAAAATATATATTAAATCTAAAAATCCTTTATCTGGTGTAGCTCTACCAATATAAATTAAATCATAATCTTTACTATTATCTAATTCTTTATGAAAAATACCATTTCCAGGATCTATAGTAAATATTTTACTTTTTATTCCTAATCTTTTAAACTCATATGGATGACTTTTTGACACAGATAAATAAATTCCATTATTAAATACTTTCAATTTTATTAAATTATACAAATATTTAACTAATAGTTTATTACTTCTGTTTATTAAGAAATCATTAAGTTTAACATTTTGAAGTAAATTATAAAATTTGCTATTTTTTTCATATATATAAGAACCAACACCTGGTAAAAGTTGCATTAATTGTAATTTTTCGTTAAAATAATATTCTCTAAATAAAAAATTCTCTCCTGGATAATAAATTGGTTCACTAAATATCTTACTAAGCTTTTTATAATAGAAGATTTTTAACATTTTTTTCTTTGGAATAGGTGGTAAAACATTCGCAGACTTTAATATTTCAATTATTTTATCTTTTATTTCCTCTTCTAATAATTTTTTAGTATTTTCTATTTGTATATATTTTGTATTTCGAGGAATATATAATTCATAATCTTTTAAATATAAAAGACTAACTAATGCTCTATATACTCCTACAGTAAAATCCAAATTATCAAACATATAGATATAACCCATTTTTAATAATTTAATTTTAAATATAAAAATAATATACTCCTCAATACCATTTATTATCTCTATCTATTCTTTTTACTTTATATCCATTCCTTAAAAATTTAGATATTAATAATTGAGGGGAGCCATGTATTTCAATTACATATTCTTTTGAATATTTTAATATGTTATCTGGTAAACATAATAAAGAATATTCACATCCTTCACAATCTATTTTTGCCACAAATTCTCCTTCTTTATTATATATTTCTTCAAATGCATCTTTTATTGGTATTGTTTCTATTTTTTCATTACCTACTTCCAAGCCTGTAGCACTATAATTTATATTTATATAATTTTCTCCTTTATTACAATCTATTCCTTTATTTATTGGTATAATTTTATCTTGTAAATTATTTAATTCAATATTTTTCACTAGTGTATTATAGATATCTTTTACTGCTTCATATGTATATACTTTCTTTGCACCTCTTCTAATAAAATATATTGAACTATCTCCTACATATGCTCCAATATCTAATACAACTTTATCTTTAACATTCAGTATATTATAATCAGTTATATCTGAAACGGGAATAGAATTTTTTACATAAAATTTTCCTAAATTTTTAATATTTATAATAATTTCGTCTTCTGATATTTTTTTAATATCTTTAAGGCTAAAAAAATTATTAACAAAACCCCAAAATATACCATAATCAATTAATATACCTCTATATCTAAACTTATCCCTCTTTAGTATTTTCCTATAAAATATATATTTAGTAGTTAAAATAGGATTTCTAAAAAAATATTTAACAAATCTTAAATACATTTTATCCATTAAAAAATAAAAATAAGATAAATTTATAAATTATCTTCCTATTCCTAATCTTTCTAATAATAACTTTATATTATCATTTACAAAAAATATAAAAAATAAACTATAAATAACTGTTATTAGATACCAATAAATATTAATAGGAGTCATTATATAAAATCCAAATAATGCTAGTAAAGAGGATATAAACAATCCACTAACTGATGATATCCAAAATGCTCTTCCTGGTTTTGATTTATAGAATCTATTCCTCTCTCTAAATACATAAGGCATTAATATTCCATAAAATATAATTGCTATAAAGAAAAATGTATGTAATAGATGCATATTACTTATTTTTAATATATTTAATGCGATATATAATAATATCATCATTTCTGAAAATGTAAATATCCCCATTATACTAGCATATTTTACCAATTTTAATATATTCCATTTTTCAGGATAATTCGATCCTTCTTCATTATCGGTAGATAAAGATATAGTTTGAAAATCAATTATAAAGAAAAACAACAATATATCTATAGGTGATAATACATATAATGCTCTATGAAATAATAGTACATTTATTATAAAAGCTACCATGACAAATATTGCAATTTCAATTGTTCTATTAATTTTAGATAATATCCAAGTAACAATTCTTTGATATACAGATCTACCTATTTTAATTAGATCTACTATACCTTGTAAACCTTCAACAGTTAATACTACAGAAGCTGCAGATTTAGCTACATCTGTAGCATTATATACTGCTATACCTACTTCTGCTTGCTTTAATGATGGAGAATCATTTACCCCATCACCTGTCATACCTACTATTTCTTTTTTATCTTGTAATGATTTTACTATATAATATTTATCTTCTGGATATATTTCTGCAAATATTTCTGAATTATTTACTAGATTACTTACTTTACCTGGATTTTCTTTTAATAAATTTCTTAGTTCATTTCCAGATACTACTTTGTTTGGATCTAATCCTATACTATTACCTATTTCTTTTGCTATAGGTAATGCATCTCCTGTTAACATCTTTACTTTAATTCCTAATTCTTTTAATTTTTTAATTAATTCTGGAGTATCTTTTCTAGGTATATCATATAATGCTACTAAACCTACTGGTATCCATTTATTATTATTTTTAATAGCAACAGCAAGAGTCCTATAGCCCTTTTTAGCATATTGATCTACAATATTTTGAATATCTAATGATAATTCTTCCTTACATAAATCGTTTATAACTATATTAACTGCACCTTTAGATACATAAAATACATCATTATTATATAATACTTTTGCTTCTGTTCTTCTTGTAGATGGATCAAATGGTTTAAATTCTAATATATTATAATTATCTTTATTTATATTTAATTCTTTTAATTTATTTATAAATGCTAAATCTATAGGATCATTATTTGATATTTCTGATGCTAATGATCCATATAATATTACATCATTTATATTATAATTATCTAATGGATATATATCTGTTATAGTTAATTTATTATATGTTAGAGTACCTGTTTTATCTGAACATAATGTTGTCATAGATGCTGCATCTTCTATAGATGATAATCTTGTTACTAATGCTCCTTTCCTAGCTAATTCATATGACCCTACTGCCATAGAAATAGTTAGCATAGCTGGCAATGCTACAGGTACTGCAAATAATAATAAAGATATTACTAATGGTATAATATAAGATAATAAAAAATTAATGGATGGATTATATAAATATGATAAAATAATAGTTATTCCTCCAAATATTATAACAATAATCAATAAAGATATTACAACTTTCATAGTTAATTCTTCTATATGTAATTTTGGTTTTGCTGTAGAAACTAATTCTATTGTTTTCCCAAAATAGGTATTTTTACCGGTTTTATATACTATACAATTAGATTCTCCTCTTTTTATTATTGATCCCGAATATATTATATTACCTTTTGTTTTATCTACTGTAATAGATTCTCCTGTTAATACAGATTCGTCTATATTTAAAGATTCGTCATCCAATATAATACAATCTGCAGGAGATATATCACCTGCTCTTAATCTTATAATATCTCCAGGTACTAAATATTTTGATTCAATTAATTTCCAATTATTATCTCTTAAGACTCTTGCTTGTATTTGTAATTTCTCTTTTAATAATTCTAATGCTTTATTTGCTCTTTCCTCATGTATAAATGATATTAGAGTATTTAAAATTAATAATCCTATTACAATTAATGCATCTAAATAATTATGAACAACAATATATAGTATAGATATAAATTCTAGCATAATTGAGGTAAATGATTTAAATTTCTTCAAAAGCTTAATTATATTATTCTCCTTCTTTTCTTCTATTGAATTATAACCATATTTTTTAATTCTTTCTTGTATTTCGCTTTCAGATAAACCAGATATAATATTAGTATTAAGCTCCCTAATTATTTTATCAATATCAAATAATTCATTTTCCATCTAAATTGAGTTAATATAAATTTATATAAATATTAAATTATGAAAATTTAATTAAAAATGTACTACATCAATATAAAACGCCGTGGGTGGGATTTGAACCCACGTCCCCTTTCGGGGATATGGTCTCAAGCCATACCCCTTGGACCGCTCGGGCACCACGGCATTTAAATAAAAATATTATTACAGATAAAATTATAAAAAAGATTTATTTTGTTATTATATCTCCAAAAGCTACATATAGTATTATAATGCCTACAAAATTAATTACAGGTATTATTGTTAATATACCACCCACTTTCATCATAGAACTATTTAACTTTTCCCCTAATAAATAGAAGGTTATTCCCAGTAATATAAATCCAATTATATTTAAAAATGGAATTAATGTCAATATTAATCCTATTTTTCCAATACCTGCATTTTCAAATTCCGGTTCAATTTTAGAAAATCCATCCCACATATATATTAAACCTATTATATATATTACTATAACAATTAAAAGTAATATTACTGCGATCATTTCTCTTATAAATCCTCCAATAGTATTAAAGAAAAAGAATACTGAAAATATTGATAGCCCTAAGAATCCCGCTGTAAACGCTACCACTGCCCCGATTATATAAAATAATAATGCAGTTTTTATTTTATTTAAACCTACACTATCCATAGAATAATATAAAAATACTTATTTATAAAATTTTATATATAAATTTTAAAGCTCATATAAAATTTGATAATTTAATGAAAATAAATCAATAATATTAATAATCCTATTATACCGACGAAAGGAATAGCAGATAATATTCCTCCTATTTTAATTTTATCATTATTTTCTAATACTCCTATATTATAAAATCCTATACCTACTAATATACTTCCAATAAAAGATGTAAATGGTATTATATATAAAAGAGCCCCAAACTTTGCTAAACCAAACACACCTTTATTAGTTACTTTCTCATATTCTGCAAATCCTTTCCATAAATAATCAAGACCAAAACCACCAACTAGGATTATAATTATTGAAAAAATCAGTAATAATGTAAAAATTTTAAGAACAAATAGTAATATAATAAATAAAATAAATATTAATAATGCTACAAATAGATACTTTAATCCTGTTTTTATATAATTTTTACCCATAAAAACATTTCTTTGATTTGGACGAGGATAATACCTATTATTTGGATAATAAATTGGAACAGATGGACTTCCTATCTGCATAAATTATTTACTCTATTCTTTCATTTATAAGCTTTATATTTTCAGGTTTCAGATAATTGATAATCTCTTTTATTATATCTGATAAATTTAAATAATCAGAAGATATATAAACAAAACAATAATCTATCTTTTCCCAATAATTCAACGATAATAAAAATTTATCTGTTTCTAATAAAAACGAAGAAAATTTTTCGTCATCTCTTATAATAATTTTCTTATTTTTTATATAAAGATTATATTTACTTATAATATAATCAAAAAATTTATATATTTCAGCCTCAGAAAATAAAAAATTATTTTGAATCGACCTAAATATTGCTTTTATTTCCATAAGATACTCTTTCCAATATTCTTTTATCTATATCTTCTTCTGTTCCACCAACATCTACAGACTTTATAATTTTTAATATAGCAGGATTCTTGACTGCTAATCCTACCGTTAAGCAACTACCTGTTTCCAATTTTGTTAATGCTTCGAAATATTCTCTAGATAGATATGGACAAGTCTTTCTTATAAATTCTAAATCTTTAGGATTTATTATCTTCAATAATATAAAGGTATTTATCTGGGATATTATATCTTCAGAAATATTTGATGGTATCTGAGATATTAATAATAAACCTAAACCAAATTTTCTACCTTCTCTTGCTATTAAAGAAATTTTATTTGATACATTTGTATATTTTGCAGCGAATCTATGTGCTTCTTCAATAATTATACCTATGATATCTGTCCTATTATTTAATTTCCATGATTTATATTTTTCATATAATAACTCTAGTATAATATCCAATAATATTCTTTGCTCTTCGATAGATAGAGGATATAAATCTATTATAAGCATATTCGGATTAAATCTATTATTCTCCATTAATATTGCCTCATCTCCTTCACTTACTATAGATATATCATTAAAAGATCCTTCTCTCATATTTTCAGATAATTTATCTATTAAATCTTTTATATCATCACCAGTATCATTTATATCTCTTGGAAATAACTGCCAATCTTTTATCCTTAATAATCTAGAATATAATGATCTTATAGTATCTTCTTTATATCTTTCAAATATTTCTGAAGGTTCTCTTCTATTAATCATATCAAATAATTTATTTATAAATTTTGGATCTTTTGATAGCAATTTGGATAATAAAGAAAATACATTGGAAGCCTGTTTACCAGAAATACCTAAAAATTCTTCCATATAATCAATTAATAGATTTAATCTTACCTTTCCAATATATACTTTAATATTTTTATTTCTTTCATATGCTAACTTTTCTAAAAATTCTTTTTCTTTTTGACTAAAAGTTATTATAATAGCATTATCATATGATAATATATAATCTCTATGAACATCAAATAGTATAATTGGTATATTTTTATTTTTTAATTGATTAACTATATGAGCCACAGTAGTACTTTTTCCAGATCCAGTAATACCAAATATACCTGTATGCCTGATTATGAGATTTTTTATATTAATATCTATATTAAATTCTTCATTTTGTAAATATATTTTACCTATTGGAATTAATGTTCTAGGATCATCAAAAGAATATATTTTATATATTTCTTCTTTAGTTGGTAAATATATTATATCCCCAGGACTTGGTGGTATTATTGGTTTTTCTGAATACATTTTATTATCCTTTATAACTCCCAAAAATATTGCTTTACCTATAATTAAATATTGAGCCTTTTGCATTTTTCCATAGATAACGTCTATTGCATCATAATCAAATAATCTATCTTCTTCAACTGATTCTGACCTTAGATCTTCTATTATAGCAAAATAATCATAATTATTTATTCTAACTTTCAATATACTACCAATACCTATAGTATATCTATTTTTTGGGTCAACAACAAAATAAAAATATTCCGTAGTAGCCTCTTTATATACAAAACCAATGTTCATTTATAATAGTTCATTATATATTTTTAAATGTTTTTTACTTATTTAATTTAATGCCTAATAAATCTAAATCAATAGTATCAGAAGAAAACAATATAAAAGATGTAATACGTCTAGCAGGAGTAGAGATAAATGGTCACAGACCGGTATATCTAGAACTACTTAAAATACCTGGAGTAAATTGGAGGTTCTCAAATGCAGTATGCTTTGTATTAAATTTAGAAAAAAATAGACCTATAGGTTCATTATCTGACGAAGAATTAGAAAAATTGGAAGATTGTCTAAAAAATCCATTGAAGTACAATATTCCAGAATGGTTCCTAAACAGAAGAAAGGATATATATGATGGAAAAAGCAAGCATATAGTTGGTTCTGATTTACAAATACAGGTAAAGTTTGATATAAAAAGAGAAATTGACTTAGGAACATGGAAAGGAAATAGACATCAGTATAAATTACCAGTAAGAGGACAAAAAACAAGATCTCATCACAGATTTGGAAGATCAGTAGGTGTGGTAAAAAATAAAGAGCAAAGATCCCAACAAGAAAAACAACAATAAGATGTGGAAACCTAAAAAAAAGTGGGAAAAACCTGGAACACCATGGAATAAAGAGAATATAGAACATGAAAATATATTGATAAGAAATTATGGATTAAAAAATAAGAAGGAGTTATGGAAGGCTCAGACTATTGCAAGGAAGATAAGATTTTATATAAGGTATCTAAATGCTCAGAAAGCAGCAGGTTTTGATGTAATAAAAGAGGAAGAGAGGATAAGATCTAGGTTAGTTAGGCTAAAAATACTGAATAAAAATTCAGATATAACGGAAGCATTAGGTATTACAGAAAAAGATATATTAGAAAGAAGATTACAAACGCTAGTTTATAGAAAAGGATTAGCAAAAACAATAAAGCAGGCTAGACAACTGGTAGTACATAAACATATAATGGTCGGAGATAAAGTTATCTCATCTCCAAGTTATTTAGTAAAAGAAGACGAAGAGGACAAGATAAGATATAATGAATACTCGAATATTAGCAAAGATAAATTATTTAAAATCGATAATAAAGAAATAGCTAGTTTATCCAACGAGGGAGCTAATCAATCTTCTAATTAGTCCTTTCTTCTTCTCTTTTATTTCTTTAGGTTTCTTCTTTCTCTTCATTCGTATCATGGTCTTATTTAACCTTGTTATACTTTTATTTAACATAATAACAGATAGATTAAATTGTTGCATCATTTCTACTTGATTTTTTAATTCTTTTATTGACTGATCCAGTTCTGAAATACTATAAGGTACTTTTTCTTCCATCTTTATAAACTCTATACCTTTTTTTAATATATCCTTTATACTGTATCCCCTTCTCTTTAACTCCTCTAGATCATTTTTTATATCTCCAATATAGACAGTAGTTGAATCTTTATTCATAATTCATATAAAAAGTATCTTAAAATTTATATATTATATTGAAAAGATTTATATAGATGATATATAAACTTTTCTATATTATTTATAAATAAAAATTGTTATACCTATTATATAATAAAATAAATAGTGATTATCCGACTAAAAATTTTTTATTACTGTATAATCATCCTAATATATAACATGTTATCAATCGTAATTCTTTATAAATCAAAAGTAGCCACCTAATAGATAATATATCATATTTATAATCTATAATACTTATATATTAAATATATAAATTTTATCAAAAAAATTTATATATAATAAACAATGTCGTATAATCTTTTATTATTTATAAATGTTGTACCTAATATATCCTCATACCAGAATATAGTAGGTTCTTCATTTGGTAGTAAATGAAAGAAAATATTAATAAATTGTACAAAAAATATATTAAAATGTTAGAATATTGTAAATTACCTTATGAAAACGAAAAATATGATGTTATAATAAAAGAAGAATCTGATACAGATTATAAATATGGTTCTGATCCTTGGAACAGGCCTATAAATATATTATTAAAATATTCTATAATAAATTTGGATAAACCAAAAGGACCCACATCCCACCAGGTATCTGGATGGATAAAAAATATATTAAAAGAAAAAGTAGGACATAGTGGAACATTAGATCCAAAAGTTACAGGGGTATTACCGATAGGTGTAGGAAGAGCTACAAAAATATTAAAACTATTGCTGGAAGCCGGAAAAGAGTATATTGCATGGATGCATATACATAAAGATATAAATGAGGATCTTGTATTTGATACTTTGAAAAAATTCCAAGGAGATATAATTCAAAAACCACCGCTAAAATCTGCAGTAAAAAAGATTCCTAGAAATAGAAAGATCTATTGTATAAAAGTATTAGAAGTAGATAGCAGAGATTGGCTATTACAAGTCTCTACGGAAGCAGGTGTTTACATAAGAAAATTAATAGATGATATTGGTAAATCTTTGGGTACAAAAGCACATATGCAACAATTAAGAAGAGTTAGAGTAGGAGAATTAAAAGAAAGGGGAAAATATCCTTTAGTAACGTTACAAGATATTATAGATTCAATATATTTTTATAATAATGAAAAAAATGAGAAATATATAAGAAAAGTATTTTTACCACCAGAAATAGCAGCAGATCATTTAAAAAAAGTTTGGATACATGATTCTGCGGTAAATTCAATAACTTATGGATCTAATTTATTTGTTAAAGGGATATCAAAATTATATTCTAATATAAATAAAAATGATCTAGTTGCAATATTTACGCTAAAGAATGAAATAGTTGCCGTTGGAAATGCACTAATGAGTTCTAAAGAGATTATAGAATCTGAAAAAGGCGTTGCTATAGATATAGAAAAAGTATTTATGGAAAAGGATATATATCCTAAGGCTTGGAAAACTAAAACTATAAATTAGATAAATAAGACGCATAAGTTTTCCTGTCCTTTAAAATTCTGCTTATTTCTGATAATCTTTTATCATCTTTATATATTTCACTTAATATATTTAAATTATTTCTATGATATCTTTCAAATTCTTCTTTCGTAAATGGTTCTACTATATTTTTGTTTTCATATTGTTCATATCTACCTAAGTTAATTATTAAATATTCAAAATCTGGATTTACAGCTTTTCCAGGATATAACCTTCCACCTTCATATAATTTTACTACTACACCCTCCATAAAATCTGTACTATCAGGTTTTATATATCGTAAACCTCTACTAATCTCTGAATCGCTTTTTATTTTATTTTTCATCTTAGGATTTATTTCTGTTCTAAAATATGACTCTCCATTCAATACGATATGTACTAGTTCTTCTACAGTAGAAGGACCAGCTCTTACAAATCTGGGAGAAACATAACCATTTTCTATCAAAAATAAATATTTATCCAAATAATCTAAATATCCTTTATCTTTTTCGTAGACATCAAAACAATATGAATAAGAAGGCAAATTCTTATAAAATATTGTATGAGTTTGTTTTAGATCTTCACATATTAATATTATATTATCTAGATTTATTATAAATTGCTTTCCATCTAATTTCTCTTCAGCAATCGATTTTTTAGATTTTAATATCTGCTCTTGAGTTTGAGTATCTAGTATATGTTTTCCTTTTATATTAAATTGTGGTATATTAAACCTATATACTTTATAAGTCAAAGAATCCATTTTTTTTATGTTTTTCTATCATTTTATTATATAAATCATCCTTTTTCTTCTCTTCTAAATATTTTGATATTTGTTTTATATTTTTTCCTTGACTAATATTTTCATACAATTTATCAGGACTAACTATGACTATATATCTGAAAACTTTAGGATTATCTTTTACAATTCTCCCATCATAAGTTAATATAATTGGGATATAATTTTTACTTCTACTAAAATAGTAAGCCATATCCAAATGTGGAAGATCACTAAGATCTGTAAATAAAACAGTTGCAGACTGAAAATCTTTATATAAATTTATTTCAATCCCGTAGTATTTGTCAGTAATAGAGATCTTTCTATCCTTATATCTTTTAATTCCTCTATATTTTATATCTATTATATATCCATCCTTGCCAACTCTATACTTTATATCTTCTATTAAATAGTTTGGTTTATATCTATTATAAAAATCTTTTGGTATTTTATATCCGTATAAAATATTATACAAATCTTTCTTTTGTTCTTTATTATCAATATTCCTAATAGCTTCTTCTATAGATTTCTTAGATATAGCTACTTTGTACTTTACTTTATTATTCTCTAATTTTTCTAATAATTTTTCTAAAGATGAACCTTTAATTAATATATTGGCATCTAAATATAATAAGTAGGATCTGTTATCATCCATTAGTAATAATATTTTAATATATCTTATAAACCTTATGATTAACTTTTATAATGATAGTATTAGGTATTGATGAAGCAGGGAGAGGGCCAGTAATTGGTCCAATGGTTATAGCAGGATATTCTATAGATGAAAGGTACATTGATGATCTAAAAAATACTGGTGTAAAAGATTCTAAGCTATTATCTCGATTAGAAAGAGAAAAGATATATAATCAAATAATATCTTTACCAACAAATAATTATAAATACAATATAATAGATCAAAAGATAATAGATAAATATGTTGAAAAAGGGAGACTAAACTATCTAGAATTTGAAAATATGGTAAATATAATAAATTATATAGATCCAGATAAAGTTATAATTGATTCTCCACTAGTCGATACAAAAAAAGTAATAGAATATATAAAGAATAATATAAATAAGGATATAAATATAATAGCTGAGAATAAGGCAGATAGAAAGTATCCGATAGTCTCTGCAGCTTCAATTATTGCAAAGGTAAATAGGGATTTAGAAATAGATAAAATAAAAAAAACTCTAAATATGGATTTTGGATCTGGCTACCCATCAGATCCTCGAACAATTCAATCAATAAGGAATAATTATGATGAATTGAAATATTATTTAAGACACTCTTGGTCAACCGTAAAAAAGATAAAAGAAGAAAGACAAAGAAATATACACGACTTTTTTAAAAAATAAGATTAGGTAATAAAATTAGTCCAATTATTAAATTAATTATTACTATAAAACCAATTACTGCATATTTTTTATCTTTTTCTTTTATATACTTTATTGTTTCTAAAACCACTTCTAAAAATGGAAATGTCACAATAAATAAGTATAATATAGTATTATATTTCACTATAATACTATTATATAAAAAAACTATTATTATAGAGATAATAGATAATAATATTACTACATAAAGAAAATACTTTTGCATATTATATAATATATTGGTAAATTTCGTATCTATCTGATTTTCCTTAATATATTCTTCTATCTCTACATTTTTATATTCTTCCTTTCTCTTTATTTTTCCCAATAATATAGAAAAGACGGATATTAATATCGGAACTAGATATATCAAGATATTATTATTATAATTTATTCCTTCCAATAACATCTTTATACCTAGATAAGACACAAATAATATAAATATTGATCTAATATAATTATCATTTAATCTTAATAATAATTTTGTACCAATAATTGCGCCAAATAAAACTCCCAATGCTGATATTGGAAAATATAAAAACGGTATATAACCAAACTTCAAATATAAAATCGAAGAATTGTCTGCCGTAACACCAATCATAAAATTACTTGTAGTAGTACTTACCTTAATAGGTAGATTCATTATTAAATCTAAACCCAAAACTTTTAAAACACCAGAACCTATACCTAATAAACCGGATACAAAACCTGCAAATAGCATGATTATCCAACCAAAATACCACCTAACACCATCATAATATATTATATTACTTCCATCTTTATATTTACCAAATAAATTAAAGAAAAAAGTTGTTTTATCAGGTTTATCCGGATGATATTTTGTCTTTAAATTTTTTACAATTAATAATAAAGAAGAAGATAGTAATATTAAGCCAAAGGATATATATATTACAAAATATAGATTATGAGTATAAAAATAGTTATTTGTTAAGGATCCAAAAATAGCGCCCAATGTAGTTGCAGTAAGCAAGCTTATAGCAATATTTGGATTTGATATCTTTTTTATTAAATATTCTTTGGAAGAGGATATAGAAGTAATTATAGTAGACACTAAAGAGTCTCCAATAGCTAAGTGTAATGGAAAAGATAAGAATATATTTAATATAGGAACTAAAAAAGTACCACCACCCAGACCAGTTAATGCACCAATTATTCCAGCGACTAAACTTACAACAAATAGTAATAACATTGTAAAAAATATATCCATGTATTAGAATAAATATTTAAAAAAATATAAAATTTATTTTATTGCTATCTTTGTCCTATTTAGCAATATCTTTATACTATCATTTATAACAAATATACTAAATAATGAGTATATAGATATAAATATTATATCAATAATTTTTATTGGTTCTATAATACCGAATCCAAATATTCCAATTATTGTAGAAGCTAGTATATCTATTATTGTTGAAATCAATAATAAATTACTTGGTCTCGACTTATAGAACCTATCTGATTCTCTAAATACAAATAACATTAATAGCCCAAAATACATTATTGATAAGAAGAATAAAGATTGCAAATATGCGATGCTTCTAATGTCTAAATAAAAATAATAGAATATAAACAAAAATAATTCCTCCATAAATGAAAATAAACTTAGTATACCTGAATATAATACCAATTTTCTAATATCCCAGCTCTCTGGATATTGTGATGGTTTTACATTATCTGTTCCTATAGCAATAGTAGGAAAATCTTTTAAAAAAAAGAATAGTATAGCGCCTTCTGAAGAAACCAATAATATTGGTTGATGTAATATAATCTCAGTAAATATAAATACAATCATAACTAATAAAGATATCTCAATTACCCTATTTATTTTCAATAAAATCCAAGTAACAATTCTTTGATATACAGATCTACCTATTTTAATTAGATCTACTATACCTTGTAAACCTTCAACAGTTAATACTACAGAAGCTGCAGATTTAGCTACATCTGTAGCATTATATACTGCTATACCTACTTCTGCTTGCTTTAATGATGGAGAATCATTTACTCCATCTCCTGTCATACCTACTATTTCTTTTTTATCTTGTAATGATTTTACTATATAATATTTATCCTCTGGATATATTTCTGCAAATATTTCTGAATTATTTACTAGATTACTTACTTTACCTGGATTTTCTTTTAATAAATTTCTTAGTTCATTTCCAGATACTACTTTATTTGGATCTAATCCTATACTATTACCTATTTCTTTTGCTATAGGTAATGCATCTCCTGTTAACATCTTTACTTTAATTCCTAATTCTTTTAATTTTTTAATTAATTCTGGAGTATCCTTTCTAGGTATATCATATAATGCTACTAAACCTACTGGTATCCATTTATTATTATTATTATTTATTGCTACTGCTAATGTTCTATATCCTTTAGATGCATAATTATCTATTATTTTTTGGATATCTCCTGGAACATTTTCTTTACATAATTCATTAAATATTGTATTTACTGCACCTTTAGATACATAAAGTACATCATTATTATAAGATACTTTTGCTTCTGTTCTTCTTGTAGATGGATCAAATGGTTTAAATTCTAATATATTATAATTATCTTTATTTATATTTAATTCTTTTAATTTATTTATAAATGCTAAATCTATAGGATCATTATTTGATATTTCTGATGCTAATGATCCATATAGTATTACATCATTTATATTATAATTATTTAATGGATATATATCTGTTACAGTTAGTTTATTATATGTTAGAGTACCTGTTTTATCTGAACATAATGTTGTCATAGATGCTGCATCTTCTATAGATGATAATCTTGTTACTAATACATTACTTTTAATTAATTCTAAAGAACCCAATGATAATGTAACTGTTATCATTACTGGTAATGCTACAGGTACTGCAAATAATAATAATGATATAACTAATGGAACTATATTTGATAGTATATATAATAAACTATGATAATATAAAAAAGATATTATTAGTACAATTGACGAAAAAAATCCAGTTATTAATAATAAATTTTTTACTACAGAACTTGTAATCTCTTCTATATGTAATTTTGGTTTTGCTGTAGAAACTAATTCTATTGTTTTCCCAAAATAGGTATTTTTACCGGTTTTATATACTATACAATTAGATTCTCCTCTTTTTATTATTGATCCCGAATATATTATATTACCTTTTGTTTTATCTACTGTAATAGATTCTCCTGTTAACATTGATTGATCTATATTTAATATATCATTTGATAATATAATGCAATCTGCAGGAGATATATCACCTGCTCTTAATCTTATAATATCTCCAGGTACTAAATATTTTGATTCAATTAATTTCCATTTACCTTCTCTTAAGACTCTTGCTTGTATTTGTAATTTCTCTTTTAATAATTCTAATGCTTTATTTGCTCTTTCCTCATGTATAAATGATATTACTGCATTTATTATCAATAAGGATATAACTATTATCGCATCTTCTATCTTTCCGAATATAATATACAATATAGTAATAAATTCTAACATTATAGATGTAAAAGATTTAAATTTCCTCAAGAATTTAATTAAATTACTCTCTTTCTTTTCTTCTATTGAATTATAACCATATTTTTTAATTCTTTCTTGTATTTCGCTTTCAGATAAACCAGAATTTATATCAACACTCAGGTCTTTTATAATATCATCAATATCAAAATTTTCATTATTCATAAAATAATAAGCTTCATTTAAAGCTTAAATATTTAATTATATTTCATAAGATATTATTTATATGGCTAAATATGTTATATTATTTACTAAAGAAGATAAAAATTCTTTGGAAAAAGTAATTGAATTTTCCAAGGCTCTAAAGAGCAGTGGTGCAGAGGATGTAAAATTATGCTTTACTTTAGAGGGAATAAAGATGTTGGATAAGAGAAATGAAGAATATAAATTAATAATATCAAGACATCTTCAAGATCTAAATAAATTAAATATAAAAGTAAACTCTTGCAAAGATTGTAGTCTAAAATATAACATAGATGAAGAAAATATAATATATAAGGATGAAATCTTCAGCTTCGAAGTATTAAATAAACTAGTAGATCAAGGCTATCACATAATTACCTTTTAATTTCTATAATTTTTCCTTCTATATTATCTTTAAATATATCATCATGAGTACATAATAAAATTTGGTAACCATCTAATAACTGTAATAACTCTGCTAAAGATAATCTGACATTTTCATCCAAAGATTCTGTAGGTTCATCTAATAATATAAATGAAGTTCTAATATCTAATAAAGAAGAGATGGCTAATCTAATAGATAAATCTAATAATTTTGTTTGCCCACCACTTAAACCAGCATCTTCTACAGGTTTTTTTAATTCCTTGTTATCTATATTTTTTATTATATATATTGTAAATATCCTTTCATCCTTATTTTTCCCTTCCTTAATCTCAATACCAACATCAACAATATCATTATATCTATACAATTTTTTAAAATAATATCGAAACGCATTTGATAAATTTAATGCAACCTTTTCCCTTCTATTTTCTATAAACTTCAATATAATGTTATATAATGATCGTAAATTATTTATATTCTTTGATATTTTCTTATTATTTTCTAATATAATATTATAGCTATCTAATTTATTCTTATAGTTTTTTATTAATTCTGGTTTTATATTTTGATAAATTCTTAGTTCATTATCTATATCATTTAATTTTTCCTCAAAATCTTTTAATGAAGAATAATTATTTTTTTTATATATATTTTTTATTTTTTCTAGATTTTTTTTCATATTTTCAATATTTACAATATCTTTCCTCACTAATGATATTTCGTCTTTGATATTGTTATAATCTTTCTTTAAATTCTCTAAAGCTTTTGATATCTCATAAGACTTTATATAGTTGATAGTATCATTTAATATATTATATTCCTCGATTTTATTTAGTTCCTGATTTAATTGATTAATTTTTGAGTCTATTTTCATTTTTTCATTTTCTATATTATCTATGTCTATATTTTTTGATTTTAATCTTTCTTTTAAATACACAAAATTCTTATATTCATTATATATATTATTATATAGGTTATCTATATCTTCTTTATCCTTCAATAATTTGCTTAACTCCCTCTTATTATTATCTAATTCAATATTATATCTTTCTACCAATTGCTTATGAAGGTCTTTTTCCAAAGGTCTTTTACAAACTGGACAATCTGTAATTTCCTTATTTAATATATCTAAATATTCTTGATCTTCCTTTATACTTTGTTTTAATATCAGTATTTTTTCTTCTATATCCTTTTTCTTTTCCTCTAATTTTTTATATCTATCTTCTACATCTAGAGAATTTATATATTTTACAATATCATTATATAAATCTTTATTTTCCCTTATATTATACTCTATATCCTTCTTATTGATATCTTTGTACTCCTTTAATTCTTCTAATCTCTTATTTATATATTCAATAGACTTATCTAATAATTCTTTAGAATAACGCTCATATTTCAAAGACCTTCTTTCGGATTCTAAATTAATTATATTTTCATTCAAATTTTTTTCCTCTTCCTCTAATTGTAATAACTTATTTTTTAGATATCCTTCTTGAGATATTAAATCATAATTTATTGTATTTTCCAAAGTTTTTACTTCTAAATAATCTTTGTATAATTCATCCCTTATTTTCTTTAAATTATTATATTTGTCTAATTCCAATATAAGCTCATTAATATCCCTATCTCCGTATAAATTTCTATAGGTCTCTATATCTTTATATAATTCAGCCCTTTGATTTTCATTGTATTCTTTCTGCCTTTCTAGATCTCTTACCAAACCTTCTATGACCCTTAAAATATTTGAATAATATTCTATATCAAATATATTTTCTAGTTTTTTTGTTAATTCAATCTTTCCAGATAAATTAATATATCTACCTAGATCTCCTTGTTTTATATATACTATATCGGCAAATTTTTCAATTCTATTTATATTTAATATTTCCTTTATTTTTTTATTTACTAAATCAGGACTAGATACTATAATATGATCATTTAGGTATAATACTGCCTTTGAATCTCCTGTATTATTTATAATTCTAACAATTTTATATAAATTATTATTATCTTGCAATTCTAACTCTACCTTGGTAGAAGAACTACCATATCTAATCATTGATTGAATACTACTAGCGCCTATATATGACAACGAATCTCTACCAAACAAAGCAAACAATATTGAATGAAATATAGAACTTTTGCCAACTCCATTTTCACCTATAATAATATTTTTTTCCTCTAATCCGATATTTAAACTTTTATGGTACTTAAAATTCTCTAAATTTAAACTTTTTATTATCATTTTATTAAATTTTTATATAATATATCTCTTATTCGATCTATATCGCTACTTTTATTAGAATAAAATTCTTCAAATGTACTTTTTATATTATTAAATAACTCCAATAATTCTTCTTTATTGTTAACAAATATATTATTATCAAATAAGTCATTTATATTACTCTCATCTTTTATGATATTATATTCTTGATTCATAGAATATAGATCATCAATTATATAATATCCGGATGAAATCAATTTATCTATATAATTTTTAATACTTATATATAAATCTTTATTATATTTTAACTTTAATTTAATCAAGGTTTCTTTAGATCTTTTACCAATATAATCTTTTAATCTATTTAAATCCTCTTCATTATTTATTATATCTTCATATATGTATATAGGTCTAGAATTAACTTCAATAAAATCAATATTATCGCTATAGTAATAAAATCCTTTCTTTATATTTTCTTCATCTTTAGATAAAGAGGTTCTCTCAGTAGAACCTGGCAATGAGAATATAATATCATCATGAACCTCGAGATGACTTTTATGGAAATGTCCAAATCCATAATAATCTGCCTTAGGAAATATATTCAAGGGCAATATTCTAGGTTCCTTACCATAACCCTCTAATATATTATTTGGAAACATATTTACAGCGCCATGGAACAAGAATATCCTAAAACCATTATTTTCAAGATTTATATTACTAAATAATTCTCTATAATATTTATTTAATTGTTCTCCAGCCAGATTAGATGGTTCTGAGACTCCGTATATATAAACATCCTTAATTATATAAGGTTCTCTTATATTTGCCTCTTTTATAAGATCCAGTTTTTTAAACAACTCCAGTACATTTTGTCTATGACCCTTTACATCATGATTTCCTTTTATAAATATAAGAGGAATATTATTATTTTTTAATTTCATCAAAATATCCAATACTTCTATTATAAATTTTGAGTCGAATCTAAAATAATCATCAAAAAAGTCACCGGAATGTATTATGAAATCAACCTTATTATTTATAGAAAATTCAATTGCTTCTTTAAATGTTTTTAAGAAATCTTTTTTTCTAAGTTCATTATATTGAATTGGTATTTGGCAACCTAAATGCGTATCTGATATATGTACAAATTTCATTGAATATTAATATCTAAAAATTTTTTATTTATATATCCAAAATATTCTTTTATAAAATTATATATTTTATCCTTATTTTTATTATAATCATCAAAACTTATCTTCAATAATATCGAATTATCAGAATATCGTATTCTTATTATATAATCTTTAATATAATCTTTGTCTATCCTTAAATATAAATTACAATTTTCGTCAAAATTAGAATTATTTATGATATCATCAATATTCAGGCCGTGATATATCAAATTCGAAAATAATATATCTATGGCATTTTTATTAGTTAATGTTAGTTCATAAATAATCAAATTATTGCTTATAAGTCCTTTGTCTTTACTATAGGTTTCTTTGATATATTTTCTATCAATACCACTTATAAATACATTCTTTAATTTATCTATAATATTTCTATCATCCCAATCATGAACTATTAATCTTAAATATATTTTAGATATCTTCATAACCAGAGAGTTCATTAAAAATTTATAAATTATAAAGTATTTTTAACCTATATGAAAAACAGATCGCAAGGTCTACCATTAAATGTAATAGTCCTAGCAATAATTGCTATATTGGTACTTGTATTCTTAATATTAATATTTACTGGCGGATTAGGTAGATTTACAACTGGTATAAGTAGTACAGGTCCAACTACTCAACAAATAAATTCTACCCAATGTGCAGAGTACGCCGGAACTGTTCTATCTGAAATAGAATCTAGTACAGATCCAAATACACAAATAGATCTATTCTCAAGTTCTTCATATTGTTCTTATTCTTGCTACAACACATATCCACAATCATTTACCTTAAGTAATGGATCAACAATAGTATGTAATAGCGGCGGATGCCAACTAGATGGCCAGGGCTCTAATTTATGCTCAGCAACTGGCTAGAATATCATTTTTAATAAAATCAAACAAAATATTTTTTGGAGATTGCTAAATCTCAAATATTTTTAATATTAAATGATAATTTATATTTATGATAGATAAAAATAATATTTTATCTATTTTAAATATTTCAAAAAATAAACTAGATGACTTGATTAAAGAAAAATATAAACAATATAATAACTTAATTGATGAAGACACCGCGATATTATTAATATTAAAAGATTACGGATTATCTTTAGAAGATATATATAATATAAAATTAAAAAATATATACCAAAATATTAAAATTAATCAAATTAAATTAAAAATAAATAAAATATTGTATAAAGATCAAGAAAAGATTATTTTGGAAGTCGGAGATGAAACAGGACTAGTGAAATTATTACTAAAAGATCCAAGATGGAAAGAGATATCATATATATTAAAAGAAAATAATAGTATATTAGTAAAAAGACCGGTAATATTAAATAACTATTTCATAACACTATATATAAATAATATATACAATATAAAAAAGATTGAAGAAGATATAGAAATAAAAAACAAATATTATCTATCTATAAGATATATAAAATTATTAAAAAAAGATGATGATAAATATATAGTCTTAACAGATAATTTTACAATACTATATATAGATAAAAAATATGAAATAGATAAAGATAAAACATATATAATAAAATTTTACAATAAGAAACCCTTGGAGATTATAGAACTAAAAACCTACTAATCTAATCAACTTATCTGTATCATTATAATACATATCTAATATTTCTCCTACTTTTTTATAATCTCTCACATTATTCTCAAACATATATTCCAATACTCTAATCTTAAATTTAAAGTTAGTTTCTATATCGCTTTTAGACCAGTTTCTTAATTCTGCTATCTTATTTAATACATTACTATTTTGAGGAATATATGAATCATCTTTCGGGTCCCAATAATATGATACTACTCTATTTATATCCTTCTTTTCTTTGTCATAACCTAAAATTTCATATATCTTATCTACTCTTCTTACATATCTACCCTGATATCTTATTCTTTTCAAAAATATTACATCATCCAATATCTCTAATAGAGAGGGAGGTAAATTTATTGGAGGAGATAATAGCCTATCAGTCAATGCTTCTATACTCTCTGCGTGAATTGTACTTAAACCTGCGTGACCTGTAGCCATCGCTTGGAACAATATATATGCCTCTTCACCTCTAACCTCACCAACAATTATATAATCCGGCCTTTGTCTTAATGCAGCTTTTAATAAATCGAACATACTGACCTCTCCATACCTATTCGGACCATATCCTGGCCTTGCTACCTCTTGTAACCAGTTAGAGTGGGGTAATCTTAATTCTGCAGTATCCTCTATAGATATTATCTTTTTACCTGGTTTAATAAATAAGGAAACTGCATTTAAAAAAGAAGTTTTACCAGTTGCTGTACCTCCCGATATTAACAAAGATCTTCCTTCTTCTATTAATGTCCATAAATATGCTAACATATTTGTATCTGCTGTACCATATAATAATAAATCTACAGGCGTAAATGGATCTTCTGTAAACTTTCTTATTGTAAATGATGAACCTTTTCTAGATATATCTTTACCAAAAGTAATTTGGAGTCTAGAACCATCTGGTAGTGCTGCATCTAATAGTGGATTTGATATAGATATCATTCTTCCTGTTCTTACCGATAACTTTATGACAAAATTATCTAGTTCTATATCAGAATTAAATTTTATGTTTGTTTTAATCTCACCGATCAATGGATTTCTATGGAAAATAAATATTGGTATATCAATACCATTACATGATATATCCTCTATATATGGATCTCTCATGAGAGGATCTATTATACCATAACCAATTGTATCTCTGATAATATAATATAATATATATGGTAATCTTTGATTAGTTATCTTTACCCCCTTTTCTTTTAATATATTAATCGATTCCTCAACTATATAATCCTTCATCCTATCAAAATCATTTTCCCTATTCTCTGGTATTTCAATTCTTTTAATTAATTTATCTATAACATAGTCTATTATATTTTTTTCTTGTACAGTTATTGGTACTTCAACAACATTATACACTAATTCATTTAAATTTTGATCTATAGAAATATCAGCATAAGAGAATATAAAATCCTTATTAAGGACTCTCATTTTTGTTAGTGGGTATCTATATTCATTTTCCTCATTATTTACTCCGTATAAATCTATAAAAAATTTTAATTTATCCTTATCTGTTATTTTTCTCTGACCTGCTACTGGAATACTCAATAAATTTATATCTTTATTTAATTTTTTAGCTTTCTTTTTGAATTTTTTTGGTTTATATGGATATGTTTGTAATATAGGAATTATTTGATTACTATTTTGCGAACTACCAGCTATATTGGTATTTATTTTTTCGATTCTAAATCCTCCTTGATTTAATTTATTTTTTAATTCAATTTTTTTCTTTACAGTATCAAGTACAGAATCAATAAATTCATCAATATCCATACAAGATAAAAGAAATCTTGAAAAATATAAATATTTATGATTCTATATAATATCCTCTATCGACTATAGATGTCTTATTATTGTATATTATATAAAAAGAGTCCTCACTCTCTCCATATAAAGGAGAGTACGAATAGCCTTGATATAAATTATATATTTTTTCTATATTAGAATATTGAACATAAAGATTTTTTCCTGTAGAAGACACAAAAAAATTATAATTACTAGATGGATTACAGTATATACTAGATAAGTTATATAGATAAGCAAGATTAACACACAAATATATATTATTACCTATATAATTTAAAGTAAATTCATCATAATTATTTACATTGGTTATATCTCTAAAAAGAGTAACTATTATAATGGAAGTAAAAAATAGTATTAAAGTAATTAAAGTTATTTCAAATGCATTCTCTACCATTAAGATATAGAAGCTTCTATATTATATAAGATTAATTGATTACATATTGTAGAATTTACATTCTCTACATTTATACCATTATATTGTAGATTTATATTTACAGTTCCAGAAGCAGTAGTCCCTGTCTGCCCTGCCGGAACTATATTAATCCATGTACACTGACCATTTTGTGGATTATACATTGGTCTACACTCTATCTGATACTCAATCTCCTTACCCAATTGAACAGCAGTTAATAAACAGGCGGGATAATACTGGGAGTTTGCTACACCAGTATTGTATTCTGGTATAAAATCTACCTGATTATTACTAACCTTAACATTAAATACATATTCTTCTGTAATTAAGTTATTTATATTTTCCAATGGCAGGATTATTGTATTATTATTTATATCTGTTAATACTATATTTGTACTATTTGCATATGCCTCTAGTCCTGGTAAACCACATAAATTAACTACTCCGCCATTTATAGTCAATGTATTATTTACAGTACAAGGTATGAATATATTATAATTTATTGGTATTGCAGGTACAGATGGATTGTAGTATATTTCTGGAGATTGAAATGAATATTGTATATCATTGTAATTTATATTCAATGGTCCAGAAGGCAAAGATATTGATACCACCTGACTACCTTTACTTTCCGCCACATCTTGTATAGTACTAGCCAATGTAGTTAATGAAGCCTGTATACCACTTATTGAAGTCTTTAACTGAGATTTTTGTATAACTGGGATACCCCACTCATAAATACCAACGGACAGACCTACTATAATTAAACCTAGTAAAAGATAACTCACTAAATTAGATTGGCCTTTTTTCATAAGATATATTTACATCTAATGTTTTTATATCTTTCTATATAATGGATTATTATTTGTTACTGGTTTTACATTATTATCTTTTGAATTATCCATATATTTTTTAAAGCTATCTAACAGTTCTGCTATTTTCAAATTTGCTTTTTCTAAATTTTCTAATCTTTTTAATATATCTACATTATTCAAATTATTATCATTCTTGGCCTCTTTTCTAGAAATTGCCGCCTCTTTAAATATATCTAGCAGATTCTTTATTTCTCTATACAAATTATTTGAAACTACTACCAATTCAGATATTTTAGCCTGTAAATCCACATTACTTTTAATTAATGAATTTACAATCTCCTTGTAAAATGATATATCCACAGAAAAATTTTGAGAATAATTAACTTCCTTTCTTAATAATGGATTATTTTCATTTGGTAGAGAGAGTTCTCTTTTTATATTTTCAATATTATCTTTTAGTTGTCCCTTCAACTCCCTTAAATCCGTTTTTAAATTCTCTATTTCTTGTGTTAATTTATCTATTGGATCTTGAGGTATAATTTCATATTCTGGCATAAAAAATATAGAAGTTTAGAAATTTATAAATTTTATATAAAAAACTATTCTTCTAAGCCTTCTGATGGCTCGCTTCCTGCTCCTGATCCCGCTCCTGTAGATTTACCTACTGCTGCAATCACATCATCTATCTTCAATATCATTATTGCTGCTTCTGTAGCTGATTTTATCGCTTGTAATGTTATACTTGCTGGTTCTATTACATTTTTAGCCCACATATCTGTAACTTTACCCTCTGATGCATCTATACCGTACCATTTTTTACCCTGCTCATGACTTGCCCTTAATTCTGTCATTGCTTCAATTGTATCCATACCCGCATTTTCTGCCAATGCAGCTGGTATAGCCTCTAATGCATCTGCAAATGCCAACATAGCCATCTGAACTTTAGATGATTCTTTCTTTGCTTCTTTTCTTATTGCCTCTGATAATTCCATTTCTATCGCACCACCACCAGCTATAATTTTTCCGTATCTTATAACTGTTGCTATATCTCTAACTGCATCATTTATGGATCTCTCTATCTCATCTGCAACATGTTCAGAACCTGCCCTTATTAATATTGTGACTGCTTTTGGATTTTTACATCCTGTTACAAATAACATATTTTCATCTGCTACTTTCCTTTCTTCTACTAATTCTGCTTCACCTAAATCAGATTGAGATAGTTCATCTATTGAATTTATTATCTTTGCACCTGTTGCTTTTGCTAATTTTTCCATATCTGATTTCTTAACTCTTCTTACTGCTAATATACCATATTTTGCAAAATAATATGCTGCTAAGTCATCCACACCTTTCTGTACTAATACAACATTTGCACCTATCTGTTTTATCTTATCTACCATCTTTTTCAACATCTCTTTTTCTTTATTCAAGAATTGTTCTAACTGATCTGGAGTACTTATATTTATTCTTGCATCCGTTTCTGTCTCTTTTATTTCTATGGCATCACCTATTAACGCAATTTTTGCCTTTGAAACTATTTTTGGCATTTCACCATGTATTCTTTCTTTATCTATTACTATTCCTTCTATTAATTCTGTCTCCTCAACTCCACCACCTACCTTTTTCTCAATTTTTAATGAATCCAAATCTACGATTATTTTCTTATTTCCATTACCAAGATCTACAACGCTTGTAACCCTCTTTACAGCATCTACAATTATTTTTCCCAGCACATCAGAATATATGGACGCTAATTTTGATGAAAGAGCAGACTTAGCAATTTTTATAAGAGATCCCTCATCTTCTATAGAAATTTTTTCTGCTAAATTTGACACTATCTTTTCAGCCAATAATTCTGCTTTTTTATAACCCTCCATTAATATTGTTGGATGGACATTCTTATCTAATAATTCATCTGCTCTTTTTAATAACTCTCCTGCCAGTACTGTAGATCTCTTCGTACCATCACCTACTTCCTTATCTTGAGTTTTTGCTATTTCGATAATTAACTTTGCTGCAGGATGTTCGACATGCATCTGATCTAATATTGTAGCTCCATCATTCGTAACAGTGACATCTCCTAGCTCATCTACTAACATTTTATCCATTCCTCTTGGGCCCAGAGATGTCTTTAATATTTCTGATACAATAATAGCCGCCATAATATTTGATCTCATTGCTTCTCTACCAATTGTTCTTGCATATTTTTCTGGAGATAATACCATAGGATATAGTCCTTTTCTATCTTCTGCCATAGTATATAATTTTAAATAAAACTTATAAGTCTTTGATTACTTCATATCTAAATACCCTTATTTTTATCCTTTATTTATTATTTCTAGTATATTTTTAACTATTATTTCTATATCTTCTTTATTATTATTAAAAAATATATAGTATGGCCTTTTTATACTTTCCAATTCATCTTCTAAGACTTCGAGATTCATAGCCCATATATTTTCAAAAATTTTGTAATATGGATAGTTTCTTTCTTTTAACCTTTTATAAAGTATATTTGGATCTGTTTTTATTATTATACATATATCGCACTTATTATATAAATGAGAAAAATTCCCTTCTATAATTATATTATCCTTATTTTTTATATATTCATCTATTTTGCTAAATAATTTTTCTTCATCTACTATATAAGTATTATATGCATCATCATAATTTTCATACAACTTATTCTCTATTGAAAATCTAGATATATCTAATACTTCAATATTCATTTTTTTAGATAATTCTTTCGCAATTGTACTCTTACCACAACCAGGTACGCCTGTAATGCATATAATCATTTTCTTCGAATCACTATTTCTGTCTTATCTTCGTTATATATTGTTTTTTTATTTATAGATAACATAGGTATTCCAAATAACGTACTTAACAAGCCTTCAAAATATCCTTCCGTAAAATATTCTTTTATTTCGGTATTTTTTTCCTTTAATAAATCTTCTATATCTTTTAATATTAATGCCTCAATTGATGAACTCAAATTTATTATAATATCTAGTGTTTTTATATCTATAAATATCTCTTCAATCTTTCCAAAACCGATCTTTTCATACAATTTTATTATTTCATTTAATAGATCTTCATTAAGAATCCTCTCCACACCAGAGTACATCTTATATGTAGTAGCCATCAATATTCCAAATCTTTTACCAACATCTCTTATAAAATTAACATTATTTATTTCTAATGATTGTAAATATAGTACTTGTAGTATTTCTGATGGTAATATCAAAAATTTTATATCCGCTATACTAAGAAAGCTATTTCTATCTAATTTTATTAATTTTGTTAGCATTACATCCCCATGTATCATCTCTAAGAAGTTCACATCTTCATTTATATACCAAACTTTCGCCTTTCCAACATTTCTATAATTTAAATATCCTCTTTCTTTTAAAACTTCCAAATGTTTAGATAATGTTATCCTATTTATCTTAAAATTTTTAGATAGTTCAGATATTGTAAGACCGTATGGGTGCTGTCTCAAGGCACTCAATAATCTTTCTTCTATCTCATTCATTATTATTAATTTACTCTTATTAATATTTATATATATTTTGTAAATTTCTATAGATTATGAAAAAGGACAAGATAATAAGTATGATTATTTTTATTGCATTTCTAATCTTTATAATATATATATTATATAAATCATATTATAATCACAAAAATATATATTACTATAATAAAGATAATATAACTATTGCTAGTCCTTATTCTATAGATCAGCTATCTAATATAAATATATATCCAAATATATCGATATATAGTATAATTAATAATAAATCTATATATTTATTATTATTCAATCCTAATTTAACTGGATATTATAATGCAGAGCTATTATATATAGATTTGAAGATCCCAAATATTATACCAACTTGTTTTGGATATAGTAATGGTTGTACATTCTTTTTAGAAAATAATTCTATAGAAAATAATACAATATTATTATACCAATACTATAATAATCAGTATAAATATTATTATATACCATTAAATGATACTTTATTAATATATCTCGTACCAACAAATAAAAGTTATGGAATATATTTATACCCAGAAAATAATACAATATTATTAGAAAATAATAATTCTATAATAGGCGAAGAAATTGCAGCAAAGTTCGTATTATACTGGTATGGATTCATTAATAATTAAATCTATATTAAATTACCAATTTGGCAGTAAAGTTGGAGATAAGATTCTAGAAAGCTATGAAAATATACAATTAGAAAAGAGTAGAAAAACCCATAGAATAAAAAGAATATTTATCAATAATAAGCTATTTGGATCTATAGAACCAAGTACAGGATATATAATAATAACAAAATATGGCGGTGAGATTTTGCAAAAATTTTTAGAATTTCCAAAGTATAGAGTTGTTGTAAACGAAGAGGCAGAAGACTACATATTAAAAGGTAAATCTGTATTCTCAAAATTTATAGTAAATATTGATGAAAATATATTATCCAGAGATATTGTATTAATAGTAAATAGATATGATAAATTATTGGCTATTGGTGAAACACTCCTATCGGCAAAGGAAATAAAAGACTTTAAATATGGTTTAGCAGTTAAAATAAAACATGTTTGAATATATAATAAAAAAATATTTTCCTAATATAATTGAAGAATCTATGAAAAGTAAGATGATAAGAAAAGAATTAATAATTGCTATATTTTTTCTAAATATGTTAATTTATTCTATACCTTTATCTTTATTTAGCTATTATTATATTATATTACCACAATCATTTTTATTATCTTATTCTAAATTTATAGGATATATATTAACATTATCAAATATAGAATATATATTAACTGCCAATACATTACATGTAGGCTCTGTAAATTTTATAATAGATCAAGAATGTACAGGATTTAAATCTGTATTTGCTATATTTGCAATGATATTTTCTACACCTATATTAAATATAAGAAATAAGATTATGTATTTTATCTATTCAAGCTTAATATTATATATTCTAAATATATTTAGATTATGGTCTGTATTTTTTCTATATGTAAGATTTAATTTAAACCCATATTTTGTACATAATGTATTATGGGAAATATTTACAACTATGTTCTTAGTAATATTTTGGATTATATTTATAAAAAAATATAAAAAAGGATTAGTTATATAATTGACTGATTATATAATACATCCTATCATAAAATTCCTTTGATATAGTCTCTATGTAGATTATTTTATTGTCTTTTATATAAAATCTAACATAATCTCCTTCTTTTAAATAGTTCATATCAATTGTCTTGTCGAAAGAATACTCCTTACTATTTATATCAAATATTACCTTATCTTTTAATATAGATTTTACCTTACAGTATATTATACCTTCTTCTATATACTCAAATGATTCATACATATAAAAAAATTGTAATTAAATAATATAAGCTTCTATAAATGCCGCAGTAAATAAGAATAGTATGGATAATACAAATAATGCTAAAGAATCGGATAATATTTTTTCTAATATTTCTTTATCTAATCCTTTTACAAATGCTATAGATAATATATTACCAGATAAAGCAGCTAAAAAATAAGCTAGAAATTCTAGCAAACCGTGAGGTAGTATTAATATTAAACTATAGACAGGATATAATATATATTTATATAATAAATTTGATGTATTTAAATTAAATGCCTTTAAACCAAGAAAAACACCTATAATTGATGAGTTCCATAATAATAGATATATTGCACCTGCACCAAATAATATAGAAAATGAAAAAAATAATAATAGTACCTCCATATTGTTAAATAATATATAACTAAAGAAATTATTAGTATTTATTGCTTGCCCATAAGATAAACTCAGCACATGCATTTTTATATTTTCTATGGCTTGTAATTGCGGAAAAAATAAATTATAATTTATTAAATAGCCTATATAAAACCCGATAACCGATCCAAAAAATATTATAAATGAAGCAAGTATATAGTCCTTGTATCTATAAAATATATTATGATTAGATAATATTTTTTCTGACAATTTTTCATCTTTTTCTATTAATTTATTATATACTTGAACTAATGGAACTAACGATATCGCTATGATTAATATGCCACCCTCCGATCCGCTCTTAATAGATATTAATGTTGCAAATATTATAGAGAATAATGTTAAAAAAAACAGTATATATGGGTTATCTTTTACCTTCGATATTAAGATATCATACATGATAAAAAATCCTCTTCTATTTTATTTAAATTTGACGGTATTATTATACATAAAGGTGGCTCTATATTCATATTCATTAGATTTCTTATAGAGTCATAATATATTTTTTCACCGTCCCTGTTCAATTTGGAACATACTATTAACTTAAAATCTTCATTAAACACTCTATTCTTATCTAAATTCATTATCTTCCTTATAGCTTCTTTATGATCTAGATAAATATTATTCTTTGGATCTAAATCCAATAATAATAATGTATGTAAATTATTTCTATAGTTATTTATTATATTATCATAAAAATCTGTAGATTCATGAAATGGAACAGATATTATTCTACCAAATTTATATAAGAACAAACCTGTTTTACCAACTTCATCAAATACAGAAGCTGAATTTATTATTTTAAAATTTATATTATTTTTCTTACATAATTCAATAAAATAAAAATGTGTAGTAGCAAATAGAGGATTTCCCGACACTATTAATATTATTTTCTTATCTTTATTATTCAATATTATATTTTCTAATTTATACTCCACAAAATCTCTATCAATCAATTTTATATTACTATTTATATTTAATAGATATTTTAATATACTATTATCTACAAAGTTTGTATAATATTCTAAAAATACTAGATCCGCATCTTTTATATTATTAATCAAACCAATTGGAATTTCATCTATATTATTACCAATACCAGATAAAATAAACATTATATATTAAAGAAATCTTTTAATTTCCTTTCCTTAGATACATTTCCAAATGTTTCATCAATCTTCTCTTTTAAAGCCCTAAGACTTGAAGATGTATATTCATCTAAATGTAAATTTTCAGATAGCCATAAACTAGGCTCTAAATATTTTATAACGCTGCCATATGTAACAGTCATTACAATTTTTCCATTACATCTTATGCATTTCCCAGATAGCGGGATTCTTCTATACTTAGTATTACATTTTATGCATCTAAACTCTTGCTCAGAAAATTTTCTTAGATTTCCTTTTATATCTCTAGCAAAATGTAGATTTATTACTAAATTTGCAACTACAACAGGATCAACAGATCTTAATAATCTTGATAATTTCAATTCAAAATTTAATTTTTCTAACATCTCTCCCAAAAACTTATACGCAGATTCTGTATTCCCTTCATTACTTATAGAATCTATATCATGCATAAAACCCCAATTAGTATATTCATCTTCCTTATTTAATCTATCTTTATATATTTGTATTTTTATAGAATCTGCTGGCCTATACTCTAATCCATTATAATATAACTCCAGTGGATAATTCCAGACTGTATCGAAATTATGTACCTCGTCATCTACTTCCATTCCTTTTAACTTTAATGTTATTGTTAATGGAGCATCCATCATACCACCTCTCTTTTCTGGTAAATAATTTTTTGAAAAATTGATTAATGCGTCTAATAATAATATAAAACCACCTTCGTCACCGTCACAATTTCTTCTTATACCAGCATGCATCAATGGGTGCATTAATAATGCTTGTGTTTTAGAAAATCCTATTATTCGTCCAACAACGCCTGCAGAAGTATGCGGTGCTAATACTATTAATAAATGCCCTAGTAAATCTTCAGGCCTGTCCACATTATAATATTTAGGAAGATTATATAGTCTTTCCAATTCTTCATCTAAAAACCTAGTAGTATTTATCAATGATCTTAAAAATCCATCCATCTTTATCTTTCCAGCTTTTTTATATGGACCTACAATAGGTAATATTATATCTTGTGGTTTTAATTCAAGTATCTGTTCTTCATTTTCTAATGGATTTCCATATATATCTCTAGTATATCCTAATTCCTTTAATTTTTCTATCGGTGTAAATAATAAATCTTTTGGCTTAAAATATGTAATAGGAACCTCTATTGCATCAAATCTTGTAGTTCCATCTCTAAATACAAATACCCCATACTTAGCCCTCAATATCCCTTTTTCTAATCTTTCTGGTTCTTTATCCTTCGAAGATAAACCTTCTGGTCCTTTGATTATTTTTGGTACTTGAGAAGAATCCATATTTAGATTTTTTAACGCAGCCTCAATATATTTTCCTATATCTATATTGTATACCTTATGAGTTTTATTATCTTCAGTATTTAGTAATTTTGTATCAGACTTACAAAATATACATTTTCTATATGGTACATATATTTTACAATTTGGACAATAATATAATTTTAAATCTGCTAAAATTTTTCCATAATTTCTAGACTCCATTAAGTTCCTCATTCTTCCACCTTCTTTACCTACTGGAAATAGTACAACTATAGAACCTGTTAGTTCTCTAATCCTCGCCTTTTCAGGTCTCCCCATCCTTAATCCTATATAAGTACCTACCTTGTCCCTTATTTTTAATACAGATACCCTGCTAATTATTTCATATCCATTGTTTTCTGCACCTTTACTAGGTATATCATTTATATATCCAACTTGTAAATAAAAAGCAGCAGAATCCGGATAATTTATTATAATTTTATTATTTTCTAGATTATGTTCTATTAAAATCTCTTCTAAAATCCTCTTTACATTTTCATCATAATTTATTTCTATTCTTCTAGCTATATTAACTTCTTTGTCACCTATTTTTATCTTTTCTATATCTATTTTAGAATTATCTTTAATGTAATTCAATAAATATATTATATCATCTGCTGATATATCTTTCCAGAAATAGGTATACAAAGGATGTAATGGTACATCCAATAACAATGATATTTTTAGAGAATCAATAAGATCTGGTTTTATTCTTAATGGATCTCTTATATAACCTTCTAATTTTGATTTATCTATATTTAAATAATCAGACAATTTATCAAGATTTTTTATTTCAAACATTTTTCTAGGTTTAAGCATATCAAAAACTACTTCAAAATCTTTTAATTTTTCTTTAGCATTCTTCTCAAATTCTAAAACCCACCATTCTTCACAATATCCTACAGGAACCAATATATGACCATTATCCAAAAAGTCTCCATAAGTAAATAGTATATCACCTAAAAATAATATTTTTTCTACTAGATTTTTATCTATCAATTCTTTAGCAATCTTTTCAGAATATATTTTTTTAACAGAACCATCTTTTAATTTTACAACAGGAGGTTCTATAGTATCTGAAAATGTAACTGCCGATGCTTTTCCAGGTCTCTCAACTGCAATTTGTGTACCCCATGCTAAGAAATTGTATGTCAAAGCAGCAGCCGCAGGATGAATAGATGATGCTTCATGTCCATTTGTCCTAGATTTGCCATATCTTAATCTAAAGCCACCTTTCGCAGATGGTAAGGAAAAAATTGGCCTTCCAGCAGTTAGTTGAGCAAGATATTTTGAATTTGGTTTTATCTTTTCCCCTGAATCTGATGAACTACTATATATTCTTTCTTGTAACTTTTTATAATCCGATAACCATTTCCAATCCTCCAAATTAAAATCTTTTGCTACAGGTTCCAGCTTTTTCCAAATTTTTCCTGCTTTTTGACATATTCCTTCTGCTAGAACCAGCATTGCACCGCCTCTAATAAAGTTTGTTTCTATTCTTGGTAAATCTTTATAACCAGAAACTTCGGACTCTAATGTAGCTTCACCATTAATTTCTATTGGTAGGTTCTGTAGAACGAATTCTAATTCTTCCTTTTTTGGTGTATACTGCAAATGCGCCATTCTTTTATAGTCATATACTTCAATTACGTATCTCTGTACTTCATCATTATCTGGATCCCATTTTTCATAACCAAACTTTTTTCTTAATAGATCTGCAACAACTACAGAAAATGCCTGCGGAGTACCTCCTGCAGATCTAACAGGTCCTGCATAATATATAGATAAATATTCTTTATTATCTCTTCTTTTTTTTGAGATTACCTTAATAATGCCTTCTGTAGATGCTGCTACAACTCCTAGAGTATGATATGTAAATGCAGACCTAATACCTAGATCTATTGCTCTTAGCTTATCTTTCGTTTTATTATATATCTGTTCAGAGACATAATCAGCAATCTTTAATATGGTAGCAAATGATAGAGCTTTATATTGTTTTTCTATTTCCCTTATTTTTTCAGGTAGATTTATTTCTTTTATTATAGGATCTATATTAGACAATAAATTAACTATTCTTTCAGACATATCTTCGGATATTGGGATCTCTACATCATCAGTAGAATCTAATTTTAGTAATCTAGCCTTTTTTGCAAGCTCATAGGCCTCTAAGGTCTTCTTTCTTATATCCGAAAAATATTGGTCCATATCGTTCATAATAAAGATATTGAAATTATACTTTTATATTAGTAAATATTATTCATATATATGGCAAACAACTATAAAATAGGATATTATTATGAAAGAAAAGTAAAAAGTATTTTGGAAAAACAGGGTTATACTACCTGGAGGACTCCAGGTTCTCATTCTCCTATAGATATTATAGCACTAAGTAGAGATGGTAAAATAAAACTTATACAAGTAAAGAGGAACAGAAAAAAAATAAAATTACATAATATAAATTATATGGATTTATACCAACTATATAATTTAGTAAAATATTACGAAAAATCTCAAAATATAGATATAGAAGTATGGATATTTAATGAAAATAATCTCGATATATATAATAAAAATGATATATTAAATATTAAAAATGCTATTTCTTTACAATCATAAAAAACTCATAAGGTATATCAAATTCTTTTATTATTTTATAATTTAATTTATATAGGAAGAACCTTTTTATTTTATATCTCCATGCTAATCCTATATTCTTCCTTTTTCCGATACTTTTTTGTGAAAATGAAATAATTAAATAATCAAAATCTAGATTTGCTATTATATTCCTTGGTAAATAATAATCATATTTTTCCAATAAAGGAAATATTTTCCAAAAGAATATGTATTGATAATGTTTGTATATTCTTTCATCTGGTTCGAATAGATCTATCAACCAACCTTCATTATCTACATTCAGAATATTTAAAATCTGATAATTTATATCAAGTATTTCTTCAGAAATATCCGTATAATAATATTTATTGGGCTTTTTATCAGAAAAAAATATAGATAGTGGATTCAAACCTGAAGCAAGATCCAGTATCTCATCTGGTTCGTCTATAAATATATTTTCATATACTTCTTTATAGAAATTTAACCTTTCAGCTGTAGATTTAGCTGACATTAGTAGGTTAATTATCTTCTGCTCTAGACTTAATTCTTCATCAAATATAATATTTTGAATATTTTGGTCAATAGAAAATACTTCATATATATCATGTAATATTTTTCTTACTTCTTTAAAAAATAAATAAAAATCTGGATCATTTTTTAATTGTTTTACGTTTCTTATATTATATAGTCTATCATATAAATATGGCCTCTTTTTTAATTCCTTCCTTACTATATTTTCAACTACCTTATCAGAAACATTTCTTAGATTATCTTTCTTCTTTATTTCATTTATTATATCTATTATTTCCATATTCTTTCATATTCCTTCCTTACACATATTTTACAATTATTTTTCCTAACCTTTACTTCATACAAATCAAATCTTTTTAGATTAAAATGATATAGAATTCCATTATTATATCTGTCTAAATATTTTAAAAATAATTCAACCATTAAAGATGATGCGAATATTACAGAAGCAGGATCTACACCATACAAATTACAGGTCATAAAGTTAGTTTTGTTAGAGAATATGTCATAAAAACAAAAATCCTTTGGATTTATTAAACCTACATACCCCTCTGACATAACAACAGACCCGAATATATAAGGTTTATTTAGATAAACAGAGTATTCGTTTAATAAAAATTTTGTATTTATATCATCCACTGCATCAAAAAATATATCAGTATCAAAAATATCATCATGAATCTTTTGATATTTTTTTATATCTATATCCTCTCTTATCTCCTTTAATCTTTCCTCTATAGCATCAATTTTGTATTTCTTCCTATCTTTTAAAGTGAAATTTTGCCTATTCAAATTTTTTTCTTCAACAATATCAAAATCTACAAGATTTAACCTTTTTATACCAATTCTAGTTAAAATTTCCGCTATCCAAGACCCCAAACCCCCTAAACCAACTATCGTAGCTGAAGAATTAAAAATTCTTTCATTTAATTTATCGCCAAAAAATAATCTTTGAGAAATAAAAAAACTATCCATAATACTTATTTGAATTATTATTCAATATATTAGTTCTAAATGTTTCTGTGAAGGTTTTGTAATAATTTTCCATATCTTTAGTTATTGATGGTCTGACCCTGTTCAGTGCTTCTCTGAAATCGCTCATAGTTATAAATATATTTAATGCTTCTATTTTCTTCAGAGTTTCTTGATCACTATCATTGTCAAGCTTAATTTCATTATATATTTTTCTAAGTCCATTCATAGCTGCTTCTTTAACTAATAATTCTAAATCTGCACCACTATAACCCTCAGTTATCCTAGCCAACTCCTCTAAACTAACATCTTTAGCTAGTGGTACACTCCTAGTTTTTATCTTTAATATTTCCAATCTTGATTCATAATCTGGCGCTGGTATATATATTATTCTATCAAGTCTTCCAGGTCTTAATAATGCTGGATCTAATATATCTGGTCTATTAGTTGCTGCTATTGTAACTACATCTCCTTTTGTCGTAATACCATCCATTTCTGCTAATAATTGATTTACTATACTATCATATACATCTATACTATGTGCTATTCCTCTTCTTGGTGCTACCGCATCAATTTCATCAAAGAATATCACGGAGGGTGCTACTTGTTTAGCCTTTCTAAATATCTCTCTAACCATTTTTTCGCTCTCTCCAAACCACTTTGAGAATATTTCAGGTCCTTTTATAGCTATAAAATTTGCACCTATTTCCGTTGCTACGGCTTTTGCTAATAAAGTCTTACCTGTACCTGGAGGTCCATATAATAATATACCTTTTGGTGGGTCTATGCCTACTTTTTCATATATTTTTCTATATTTTATTGGCCATTCTATCGATTCTTTTAATTGCTGTTTTATCTCCTTTAATCCTCCAATATCATTCCACCTAACCTTCGGAACTTCTACCAATACTTCCCTCATTGCAGATGGTGGAACTAATTTTAATGAAGACATAAAATCTTCTTCTGTAACAACCATCTGCTCTAATAGTTCATCTGGTATTTTATCTCCATATCTTTCAATTTCTGGTAATATCCTTCTAATAACATTCATAGCTGCTTCTTTAACTAAAGCAGAAAGATCTGCACCTACGTAGCCGTATGTTATAGATGCCAACTTTCTTATCAATTCGTCTTTTTCTTTTTCATTTAATAAAGTATATATCTTTTTTCCATTATCTTCTACTATTTTTCCTATAGGAACATTTCTTGTATGTACCTTCAATATTTGATATCTACCATGTTCATTTGGAACTGGTACCTCTATTTCTCTATCAAACCTTCCGGGTCTTCTTAATGCTGGATCTACAGCATCAGGTCTATTAGTTGCTGCTATGACTATTACCTTACCCCTTGCCTTTAAACCATCCATTAAGGTCAATAATTGGGCAACTAACCTTCTTTCTACTTCTCCTACTGCCTCATCTCTTTTAGGAGCTATTGCGTCTATCTCATCTATAAATATTACCGCAGGTGCATTTTTATTAGCTTCTTCAAATATATCTCTCAATTTCTTTTCACTTTCCCCGACATATTTAGAAACAATTTCAGGTCCATTAATTGCTATAAAATATGCTCCACTCTCATTTGCTACGGCTTTTGCTAATAAAGTCTTACCTGTACCTGGAGGTCCATATAATAATATACCTTTTGGTGGGTCTATGCCAAGCCTTTCAAATAATTCTGGATATTTTAATGGCAATTCCACTAATTCTCTTACTTTTTGTACAACCTCATCCATATCACCAATATCTTCATAAGTTACTTCAGGTAGCTCTCCTTTCGATTCTACAGCATGAGGTAATAATTCTATTTCTGTGTTTTCTGTAATTACTAATGCTCCCTTTGGTAGACCATTTACTACAGTCAACCTTAATTCATTCGAAAATCCCATAGAAAATAAACCTTCAACAAATGTAATCTCAAAATCATCTAATAAATCAAATTTCTTCCTATAACTTGGAACTATAACCAAATTGTCTCCCTTTAATACAGCTCTACCAATTAATAACCTTTTTATATAATTTATATAACTTGGAGAAAATTGGTAGGTTACACCTTTAGATGATGGAGCTAATATTATTTTTTGAGCTTCTTTAACTGAAGCTTTTCTTACTGTCACATATCCCCCCAATGTTGCATTAGCATTCTTCCTAATAATACCATCCATTCTAATAATTCCTAGCCCATAATCTTCTGGAGGCAACATTTGGGCAATAGCAACTGTTTTTTTCTTACCTTCTATTTCTACTACATCTCCAATTCTTATACCAATCTTTTTCATAGCTTCAGTATCCAATCTAACAATACCTTTATATAAATCATTCTGTAATGCCTCTGCAACCTTCATTTTTACTTCAGGAACATCTTCATGGTTCGAATTATTATCCATAGATACTATATCAACAGATATCTTTTAAATATAAATATAGAAAACTTTAAATTATCTAATAGATTATTTTCTCTTATGGCATTAAATATTAAAAAAATATCTGAGACAATAAATGCAAAGATATATACTGAAGACGGATACTTCTTAGGGGAAGTAGAAGATGCTATTATATCGGGTAATAAAATTTATGGATGGAAAATTAGAGTACTAGATCAAGATCTGATAAAAAGAGGGATAAAGGGAATTATAGCTCCACACCAATTGGTAAAAGCAATGGGACAAATATGGATTATCTCTAAAGCTGTATACTCAATAAAATCTGGTGAAGAACCGGAGCCAGAAGAGATAAAACAGGATGAAAAGGTAAAAGTCGAAAAGGTTGAATAAAAATTTTTATCTATATGCCGTTGTATAATGTTTTCTTGCTTTTGAAGTAGGAGATTTTCTTTGTTCCTTTTTCCTAGGATCTGACTTTAATAATCTTGGATCATATTGATTAAACAATAGTTTTAATTTATCATCATCAAAATATTTTACCAATCCCTTTGCAATTGCTATTCTAGCAGCTTCTGCTTTGCCCATATATCCACCACCAGTTACCCTAACCTTAATATTTACCTTAGATATATATTCAGGTCCAGCTAATAATACTGGTTCTAATATTCTTAATCTTGCCAAAGTTGGTTCATAAAATTGTAATAACTTAGAATTTATCCTTATGACTCCACTTCCTTCTCTAATATACGCCCTCGCAATTGCAAGTTTTTTCTTACCAGATGATATTACAATCATTTTATATCTTTATTCTAAAAATATTTTAAAGCTTTCCACCAACCTGTCTTGCTATCGCCGATAGAGTATAATATTCTTTTATTCTTCCTGTATTTAACCTATTATATATTATACAATCATCTATGACTTCAAATTTTATATTCTTTAGTTCATCAGGTACTCCCAGATATACTTTTAATCTCTTTAATGCATTAGAGCCCCTATTATTTCTAGGAAGCATACCTGCTATTACTCTGCGCAATATCTTATCTGACCTCTTTGGATAAAATGGACCTTTTATCCAGTCTCCTCTTTCATTGATCTTATGATTCCAATATTGAACTAGATTTTTCCATTTTCCGGTTACTATTACCTTTTCTGAATTTATAATATATACTTCATACCCTTCCAATAAATATTTCGCTACATAAGAAGATAATCTACCCAATATATGATTCTCTGCATTTATATACTTCCTTCCTAAAGAGATCATATTATTATCTTTACATTAGAACCTTTTGGATTAGCCTCTAATAACTCTTCAATGGATATTATTGTACTACCAGCCTTCTCTGCTTTCTCTCTTGCCGATTGAGAATATCTCCATACAGATATAGTTAATTTTTTATTGAAATTATTTGAAGCCAACAACTTTCCTGGTATAACTACTGTATCACCATCCTTAGCATATTTTTGTAATTTTCCCAAATTAACCTCTACTCTTTTTCTGGTAGATCTATTCAGTAGCTTAGCTAAATATAGATATATCCCTGCTTCATTCTTTTTTCCCTCTTTTTTTAATTTATGTATTAATTTCCTTAGATAAATATTAGTCGGTCCAGTTCTTTTGACCATTTTTCATAACTATATAAAAAATATTTAAAAGTTATTAGTAAACTACCTTATCTTCATGGACAAAGCACTACACCCTTATGCTGGAATTTTTATGTATAAAATTTAAGTGTAATTTAAATCATGGGAATAGATATCTAAATGGATATTATAATTCTAATTATATAATATTTGTTCTATATAAACTTGGCCAACCATAAAAATATCTCTATAGATAATATCTTACACTGAATAAAATTTTATAGCCCAATGCCCTTAAAGTCAAAATCTTTTGTTATTAATGATTGGGTTGCTCCCTCTTCACCCAGATATTTTGAACTTTTCCTCTTGTCATACGGAATCTCTGGTGGCTCTATTTCAAAAAATACTATCTGAGCAATTTTCATTTTAGGATATAATTTTATAGGTACCTTATTAACATTCACTATTTCCAATGTAATATATCCTCTATATCCAGGGTCTATATATCCTGCTGATGTATGAACAATTATCCCTAGTCTACCTATAGATGACCTACCATGTATTTGCCCCACCAAAAAACTAGGAACCTCTATATACTCATATAATGATGCTAGTATAAATTCACCTGGATGTATTATTATTGGAGTATTTTCATCTTTTGCTATATAAATATCTGAGTATTTACCTATATTAATTTTATAATTATCTGTATCTATTTTTGTATAAATAATATCTTCATAATTTTTTACATCAATAAGATCTTTTTCCAAGGTTTTAAAGATCCTAAATCTAAAGCCCAATCTAACATCCAATGAAGCAGGCCCAATCATATTTTCATCAAATGGCTCAACTATTATTTTCTTATTTTTAATAAAATCTTTCATTTTTTTATCATTTAATATCATTATAATGATATGATAGAAAATATTATAAAATTGGTTAAAGAAAGTAATGTACAACTTTGGTGGCCTGTAGATTTGAACTACCATATCAAAACAGGAGGTGACTGGAAAATTGAAGTCATATTAGGAGCTATATTAACTCAGAATACTAAATGGTCTTTTGTAGAAAAAAATATAGAATATTTAAAATCAAAAAACTTTATATTTAATATAGACAATTTGAAAAACTTAGATATAAATTATATAAAAGTTCCCTTTAAGTCAAGAAAATTAGAAACTATAAAAAATATTGCAGATTCTATAGAAAATATAGATATAAATAATAGAGTAGATTATATTAGAAAGGAGTTATTAGATATTCATGGTATAGGAAAAGAAACCGCAGATGCAATAATATTATATGCATTTGAAAAACCTATATTAGTTATAGATTATTATACAAAAAGATACTTTAATTTAGATATTGGATATGATAAACTAAGAGTAAAATTAGAAACTGAAATAAAAGATAATATGAATAGAATAGAAAAATTATTAAAGAAAAAGATAAATAATTACAAAAAATATCCTTTTTTATCTGTATATAACCTAAAAGATGATATAGATTATAATAAAAAACTAACAATAATATATAAAGAAATACATGCAATGATTGATATAAAAATGAAAAATTTAAAGTAATATCTCTGGATATAGAGATATGGTAAATATAAATGATATGAAGAAAGGTTTGGAACTACTAAAAAATAGAGTAAACATTTCAAACTTAAATAATATGGTATATGAAAGGGACGTAGTATTATCTGGTTGGATAATAAATATAAAAAATATTGGAGACATATCCTTTATAATATTGAGAGATGAAACAGGAGAGGTACAAATTACATTAAAAAAAGAGATACTAGGATCTCTAGAATTTATAAAAGAATTATCTAATGGTAGTTTCATAGTCGTATATGGCAAATATATAAAAGGTATATCAAAAAAATATAAAGAAGTACTATGTAATGAATTATATTTAATAAATGAACCCGCAGCACCTCTACCTATTGATGAAAATTCACATTTCGATAAGAGAATGGACTATAGATGGATAGATCTAAGAGATCCTCAAAAATCATTTGTAATAAGACTAATATCTGAATTTATAAAATATTCTAGAGAATACTTATATAAAAATAATTTTATAGAAATATTTTCTCCAAAAATAATTAGCTCCGCAACAGAGAGTGGATCTGAAGTCTTTGAACTAAAATATTTTGATAAAAAAGCGTACTTGGCTCAATCTCCACAATTTTATAAGCAAATGGCTATATGTGCCGGATTTGAAAAGGTATTTGAAATAGCACCAGCCTTTAGGGCAGAACCTTCATTCACATCTAGGCATTTAACAGAATTTACATCATTTGATATCGAAGTTGGTTATATATCCTCGCACTATGATCTTATGGCCCTCGAAGAAGAACTAATAGTATATTCTTTAAATAGAATAAAGGAAAATTATGAAGATAAAATAAAAAATTTATATAATGTTGATATTGAAATACCAAAAAAATTTGAAAAAATTAAAATGGAAGATGTATATGAGATTATAGGAAAAAACAATATTAAAGATAATGGAGATATTAGCTCTGAAGGGGAAAAAATATTAGGAAAATATATTAAAGATAATTATAAAAATGATTTCGTATATATAATTGATTGGCCTTGGACTGCTAGACCTTTCTATCATATGAAGGGTGAACCAATGAGAGATGGAAGAACAACTACAAAAAGTTTTGATCTATTATATAAAGGTCTAGAAATTACTACAGGTTCTCAAAGAGAGCATAGGTATAGTATATTAGTAAATCAGATAAAGGAAAAAGGTATGAATCCTGATAATTTCAAGTCTTATTTAGAGTTCTTTAAATATGGATCACCCACTATGGGAGGCTTCGGATTTGGAATATCTAGGTTTATAAAACAATTATTAAATATAGAGAATGTAAAAGAAGTCGTATTAGTTCCCAGGGATCCGAATAGATTAGAACCATGAGCAATATAACAATAATCTTTGTTGAACCTGAATCTGAAGAAAATATAGGCGCCCTAGCGAGGGTAATGTCAAATTTTGGATTTCATAATTTGATAATAATAAATCCCAAGGTAGATTATAAATCTGAAAAAGTAAAGATTGTATCTAGAAAAGAAGGATGGAAGATAATAAATAATGCAAGAATATACGAAGATTTTGAAGAAGTCGTATCATTATTTGACATATGTTATGGAACCACGGGGGTATCTTCAAAAAAAGGAAGCGAATTATTAAGAAACCCTATTACACCAAGAGAGCTATCAAGTATAATAAATAATATATCTGGAGATATTGGTATATTTTTTGGTAGAGAAGCAAACGGCTTTAATAATTACGAATTAAACAAATTTGACAGCATAATAACTATACCAGCAGATGAGAATTTTCCAATAATGAATATAACACATTCTGCAGCAATAATACTCTATGAACTATTTTTATCTAAAAATAACCCCATAAGAAATAGATTTAAATTAATAAATAATCTTGAAAAATCAAATTTATACATGATGTTTAAAGAGTTTCTAAAGGTATTACCAACAGAAGAATATAAAAAACCAGTAATATATAGAGGTTTTAAGAATCTAGTAGGTAAATCTTTTTTATCAAAAAGAGAATACTCTCTTTTGATGGGTGTTTTCAGGATTTCTAAAGAAAATTTAAAAAGATATTAATAAAAGTATTAAAATGGATAAATATATTGAAATAAATAATTCAAAAATATATTATATAGAAGAAGGAGAAGGATATCCAATATTATTATTTCATGGAGCAAGATTTAATGCTAGAATATGGAAAGAAACAGGCACTATAGATAAATTAGCTAGTAATGGATTTAAAGTATACTCTATAGACTTTCCAGGTTTTGGAGAGTCAGAAAATGGTAATTTTAATTCCATATCCGAATTTATAAAACTATTTATAGAAAAATTGAACTTAAAAAAAGTAGATATTCTTGGAGCTTCGATGGGCGGAGGTAATGTATTAGAATTTTCACTAGATAATAAAAATCTTGTAAATAAAATAATACTTATTGGACCTGTAAAAGTAAAAGAAAATAAGGATAAGTTAAAGCTATTAGATGGAATAGACATATTATTAATAAGAGGTAAAAATGATAGTATATTTACAGAAGAAGACGCAAAAATATTTCTATACAATGTAAAAAGTTCTAAATTGATAAATATAGGCAGCAAACACGCCTGTTATCTTGATGAACCAGAAGAATTTAATAATGAAATAATAAATTTTTTAAAAAGATAAAATTATACTTTAAAAGATTTTTTCTATCTAAATACATATGCCTGAAGAAACTGTACAACTAGAAAAACAAGAAAATGTTCAAGAAACACCTCAACAAGAACAACCAAAAGAAGAAAAGATAGAAGAGTATAAAATAAAAATAAATATAAGAAAATACTTATTAAGAGCCTCCTTATTTAAAAGAGCAAAAAAAGCGGCTAGTACAATAAAAAGAATAATGAAAGTAAGATATAAAAATGAAAATATAAAATTATCAAAAAGATTAAATGAATATATATGGTCCAGAGGTATAAAAAATCCACCAGCAATATATAAACTAAGGATAATAAAAAAAGAAGATACAATATATGTAGATCTTGATGAATGAAGGAAAAGCTACAATAAATTATAATAAAGATTTTTTAAATAACCTTTCATCAAAATTACCTGTATTTTATAATCCTTTGATGAAGATAAATAGAGATTTTACAATATTATTATTAAAATCATATTATGATATATATAATAAGAAAATAGATATTCTAGATTGTATGAGTGCTACAGGAATAAGATCTATTAGGATCATAAAAGAGATACCTCAAATAATAAATAAAATATATATAAATGATATAAAAAAAGAAGCTATAGAAAATATAAAGGAGAATTTAAGAATAAATAATATAGAAATAGGAGAAAATATATTATTGGAAAATCAAGATTGTAGATCTCTATTATTAAGAAATAAATATGACTATATAGATATAGATCCATTTGGGTCTCCCATTGGTTTTGTAGAGTTAACTCCTCAAGCCTTAAGAAATAATGGTATTTTAGGAGTAACTGCTACTGACATTTCCGCATTATCTGGATCTAAATCTAAAGCTGCATATAGAAAATATAATATAATAGGCATTAAAACTGATTTCTATCTAGAATTTGGCTTAAGAGCATTAATAAAATATGTTATATTAGAAGGATTAAAATATTATATTGGATTAAAGCCAATATTTGGATATTATTATAAACATCATTATAGGGTATTTTTTATTAAAAATAATAAAAGCAATACATTAAATTACTTGTCAGAGAATATAAAATATATTAATTATTGTAAAAACTGTGGATATAAATCTTTCGAAGAAGAGACATGTAAAATATGCGGAAATAAAATGATTAAACTAGGACCTATATATGCAGGAAATATGTATGATGAAGAATTCTTAAAAAAAATTAATGAGAATAAAAATATTATAGATCTTGATAAAGATGAAAAAAAGATAATGGACAGAATTATAAGCTGTGACTCAAAGATAGACTTACCATATTATTATGATATAAGAAAGATATCTTCTTTTTATAAAAAAGATCTCCCAAAACTTGAATATATATTAGATAAAAATAATGGTTGTAGAACACATTTTTCAGACTATGGAATAAAAACATTAAACTATCCACAAATATAATATATTATGAGATATAGTATAGTAATTAAAAAGGACACGAAAATATGGATATATGGAAATAAAGATATTATATGGTATATAGATGAAATCACAAAAAAGAATTATGATATATATAACATTCTAAATGCATTAAAAATATATAAAGATAGATTTAGAAAGAAGAATAAATTAAATATATTGATTATTGGAAGTATTAATAGAGAAGATGTAGAAAAATACAAGGATTATTTTAACATTAAAATAGAAAAAGATATGCAAGAAAAGATAATAAAATATATAAAAAGATCAAATAAAGATAATAATAATGATTAATATAGAATTAAGAGAATATCAGAAAAATATCTTAGATACATGCCTAAAAGATAATACTTTAGTTATTTTACCTACAGGTACAGGTAAAACTATAATTGCATTCTTCTTAATTATTGAAAGATTAAAATTATATCCTGATAAAAAAGTATATTTTCTAGCACCTACAAAACCATTGGTAAGTCAACATTATCAAAATTTTATAAAGATTTTTGAAGAATATAAAGACAAATCTATCTTAATAACTGGAGATATAAATAATGAAAGACGATCTTACCTATATAAACAAGGACAAATAATATTTATTACCCCACAAACATTACAAAATGATCTAATATCTGGAAAAGTTATATTTTATGATTCTTCTACAATAATATTTGACGAAGCACATAGAGCAGTCAAAAAATATTCTTACACATTTATAGCACAAAGATTTTATAGTCAAAATAAAGATGGGAGGATACTAGCCCTAACAGCATCTCCAGGCTGGAATATAGATAGAATAAAGGAGGTAATGGAAAATTTACATATAAAAAACATAGAAATAAGAACTGGAAAAGAAGAAGATATAGAAAAATACATGAAGGATATTGATATAGAAAAGTACGAAGTAGATCTAGATGATAAGATAAAGAATATAATATCATTATTAAATAAGGCATATTATGATAGATTATATAAGGTAAAGGAGCTTGATCCATCAATAGAAATATATAAGGGGAAAACGGATATATTACAATGGATAACCGAAATTAAGAAGAATATGCAGTATAGTAAAGATTATAGGCTACGAATTATAATAATATTGCTATCTGAACTATTAAAGATCTCCCATGCAATAGAATTATTAGAAACTCAGTCTTTAGGTACATTTATAGACTACTATAATCAAATAGAGAATAGCATAAGAAAATCAAGAGCTGATTATAATATAATAAATGATATTAGGATAAAGAAAGCCGTTAACCTGACGAAAGAATATATAAATCACGGATTAGAACACCCAAAATTATTAAAATTAATAGAAATATTGAAAGAGAATAAGGATAAGAAAATAATTGTATTTGCGCAAATAAGAAAAACCCTAGATATAATAAAAGATGTCTGTTTAAAAAATGGAATAAAAGCTGAAAAATTCGTCGGTAAAAAAGAGATGAATAGATTAAAGCAGGCTGAATTACTTAAGATGTTTTCAGAAAATCAGTTTAGTGTCTTACTATCTACCTCCGTAGGAGAAGAAGGAATAGATATACCAAAAGTGGATATAGTTATATTTTATGAACCTGTACCATCAGAAATAAGATATATTCAGAGAAGAGGTAGAACAGGTAGAGGAGAAATTGGAAGGACAATAATATTAATTACAAGGGGTACATTAGATCAGAGATTTTATTGGGTCGCGATACAAAAGGAAAGAAAGATGTTTACATTGATAAAAAGATTAAAAAAATATATTAACATTAATATTAATAATAATATAGAAACAAAAATGGAAAAAACTGAAACTAAAAATAATACTGGAATAATAAAATATATATCAAATAGTAGCCAAGAAACTACAAAAGAAGATAATACACCAATAATAATAGCCGATTACAAAGAGAAAGAGTCTGGAGTTATACAAACGCTAGCGAATACAGATATACTAGTTAAATTAGATAATCTAGAAACAGGAGACTATATAATTGGAGACTATATAATAGAAAGAAAGAATATATTAGACTTTATAAATTCTATATTAGATGGTAGACTTTATAATCAACTAGAAAGATTAAAAGACCTAAATTCTATATTGATTTTAGAAGGATCCGATGATAATTTAGATCTAAATACACAAATAACAAAGAATTATTTGAGGACTTTAATATTAAAAATAATGTTTGAGTATGATATACCAATAATAAGGACCTATGACTTTCTAGAAACTGCAAATTATTTGTATCTATTAGCAAAGAATTATAAGAAATTTCCTAAAATACCAGAAAAACTAAAAAAATACAGTGATCTGGATGAAATAAAACTAGAAATATTAAAAATAATACCAGGGATAGGAGAAAACTTAGCATATAAATTACTAGAGAGGTTTAAATCCCTAAAAAATATATTTCTTGCTCAGAAAGCAGATTTAAGAGATATGATAGGAGAGAAAAAAGCAGATAGAATCAAAAAAATATTTGAAGAAGAATTTAAAAAATTAGAATAACTTCTTTTTATATAATTCCTTTGGTCCAACTAATACTTTTATATCCCAATCCACATTTAATTGCTTAGCTGTATCTAATAACTTTTGCGGATCTTCTGCCTCCCACTTACAAACTGCAATATTGTTTTTTTCGTCAAAATACATTTCCTTCAGCTTTAATCCATCTGGTAGCTTCTTATTTTTTGCCATTTCAGATACTTTACTTAATGTATCCTTTGCTTTATCTAGTTTATCCTGTGAAGGCATGTGTATCACTAATACTTCAACCATATATAAAGTATTACTCTAAAAATTTATATTATGATATCAATTACACACTGGGATCTAGATGGAATATTTTCCCTATCATTATTATATAAAAAATTTGGAGATAAATTTAAAGTATATTTTTCTAGCCCTAGATTAATAAATAAAACACTATTAAAAGTAATTGAAAATAATGATCCTAATGAAAGAGTATATATAACAGATATTGCAACTAATCAAGAGGCTATATATTTATCTTCATATTTTAAAGAAGTATATTGGATTGACCATCATAATAAAAATTATGATGAGATTACAAAAAGGATAAATGTTTATATAAAAGATTATAGATCTGCAGCAAGAGTATTATCAGAATACTTGGATATAAATAATGATTACCTATATATTATAGACGATATAGATTCTGGTATGATAAGAAATGATTTAGAAAGAGATTTAAGAGATATGATAGTTGCAATAAGATATTTTTATCCAAAATCTTTTGATCTATATTTTATATCATTTGCTAAAAAGATAAATATAGATATAAATAATATATTAGATAAGAATATATTAAATAGATTCAGAAAAATACTAAAAGATCTTTATAAAGACATAGACAGGGACTTATATATAATAGAAGATAAATACAAAATATTTATAATAAAAACAAAATATGATATTCCTTCAAACTATGTCGTAGAATATATAGGAGAAAAATTTGGTCAGAAACCAGATTATATAATTACACTATATCAAAAATCTAAAAGAGGGGAGATAAGGACTTTAAATAATAAAAATGTTATAGAAATTGCAAAAATATTCAATGGTAATGGACATAAATTTGCCGCAGGATTCGTATACAATAATGAAAATGATGTTTATGAAAAAATAAAGTATATGAATAACCTTTAAAGCTTTTTTTATAAAATTTATATATGGTAACTGCTATATTGACTACAAATATAACCTACGCGGATTATATAGTAGGAAATTCTATAGGCAATTTGTATAATATCCCTGTATATTCCGTACCAGAAGATCCTAAAGGAATAAATTCTACGATAAGTACATTGATACAGAATAATGTTACAAATGTAATTGTCCTTGGTGGGCCTGCAGTAATATCTAACCTATTATTACAAGACCTAAATGAATCAAATATAAGCTATGTTTGGATATGGGGCACTACAAGATATGAAACATCTGCATATGCAGCATTATACTTCTGGAACAGTACAAATAATGCAATAATTATAACTAGAGATTTAGTAAATAGTAATGTAGAGGGCAGGGACCTTACATTAGTAACGGAGGCTGAGCAATATGCAGAAAATTATGATGCTCCGATATTTATAGTCCCAAATGGTGTATTACCATCAGAGACTATATACGCATTAGAAAAATTAAATGTTAGTAATGTATATATATTTACTGCAGAATATGGTGATTTAGGTAATATTACAAACCAATTAAATTCTCTAAATATTAGTTATAATATATATAATGGTAATATATTAAGCTGTCCATCATACACATATGTAAATATTACATCAAATACTTCCTGGGATGATATAAGAGAAATTTTGATAGGAAAGATAGGCAATTCATGTATTATTCCAGTAATAAACAACAATGCAAATATTACTACGGAAAAAGAAGATATAAAAGATCAAATAATGAAGTATTATGAATCTGAAAGAGAGAATAATTTAAATACAACATTTGTATTATATAATCACCTAGATCGTTTAATATCTGAAGAACAAATATTATTGTTAAAAATAGGAATTATTTGTGAACAATTAAATAATTCAATTCCTGTATGTAATTTCCTACCTCAATTAAATAGTACAATACAACAAATGCAGAATAGTACAGGAATACAAAATTATATAATTATACAAAATAGTATACAAGGACAGGACTGGGAATTAGAAAAACAATTAGGAGAAGGTCAGTTTATTAAGGTAGACGAAGAATTAAATTTATCTACAGAATTAGAAAAATTAAAAAAGGGAGAAGATATAAATAATAATATAACAGTAGAGCAAAAAGATAATGAAACATCTGATAATATGAATACAGATAATAATTCTAATTATTATTATTATCCATGAAGAAAGACTCATCGTCTGAGATATGATGAAGGTCTTGAGCTCAGATTTTTATTTTTATTCCATATATATTTTTTATGAGTAGAGAAATATATGCTTCTAAATATGATTTGATATTAAATGTTATTGTAACTTTGATTGTTATTATAATATTATCAAGCTCTGTAATTATGAACCCTCAAAAAAGTATAATATTTATTTCTACATTAATAGCTTTACTATTAATAATAATAGACATTTTTGTATACTTATCATATAAAGGAAAGATATATTTATATAGAACAAAGGATAAATAGCCGTATGGCATCTGTATTTAAACTATATGACATAAGAGGGATTTATGGAAAGGATTTAACAGATGAAATAATATATAAGATTGGCTTTGGACTAGGAAAATACTTTAACAACTATGAAACAATAGGAATAGTAAGGGATATTAGAGTTCATTCAGAAAGAATAAGAAATATACTAGCTTCAACACTAATATATACACATGATATATTAGATTTTGGAGTAGGTTCTACTCCAGAAGCTCATTATTTAGCAAAAGTATACAATATACCTGTACTAATGATTACTGCTTCTCATAACCCTCCAGAATATAATGGAATAAAACCAATAAATAGCAATGGAAATGATTTACCACAAGAAGATATTAAAAAAATAGAAGAATTAACATATCAAACAGAAAAACCATCAGAAAAAGTAGGTAATATAGAAGAAGAAAATGCAATAGAATTATATAAATGGCATATAAAGAAAAAATTTAAATCTGTATCTGGATTTAAACTTGGTTATGATCCTTCAAATTCTGTATTATCATTAATGAAGGATATTGTAACTGACTTAGGAAATGAAATTGTTCCTATAAATGATAAGATAGACGGTACTTTTCCTGGTCATATGCCAGACCCATCAAAAGATGAAAATATAAAACCATTAAAAGATTTAATGAAAAGCAAAAACGATCTAGATATAGGATTTATGTTCGATTCTGATGGAGATAGACTGGGTATAATAGGTAAAGATGGTGAAAGAATTGGGATGGACAAATATATAATACCATTTATTAAAAAGGATAGAAGATATGTACTAGAAATATCCTTACCAATATATTTAAGAAAATTAATAAAAGAGAGTGGTGCAGAAGATATAGTAAGAAGACCTGGACACACATTTATAAAATTCGCATGTCAACAAAATAGAGCTTTCTTAGGTATAGAATATACAGGTCATATATATTTTGCAGAAAATGATTATATAGATGACGCATTATTTGGTGCACTAATGTTATTAAAATACATGAAAAAAGGATTTAATATAAATAATGTAAATATACCGGAGTTTCAATGGATAGAAAGAGATATACCTAGAGGTAATATAGATCTCGTACAAAAGGTAAAAGAATATGGAAAAAATAACAATTATACATTAAATGATCTAAATGGAGATCTGGATGGTATAGAATTATTAAAAGACAACTTAAGGATACTAGTAAGATATTCCGAAACTGAACCATTATTTAGGATAGTCATAGACTCGTATAAAAAGGAAATAGATCCAGAAAAAATATATAACGAAATAGTTCAACTTTCTAACTAATTTTTTAGATAATGATTTCACAACGACTTTTTAAATAAAATAATATAAAATGGTTTTATTGCATATAAAAGATATATTACTTCTAAAGAGGTTTTATTAGAAGAATTTGGAGTAGAAAAATTAACTGAAAGAATAATTATATCCCCTATAGAATGGAAAGAAGAATTACCAGATAAATGGATTGAAAGATTAAAAAACGAAGGGTATAAAATTGAAGAAATAATACCTGGAGATCGCGTACTTAGAAAAATAGATAAAAATTATAAAATAAATAATACTTTATTTTTATTAACTGGCAGGGGATTAACAGAATCTCTTGATAGATTTTATGTACTATGTAGGAATCCAGATGTAAAAGAAATAGTATTTTTAGGTACTTGTGCAAGTTTTCATGAAGATTTGACCAACGGAGATATAAATATACCAGAATATGTATTAGCATGGGAAAATGTTAGTACAGAATATGTTGATAATAATGAAGCTTTACCGATTGCAGATAAAGAATTACTAAATTTAGTTAATTCTATAGCAAAAGAAACAAGCATTAAAGATATTAATACTAGAAATATTTTATTCAGAAACTGACGAATTAATTGAATATTTCAAAAAATTTAATATTGCAACAATTGATATGGAATTATCTGCAGTATATAGACTAGCTTATTATTACAATAAAAAAGCAATAGGAATTCTAAGGACATCCGATGACCTATTAAGAAAGAAATTAGTATGGGATCCTACAAAAAATATAAAAAAAGATTTAGGAAGAGAATTAATATACCAGATAGTTAAAAAACTGATAATATAAAGTTTTATTCATAACCTTCTGTCTAAGGCTTTGTAAATTCTATATACTATTTCTACTATCTAAGTTTTTTATCGTTTTTTAGGATTCATACAATACTCCTTTTTTCTATAATTTTTATATAATTATAATTAAATTATATATCTAATGAGTTGACTTCATAATATCTAGAGCCCTTATTTTTATAATCTCCTCTATTCTATCTATGAGGATTTTTTCCGTGATATCATATTTGTCTTTTATATTTCTATATACCATATATGCTTTCCTATAATTATTTTCATTCAAATATTCTTTAAATATTTCTCTATTATTTATTATTTCTTTTATATTATTTAATATATCATCCTCTTTATATGATATAAGTAATAGAGCCTTCATATCTTGATTATTCATCTTATTAAATATTTTCTTTGAATGAAGTCTATACAAATTTAAGTACATAATTAAATTGTCAACCATATTATCTATCTTCATTAATAAACATTAGAAAAAATATTTATAAAAAGTACTACCTTGTAATCTTAACACTATCTAATTCTTCTTTATATCTTCTACCAGGTCCTTCCGTAAAGTATTTATGTATAGGTTCTAATTTACTTGCCAACCAATCCCCTACCGCCTTCTTTAGATCTAAAGGATGTATTTTTCCATCTATCCAGTCTTTTCTTAGTTCCCATAATCTATTATATACTTTTCTTTCTCCTGTTTTTCCATTTATAATTTCAAATTCTATATCTTCAAATGTACTTTTATATAGTTCATTGGATTCTTTATTCGCATACTCGTATATTCTCTCCCAATTAAGTCTGTTCTCATCTTTTAATTTATCATAGGTATCATAATCCAGTTTTCCTGCTATTTCTTCAATTTTATATCCTCTTTCTAATAATAATTTTAATAATCCATAATTTTCCTGATTTCTAAATATTAAGTACTCTATCATCTCCCATATTGGATTAAATTCTAATTCTTTCATAGGACAGAATGCTTTATTTATTTTCTCTTTTATTTCATCACTAGATTCATGTACAAATATTGCAGAACCAACTATTGATTTAGACATCTTTAATTCAGATAATTCTTGTTTTGCTTCTCTCTTATTTCCTTGTTTCAATTTCTGGAAAGTTTCTATGGATAACTGTAAGTTTGTTATTAATTGTTGATGCATAGCGATTAAAGGATAATCTATTTTATCCGCATATTCCAATGCAATAACATGTGCCTTTCTCTGATCTAATCCTGCATGTGCTATATTTATCTTTTGAAATATTATATCTGCTGCTTGCATTAATGGATATATTAAATACGCCGATGGTACTGCATCATTTGCTAATCTACCCATAATAGTTATTGCTCTTAGTGTCCTATTTAATGTTGTGTTTTTTCCAATTTTTATAACTTCGCTCCAATAATCATTATCATATATATCAGAAGCTAATACAAATTTTACTCTATCCGGGTCTCCACCTAGAGATTTAATACTTTGTTTCATAGCTTCTGAAAAATATCCTTCTGCAACCCTTCTAATTACTTCAATATCACCTCCTAATTTATTATTTATCATTGAATGCCAGTCTGCTAAAAATACAGTTGCTTCTCCTATCCTGCTAGAATCTATTATTTTATATCCGGAGACTATTCCTGTACCTATATGTACATATCCTGATATTTCAAAACCTATATAATGCTTAAAATTGCCTATTTTATTAACTTTTTCATCCCCTAACACTTCTATAGAAGGTTTTTTCCATAAAAATACTTTTACTAAATCTTCATCCATCATAATATATTAAATTAAAAATATTTGCCTTTCCAATACCGACTATGTTTCATATTTTAATATTTCTTTTAAATATTTAAAAATTATATAGTAAATGGGAGAGCAGATCTACCATTTATATAGAACCCTTTCAATATTTCCCAAACTTCAAAGAAGTCAAATATTTCTTCCTTTGTCATTTTTTCTAAAATTCTTTTTCTATAATCTATAATTTCATAAATTTTCCTCTTATCCTCTATTTTCATTAATGGTGCTACTTTTTTCTCTAATATATAACTATTATATTTTCCAGAAAATGTATGCCTATCTCTTGTAGATTCCCATCCAAATACCCTTCTGACAGATACTTTTTTTAGTTCCGCGACATATCTCTCAATTTCATATATACTTGTTATCCTTCTCTCTGATTTACCTTTTATTGTCACAGAAGATGTAAATACTGCAATATTTAGATTATCTATAAAAGTAATTGGTATATTTATTGGGTCGCCAGTAAGCCTCTCGATTAATGATCCTATATTACCAGAGTGAAATGTCGTAATCACAGGGTGTCCTGTCTGCATAGCCTGAAATGCTACTGAACCCTCTTTTCCTCTAATCTCACCAATTAGTATATAATTTGGTCTAGATCTTAATGCAGCTTTTAATAGATCAAACATAGATATATCTGCACTCTTCCCTACTTCCCTTGTTACTAGTCTTTGCCATATTGGATGAGGTATATTTAATTCCGGGGTATCTTCTACAGAGTATACCTTTGCATCTGGCTTAATAAAGGTTGTTAATGCATTTAATAATGTAGTTTTTCCGGATGCAGTTTCACCAGAAATAACAATATTCATCCCATTTTCTATCGTTAACCACAGATATGCGGCTTCTTCTGGAGATATTGTACCAAAAGATATTAATTGTGTTATACTTAATGGTTTAGCACTAAATTTTCTTATAGTAAATGATGAACCTTGTAAGGATATATCCTTCCCATATATAAAATTAACTCTTGAACCATCTGGTAATATAGCATCTACTATGGGCCTTGTTTCAGAAGCGGGTCTATCGACTATTTCAGAATACCTTAATATATATCTATTCAATGATTTATCATCTCTGAATACTTTATTTGTCTTTAACATTCCAAATATTTTATGGACCACATAAATTGGCCCTATTCCCAGTATATGTACATCTTCCAAGTATGGATCTCTTAAAAATGGTTCTAGAAATCCGTATCCAAATCTTTCCCTTATTAGAAAGTATAATAATTTTTGATATTCATTTTGATCTTTTATATATATTTTATCTGAAAATAGCTGTCTTTTCCCAACAGTTATAATGCTATTAAATATATTAATAATCACCTTCTTTATTTCATCAACATTATTCTCATTTACACTTTCTATAGAATATTTTACAATTTTTGTTTGGATTTTTTCTAATTTTTTTGATTCTTCCTCATTCATCTCCGGTTCAATCACATTATAATAAGTATCACCAGAAGATAATTTATATATATGAATAAATATCGGATCTCCAACAGGATATAGTATATTAAATTCTTCTCTTCCTTTTAATGAAAAGTCTAATGAGGTCATCCATTCTGGTAATCCAAATTTTACAGATACATTATTTATATAATCTCTTAGGTGTGGAAATTTTGATATTGCTTCATCAAAGTTTGTTGTTATACCATAGCTTACTATATCTTTTCTATTTCCTTTTATTACATATTCTTTATTATCCTGTAATTGTTGAGACTCTGGCATTATACATAAGATGATATCTCCACTATTAGGCCTATATTTGGCTCCACTCTGAATGGTATAACATTATTATATACACCCCTTGCATATCTAAATCTTCTTATATTTACCATTTTCAATCCAGAACCCTCATCTATTGAACTAAATTTTAAATCAAAATAAATATCTGCTATCCTTCTAATATTCTTAACAAAAAATTCATTTATATCATTAGGACTATAAGTAATAATTATTGTTTTTTCCATATTTTTTACCTTATTTAAAAATTCGAGTAATCTTACAGATCCCATCTTATCTAAACCATTTATTAATGGATAGGATAAAGAATCCAATATAATTAGATCACTATCAAATATTTTTCTAGATTTTTCCTTTGTTAATTCAAATATTAAATTCTCCTTCTCTTTTATTTTTCCGAACATATATAAGGTAGATATAAACAATAAATCTTGACTTAATAAATAATCCTTTATATCATAACCCAATGAATCCATTTGTTTAACAAAATCGACAACGGATAATTCCGAAGATATATAAGTAACTTTATTTTTGTTTAATAACGACCCATAAGATAGTCTTTGAGATATTATGCTCTTTCCAGCCCCATCTTCACCCTCTATAATAAATATACTACCTTTAGGAATTGAACCTCCCAGCCTATCTGCAAACTCATCTCTATCAAGATATATATCTATATAATTAACCATTTGATATTGTATATAAATTTGATTGGCCATTACAAAAAGTTATAGTAATATTATCTCCTACATCTACTGGATAATCTACATATAACTGATATGTATAAGAATTAGAAAGATTATAACTAAAATTCACCTCTTGATTACCCACATAAACATTTTTTATACAACCATCCATACCGCTTTGAACTAGATATAATAAACTCTGATTATTAATATTATAATCATATATAACATAACTAACCGGAGATTGATAATTAATATTATTCGTCTGATTTAGAAATTGATTTGCTATAAATTTACCAGATATATTATAAAAATTAAAGAAATATGATAATACAAAATAACCTACTAAGAATAGTATACTTAAGTATAATACTTCTTTTATCATCTCTTAATTGGAGATATATATCCTTTCTCTATTAGCTCTCCATATAAATCCTTTAATCTTTCTATATTGCTTTCAGACTTTAATTTTGATAATTTGGATATTATATATAGACTTACTATATGGTCCATAGGTGTTAGTTTTTTATTTTCACCCTCTATATCTATCAAACCATTTAAATATTCCTTCAATTTTATCTTTACTTTTTCAGTTATCCAGTTTATTTCTTCATAATAATCTAAGGCTTTATCTACTTCTTCATCATTTGATTTTTTTATTAAATATGAAAGCCAACCAATTAATATAGATGCGACAGTTGGATTATCAGATATTTTATCTAGTGGCAGATCATTACTATCAATTTTTACACTATCTTGAGATGTATTTACAGGTTCTATCTGTTTTTCTTCTCTCTCTTCATCTTGTATAAATGGATTATAATTCTTAACTAATATCTCATAAATAGAAAATACTTTCTCCATATTATTTTTTATAGAACTTATCTCACTTTGATTTGACTCGACTTTAGAACTTATATCAGATATCTTATTTATAGTATCAGAAACTGTATTTTCTAACTCTCTAACAGATTTAGCTAGTCCTTCAATAGAACTAGATATATTCTTAATCTCAGAATTATAAGACATTTGATTTTGTGCAGGGACTTCTGGTGTTTTAATTGTCTCAGGTCCTTTTTCCGATTTCTTCTTAAATATACTAGAAAATATATTCATATCTTCTTTAAATACTCCTAAAAATATAAATTTTAAATTTGAATCTTTATAACTATATTGATAATCAATATTGATAATGATAATAAAAAAAGCTGAAAATATAGAAATTGGCTCTATTGGATTAATAATGCACCTATTTGAAGATTTTCTGATAGCTAGCAATTTATATAAAAATAGTATAGAAAAATTAAATCTAGATATATACAAGTATTATATAAATTCACCAATAATAACTCCTTATTTTATAGAATATAATGGCAATATTATAATTAGCAAGAGTTCTCCTGGAGAGCTAAAAGAAATACTAAAATCAAAATTTGATATAATTGAAGTTGATACTATAGAAAACACTATAGGAAACTTATTTTTAGTTGGAAAGAATGGTATATTATACTCTTCAGGAAAAGAATATGATGCTAAGAAATTATCAGAAAAACTGTCTCTGCCTTCTCAAAGGATAAAGATAAAATATTTAATTGGTAGTATCTCAAAGTTATATAATAACAAACTACTTATATCTCAAGAATTAACTGATAATATATTAGAAAAGATATCAGAAATAACAAAATATAGTATCGAGATTGGATCTATAAATTTTGGAAGCCCATATATGAGATATGGAATAGAAATTAATAGTAGATATATTATCGTAGGAAAAAATAGCACAGGTCACGAGATTATAAAGGTTGAGGAGACTTTTTTCGATTCAAAATGACCAATATATTTTTATTCAAGTTATCTAATTCCTGTGTTAATTTATTCACTACCTCATCTATGATTTTAAGCACATCATCTCTGCTTTTTTCTATAAATATCCCCCTTCCTACATTTATCAATAAATTATCTTGATCAGCTATAGATCCCTTAGCAAATATATAACCACCTACATTTATATACGCATTATCTTCCTTTTTTAAGTCTTTTACATATTGTTTCATTAATGAATATTCTACAATCTTCTTTTCCAATAATTCTTTTTCTTGATACAATTGATCTAATATTTCATCATAATTGTCCATTTTTTAACATTTCTAAGAATTTTCTTAACTTTTGATCTGTTACATCCTCATTCTTTATTTCCTTAATTTCTTGAATAGATATATTATTTCTTTTTACTTTATACACACTTCCGAATAAAGATAATATCCTCTCTTTAACTTCTTTCTCATTTAATCCTAAAACCTCCTTACTAAAATTATATATAATCTTTCTTTTTGTGATAACACCTTCTTTTCTCTTTGAGGCATGTACAATTTTTACTTTATTTATCCTTCCAGTAACTCTGTATATTTTAACTTCCATCTTTATCTTTTACATAAATATATTTATTAGTTCTTTGGCATTAATGATATATAGCCTATACCAATTTTTTCTTTAATTTTCTTTTCTCTTATCGCTTTTCTTAATATTATCAATCTTTTAGATGGACCTTGTACAGATCCCTTTATTAATATATATTTATTTTTAATTATACCATAATGTGGCCATCCAGATTTTGGATTTATTTCATTAATATTATCCGATATTTTTAATATTAATTTATTATATTCAGTTCTTCTAAAGAAACCATATTGTCCTGGCATTGGCGTAGTTGGAAATATCCTTCTCATTCCTCTTGCACCCCTTGCATGAGTCTGTCTTGCAGATTTAGATACCTTATACTCCCTTGGCTGTATTTTTGTTCCAAATCTCTTAACTTCCCCTGTAAAACCTTTACCCTTAGTAACACCAATTGTATCTACATATTCGCCTTCTTTGAATACATTATCTATATTTATTTCTTTTCCCAATAAATTCTTTCCATAATTAAATATTTCTTTTATATTATTTCCACCAATAGGAATCTCAAATAGTTCTGGTTTTTTCTTTTTTATAGTTGTTAACCATGGTTGAGTATACACTAACAGTTTTATTAAAGATATTTCATTTATTTTTTCTTCTACCCTTTTTATATTTTCTTCTATATTATTGTTACTCCTTATTGTCTTTATTTTTTTCTTTAGGTTATCATCAAAATCACCGATCAAATCAGTTAATACATTATAGCCCTTATTTATATCTTTTTTATATAATCTCATACCAAAAACTCTTAATGCTGGAACCTCTAGTACAGTAACTGGCATAAAGGCATTATCATTAGTTAAAATATGAGTCATTCCAACCTTATAACCAGCAAAAGCCAATATTGATGTTTGCTCAACTTGAGGCCATGTTTTTATTCTAGGATATATTCTACTACTTCTTACTCTTGGCCAAAATTGCATTGATACTCTTCTGGGTCTATGATGACCATGCTGTGGCATTCATTATTATGTTTTAAAAATCCTTTTAAATTTTCAACAAATTCATTATTAATTATCGGGACCGTAGGCTAGCGGTAGGCTACTGGGTTTGGGTCCCAGGGATCGGGGTTCGAGTCCCCGCGGTCCCATCTTTATTTTGAGATTATTAGCAAAATTTGAAAGTATATCAATATTAATTACCTATTTGACAGTAAAAATTTATAAATACAAATAAAATAATAGCTATGATCAAAGAACCAAAACTTGTCTTATTATTATTACTGATAGTTTTAATGAGTTTATTACTGGATTACCAATTTTTATAATATATATAGGACTTATCTTTTTATCTATAGGTTTAATATTTTATTTTTTAATTGATATTATAATATTAGTATTTTATACTACACATTTTATAAAGGATATAATAAATATAATATAAAGTGAAGAAGCAAGGCATTACTGAGATATGATGAAACATCGATATGCAGATAAAAGACTTATAATAAGAAAGTATAAAATATTATAATCTATCCATGGACCTATAGCTCAGCATGGATAGAGCGACGGCCTTCTAAGCCGTAGGTCGGGGGTTCGAATCCCCCTGGGTCCGCTATTTCATTAGATCTGATGATAAATTATATGTTTCTATATTATTATTATAGTTGAATGAGAATATATAATATCCATTATTGGATAATAGATTATCAAATATTTCCTTGTTATTCGTACAATTAACCACAACTGTTGATTGGCTATTATTGTATATTAATCCATTACTATCTATATTACAATTATATTCATATCCATAAGGATAATATTCTGCTTGAACACTATATTTTGAAGGATCTATATTAACATTTCCATTATTATATATTACTGCGTATATATTATAATTAGAATAATACATATAAGAAACTTTATACGATACTATATAATTATTTGAAGCTGATCCTTTAAAAATATCCTTAGCAGGAACAAACAATACTAATAGTAACAATATAACTATCACTATACCCATTATAATTATTATTACAGTTAATGCATCAGATCTCATAGAGATATATTTGACCTACAAAATTTAAAAAATTATTTTATAACTTTAAAATCAATACATACCCTGTATATTCCAGGTGCTATATCGCCGACTTTAAGAATTTTTAATATTTCATACTCAAAATTTAGTTTTTTCGAATATTCATCCAATAAATTATAAGAATTGTTTTCTATTTCTTCTTCTCTAAAAAACTGATATAAATGTATAATACCATTACTTTTTATTAATGGTATTGCATATTCTAAAAAATTATGACTCTCTTTCGGCAGCGGCATTATTATCCTATCGAATAATTTAATAGACTTATTTATAAAATCTATTTTTTTAATTTTATTATATTTAATATTCTTTATTAATTCATTTTCTTCATAATAATATATGTTATTTACTTCAATATTAGAATATATTATATCATTTATATAATCAATATTGTTATTTATTATGGCATCTCTATCTTCCAAATTACCTATATATAAATATATATCTCTTACATCTCCTAAAAATGTTATAACATTATTTATTTTATTTAATCTTAGATTTTCTAAACCATATTTTACAGCAAAAGGGTTCCATTCTATTGAATATATTTTTTTAGCATTTGAAAATTTTGATATATATATTGGATATACATTTACACCAGAAAACATAACCAATACCTCTTCTTCCTTTACTTCTTTTGCAATCCTATATCTTTCATTACTCAATCTAGGAGAATAATAGGTTCTAACAACATCTACCTTAAACTTTAGACCATATTCTATACTTATCGTTTCAGTCTTATCTTCCCCATATAATACTCTATATTTTGGTACCCTATAAGGAGGTAAAACATCTGTTTCTTGCAATAATATTGTCTTTATAAACTTATATCTATTTCTTATTTCTTTAATATACTCTTCTTCCCTTAACTTCATAGGTTTCTTTATTACAGCTATATCACCTATAATATCATAAGACATAAAAAAATATTTTAATGAGACAATATAAAAATATATCTAAAAACATCAATACAATGAACTTGTTTAAAATAAAGATATTTTATAATAATTCAGATAAATAAAAAAATAATTTATGATATAAGATATGTTTAAAATATATATCTTTGAATTTTCATCCTTAATTAATATCAACCAGTAATAACACGACCAAATTACTTGACTATACTTATATGATACTTTATACTATACATATTGATTCAGAAAATTGAAATATGCAACTAGATATAAGCAGGTCGATATTCATTATTTATAAAATAAGCAGTATTTATAAACAAGATAGAAATATAAATATTTATAAATATGCTTTTTAATACCTATTTATAAATCATTAACCTTTATACAGTTTTACTACAATTTAGTAATCTTTATACATCGCCTACAAATGATAAATTTTTAAGGATTTCTCAGAAATAATAAAGTATGGCAGAAAAGAAAGACAAAAAGAAAGAAGAAAAGAAACAATAAAGGGGACTATAATCTTATAAATATAAAATAATTTATTTGTGATAATATTAAGGTTCGGATCTTCATCGGCCTTATTCATATATATTAAATATTTTTTTTATTTAAATATTTATCTTATTAAATGGTTTTTGGGTCGAGTTACTATACTAGATATTTTATCTATAATTGAATCATCAACTTTCATAAACAGGGGCCTTATATTATTATTTACAGTAAATTCAATATTATTGTTCAATAATTTATTTAGTTCATCAAAATTATATATTTTAATATTTATATTATCTATAAACTTATCATAAAAAGTTGGCGTAAATGGATATAACATTAAATATGTATATATTATTAATATTAATAAAGAATATAATAAATCTCTATATTTTTCAGGGCTTTCCCATGGTTTATTATCTTGAAATATTTTATTGCCATAATTACCTAGTTCTAGTATATTTCTTAATGCCATATGAAATTCACCTTTTTCCATATAATTATTATAATTATCAAATACCTCCTTTATCTTGCTTTTTATGTTATCATTTAATCTTCCTGCAATCCTACCATTATAATATCTATTTATGAAAGACAAGACTCTATACTCCATATTTCCAATATTATTTACCAGTTCTTTATTTATTATTTCTTTAAATTCAGACCATTTAAAATCAGAATCTTTACTATATGGAATTATATATGATAAATAAAATCTCCAATAGTCAGGTTCCAGATCAGAATCAATTAAGCTATCGCAAAATATACCCCAATTTTGACTTTTACTTATCTTTTTACCTTCATACAGTAGATAAGATAATCCTATAACATTATATGGTAAATTATAATTTTCTAAATCAGTATAATTAAAAAATTCTTTATAATCTTCTGGAACATTATATGTTGATAATAATATACCTGGCCAAAATACTGCATGAAAAGGTATATTATCCTTACCTAAGAAATGATATATCTTCCCATTTTTCCATAAATAACTCCAATCTATATTAAATTTTACATTTTCAAAGCCTTTACTTAATAAGAATCCTGCGATCTTTTCAAGATTCTTAAAGTTGTTATCAATTTTTATCCACACATTTTTATTATCTATAGTATATTCTACTCTATAATCTGTACCATCTATATTTAACTTTATAAAATTCTCGCCTTCTTCCAATACTTTAATGCCAGACAAATCAATATTAATCAGATCTTCCTTTCTATATTCTTTTCTTAGTGATTGCGCAGTAAAAGATATATATCCTATCAATGCATCATACCATACATATAATACTTTATTATTATAAGATTCAAAATAGTTGTATTTATTTAATATATTATCAATTTGAGGCCAATTTTCTTCCACTATAGTTTTAATTTTAATATATTCTTCCTCTGGAACTAGTAAATTATTTCCTTTTAGTGAATTAATAAATGAATCTAAGAACTTTTCCTTGGAGGTAAAATCCAATTCATTAAATATTTTCTTCCTTAATGCTAACCAAAGATCATTATAAGGTACTGGTACACCAAATGATAAATCTCTTGTTATACTCCTCTCTTTTAATCCTTCTTTAACCCACCCTAAAGACATACTAATCGCCAGATCAGTAAATATGCTTTTTTTCGTTTCCAGATATTTTTTTATGTTATCCTCTAGTTTTGTAAGATTTAAATAAAGATGTCTAGTCTTCTTAAATATTACTGGATTCTTAGTTATTGCATTTTTAGGATTAATTAATTCTTTAGGATCCAATAATCGCCCACATGCTTCACATTGATCTCCCTTCGCATTCTCATAATTACAATATGGACATGTACCTACAACAAATCTATCTGATAAAAATTTACTCCATTGCGGGTCATATGGTAATTCTACCTCTTTTTCGGTTATATAACCATTAATAAAAGATTTTATAAAAAATTCCTGTGTAATTCTATAATGTATATTATTGTTAGAAGTTCCACTAAATATATCAAAAGAAAAATTAAACCATTTGTATATTTTTTCGTGTATATTATGAAAATATCTTACTACTTCTGATGGTTTCATATTATATTTTATTGCTTCTACTTCAGTAGTAGATCCATGATCATCCGTACCACATAAATAGAATACTATATTACCTTTCATCCTATTATATCTTGCAAATATATCAGATGGTAATAAGCTTCCTATTATATTACCTATATGCGGTACATTATTTACATAAGGTAGTGCAGAAGTTACTATAATTATATCTTTATCCATTATATTATATTATATATTATATCTTTATTCTTTTTTATCCAATTCGTATATATCTCAGAATAACTATAGTACTTCAGTATTTCATTTTTATATGTTGGAAACTGTTTAATTATATAATCTTTTATTTCTCTTGATATATCTCCGGTATATATATTAAAAAAGCTATAAAATATATCTCTAATTATCATATATGCTTTTTCATATTTCTTTATCTCACCAATATTATCCTTAAACCATTCATATAATATAAAACGACTTTCAGGGTTTTTTGTTAGATATGAAAAGACAGTTCTCCAATCTTGTAATCTTATGGTACCATCAACTGTCTTATCTAATAGATCTAATATTAAACTACCCCTTCTAAAACTAGTTAGACCCCTTAATATTATATTCTTTTCTTCCGGATTAGTTGTCTTCTGATAATGTTCTAAAAATTTTTTAAATTCGGAAATCCCTCCATGAGTACCGACAACTTCAGATATTATTAATCTATCATTATTATCTATTTTGTCCCAAGATTTAAATTTACTTAAACTATCTTCTATAATCGAGTAATCCCTTATTTGTGAATAATAATTATAATATAAATATTTTTTAATCAAACTACTATAATTATTTGGCTCAATATTAGATAGCTTATTAAATATATCTTCATACCTCTTTAAAAATGATTTTGTTTCTAAATTAAAATGGATATTTATACTATATAATATATTATAGATTATATTTAATACAAACCAGTTATCTTCATCTTTAAAATAATCTAATAGATCTAATAATTTATTTATTTTTACCTTATCAAATAAATTCAATAAATATTCATCATATAGTATATTTCCCCTTGTTAAATATGAGAATTTATTATTTTTTAATCCATTAATTATATAATTCATATTATTATAATTAGATACATAAAATCCTATGCCGTCTCTATTTATAGAAAAATAATCTGGTTCTCTTTTTAATATTATCCTTCCCCTCCCTCTATTAAATAATGTATTTATATTTTCATCTTGTATATCTAGAAATATAGGTACTATCCATTTAGAATTTTCTTTTCTATTAAAAACAAATCTCGATTGATTTAAACTAATTATATCTCTATTATAGTTTACCTCTATGATTGGATATCCAGCTTTATTTATCCACCTTTCTATCATTGATTTTATATCTCTACCAGATATAAGTTCAAATTCCTTAAATAGATCCTCTGCAGAAGCATTATAATATTTATATTTATTCAGATAATTAATTACAGCTAATCTAAAATTATCATAGCCAATAAAACTATCAATCATATTTAATATACTAGCTCCTTTACCATAGCTTATATCATCAAATATACTTTCAATTTCTTTTTCTTTCTCAACTTTAACTTTTATTGGATGTGTAAAGATAATGCCATCTGCAAATTTAGCATTATATTTTTCCAATAAATAAAATCTACCTTTTGATACATCTTCATCTTTATATAATTCATCTATAGCCTTGTAAGCCATATATGTAGCAAAGGATTCATTTAACCATAAATCATCCCACCATTTCATTGTCACTAGATTTCCTGACCATTGATGCCATAACTCATGAGCTATAATCTCCATAGTTCTTACCTTTTGAGAATTAGAATATAACTTATCATTATATAATAAAGCAGTTTCTCTAAATGTAATAGCTCCCCAATTTTCCATCGCCCCTGCTGCAAAATCTGGAACAGCGATCAGATCTAACTTCTTTAATGGATAATCTATTGTAGAATACTTTTCATAATATTTTAATACCTCTTTCAGAAAATTTAAAGCGAATTCTCCATCTTTTGCCTTACCTCCATCTGCAACAACTCTTATTTTCTTATTGTTATACTTATCTTCTAAATAATCAAATTTTCCAACGCCTAAATATAATAAATATGTAGACATAAGTGGTGTCTCTTTAAATTTTACTGTTTTTATATTATTATTTATATCCTCCGATTCTATATCTGTATTTGATATCACATCATAATTTTTATCTACAGAAACTTTCAATTGGAACCTTGCCTTAAATATTGGCTCATCGAAACATGGTATAAAATATCTTGCATACGTAGGTTCAAATTGAGTAGTTAATATTTTATCTTCCCCATTACTAATATAAAAGCCAATTAAATCATTTCTTATCTTACCCTTAAATGATATATATAATTTTCCTTCGCCACTATATTTCTTTTTCAAGTTTATTTCTAATAAATCGTCTCCAACTTGCCTAAAATCTACAAATAAATTATCAAATTTAACCTTACTAATCTTTATATCCTTAGAATTTATTATTATCCTATCTTTTGGTCTATTAAATTTGATGGATATCTCTTCATATCCTAAGTACTCTAATTTACCTATATCAATATTTAGGCTTATTGAATATTTTATTGGCTTTATATCTGGATCTAATCTCATTAAAATATAAATATATTATAACAATTTTTTAAATTATGCGAAGGATATGGAAAATTTTCGGTCAGCCCATTACTATAATATTAGATATAATTTTGGTATTAGTTTTTATCTTAGAATTTTTCATACCACCATCTATTTTTGGATTATTATACTTTGCCCCACATTATGCATTAAATTATCCTTGGACCTTTATTACATCTTTATTTCTTGATGAACCCAACAGTATATTTCAATTATTATTTGATGGGTTAGCATTATTTTTTTTAGGATTATTATTTGAATATAATTATGGAAGTAAAAATCTGATAATATTATTTTTATTGGCAGGTATTTTTGGAAATATAGCATTTCTAATTCAATATTTTAATAATCCGATGATTGCAGGTCTTGGTTCCTCAGGTGCTATTTCAGGTATATTGGGTGCACTAGCAATACTAAAACCAAAAGAAAAGATAATAATATTTCCTATTATAATTCCAATAGATATCATATATGGAGCAATAATATGGTTATTATTTAATGTTATTGGAATATTTTATCCTTTTACTAATCTAGGATTTTCAGCACATATTGGAGGAACTCTATTCGGGTTCCTATATGGATATTTACTAAAAAGAAAATATAGTATAAAAAAAGAAGACGATATTATAATTAGTACGTAGCTAAGTTTTTTAATTTATTGTTTATTGTTAACATAAACTATATAAATTATAAAACTATAAGTAATAGAATGGAAGAGAAAATAAAAAACATAGATAAGGACTTTTTAAAAGATATAAGATGCAAGTTAGCTTCAACATCTACAGGTACATTGATTAAATACTACGAGGATATCAAATCAAATGTAATTCCTCAAAATTTATCATCTTATACTGAATATATTAACACTTTTGACCTTTTAGAATTTATTGAAAAAGAATTAATAGCTAGAGGTGCTCTAAGGAAGATAAAAAGGATAAATCTCCTTTAACTCTATACCTCATCTTGTGTATATTTTTTTCCTTCTCGAATACTTTCCTCTGCTTTTTTTAGTTCTTTTCCTAGATATAATGAATGGCTTGGTAGAGTATAAAATGGATAACCTTTTATCATGTTATATATATAATTAAAGTCTCCTTTTAACCTTAAATCTATGCTAGTATTATCTGGAGTTCTATGTTCTAATATAATCTTACCATCTTCAGTTTTTATTGTAAAATTTCCTTTTGGATCTGGTATAAATCTTTTAATTAAATATCCATATTTATCTAATGCATCTTTTAGATACTCAAAATCATGACTATATACATGAGCGGATGTAGAAATTGTAGTAATATTCTTTAGTATTATATTCTTACCATATCTTTTATTTATCTGATCTACTATATATTTTGCTAGATAGATTTGCCCATAGATATTCAAAGGCCATCCTCTAAAAAAGTCATTGCTTCTTATATATACTGTATGAGTATATTGATTATCGGTAATATTTCCATTTATTGATATTATACATGGAGGATTTACACTATCCTGATCAATTTTTGGATCCCATGTAACGCCAAGAGCCCTTCTAGAGTTTGCATTTCTACCAAGTTTATTTATTATTGATTCTATTTGATTGCCATTATAACTTAATAATCTATTTCCATATGTATAATCCACACCTTCTGGTACTTCTGGTATAGATAGACCTTTTATATGTTTATTAAAATCTTGTTCTTGTATATAATGAAAAAAATCCTTTTCTAATTCATAACTACTACCATGTAGATCTATTGTAACCATTAAATTCAAAAATTCTTTTATTTCTTCATTATAATCGGAATTCTTAGTCATTCCAAATTCATTTATTATATATAAACCTTTTACCCATGCTGCGAATACAGATGTTTCATATATAAATTCACCAGAAAGTTGCATTGGCCATGATCTTATCTCTTCTACATTTTCATTTATACTAAGAATTGCTTTTTTTCTAATACCTTTATTTTCTCTATAATTATTATCTATAGATAATAATAAAGAATCTAGATCATTAGACCAAAAATTTTTTCTTAAATCTATTATATTTACAGTATTTAATATATTTTCTATATCTTCATATTTTAACCTTAATTTATATTTATTATATGTATCTTTATCCTTTTTAGAAAATATATCAATTAGCGCCTCCCCAGAGTATGATAGATCCGGTCCATAAACTATTATCTTATCTATATTATTTCTTTCCCCCAAGGTTTGTAGGACATAATTTATACCATTTATTGTGTATAGAGTTCCAATAGAATTAACTTTATTTCTATGATCTAAAGGTATTTTATTAAAAATATGCTCCTTCTTAGACCAAAGAGTACATAAAGCAATATTACTCTTATCATTTATAAAAATAACATCTTTATCAATCATTAATAAAAATTATAAAAAAGATATTAAAATATAATATTTATAAGGGGGATTATTTATTATTCCCTCTATTATTTATATTTGCAATCCCTATATACAATAGATTCTTTGGAGTTCTAGATTCAGAATGCTTACTCTTATATTGTAGATAAAATAACAAAAATATAGATAATATCCAGATAATAGTAGATAAATTACCAATAAATAAAGAAAATAATACATATAACGTACTTGTATAATTATAATAGTATATTAGATAATGTAAAGAATTAATAAAGAATGATAAATTTATTAATAAAAATATTGATAGAACTAAAATAGAATATATATCATATTTATAACTAGTAATCTGCTTCTTAGTAACAATCCATTGATTATCCAACCCAAGAATTATTCTCCTTAAATAATACACTATAGTTAGTGCAGAGATACCCCAACTAATCAATAATACCAAAAATGCGTCCTTTAAAGATCCTTTATTATATATCATCTTCTCCACAATATAATATTCCGATAATATTATTCCTATAATGTATATAGGCGATAGATAAAAAAATAAAAATGTATGTTGGTAAAATTTAGAACTTATATTTAAATATATAGACATTATACTTATAATAATTAGTATAAAAGATATTAAAGGTAAAAAAACTGCCGAAAACATGTGGATAAAACTTGACTTTTGCTTAAATGATAATTTTTTATTTTTTATTAAATTAATAAAATTTGAAATTACAACATCAAAAGTACCAGTCTGCCATCTCCTTAAAGTTTTCAATGCAACATTAAAGTTAGGTGGTAGATTTTGCCCGTATTCAACCCACCTTCGTATATATAATCCTTTATACCCATTTATATACATTCTCAAGGTCAATGAAGCATCTTCAGTAAGATGAGCTGTAAATCCTCCAGATTTAAAATAAGCCTCTAATCTTATGATACCACAAGATCCATGTATCATGGATATATTATCAAGTAAATTCTTCATTGGTAATCCTATTTGGAAAAATGTATCTACATATATCCCGACTATTTTATGAAAATAATCTACAGGTACTGTTCTTCTATTCCAATATATAAATGATAAATCTTTATTCGATTCTAATATACATAATCCTTTATATAGGTATTCTACAGTTACGGTCCATTCAAAATCATATATAGAAACATAATCTATATTATATTTATTCTTTAAATAATATATTGTATCATCTAGAGCTTTTCCTTTTCTTTTTATACCATTTAATCTGAATATATATAATATATTTGCCAATTTATATATAATAAATTTAGAGTCCATATACTTATCTTCCATATTATTCTCTAGATAATTTATTACCTTATCTTCTCTATCCATACTTGTATCGTCTATAAAGACAAAGTTCAAATCTAATTTATCATATTTATTCTCGATATTTTTTAAATACTCTATTTTATTTATTATCATATCTTGATTCTCATTTTTTACTGGAAATAAGACAAATAATGTCTTTCTAGAATCTAAATCTCTATAATTTGGGATCTCTATTTCCCTCTCATAATTTATTATATATCTTAAATCAAAAAATGATAATATTAATATATCCAATAATAGTAATATTGCCGATATAAATAATAGCATTAGTATATTGGAGATGCTGCAACAATTGGCAATAGAATATTATTACTAAACATATTCGGTATTAAATATGGAACGGATATATATATAATAATAGAAGAAACCAATATCGTCGAAATCGAAATTATGAAAACTGATACATCAATTATACCGAAATAATAGAATAATAGAATACCAAATGTTACTATAATCATTGAATAAAGTATAGTTAATCCATTAATTCCTATTATATATCCAAATAAATTTATCAATAAAGCTAGAATTGATAATAATACTAATATTAACCCAATACTATAAGATATCCTCTTATCTATAAGTATTACCCCCAATAATATAAATTCAACTATTAGTAATAATATATTTATATCCATCTTAATGTTATTTTAAAAAAAGTTTTATATATTATTACGCAATAGTAATTATAAATCAACTTCAACTATTAGTCTTCTAATATTCCTATATCCAAGATAAAATATAACCAATGGAATTATTATAATTGTTATAAAATATATATAAGATAAATTAAGTAAGATATACTCATTTAAACTATTAAATTTTATTGATAAATCTATTACTGCTGTAAATCCATCTACATAAGCATGAACAAATATTAAATACAATAAATATATTATACCTTTATTATTTTCTTGCTTTGCTCTTAATAGCATTGATGCACCAGGATGATATATATATGATATAAAAGGTTGTAATAGTACACCAACAATTGTTATTATAATTATGGTACTATTATTAGTAAATAAAGATAATATAGCAACAATAATATCTACTAATGCAAAACCATAACCATAATATATTGATAATCTTGGATCCTTATTTTTTACAGAATAATATCTAGCAATTTCTTGTGCTAATCCTGCAATAATACCTAAATATATTCCATATATTATATAATATGGTCTTATAATATTTAATATTATATTATTTAAATTTGCTAAATTATGTATAAGCCCACCTTTTAGAATAAAACTAATTGCTATAATATCAGCGGGAATATCTTGAATAATTGATTGTATAATAACTGCCAATAACATAAATAAAAATCCAATAAATATAGCTCTATTATTTACTTTCCAAGTAAACTTATTATATAATAAATAAAAAACTATAGAAGCAAATATTAAATATAAAACTTCATATAATATGTATATCATTAGTAAGGTATACATACAATATTTTTAAATATTATTATATAAATAGACCCAATGTCTAAGAAGAATATAATAAAAATAGCAGGAATAATAATATTTTTATTAATTATATATTATTTGATAAATTATTATTTTCCAATATTTATATCATATTTACCAAAAAGCTCTGAGATGTACAAATATATAGTGTTTTTAGAACCATATATATTAAAGATAATTGAAGGTATAATAGTAATTATAGCTGGATTATTTATTATAAGAACTATAAAAAAGATAATATATAATCAATTCTTAAGAAAGAGTGAAAAATCTACAACAAATATAGTAAATTATATAATAGATATAATTTTTTATTTAATTATAATATTAATTATATTATCGATATTCAATATAAATATAACAAATATAATATTAGCTGGTTCTATAGGTGGTATAATTATTGGTTTAGCTGTACAAACCATAGCACAAAATATATTATCAGGTTTTCTAGTAACCTCTAGTAAAACAATAAAACCAAATGATGCAGTATCTATAAGTTCATGGATATGGGGTAATCCTATAATAGGTAAAGTAGAAAAAATATCTTTATTATTTACAGAAGTATTAACTATATATGGAAATATAGTAAAAATACCAAATTCTGCATTTTTAGGTAATTCTATATTTCAAAAATTAAAAGATTATAATGAAAGGATTATATATCCATTACAAGTAACTGTAAATGCGGATGTAGACGGAAATAAATTAATAGATAATGTAATCAATATATTAAAGAATAAAAGAAATAATTATGAGTATAATATAATATTTTCTACAAAAAATGGATCAACAAATGTATTTAATGTAATTATAAAAACATCTGATATTAATAATTTAACTAATATAATAGATGAAATAAATAAAGCATTTGATCAAGCTTATTGGGAAATAAAAAATAAATAATTACTATAACTCTTTTTTATTGTTTTTTGATATAATTAAATTTTTATTTTATTTTCATAAATATATTGATAAATATACAATAAATAAGTACATTGATGTCGGATAACAGCAATTATCCGTCATAGTATATAAGGTACTTACATATTTCATGATCCAAAAACATTTAGATCAATACATTAGAACAGGTAGATTGACCATTGTAAAATAAGCAAACTTGATGATAATTATTCTTTTGAATAAAACATTGTGTATTTGCAACTTTCAATATTATTTGCTGATTTGGCAAGACTATTGGAGAATTTGTAGAAGTTATAAATGTTTGATTATATATTAATGGAAAAGCACAGTTATCTATGGATATTACTGTATTATTCAAATTTACAGGAGTATTTCCTGAGTTATATAAAATCAAATTTATTCTATAAAACATATTTTCTATTATATTTTCCGGTAACCATTGATCATAAATCCCCCATCCTTCTATTGTTCCATTAAAGTTATGCCAGTTATTTGAACCGCTTATTCCATATCCAGGAGTTCCAGGACAGTATAAATTTTCGGTTATCCCTAATGGAGTATTATTATAATATGTTTCTACTAATTGTCCATTTATAAATAATCTTTCATAATATCCTGTAGAATTTACTTTTCCTTCTGCTACAACAAAAAACCAATTATTAGGTATTGAAGTAGTGTTCCAGCAATAAGTCAACCAACCTGGACTTTCATTTGTCTGTACATCTCCACCAATACACACTTGTATGGTATTATTAGAAAAATAAGTTAGACCGAGATTATATTGTATCTGCCAAAAAGATGTAGCTGGGGCTTCGGAATAACAATTATTTCCACAAAAAAAAGGTCCAACATTATTACCTGCAGGTTTAAAATATATCATTTCAGTGACTTGGTTAGTATAATTATTGTATGGATTTGGTACCCAACCACACGTGCTGGAAGTTATATATTCTGGATAAGTGAGTTTTGCACTGACTACTTGTGTAATATTTGGGAAATATATATAGCTATCATTTCCATCAAATTGAAAAGCATAATCATATAACCCGGGAACTAAAGTTGCATTGATAACAATACCTGGAGTGCTACCATATGGAGTATAAGCATAAGTAACGGTAGATATATTACTTGGATAATCTATTGGCTGGTATAAATTACCAGTATAAACATTAAAATATTCATTATCTAAAGGCGCGTAAAATACCAAATTATCTTCATAATTATATAAGAATCCATTAGCTATCTCTATATTTGATATAGATCCATATTTCTGAACTTGAGAACTTGTAGAAGATAATAATCCACTAAACATACCTGTAATAAATGCATATGTTAATCCTGCCATTGCAACAACAATAACTATTAATAGAATAGTTGCTATTATTGGAGAAATAGATTTCATATTATTAGGATAATTTATTATAATTTATAAATTTTAGTATAAATTTTAGATTGGTATAAAAACTATATTTAATAAAATTTGGTTTTTATTAGCATTATATTAATAATTTAATAATAATTCATAAAAAATAATAAGTTTAAAGTTCTAAACAAGATGAATATACGAATTAATAAAAAGCTATTAGAAAAGAATTAAGATATTTTATATTATAAATATTCTAAATGGAAGAAAATAAAGAAAATAAATTTTAAATTTAATTAATAACAAATATATAAATAATAAAGATACTCTATACTGGATTAACAAAATTGTTAAAATATCCACTAATTTTATAAAGATATTAGAAACTTACATACTATAGAAGACTTAATAATTTACTAAATCTTCCATGATTATTATTTATACAATAAATATATAATCCTCAAATATATAAAAATATAAAATTTAATTATAACTTATTTAAGCAAAAATCAAATAAAAAAAGAAATAAATAAGATTTATTTTTCAATTTTAGATAATCGTATACATTTTTATATTTAGTTAAAACATACAATAACCAGAGGGTTAAAACTGATGTATATAAATTACCATAATATTTCCTTATTAATTCCTTTGATCTATCTCCAAATTTTTATCTCTAGTTAAAAAATAATATAATATATTTACATCAATACAAACCTTCATTATTCAATATTTCTTTTGTCTTTTCTTCTATTAATTTATCTATATCTTCTATTTTTTCTTTTACTTTTATTATTCCATATAATTTTTCTATTTCATCATTATTTTCAGGTATTAGAATTATTTTATTATCTTCAACTTTTATTATAAATCTTTTTGATTTAAACTTTTCCCTTATTGATTTAGGTATATATAATCTACCTTCAGAATAATGTTACTCTTTCTTTCATATGGAAAAATTGTATTTTCCATTTTATAACTTTACGGAATCTTACTTTGTAACATAAATATTTAATAATTCATAAAGACACTAACTTAATATTTTATTATTTTGTACTACTTAAATAAAGATTATTTTTATTAAAAACTAATAATTCTAATCTATTTAAAATTATTAATAAATCATCTAACAGAAGAGCTATACTTATTTTATAAAAATCTAGTATAATTTATCTTTTATAATTCCATAATAATGAATTATATTTATAAAATGTATAACCATGATTATACATATGATGAATATAGTTATTAGATATGAAGATCTAAAAAGATGGGAAAAAATTGGTAATAGAGTTTTCGTTTATGGAAGAAGAAAAACTGGTAAATCTTTTTTTATTAAAAACTTTACAAATTATGATTATTATTTCTTTATAAAAAGAGATGGAGGAATAATAGATATAATAAATAATAAGGATATATCATATGATTATTTAAAAGATATTTTATTATCTAGAAAAAAAGTTGTTATAGATGAATTTCAAAGATTACAAGAAGATTTGTTAGATTTTATACATGCGAATTATGAAAAAATAAATCTTATATTAATTACTTCTACATTATTTTTATCTAAAAAAATTTTAGAAAAGCATTCACCACTATTAGGATTGTTTGAAGAATTTAGAATAGATTTAATTGATGAAAGAGATATAATAAAATATTTAATAGATAAAGAAAATGGAAAAGAATTAATAGAAAAAGCAATATATTTTAGAGAACCATGGATAATAGATTTTGTAAAAGGAAATATAAGAGAAGAATTAGCAAGAATATTTAAAGAAAATAAGTATACATTTGAAAGTTTAATAGGAGAAATATTTAATGAAGAAGAAAGAGAATTAAATAAAACATATATCAATATTTTAACATCAATTGCATCTGGAAAAAATAAATCTACTGAAATATCTTCATATTTATTTTCTAAGAAAATAATTGAAAAAGATGATCCAAGTATAATACAAAGTTATCTAAAAATATTACAAAATATTGGTTTAATAAATAAAATAAATGTATTTAATAAAAAATTTGATTATTATATAATTTCTTCTCCATTATTAGATATATATTTTTATTTAGAAGGTAAATATGGAATATCGGAAAATGATATAGTCTATGAAATAATAAAAGAAGTAGTAAATGATAAAATACCATTCCATGTTGAATATTTCTTTAATTCCTTATTATCAAAGATTTATGGATTAAATTATTATAAGATAGTTGAAAAAAATTATGAAATAGATATTTCATTATTTAAATTTAAAGAATTAAAAATTGTGGGAGAAGTAAAATGGAAAGATTATATTGATAAAAATGAGATAAAAGAAATAGAAAATAAATTAAATAAATTTAATTGTAGAAAGATATTAATATTACCTAATAAAAATAATCTAGAATATTATCCAGAAAATATTGAAGTATTAGATGTAAATGATATAATAAATTTAGTAAAAATATAACTATTTTTAAATTATTTTGATATTATATTTCTTTCTTTTCCTTCTAACTTTTTTACTGTATTAAAGTCTCCAATATAATATATAAGATTTACATATATTTATTCTCTTTTAGAATATATAAAAAATTACCAATATAATTTTTACATGAAAATAAAAAATTCCCTAATTTTTTAAAATCATTTTATTCACAAATATAGAAATGTTATTAAATAATTTTAACTTTTAATTCTGGATAATATTCTTTTATATCTATAAAATCTTTATCTTTTGTCAATATTTCTGTATTATATTTAATTGCAGTAGCAGAAATGATAATATCTGCATCATTTTTAATTTTTCCATTATTTTTTAATGTATAAAATATATCTGAATAAATTTCAACTATTTCCTGATCTATATTAATTATACTTAATGCATTTGTTAATAATTCTTTAATCTTTTGTCTTTTATTTTTATCTAATGCTCTTAAAATCTCCTCCAATGTTATTATAGATATATAATTATCAATATAATCTTGCAAATTATTATTTCTTATTAATTCAATTAGAAAAGATGTATCAAGTATATTCATATTTTATAATCCCTAAAATTATTATTTCTTCTTAACTGTAATATTTCTTGTTCTATTTTATCTAGTTCTTCATTATTTATATCTTTTTTAACTTCATTTAATAAATTTTTTATTTTCTCTTTTTTATATTCTTTATAAATGTTAATCAACTCCATTAAAAATTCGTCCCATTTTTTATTTCCTTTAACCTTTTCTACTTCTTCTTTTATTTCTTTTGATATTGTAATTGTAGTAATCATAAATAATTAATAAATTTTGAAATTTTTAAATTATATAATTTAAAATATTCTAAAAAATTTCATTAAAAGGAATTAAATAACGATTAATTATCCATCTGGATTCTAGATAAAATTATATTTAAAAGAAATTCGATAGTAAAAAAAGTTTTGTATAAATCATTTAAAACATATTCTCTTCGCAGAACAATATTTTTTGGACGATGATTCTCTTGTCTTACTTTTCTGATACTTTTCTAATTATAGGATATATTTCATTTAAAAGGTAAAATATCTACAGGCAGTAAAGAAGAAACAATATTTAGATATATATTTATTATTGAAGTATATTCTTTGGTTTTGATAGTATTAAATTATTTTCTGGAGATAAAATGATCTATCTTGAAAGTTCCATGGTTATAGCCTATTCATAACTAGCATAATTGTATATATTGAGATCATAATGATTGCAAATATAATATTTTCCAATATCTTTAAGAATATAATCCTTCCTGTAAATAATACAAAAAATATAAAATTTAATAGTTCATTTTAAATAAAAAAGAAATAAAAAATAAATTAAGATTCGTTTAATATTATTTATAAAGTTAAAATAATACATTTTAAAATAATAAAATCTTTAGATAAAATTATTAATAATGCAACTAAATATAAATTTTTACCTAAAAATAAAAAATGGATGATATTTATTGAAGGACTTATATTATCTAATACTCTATTTAGCTCAAACCTCAAAGTTTATAAACTATTTATCGGTAGATATAAACAGCATTATAGGATATGATCTCAACAATACTAGATTATTAAATAACCATTAATACTATAGATCAAGATTTAATTTATATATAACAAAGAACTTATAGAAATATATGGTATCATTCTTTAATAAGAAGAGAGATGCTACAAGTTTAAAGATAAAAGAAGAATATAAAAAAATAGAAAACTCAATAAAAAGGATAGATGAAATTTATGAGCAGATAAATAAAGAGATGAAGAAAGATAATTCAAAGAGAGAACCTGCAATAATTGTAAAGTTAATAATGAAGGATAAAAAATTAGAGGAAGAAGATTTAAAAATATTAAGAGAATATTTTGAATTATTAAGAAGAATTGATGATCCTAGATTAAAACAAGATGTTGAAATATTCGACAAATATCTAAATGAAAGTTTATATATACTACAAGATTTTGTTCAAAGAGCAAAATCTGGAAATATAGATATAAGAAATAATAAAGATCTAAGGGGAATACATGAAAGATTAAATTTAATAAATACAACATTAAAAAGGCATAAAGATCATCTAAAAGAATTAAAGATTATATAAATAAAATTAATAGATACTTTTTTAGTACTTGATAATGAGTAGTATTAGATCATTTTATTAAAAAATATCATATAAGATTAAATTTTGCTAAAAAATTAGATAAAGTAGATACATATATTTTAAAATAATTATACTTATCTATGTGTAAAAAAATAATTTTAAATACATAAAATAAGCATCTAATGATAAAGAGTATTTAACAAAGCCTATAGAATATTTTAAATTACCTATTTATATATCAGAACTTAAAATACCTCTTTGTTCAGATGGAAAATATACTATAGAAATATATCAGAAAGATAATATAAAATTTTGAAATATATTTATATGATGATTTAAATAATAAAAATCTAGATAATAAAATAAAAGAAATTATAAATATTTAAATGTATTAGCAATATATGGAAGAAGTATTTAACGAGGATTTAAAATTAATAAGCTATGAATATGAATCAAGAAATTTTTTTAATAACAATATTGAAAGATATATAATAGAAGAAAGATATGATCCTATTACAAATTATAAAATTAGAATAAATAAATCTATAAAATATAAACCTAGAAATTATAAAAATATAAGTAAAAAAAATAATATCTGTTATTTTTGCGATCCATATAAGAATACCCCGGATTTTGAATTTATGGAAAAAATTAGTTTAGGAGATTCAATATTATTTTCTAATAAATATCCATATGGTAGATATCATGCTGTACTGGTACCAAATTACAAAAAACATATAAAAAATATAGCAAAATTGAATAAACTAGATCTATATAATTCTTTTCTATTAATAAAAGAATTTTATGAAAAAGTACCGGAAAAGGAATATAAATATATATTTATAAATATGAATAAAGGATTTTCAGCAGGTGCATCACAAGAACATTTACATCTACAAATATTATTGGAAAAGGAACCAACAAATTATTTTAAAACCTATCTAAATAAATCTCAGAAATATTTTGAAAAATATAAAAAATTTTTTATAGAGGATTATTTTAATTTTGAAAAAAAACTAAATCAAAGAATAATTATGGATGATATAATAAAATTATGGGCTTCTTTTGCACCATTTAGAAATAATGAATTATTAGGCTACTTAGAATCATTTGGTATATACTTCTTATCAGAAAATAATCTAGAAAAGTTTATTGAAGAATTATATAATATTTTAGTAACTTATGAAAGATTATATGAAAACTTTAATATGGTTATATTTGATACTACATATCTAAAAGACTCTAGAACCTTCCCTATAATTAGATTATTACAAAGGCCTTTATTTGATATAGGATATATGGAAATCGGACACCTAGAATATATAATATCTTCAATTCCTGAAGAAACTGCAAAAGAGTTTAAAGAGAATTTATAATATCTCTATATCTTCTTTTACAGCATAAGAAACCTTTCATTTATAAACATACATGATTAGAAATCTTCTAGTTTTTCTTTAATTTTATCTTTTATCTCAATTACTCTTTTATCCATTCTTTTAACTCTATTGCTTCTTTATTATATACCTAATATAGCGATAACTTTTGGTGAATTTTTTCAAGTCATAGCTTGTTCAAAAAAGTTTTTTGATTCAATTCTCATAATTTTTTATTTCAATATGAGCTTTAGAGATATTAAATTTATCAAAATTATTATATATTTAATAACCACTTATATAAAGGTATAAATTTAATATTTACATTATCTATAATTTTTGTGTCCTCATAATCCCAAGTTATAATTAATAATTCTGGTTTATTAAATAAATTATATCCTTTTAATAATGATCTTATTTCTCTTTTATCTATTTCATCATAATTATTAATATATGATACTTGTATTAATTGTTTTATATTATTTCCTTCTTTAATTAAAAAGTCTATTTCATATCCCTCATTTGTATGAAAGTAATAAATATTATCAATTAAATTTTGTCTAATAAACTCTAAGAATACTATATTTTCCATTTTTCTACCAATACCATTCTCTTCTTGATCTAAAGATATATCTGATAAATATATCTTTGGTTGCGACAAGTATGTTTTCTTAATAGAATAAGAAAATTTTTTTAATAAAAATATGGATAAAGTTTCAGGAAATAAATAAATATATTTCCTTACTGTTTTATTACTGACTCTAGTTATTTGCTTTAATTGATTATAAATTTTATTTACTGATAAAATTTTACTATTAGATTGGATTAATGCGTATAACAAAAATCTTGCAACTTCAATATTTTCAATTTTATATCTTTCAATAAAATCTTTATATAATAATATATCTATATATTCCTTTATAAATTCTTTTTTATTAACTTTCTCTAATATAATATCGGGAAATCCCCCATTTTTTAAATAATCATATAAATATCCTTTAATTTTTGATATTTCTTTATCGTATAAAGGTCTTATTATATTTACTTTTTTGAATGATAAATATTCTCTAAATGATAATGGTAATAATATTTTACTAATGAATCTACCCCTTAAATTTGTTGCAACTTCTTTCGATAATAATTTTGATGAAGAACCTGTTATAATTATTTTATATTTTTTCCTCTCTACTAATGAATATAAAAAATCCTGCCAATTATTTAAATTTTGTATTTCATCTAAAAAAATGTATTTAGGTTCTTTCTTATATATTTCTATATGTTTATTTATTATATCTAAAAAATTTACATTTTTTATTTCGTATTCTTCGAAATTTACAAATAAATAATCATCTTCTTTTAAATTTAATTTTTTTATTAAATAGTATAAATAAAAACTTTTACCAGATCTTCTTGGACCTATAATTGCAATAGGGTATTCAACATCTATTTCTAATTCTCTAGGATATATATTTAATTCATTAATTTCTCTTTTTACACCTATTAGATAATCTTCGATCATAATATATTATTTAATTAAAAGTTATATAAATTGTGTCTTAAAGGAACAATTTTTATGAATTTTTTAATCCCAATAGGATTAATTTAATGAATCTCCCTTCCATATACGGATCAAATTAATTATATTATAGTTTTGTATTATATATAAGAGTAAAATAATTATAATGAACAGCCTGGAAATTTTAGAAATGAATTATAAGTATATTAAAGGATTTTGATGGAATAAAATTCACTATAACTAAAAATAAATTTTATTGCCTATCTGGTTATTTTTATTATTTTCATAGCTTAAATATACTCATAAATTTAGTAGCCATTTCCATAAAGGAATAAATTTAATATTTAAATTGTTTATTGTTTTATTATCCTCATAATCCCAAGTAATTATTATACTATTTTTACATTTTAATTCATACATAGCACTCAATACTTTTTTCTCATGTTCTTTATCTATACTATAAGTTACTTCTATTAAAATATTTTCTTCTGGTAAATAATTTTCTCTTCTTAATAGCTCAATAAAAACAATATTTTCCATTTTTCTTCCGATATCTTCTCCTTGATTAAATATACTTGTAAAAGAAGTATCAATTAAATATATTTTTTTGGGAGAAATCAACTTTTTCTTTTCTGAGTATGAAAACCTCTCTAAAGTAAATAATAAAAAATATTTTCTCATAGCCTCAATGTACTTTATTATTGTTTTTACATCTATATTTATATTAAAAGACCTCAAATAATTTTTTAATGAATTATATGTAAAAGTATTTGAATAATTAGATAAAATAAATCTAGATATTATCCTGAATACATCAATATTTCTTATTTTATTTCTTTCAATTATATCTCTATAAAATACTGTTTCTAATAAAGAATTTAATTTCTCAATATCTTTATATAATATTAGTTCCGGAAATCCTCCCCATCTTATATATTCTTCTAATAAATTGTATATCTTTCCAATATGCCTAAAATCTTCTACTTCAAAATTTATAAGTTCTTTAAAGGATATTGGAAAAATAATTTTTGAAATATATCTTCCCCTTAATTTTGTTGGAATTTCAGAAGACTGAAGAGTAGAAGAAGACCCGGATATATATAGGAAAAAGTCCTTTACATCATGCAACCACCTTATATTATAATCCCAATTCTTCCACTCTTGAATCTCATCTAAAAATAAATATACTTTTCCTTCTGGATATTCAGATCTTATCATCTAGGCAAATTTCCTTATATCTAAATTGAATAAATATAGATTATCGAAAGAAACATAAATAGCCTGTTCATCATTTTCTAATAATTCTTTTTTTTTTAGCATAATTGTTGTCTTTCCTACTCTTCTAGGTCCTATTAATGCGATTATATCTAAGGATTCTTTTATTTCTATATTCCTTTTTATTTCTTTTATATATTTTGATGAATTTACATAATCATAAGTTATATCTTTTAGTATACCTATATAGAATTGTATTCAATAACTATTTATAAATGATCTGGATTTATAATCCAAAGATATTTATAAATTATAATTTTATAAGGAATTTTACTATTAAAGAGTTTAATCCAAAGATATTATTTAATTTGGCATTGAAAAAAGGATTTATTCTAATAATACTATGTAGAAACAATGGATATAAAAATTAGCACATTGATATTTATCGATCCTAAAAAAAATATATAATTAAAATATTTATATGATATAATTAAAGTTAATAAATATTAGAACCATTATATTTAAAACCGAACAATAACCTGATATTATATTTATTAAATACACTTTCTGATCTATAGTTTATTTTAATAGCAGGAAAATCTTTCAAATAATTATATAATCTTAAAAAACAGGATATAAATTGTTTCCATCATCTATATTATTACCACATACCTTTTCAACCTCCAAAGCAGAACCCCGGGGCATCTAGGATATGTATTCCATCAAAAAATAAGATTTTCTATATCTGTTAAATTAAAATTTAATAGCTCTCTTTCATCAAAATTTATATATCCAAAATTTTTATCTTTTAATGATAATAATGCTAAAGTACTTTTACCAGATCTTCTAATGCCAGTTATTACTTTTATAATATCTGTATTTATATCAATATGATATTCTCTATCTAATAATTCTTGTGAATAAATATAATTTAATTCATTCTTTTGTCTTATCAGTATCAGTATTTCAGTTATGTTCACATAATATAGTGTACAAAAATATTAATTTTTGTACATCACAGTAAACATTTTTTATAAATTTCTATATATTTAATAATCACTATATAAAGATATAAACTAAAATATCAATAAAAATTATATAATAAAAAATTATTTACATTTAAAACAGTAGTAAAGTTCTCTATATAAATGTTAAATTTAATATTACTCTAGAAAATGCTGAAAAGGTGTCTATACTAATGTAATTCTCAAAAGTCTTTGCATATATTCCAATCCTTCTATAAAAAATATAAAGCTTTTATAAAATATAGAATTTTTATGAAAGAGGCTAAAGTAATATACAAAAAATTACTAAATGATAATATTATAGAATTGGGATTCGAAAAGGTAATAGACTTTATACCGGGACAGTTCATAAGGTTATATATAAATAATGAACTTAGGGAATTTTCTATAATTTCCATACCTACTGATAATTGTATATCTATAATTTCTACTTTATCTGAGAGTGATTACAAGAAAAATATGAGAAATTTAAAAGAAGGAGATCTTGTATATATTGAAGGTCCATATGGCGGTAATCTATCATTAAAAAAGAATAAAAATATAGTAATGATTGCAGGCGGGATAGGTATTGCACCATTTTTATCAGATATAAGATATATTGTAAAAAACAATTTAGATTATAATATAAAATTATTCTATTCTGTAAAATATTTTAAAGATGCAGTATATTTAGATGAACTAAAAAAATCAAAGATAGATCTGATATTAACTATAACAAGAGAAAAGGTAGATAACTATGAAAACAGCCATATAAACATGGAATTATTAAAAAAATATATTAATAATCTAGATTCTTATGATTTCTATATATGTGGATCCACCAACTTTTCTATATCTATGCTTAGGATGTTGAAAGAAAATAATATAAAAAATATATTTATAGAGATATTTACTGGTTATAAATAGATTTCAGTTCCTTAATATATGTTTCTAACAGCGAAGATAAAGAACCTGCTTTTATCCATTTTGAATCGAGAGTTTTCCCTCCACTAACTTTAAAATAGCACTTATAATAGTCTAATGAATGATCTCTAAAAAGCTTACTACACTCTAATTTATAGATACCTGCAGTTACCTCTAGCCTATTAATATTCTCTACGATATAATCTACAGAACCTTTATATTTATTAAACTGATTAAATAAACTTTTATTTACTTCATCTAATGGTTTATAACTATTAAGTATATATTCTAAAAGTTCATTTAATTCCTTTCCTTTTACAACATCTATATCAATATATATCTTCAGTTCATCTTTTGAATAGCTACCCATATATAATAAAAATATAAAGAATATTTAAAAACTTATGGATATAGCCAGCCTCCTCTTAATCTTGGGAATGCCAAGGTATCTCTTATATGATCCATTTTGCATATCCATCTTGTAAATCTTTCTAGACCGAGTCCCATCCCTGAATGTGGTACTGAACCATATCTTCTTAAATCTTTATACCATTCATATGCATCAATTTCTTCATTGCCAACTTCTATCTTTAATGAATCTAATTTCCACTCTTTTATTTTTTGATCCAAAATATTATATCTCCATTCTCTTTCAGATCCACCAATAATTTCTCCATATCCTTCCGGTGCTAATAGATCAAAATTTTTTACTGTTCCATCACCATTCTCATACATATAAAATGCTTTTACTTCTCTTGGATAATATGTCAAGAATATTGGTACATCAAATTGCTGAGTTAATATTCTTTCCTCATCAGATCCCAGATCGTCTCCGTATCTTATATTTATGCCTAAATCTTTTAATTTTTTAATTCCATCTTCATATTTTAATATTTTCCATGGTTTTTCCACAAAATCTTTTAATTCTTTAATATCTCTACCAGTTATACTTTTTAAATCTTCAAATTCTGATTTTCTCTCTTCTATTGTCTTTTCTATAGAATATTTTAATGATTCTTCTACTGCTTTTATTAGATCTTCTAAATGATACCAAGCAGCCTCAATTTCAAAATGCCAATATTCATGTAAATGTCTTTTCGTTCTAGAAAATTCTGCTCTAAACGATGGTGTTAAAGAATATACTTTCCCCAGAGAAAATATCAATGCTTCTAAATATAATTGTGCAGATTGCGATAAATAAGCTTTTTGATCAAAGTATTTTACTTCAAATAATTCTGTCGTATTTTCTGCCGCATTACCAACTAAGATTGGTGGTTGCACCTCATACCATCCATCATTTATATACCACTCTCTTAAATTTTTTAACAAACTGTGTTTTACTTTTAATATATCTACAAACCACTTTGTTCTTATCCATAAATGTCTATATTTTTGTATAGTATCTATCTCTTCATCTCCCTTTAATGGAAATGGTTGCCCATAATCATATACTTTTATATCCTTTACTTCTATTTCGTACCCAGTAGGTGCCCTCTCATCTTTTTTTAATATTCCTTTCAATTCTAGAGATCCCTCAATTTGAAACTTTAGGGCATCATTCCATATATTCTCATTAACATTATCTTTTTTTACAACTGCTTGTATTATGCCTGTAGGATCTCTTATTACGAAAAATACCTTATCCTTCATATCTCTCATTCTATAAACCCAACCTTTTATAGAAACTTCCTTTCCAACTAAATCTTCTTTTAAAATATCTTTTATATATGTTTCTTTCATCATAAAATTATACATTCCGACTTTCCATGATTTCTATTATTATAAAGTAAAACTTTTAAATATTATATAATAAAATCAATCTTAAAGTAATTTTTAAATAATAAAAAAAGTTTAAACAAAAATTATCGAATTAAAACTTTTCTATAAATAAAATTTATGGCAAAGAAGGTTATAATATATGGAAAAGTACAGGGAGTTGGATTTAGAAATTTTATATATAGAAATGCATTAAGATATAATATAAAAGGATATGTAAAAAATAATCCAGATGGAACTGTAGAAGCTGTATTTGAAGGAAATCAAATGGATATATATAATATAATTGAATTGTGTAAGAGGGGGCCTGAAAGAGCTAGAGTGGACAAAATAGATGAAATAGAAATAAAAGATCAGAAATATAAAGATTTTAAAATAATATATTAAATTATTTTTGATAGGGACCGTAGTCTAGTGGCTATGATGCTGCCCTGACTAGGCAGTGGTCCGGGGTTCGAATCCCCGCGGTCCCAAAAATTTATATTTAAAAATGGGGTTAGAACTAAATATGAGAATAAATATACCAAAGATTTTTAAAAAGGGAAGCAGGAATATAAAAATCAATCCTAAAAAAATACAATATTACAAGAAACTTAATCTACAACTATCTAATAGATTTAGACAAATAAGGCAGCAATTTGAAATGATAAAAAAATATAAAGATAGAATAAAATCAGAAATGAAAAGATATAATGTAGAATTAAAGAAACAAGATCCAAGAATGATAAATGAACTAAATATATTGGAAAGAGACATTATTCAATCTGAGAAAAATATCGAATATGAAGAAAAAGATATAGAAAATATGATAAAATATTTAAAAATGTTATTAAAGCAATTAAACCAGTATAATGATCCGGAAGATAAAAAAGAAAAAGTATATATAAATAATCTAAATAAAATATATCATAAATTATCAAAAGAAGATAAACAAGAAAAAGATACTTTAAAGAAAATTAAAAAAAAATATAGTACATTAAAAAAATTTAATAAAAAAGGTGTTAATTTACCTGAAAAGTATTTTTTATTTAAACTATAATTTTTCTTTAAAAGATGCTCTTAATGGTAATACTCCTTTTTCATATTCTATCATTGCAATTTTTACAGGATTATAATTTATTCTTTCTAAATCTTCTTTAGATAATTTAACCATTATCGGAGCCCCCATAGATATTTGTAATGCCCTTGCACCTATTAACCTAGCTATCGCGAATCTTGAATTATTACTCATAGTATTTTCTTATTAAATATTCTTTAAAATCTTTAGCCTTATTCAATAAATAATCAAATTCTTCTAAAGATATAGAGCCGGATTTCCTAGTTTGTAGCGCATTTATATTATCTGTTAATCCTATATGTATTATAAAATCTGCAGCCTCCTCTTCATATTTATTTGGATCTAATATAAACTTATTATCTATCTTAGCGAATGTTACCATAATTGGAATTTTATTTTCATTTAATGGTAATCTTTTATCTGTTTTTTCTTTATAATTTATAATGTATTTGTCATTTTCTTTTTCTAATTTTGGAAATCTTGTATTTCTTAATGCTAATATTGATGATAATACTGCTGCATCTATTATATTGCCATCATTATTCAATACATAAGTATCTAAATATATAGTCCAAACATTTTTATCATCTATTACTAATTTTTTTGTATCTATAAACCCAGATTCTCTAATTACTCTATCTACAACTCTAGAAAATTCTATAACTTCTTCTGAAGCCGGATCTACATTTGAATCAGAAACTTGAGAAAATTCTACATTATTTATAAAAATACCTTCCTTATCTTCATATGGTTCAGATATCTCTAATTTTACTCCGGATAAAACTTTTGTATTTCCTAATTCTAGATAACAAGATCCTTCAGCATTTATTGTATAATTATCTATTTTATTTATTTTTCTATATTCCAATAAATTCCTATTATCTAATCTTAAATCCTGTTTTAAAATTTTCCTTAAAAAATCCAGATTATCTATATTAATATCCATCAATAATTTTTATCTAAAATCTTTATATATTTATAATAAAGATAACCAATATCCAAAAATTAAGATAAATAATGAAAATACTAATAATAAAAAATCAAAAACAATCTCTTTTACATCATCATCCATAAAAAATCATAAAAGAAAAAAGCTTTTATTGTATTGCTTGTACTGTTGGTTGACCGGATACAGATGTTTGCTGATCATTTATCCATACTAATGTTGCATTATTAAATACTGATGAATCTACACCACTAACTAGATAGTTTGCAAATACTTGTGTTGCTTCTGTTGTATCATTACCATACCATCCAAATATTACCAATGAATTTGGTGCTAATGTTGATGTGAATACTAATGCTGTTCCTGGTTCAAATGTTATTCCTAATTGTTGTAATACTGGTGCTAATTGTGAACCATATATTAATCCACCTTGTGAAGATGCCAATGATTGCAATTCTGATCCTAATGTTGAATTTTCAGATGATACCCAATTTATAACTGCTTGTGCTGTTAATGTATTTACTGCTGGACCGCCTACTAATACCATATTATTCATATTATTTGCATTTACCTGACTTGTTAATATTACATTTCCTATTAATGCTTGTGGTGCTGAGTAAGTTGTTGTTGTTGATGACGCTCCTGTTACTCCTTCAACTGTTAATGATGTTCCTGGTATTATTTGTCCTATACCTACATTTACAGATTCTTGTTGCGACTGTGAGCCTACTGGAGCTATAGATACTGCATATGATACAGGTACCATTGGTACATATAGTGATAATGTTTGTGCTCCTGTTGATGATGTATATACGCTATATGTTCCTGCTTTATCTAAATAATATGTTGTTGTTGTAGATCCGGATGTTACAGATGTTGAAGTTGGGTTTGTATAGTCAAATGTTGGATTTGCTAAACCTCCAGTTACACCTAATGTTAGGCTAACAGATGTACCTAGTGTTGATCCATTTACTAATGTATATCCGGGGTACGTATCTTGAACTCCTATATTTACCGTTGGTGTACCCAAACCTGTTATACTTATCATTGGTGTTGATTGTGGACTTGTACCCATTGATGTTAATACTAACCTATTCATTGATATAGTTCCACTTCCCTGCAATATAACATATGGTACTTGTGTATTTATTATTATTGGATCTAAAGATATACCATTATCTACAACTATTGGATTTCCTTGACTTACTGTATATGTTTGTCCTGTTATTACATCTTCTATTGTAGCTTGTGGTACATTATTTGTTCCTGTAGTCACATCTTGTAAATAGAATATTTCTGACGTTTGTGTTGTTGGATTATATACTGCGAAGTATTGTCCTGGATATAATACAAATGCACTTGTTTGACTTCCTGGTGTTAATTGACCTGCATAATATGGATAATTATAATTAGTACCTGCAGTAAATGTTTGACTAGTAAAGTATTGACCATTTGGTGAATTAAATGTTAATGTACCGCCACTATATTTTACACTTACACCATCACTTAATGTTGCACCCCCAGAATTTACATTATAAACTTGTCCTGTTTGTAAACCTACTAAAATAACATTACTTGATGATACATTTGCAATATAATAATAAGATGTAACAGAACTAGTATTAGTAATGGATATAACTGTTCCTACTGTTGGTGTTAATGCAGCAGATTGATATGTAGATGTAGTACTTGTTGTCAATGAATTAGTATATTCTTTTAAACTCTGTACATATCCTTGCTGGAATGCTTGTAACACACCGTTAGATGGTGATGAAGGATCATTATTATATATACTTAATGTATATGTCTTACCTGATAATGCATCTGGATATGATAATGTAAATTGATTTGCATAGCTATTACTGCCTTGAGTTACTAATGAAGATTGCACTTGTATTAAATCAGAATTCTTTGCTGGTAATGTAACAGATGGGAATGTTAATTCATAATTAAATAATGGTAATTGATATACTGCTCCGTTTGTTAATCCATAATATCCTGAAGTTCCAATCTCTGGCAATTGTGGGAATAAGAATGCTATATCTGATATCAAATAACCATTTCCAGATGTTGTATATGTCATCTGTACTTGTACATTATTTAATACTTGTCCACTTGATGTTTGTACATTTGCTGGTGTTGAAGTTATTGGTAATTGATATCCAGAATTACCCAATACTAACTCTACATAACCTTGTTGTGTTGTAGTAACTTCATTTGATAATGGACCATATACATTTACAACTAATACATTAATTCCATCTACATATTCTTGTGAACCTACTTGTACAGTTACAGTTCGACCATTTATATTTAATACTGCTGATGGTACACCAGTTGAAGTTGTAGAACCTGCAGAGTATTGTGCTGTTACACCTTGTAATGTTATCTGTACACCATTAAAGGTTGTTGATTGATTTACATTTAATGTTACTACATCTGCAGCTGGAACAAAGTTAATATATTGACCATTGGATGCTGGGACCATATAATATGTTGTATTAAATATATTAATTGCTTGTGGAGATTGTGTTAATTGAGTTAAGTTTAAGGATGGTGAGAATGTTAAGTTTAATGAAATTGGACTTGCTGTTGGACCAGTTGCTGCTAATGATACAACTGGTTGACTTTGTCCTGGTGTTGGTTCTATATATTGTATAGAATATTGATTTGATGGATATACATATGCATTATATTGATATGTAGTTTGTTGTCCATTGTAATTTGTTTGGAATGTACCTGAACCTACAGATAATACATTTACTACACTATTTAAATTATATCCCAAGTATAATGGTTCTGATGGATAATATAATGGATATGAATTTTGTATTACAGGAATTGTTCCTTGTATTTGTACTTGTAAATTAGATTGATTTGTTGTCATATTTGTTGGTACAGATGTGAAGGTCTCTAATGCTGCAACTATATTAGAAGCTCCTACAACATCAGATGCCTTTGCATTTGCTCCTACTACTACTGTCCATGCAGATGGTTGTGCTTTCATTGCTTGTGCTAATTGACCTATTGTTGGTTGTCCAGATTGCGAATATATTGCCAGTCCTAATGCTGCCATTGCTCCTATAGCTGATATTGTCTTACCTCTCATCATAAAAGACTTATATCTATTCTTACCTTTCGAATGCTTTTCCATGAAATAATGATATATCAACAATATTTATAAAATTTTGTTATATTGATTAAAATTGATTACCACTAATAGATAATTATTTACTATCAAAAGATACTAAACCAATAATATCCAATAAAGGCACTATTAACAATATAAATATTAATATTGGTATTAATATTAGATATTTATTAAGAATTATTATTGAAGATAAGAAAAATAATATAAACATAGATATCAAAAATAATGTAAGTATATTAAAAAATATTTTAGAAGAATTATTTATTTCTAAATTATATTTATTCACTTTCCCCAATATTGAACCATAGAAAGAATTCATAGAAAATATATACATTATATATGTAATTCCATAAAATATTATAAAGGATACTACTACAGGTAATATAAAGTTATAAAAGGATAAATTTAATGGACTGTTTATATATACTAACTTATTATTTAAATAGTCAAGAGATAATATAGATAAATAGAAATATGAAGATATAAATATAGAACTAAATATCAATATATTTTGTATTATTGATGGAATAAATATAGATATAAAGGATATATTTAGTTTTGAATCTAGTTTTTCTTTAGTTAATTTTTCATAATAATATTTTAATATTCTTGGATATAAATATGAATATATAAATGTACCTATTATTGGTATAGAAAATATAATATATAATAAAGATTTAATTATACCATATAAGAATCCAAATAATATATTTCTTTTATATAACAAAAAAGATGCCTTTAAATTATTTACAAAGTTCATAAAAAATATATCTATTTAATTTATTATAAATTTTTAGTACTTGTAATCAAAACTACATTTAATAAAGGTAATAAGATTAATATAGAAAATCCTATATCCAATATAATTGCCAATAGTAATGATATAAAATATGATAAAATTGCTATTAAGATATATATTGAAAACAATATTATACCTATAACCAAAAGATTTACAAAGATAGAAAATGAATTTTTAATATAAAATTTATATTTATCAACCTTTCCTAATATAGAACCAAAAATTGTATATAAAGATAGTACATATAATATGATACCTGCAACAATTAATAAAAATGCTATATATAAAAATACATAATTTTTGAAAATTATAAATAATAAAGAAAATATTACCTCTATACCTATTAATAAATTTGGAATAAATATGGATATAAAGGATATATTTAGTTTTGAATCTAATTTTTCTTTAGTTAATTTCTCATAATAATATTTTAATATTCTTGGATATAAATATGAATATATAAATGTACCTATTATTGGTATAGAATTTAATAAGTTTATTAAGAAAAGAAGGAATCCTAAAGCAATGCTCGTCATTATATTATTCTTATATAAATTAAAAGACTCTTGAATGTTTTTTGATATATTCATAATAAAGGGTATTTAGAATATTTTATAAATATTATCTCCTTTTGGCAAACTTCATTCCCCTCTTTTCAAATTCTATTATTTCCATAAGTAATTGATCTTCATCTTTAAACTCTTTCTTCACTAAGAATTTCGCTGATAAATAACTTATTCCTCTGGCCCCATATATAAATAAAAACTTTTTACCATAATTCTTTAACAATTCTGCAGTTATATTCAATTTCTTTTCGTCTTTTATATCTCTATCATTTTTGGCAACACCGAAATACGTCCCTTTACATTTTTTACATTTAAATTCTTTATAATCCTTAACCTTAACTTTATACTGTGATTTACATGCCATACATACTAAAGTTAATTCTGCATCTAATATCCTCTCTTTAACTAATCTCATTATTTCCTTCCATTTATCTGATATTAGTACATCCGAAACATATTCTTCTAAACCTGTTATACCTAAAGGAGATAAGGTTTTCTTATCAACAACATTTACCTTTATCTCTCCTTTAGATATTTTTTCAAAAACTAATCTTGTATTTTTTACATCTAATTTTTCTATAAATATATCATTTATTGTTTCTCTATATACAGGTGTATCTAATACATGTTCTGATATTCTTCTTAATGTTGACCTAGAATAATCTGCATCTTTCCGTATAACACCAAATCTTTTAGCAACTTGCGCAAATTTATATAAAAATAAATCTGTATTTACAATAGCTTTCTCTAATATTTTATCTATTTCTTGAGGATTCACATTCTCAAATATATTCTTTATATCTTTTTTCTTTAAGTAACCAGCCTTCAATAATATTCTATATGGATCTACTTTTATACCTACAACAATACCATATTTTTCTGATATAATTTCTGATAATAATCTAGATATAGAATCATTTACTTTATTTCCAAATGGAGAATGTATGATAAACCAATCTTTATATTGTTCTATATATATATTATTTTTATCTGGATAAAAATATAATTCCTGATTTTTTAATTCATCCATTGTTAATAATTCCTTTTTTATTTCTTGCCCTTCTCTAGCTATTTCAAATGGTACTGGTAATTCTTCTCCTTCCCAAGACGGTATCGCAGATTCAAAATCATTTTGTAATGATACTAATATTCTTTTCTTATCTATTTTTTCTATTTTCCATGGTAAACCTCTAAGAATAAATATCGTATTTAAAGACCCATGTTTTGCAACAAATTCTTGATGCAATATACCTATCTTCTGTCCTGTTGTAATATCTATAACGTCATAAGATTTTTCATCCGGTATCATAGATAGATTTTCAATATAATAAAATAGTCCCTTACCCGCTTTTAATATTTTTTTATTTTCTTTATCATATTTTATAATCCTTATAGAATCTAAGAAATTTAATACATCAATAAGATCTTCATATTTTAAATCTTTATATAGATAAGACCTTTTTATTGTATTCCATACAAGATCTATATCTACATCATTATATTCTAAAGTCATTCCAACAATCTGATTTACCATAACATCAAGGGCATTATAGTGTATTTCAGGCTTTTCTAATTTCATAATAAATATTTTAAGATTTATCTTATAAATTATTTTATGAACAAAGAAAAGCTAAAAAATATTATATTTGTATTTATTATATCATTCTTACCACAATTAATCGTATTAATTACTTCACCTAAAATATTATTTTGGGACGAATACGCATATTTAGATAATATAAAACATGTATTATTTAATACACCATATTTTGAATATTACAGATTTCCATTATTGTGGTGGATTCTGACACCTATTGCATATATAACAAGTTTTAATATTTTTATCATGAAATTATTATTAATATCAATATTTTCTATATCTACAATATTTCTATATAAGATAATTGAAGATAAAAATTATATAATAAATTATATATTAATAATATTCTATTCTATTAATGGATTAATATTAATTTGGGGTAGTAGAATATATCCAGATATATTAGCAACATCTTTTTTAATTATATCATTATATTTCTATATAAAAAATAATAAAGAAAGAAATACATTATTATCTTCTTTATTTGCTGTCTTATCTGTTCTAGCGAAATATGAATATGGATTAATATATATACCATATTTAATATTCTCAAAGAACAAGGAAAGAATAAAAATAATAATATATTCTTTAATATTTGCTATTCCATATTTCTTATATAATATAATATTCTATCATAATCCTATATATATTTTTATACAGCAGGCAAGAGTTGTATACGAGTATAGTATATATCAATCTCCGTTAGTATTGATTTATTATCTATTAATATTTTCTGGAATATATTTATTATCATTAATACAAAGAATAAAGGAAGATAAGTATAAAGTAGTATATTTTTACACAATAATATCTTTAATTTATATAACATTTCTTGTAAAATCTAAAGATCCCAGATATTTATTAATGGTACTACCTACCTTTATTATATTAACTAAATTATTCATAGATAAATTAAAGGGATTCAAAATGCCATATTTTATATTATTTACTATATCTGGAATAATATCTTTTTATTATGGATTTATATATTTATTAAATTACAATACAAATCTAAGCAATACAAGTCTTAATTATATTTATAGGGCATCAATATTTTTAGATCAATATAAACCAAAAGTAATATTAACAAATTATTTATGGCCCATGGTTGCTTATTACACAGATTCTCAAGTTTATATAATGTATAATACAACATATTTACTTAATAGAGTATATCCACAATATATAATCTATACACCAAATTGTGGATTAGATTATCCTTTCAATCCAGAAAATTATAATTTATCATTAATATATTATTATATAGATCCTTCTTCATGTTCTGTATATATTTATAAAGTTAATGGTTATACATAATTTTCTAATGTTGTTAAATTAACGAATTTATTAAATACATAAGTATTATTATTTTTTATTATAACTATATACGGCCATGAAGTTATATTATACTCTACATCATAATATTGGATAAAGTAATTTGAATATGAAGAATCAAAAGAGTATATATATAGAGATTTTTCATTATTTGCATACAAATATGATAATATCTCCCCTTCCTGATCACACTCTGTAGAACAGTAATTATTATTATAGAAATATAATATTAATGTAAAATTATTATAATTACAAGTATCTATATATTTCTTAGTTAATAGAAATTGCAAATATTCTAGATTAAAATATTGAGATTTTAAATACTGTACTTCACCTTTATTGTAGTAAAGATTTTCCTTAGATTGCAAATAAGTTAATTCTGTACCTACTTGAGCGATTTCTGACTTTAAATATTGTAAAAATGAGAAATAATTATTTGTACATTCTAATTGTCTCGATTCTGCTAAATATTGCGCAGAAATAACTAAAGAATTAATTTGATTTACTTGTAGTATACTTTGTTGAAATGAAAATTGATATAATATATATCCTAATATAATACCTAAAAAAAATGTTAATAAAGATAATACTATTGAATAAATTAGCATATTTTTGTTATCCATTTTCTATCTATTAATTAACCTATTTATTAAGCTATTGTTCCATTCTAAGCCCCCCCACTTTAATTTCCTACCAAACAATTTATAATAGAAAGAAACAATAATAAATATTGCATTAAAATACAATGATAAAAATAGGTATATTATTGAATAAAATATTAAAGACCTAAAGCTTCTAGATTTATCGATCTTGTGATAAAAAGATAAAAATAATAGAAAATTAATCAATAATAATAAAGAAAATAAATATAAAATTATCAAATTAGTGGAAAATAATTCAAAAATATATGTATTAATATTGAAGCTGTAATTTTGAAATATGTAGAATATATTATAATTTATTAAACTTAGGTATATAAAAAAATTATATAATTGATATAAATATGTGTATAGTATAATAAAAAATGCAACTGGTATTATGAATTGTAATGTAATTGATATACCAAAACCAATTTCTCTTAGATATTCATTTTCTATATCTCTATATTTATTAAAATTCTCTATAAAACCAAGGTACCATCTAGATCTTTGTCTTAATAATTTGATAAATGTATCTGGTGGCTCTGTATATATTATACTTTCCGGACAGTATTTTATCTTAAAACCATTTTTCTGTGCCCTTAAAGCAATCTCCATATCTTCTGTAATATTCTTTTCATCAAATAATCCTATTTTATCAAATACTTCTTTTTTAAATACAGAAAATGGTCCTGGAGCAATAAATAAAGATTCCATAGAATCTAAAGATATTCTAGAAAAATTATATACTACATAATCTATATATTGATATTTTTGAATTATATTATCTGTTTTATTTACTTGTACAGATGGTATGACTATATCTACATCATAAAAATAAAAATATTTTATCATTTTCTTTAGTGAATCTTTCCCAGGTATGGAATCTGCATCTAAAACCACTATATATTCACTATTTGAATTTTTTATTCCAAAGTTTATTGCAGAAGATTTTCCACTATTTTCTTTTCTATATACCTTTACAATGTGATATTTTTCGTATTCTTTTGCTATATTATATGTATTATCAATTGATCCATCATCTACTACTATTATATTTAATTTATCTTTTGGATAATCTAGATTTATTAGTCTATCCAATGTATTTTTTATATTTTTTTCTTCATTATATGCTGGTACAATTATAGAAACCGTAGGATAATCTTTTATATTAGTATCTATATTATCTTGATGATAATTAAATAGAAATATTAGCGTATAAAATGATATTAATAACTCTATACATATAATTATTAATATTATAAATGATATTATATTTATCATCTTTAAAATATATTAAAATTTTAAATATAAAATTATATCATGGTTTATATAAAATGGATAGGACATGCAGCTTTTTTATTAAAAGGTAGTAATGCCAATATATTAATAGATCCTTATATATATAAAAATCCAAGGGCAAGATATAATAAAGAGGATTTAGAGGATATAGATATTATATTAATAACACATGGTCATGCAGATCATTTAGGAGATGCAGTAGAATTATCAGAGAAAAATGACTCCACTATTATATCTAATTATGAAATATCAAAATATATAGAAAAATTTGGTGTAAAGACAATAGGTATGAACTTTGGTGGAAGATATAAATATTCAGGTATAGATATATATTATTTCCCTGCAGTACACTCTTCTAGTATAATTGATGACCAGGATAATATTCTATATCTAGGCAATCCAGGATCTTTTGGTATTATAATAGATGATAGAGTGATATATCATGCCGGCGATACAATGGTCTTTGAGGATATGAAAATAATAAATAAGATATTAAAAAATATAGATCTTGCATTATTGCCAGTTGGTGGCTTTTATACAATGGACATAGAACAGGCTATAATAGCTTCTGAGTATCTAAAGCCAAAGAAGATAATACCAATGCACTATAATACATTTGATCCTATAAAAGCAGATCCAGAAAGACTAAAAGATAAAATAAATTCTGAACTAATCATTTTAAAACCTGGTGATTCAATCGAAATTTAATATATCAAAGGCATTTAAGGATAGTATAATTTTTTACAAAAATAATGTATTATATATTTATATAATATATTTATTCTTAATAATACCAAATATAATTCTATCTATATTCTATAATTCTAGTTATTTCTATTTGATATTTTTGTTAATTATTAATCTACTTTTTTATCCTCTATCAAAAATATCATTATATATATTTATGGAATATAAAAATCTAATAAAATCAATTAGAAAATCTCTAGAATATTATAAAGGTGTAATAATTATATATTTTATTATATCTGGAGTTATGTTTAGTCTTATACTCCTCTCTGCACTTATATCATTGTCTATTAGCCTAATTTTCTTTTTTACATATAAAGTACAATTGATTATAGATGTATTTATGGTATCATTCATAATTCTATCTATATTATCATATATTTATACTAATAAATTCTTTATATCATCTCAATTATATATATTTGAAAATAAGTACATTAAAGAATCTATATATACTTCAATAAAAACAATAAACTACAATAATGCAACTAAAATATTTTTAATAAAGTTTATACTATATTCTATATCTGTAATATCTTTATTATTTCCAGAATTAATCATTAGATTTATATCTATAATTATTTCAGTATACTTTATAATCCCTATAATAAATATATTTTCATATTATTTATATAATCAATATAAAAGTTCAAATTAAATTCAACTTTTTTAATAGTTCCAACTTGAATTTCTTACCTAGAGGCGTGTAATCTCCTATATCTTTTTTACCAATAACCAAATGACATGGAATTAATATTATAAATGGATTATTTTTTAGTGAATAAATTAGAGAATGAATATCTATATTTAATTGCGTAGATAGATCTTTATATGTAATCATTCTATTTAAGTCCAATAATCTAGTATAAACAATATTATTTTTATAAATTTCTAGATCAAATAAAATCTTTTTACCATTAAAATACTCATTTATTTTATTTTGAAAAAATCTATCCAAATTTTCATCGAATATTATATCTCCATCTAAATTATGGTATCTTGCTATATTCTTTAATGTCTTAATTAAAGAATCTTGATTATAATTTAATGAATATCCTAATATTTTCTTGTCTCTTATAATATATCCTGCATAAAGATCATATCCTAAAATACTAATCATAATAAAAAACTACTTTTTGTGGCTTTTTATAATTTCTAGAGACTTATCTGCATGTTCCTTTGCATTTGGTAAAGATTTTAATGTCTCTATTATTTCCATATTTTTATTTACTATATATGTTATCCTTGAAGCACCCTGGCCCCTCTCACTCTTTGCACCTAGCGTATTTATTATTTTTAATTCTTTATCTGCTACTAATGGAAATTCCGCCCCATATTTTTCTGCAAATTTTTTCTGAGTATCAAGACTGTCATTACTTACTCCCAATATTTCTGTATTTAATTTCTTAAATTCTTCATATAACTCTACAAATCTTTTTAATTCTTGTGTACAGCCAGAAGTAAAGGCCTTTGGATAGAAATATACTACCACAAAATCTCTTTGCTTTAATATATCTGATAATTTCATTTTACCTTTTGTTGTGTCAGCCTCAAAATCTTTTACCTTATCCATAACTATATAATATAGAACTATTTTTTAAATTTATAGTTCGAAAATTGTAAATTTTTAAAAAATTTCTAATATATTTCTTATTATGAAAAAACAAAAAATTGATGATATAGATATAAAAATATTAAAATTATTAGAAAAAAATTCAAGAATTTCAAATATGGAAATTTCCAGAAGAATAGGATTATCTGAAGGTGCTATAAGGAAGAGAATAAATAAATTAAAAAAAAATAATATAATAAAAGGTTTTTGTGTAATTCTAGACTACAGTATACTAGGATATAATGTTTCTTGGATTGGATTAAATGTAGAAAAAAATAAGATAATAAATATTATAGATGAGATACCAAAGGATGATAATATAAAAGGTATATATCTAACTTACGGAGATCATGATATAATTATAGAATATATTTACAGAGATAAAAAAGAACTAGAAAATTATATAAAAGAGATAAAAAAGATTGAAGATATAAAAGAGATTTGGCCTGCTATAAATATAGAAAAAGTATACTAATTTTATAATAAATAGAACGAACTCCGTACCAAAATTATATTTATTAAATTTAATTATATATATTTAAAATGGAAGCGAATTTTGAACAACAAATAAAAATAATAGGGATAGGAGATAAAATACCAGAGCTAAAAATAAATGTATATGATCCAGTAGATAAAAAGTTTAAAAACATAGATATATACAAAGAAATACTTAACAAAGGAAAATTTTTAGTTTTATTTTACTATCCGGCAGACTTTACATTCGTTTGCCCGACAGAACTAGAAGATTTAGCCAATAAATATGAAGAAATAAAGAAAGAAAATGCAGAGGTTATATCAATGTCCACAGATACAGTATATACACACTTAGCGTGGCATGCAACAGAAAAATTATTAGAGAACATAAAATATCCAATGGGTGAAGATCATAATGGTAATATTGCTAAGATGTTAAATGTTTATGAATACTCATCTGGAGTATCATATAGAGCTACAATAATTATAGATCCTGATGGAAAAATTGTAGGTATAGAAGTAAATTCAAATGATGTAGGTAGAGATGCTGATGAATTATTAAGGAAAATAAGAGCATTTAAATATGTAAGATCGCATCCAGGAGAGGTATGCCCAGCAAAATGGGGAAAAGATAATAATATAGTACTAAAACCTGGAGAAAATCTAGTTGGAAAGGTATACGAATATTATAAGAAAAAATAGTATATCATATAATACTATTTTTTAAATATGAATAATTATTAAATACTATCTTTTCGTCTAAATATTTTATTAATACACCATTTTCTAAATTTCTCCTAGTATTCTTTAGGATTTTACCAAACAATGTTATGGCTTCTTCATCTTTAATTTTTATATATGAAGAATTAATATCAGGATTTAGACTTATATTATATATTTTATGATCAAAATATAGAAAAGATAAAGAAAAGATCCCATTGGCTCCATCTTCTAGATGTAAAACACCTTTAACATTCATGGATGTAAATAAAGCTATAGATAATAACTCTCTTAATAATTGTATATTAGATAAATAGAATTTATTATAGTTCTTTAATATAGAATATGATTTTTTCTCTACTACAATAAAAGTATCCTCGTATTTAAATAAAGAATCTATATTTACTCTGATATCATACCGCCCACTAACTCCATATTCTTCCATTTCTCCATTATGATCTAATTTATAGCATTGCATATAATTATTACAAATTATTAAATTTTCCCTATCTAAGTCTATTACATTTGCCTCACCATAGTATTTAGAATCCTTTAAAATTTGATCAAGATCACGACCATAAAATGATTTAAAAGGTTCACATAAAGAATAATCTAAAGAATGTTTTTTCTTTTTCATAAAGATTATATATAGAAGAATTTAATAAGGATTTTCACAAATAGACTTATATATATTCCCATATATATTTTTTAATATTTCCGGCTCGAAGGATATATAACTTAATGGCTTTTTAAATATTTTGGAGGATATTAGATTTATAGAATAATTACCCCCTTTTCTTTCTATAAATATATCTAATAAAGGAGAGTATCTTTCATTTTCGAATTTATTAACTCTAATTGAAAAATTTTCTTCTCTTATGCCATTTAATAATCTTTCTAAACCACTATAAAGATCTTTTTTACTTTCTGATTCTTCATCTCCAGTACAATCAAAACTTTTTATATAGATTATATACTTACCTTCATCTTCTTTATTTATAATAGTGTTCTTAGAAGAAAAAATATTTTTCATAAAAAATTATAATCTTAGCTTGCTAAATTTCCTTTCAACAACCGGCCAGTCTACATTATCGAAAAATATATCTACATATCCTTTTCTATTAGATCCGTAATCTAAGTAATATGCATGTTCAAATACATCTAATCCTAATAATAATTTTGAATTTTGTACTACAAATGTATTTTGTTCATCAGATATACTTACTACCAATCTATTCAAATCTTCAGACCATAATAACCAAGCCCATCCCCTCGCTGCCATCGCTGTAGATTTTATTTCTTTTACTAATTTTTCGAATGATCCAAAATCTTTATCTATCTGTGAACCTAATTCTGATCCTGGTTTTCCACCATTTCCACCTAGATGACCAAAGTATATCTCATGATTTATCATACCACCAAATGCTCTTGTCCATTCCACTTTTAATTCTCTCAATGTAGAGTATGTTACGTTTGCAGAGCTATAATCCTCTTCTGTCAAAGACTCTAATTTCTGACTAATCTCATTAAATTTCTTCACATAACCTTCATATATCTTCAAATGCTCTTCTACAGTCTTTGCGGATATTCCTTTCATTTCTAGCAATGTTGGTCTCTCTTTTTTAAAGTCAATAGGTTTCCTCTCAACAAACACCATTATAAATATATATATAATAATTTTTAAAATTTAATGAAAAAGATATAAAATCATTAAAAATTAAATAAATTGATTAAAATGCCTTTTTTACATTCCTCTTAATTCTCTTATTGCCAATCTTATATCATCTTCGTGTATTGTCTTCCTTCCTGCGTGTTTTGATAGTTCTACTGCCCTTTCTGCTATACCTTCAGCTACCTGTAGTACTGCTTCTACCATGGCCAACTTTGCATCTTGACCTATTCTGGATGCTCCTGACTTTCTTAGAACTCTATACAATGGTGCTACTGGAATTGGTGTTGTTCTCTTTGCCATATAATTATAATCTTCGAGGATATATAAAAATCTTTTGGTTATAACAAAAAATGAAAGAAATTTAACATGATCTTAAATTCATGTCCCTATAATTTTAACTCATCATATCAAAAATTTCATTATTTATATAAAATGTTGTTTCAAATTGAGTTACGATCCCATCTCCCTGTTCTATTAGAACTGGGTACTCATAAAGATTTCCATTCTTCTTTAAATATTCTATAGCTATATTTAGATTAATTTTCCCATTATATTTATTATATAACCATCTATAAGCAAAAGGAATAGTATTATAATCTTTATATAGTTCCATAAAAAATCTTCTAATATTTGGATCTCTTATGGGTTTATCAGATATTATAGAGTATATTCCAGATAATGTGTAATCCTCTGCAAATCCTGCCCCATTTGTAGCAAAAGGCTCTACAGCATATGTTCCTTCACTTAATCTTATTTTAGAATTATTATTATAATTAGGTATCGAGACTCCTGCGTGTAAAATGTATCTTTCAATTCTATGGCCTGACAAATTATATATCGGTTTAAATCCTTTAGATTTTATTGTATTATCTATTATCTCTCCAATTTTAGATACTTCTAGATCCTTTTTTATTATTTTTCGTACATTATCCAAAGCTTCTTTACTAGCATCTATTAAATCTTTATATTTATTATCATTTATCTCTACAGTAAAAGCCGTATCGATTATATATCCATTCACATGCACACCATAATCAAATTTTACTACATCTCCATCTTTTATCTTCTTATCATCATTAACTTTTGGGGTATAATGTGCTGCTATATTATTTATTGATATATTGACAGGAAAACCAGGAAAACCTCCCAAATCTATTATTTTTGTTTCTATAGTTTCTGCTATATTATATAAACTTTCTCCGGGTTTTAATAATTTTTCTGCATCATTTCTAATCTTCTTCGCTATACTTGCTGCTTTTTTTAGATCTTCAAGCATTTTTAACTTTTTTAATAGAAGTTTCAAGCTCTAGAATATCTAGATATTCTTTATTAACATCATCTACTTTTATTTCAATTATTTCTGGTACTTTACATATATTCATACTTTTCATAAAATCTTTTAATATATCAAATAATTCTTTTCTTGTACTTATTATTAATAGATCTTGTTCTTCTTCCTTAATATTTTCTTCCTCAATTTTTATCGTACTTACGCTCTTTATAGATATATTTAATGCCAATCTTTTTTCTAATATTTTTCTAGAAATTTCTTTACCTTTTCCTGATGGAACAAAAGATATAACTAATATCATAGATATAATATTATGAAAAAATTAAAATATCTATATTATTATATCCTCTATATATTTATATAATTCTCTCCAGTTTAGATATACTTTTTTTAATATTAAGAATTTTGGATCTGCAGGAAATGGTTTTGGATCTAGATTATACGTAAATACTTTATCAATTAATTCTAAAGGAAATAAATTATAACCCACAGATATTAAAAATGTAATTATTCTCCTTATCATTTCATACAAAAATCTATTTCCTTCCACATAATTTATATAATAATTATCCGAATCTTCTATATTAAATTTATATATAATACAATATGGATTTTCTATTTTTCCTTTTGCAAAATTATGAAAATCTTTATTACCTATAAAATATTTTGATCCTTCCATATATTTATTTATATCAAAATCATTTTGATTAGAATCAATTGATATCTTTTCTAAGTTAGTTAAATACTTTGGTTTATATATCTTGTTAAACAATCCTTTTGGTAAATTATATTGATATAATTTTCCCAAAGAAAATTTTCTAATATTTATGAAATCTGTCAATTTATATGCATTTAATATTTTTATATTATCTAAATTTATATTAAAAGATTTTATTTCAGTATTAGTAGATATTGATATATAATTCTCTTCTGCACTTACACCCTTATCTGTCCTTGATAATATAGATAACTTAAATTCATTTATTTTAAGATTTTTTATTATTTCTCCAGATATTGTTCTAAACTCTTTTTGATATGCAATACCATGATAATTCTCTCCATTATACTTTATTCTTAATAAATAATTATACATAAAATTTTTTCAACATATAATCTTTTATATTTTATCAAAAATTATTGTATAAAAATTTCAGGCATAACTCCATTTGGTGGATATGCACGGACAAGAGTCCAGCCTATATTAACTTGTGTTGTTCCCGTGTAGGGGTCTTGAGAAGCTTGTATAAGCAGAACAAAAGTATTGTTATTGCTACCAGTATATGAATTTGAATTTAATACTACTCCAGATGGAGAAAGCTGATACCAATAAAATCCTGAGCTGTTTAGAATCTGTTCATCTATAAATGTATAATCATATAAAGAACTAGCAGCAGGAACCACAAATGATTCAAAACCTAAATTTGTGGTTGAAGTTTGAAAATTTACAGGTGCCTGGTTCACATAATTTGAATTAGAGAAATATCCATAATCAATACCACCAGCTAAATGAAGCCAAGAATATGCCTCCTTATCTGCTATATCTGAGGAGGTATTTGCACTACTTAACCGAATATACTGCCTTAATCTTATATCGCTACTATTAGAACCATACATATTCTCAAGAGTTTCCCATATAAAAGGATTTGATTGCGTATAGGTTGATTTTGTATAAATCCAAATCCCACCTGCGCCTGATGTAGAACCTGAATATTCAAGTGTTATTCCATTATCTACTGAAATATAACCCGAAGCACCTGATGGAATACTGTTACCATCTATCCATTTATTTACGTTTAAGCTCGTTCCTGCAAAATTGTCATAAAAATTAAATACATATTGTCCATTATCATATAATCCATAGTTTGGACATGTACTCATATTTGTATATCCTTCCGAATAACAATACCAATATGCAGAAATACCTGTGTAAGGGTAATATTGAGAATAATAATTTGTATTATTATTTATTTCCATATAAATAGTTATATTATTATTTGCAGGAATTCCATTTGGTAAATTTGCCCACCAGACATCACAAGAAGCAGTACTTATATTTTCTTGACCTTCATACCATGAATATAATAATCCGTTATTAGAATAAAATAATATATTGGATCCATTAGAATTTATTTCATTATATAAAGTAACATTATCTACATAAGCAAAATTATTACCTACATTAGGATTACCATTACATATAGCAATATCTTGTTGGAAAGGTGTTGGAGTACTTATATTTTGAGTATTGTATATTATTATAGGTAAAGGGTTAGTAAAGTATCCTACAAGATATCCATTACCTAGATTATTATTATTTCCCACTCCTTGATAATCTAAGGTAATTTGTGGATTATTATTATTTGAAGGATTATATATACATAAAGAATTATTTATATAACATGTATCTGTACTACCTTGTAATATAGTATTGTTATTATTACATATAATATTATTACCATTTATACTAACAATATTATTATTTCCATTATTAATAGTTAGTACAGTATTATTATTTATTATTATTGGTATATTACCATTATTATATATAGATATATATAATATATTATTTGAACAATAAGAATTAGTAATAGAGAAAGATATATATTGTGATTGTCTACTTACCTGATTACTAGTAGAAGAAGTTAATCCAGAAAATAATCCGGATAAGAATGCATAAGTTAATCCTGCAATAGCTACAGTAATAACAATAATTAATATAGTAGCTATAATAGGTGATATAGATCTCATAATATAGATATATATTTTAGTAATATATAAACATTATGTAAAAAACTACTATACTTATTTAGAAAGTTCTGGGCCCGGGGGGATTCGAACCCCCGATCTTCGGGTTAAGAGCCCGACGCTTTACCAACTAAGCTACGAGCCCTATTCTATATTATAGTCTTTTATTTCTGATATAAACTTTTTAATAATTTCTTTCTGTTCTTTATTTAAGTCGAGATCTTTTATATTTATAGATATCTTTTTATTATTATCATCTATATTTACTTCTATATTTTTTCTAGTTACATTGTATATAATAGCCAATAATCCAGAAATCTTTTCTTTTAAATCAGTAACTTCTCTATTCAATTTTATAACATATAATAAATCTTTACCAGCATAAGGATGATTAAAGTCTACTAGCACTCTACCACTATTTACAGACCTAACAATACCAATGGAACCATCTACATTTACTACTAAATTAATAACTGGATTTATATTCCTATTGTAAAATTCGGAGACTGGAATTATTTTTACTAGATTTGAATCTCTACTCCCAAACGGTTTTTTTAATAAAAAATTATATTCTTTTCCATATTCTGAAGATGCTAATTTATCCTCTATTTCTTTATGCAATATATTATAACCTAATGGGATAATTACTTCCTCCTGAGTACTTTCCAATAGATTTCCATTTTCATCATATATAGAATATAATATTTCAACCCATTTAGTCATAAAAGAGATTTTATAAAAAAATTTATATATGAAACATAAATATTTTATAATTCATAGGCCATAAATATTCAAAATAGATAATCGAAAAAGAATAAATTTATTAACTTTATTACCAAAAAAATTAAATGGTTGATAATAGTACAGAGATTTTTGATAAAGAACTAGAAGAATATCTTGCTCAAGCTACAAAAAGGATAAAAGTAATAGGATGCGGTGGAGGAGGAAGCAATACAATATCTACACTATATAACATGAATATTGAAGGGCCAGAATTAATTGCAATAAATACAGATGTAAGACATTTACTAATTACAAGAGCACATAAAAAGATATTAGTTGGAAAACAACTTACGAAAGGATTGGGGGCTGGAAAAGATCCAAAAATCGGGGAAGAAGCAGCAAAAGAATCTGAACAAGAGATAAAGAAAGCAATTGAAGGTTCAGATGTAATATTTTTAACATGCGGACTGGGCGGAGGTTCTGGAGGTGGAGTAGCACCTGTAGTAGCAGAAGTTGCTAAAAAACTAGGATCGATAGTAATTGCAATATGTACATGGCCATTTTCTGCAGAAGGTTCTAATATATGGGATAATGCATTATATTCATTGGAAAGATTAGAGAAGAATGTAGATCTACTAGTAATAATACCAAATGATAAATTGCAACAACTATATCCAAATATACCATTAATGCAAGCTTTTAAAGTTGCAGACTCATTATTATCTAATGCATTAAGAGACTTAACAGAATTATTAACAAAACCTGGATATATAAACGTTGATTTTGCAGATTTTAGATCTATAGTATCAAATGCTGGATATGGAATATTTGGAATAGGAGAGTCGAATTCTGAAAACAAAGCAACAGAAGCCGTACAAAGAGCATTAAACAATCCATTAATTGATGTGGATGCAACCGGAGCCAAAGCTGCTTTGGTAAGAGTTGTATGTTCTCCAGATGTAACTCCAGCAGATATAAACAAAATACTAGATACAATAAAATCTGTACTAGATCCTAGAGCAAAATTAATACAAGGTATTTCCTTTGAGGATGATAAGAAAAATTATGTAAAAGTATCTATAACTATAACAAAACTGAAAAATATGCCATCATTTATATTAGGAATAAAAACTGATAATAAACCAGGAGTAGAAAAACCAGAAGAACAGAAAAAGATAGAGAATGAATTGGGTATAGAAGTTATTTAGATTTTTCTACTATCTTTAGATTATTTAAAGGTATACTTAATTGTAATGGAACTGGTACATCTATCAGTTCTATAGATGCTTCCTCCTTCTTATCATCTATATTGATTATTTTCCCCCTCGTGCCCTTAAAAGCACCGGCTAAGATCTCTACTATATCCCCTGGATTTAATTCTACTTTTTCCTCCTCAAAATATTTATTTAATTCATCCATGGATATCTCTTGTGGAATTACTTTTCTAGCATATCTTAGCCCTACTAAAACTCTTTGTATTTCTAGAGAGTTTAACGCCTCTACGAATATATAACCTTTTATTCCTGGTATCTGTAATATAGAATATATCTCCAATTTATTCTTTTTTGCCTCATTTGATATTAGATCCGCTACTACTTCTTCCTTTCCTGATGTTACACTTACAATGTAAATTGGCATACTAATATACTATACTGTAGACTTATAAATATAACCAAGGATATTAAAGCAACCAAGAAGAAGAACAGCAAAGTAACATATGTTAATTTTTTTATGTCCTCCCACCTGGGTTTAGTAGCAGTTTCATAAATTTCTTTCATTTCCATAATATTATTAATAATATCCATAATACTAAATTTTTAAAATATATTTTTAAATTCTAATTGAATGGGAAAAGAAACGATTGAACTATTGATTGAAGGCGGAAATGCTAAACCAGGACCAAATATAGGACCAAAACTAAGTCAATTAAAATTAAACGTCGGAGAGATTATAAATAAAGTAAATGAAGCTACTAAAGAATTTAAAGGACTACAAGTACCAGTAAAGATAATTGTAGATACTGAAACAAGAAAATATGAAATTGAAGTCGGTCTACCACCAACATCATCATTATTAAAAAAAGAAGCAAAGGTTGAAGTAGCAAAGAGAGTTACTGGTACAGAGATAACAGGGAATATAACATTAGAACAAGTAATAAATGTAGCCAAATTAAAAATGAAAGACTTAAATACTATAGATCTAAAATCTGCAGCAAAATTGGTACTAGGAACTGCTTTATCATTAGGATTTACTGTTGATGGAAAGAATCCAAAAGAGGTAATTAAAGAAGTTAATGAAAATAAATATGATAATTTAATGAAGTAGTATGTCTTTATTATATAATATTATATTTTTTGTAATAGGATTTATTGCTGGTGTTGCAATATCTTTATTATTAATTACTTATATAATTAAAAGGTATATAAGAAAAACATTTGCAGGTACTTTTAGTATTGAAGACCTGATAAATAAGTTTATGAGAGGCCCGTAATAAACTTTTAAATATTTTTTATATTTCTCTTTTTTATGGATGCTAAAGAGATAGAAGCAATGATACAAAAATCCAAAAAAAGAAATTTTAAACAAACCATAGAGTTAATAATAAATCTAAAGAAAAGTTATGATCTAAATAAAGCCGAAAATAAATTTACAGAATATTTTGAATTGCCAAAAGGAAAAGGAAAGAAATCAAAGATAGCAGCAATCGTAGGCCCAGAATTAGAAAAATCTGCTAAAGAAATATTCGACTTTGTCTTAGTTAAAGATAATATTAAGGATTTAGGTCAAAATAAAAGAGAAATAAAGAAAATAGCTAAAAAATATTATATATTTGTTGCCCAATCTTCTGTTATGCCCGATGTAGGTAAATTCTTAGGAAGGTATTTAGCTGCAAGAAATAAGATGCCAAATCCAAAATATGGAATGATATTTCCAGATAATATAACTCCAGAATTTTTAAAAAATCTATATGAAAAGATGCAAAAGATGGTAAGGATCACAATAAAGAACCATATTACATTTGGTATAATAGTAGGAAGCGAGGATATGTCCCCAGATGATATAAAGGAGAATATAAATGCTGTAATAGGCTTTTTAATTAATAGAATACCCGGAGGTAAAAATAGTATTAAAAGTATATATTTAAAGCAAACAATGAGTAAATCAATAAAAGTATCACAATGGTAGCTAAACAAAAATTAGAGTATGTAGAAAATTTGTATAATATTTTAAGCAAAAATCATTTACTAGCAATAGCAAATCTAGTAGAGACACCTACAAGTGCATTACAAAAAATTCGAAAAAATTTAAAATCACAAGGATTCTATTTAAAAACTGTAAGAAAAAACCTATTTATAAGGACATTAAAAAATCTAAATGATAAAAATTTAGAAAGTTTAATAAAAGAATTAGAAGAAAATAAAAAAATAACAATATTATTGATAATACCAAGTAAAGAAATAAATCCATTTATACTAAATAAAATATTAGAAGAAAATAGATCCTATAGGGCAGCTAGGATAGGAGATATATTAGAAGATGATGTAATGATAAAAGCCGGACCAACAAATTTAACACCAGGTCCTGTATTAACAGAATTAAAGAAGTATAATATAAAAACAAAAGTAGAGAATGGAAAGATAGCGATCGCAGAAGATTGTATAGTAGCAAAAAAAGGAACTAAAGTAGATGAAGGTCTAGCTTCATTACTACAGAAGTTCAATATAACACCAATTCCAGTAAAAGTAAGATTATTATTATTCTATGATGGAAAAGTATTATATAATCAAGAAGTACTATCTACTCCATTAGAAAAATATTTAGAAGAACTAAATCTGGCATTTAAGTACTCATTAGGATTGTCTATTAATATAGGATATCCAACTAAGGAAAATATCAATATATTATTAGAGAATACATACAAAAATAGTATAAAATTATCATTAAATCTGGGTGTAATATCAAAAGATAATGTAAGATTCATATTATCAAGAACATATAATATAGCAAATAAATTAAAGCAAAAATTAAATATACAATAATTTTTTGAAGATTCCTCTTTAAAACTAATTAATTAATAAAATATTTTTGGTAATGCAAAAAGATATAAATATATCAAAAAATTAGTAGATATAAAATTATGGAAAGAATTTATTACTCTATTTTTAAATTTTATATATTAGATCGAGGTATATTATAGACCGTATTAGAATAAATATTACCAGGTGTTGAAAAATAATAAAAATAGATGGCCTTCATAGAAATATTTTTATAATATCAGTCTATATATTTATAGAGGAAATTTACATATATTGCGGTGCTTTTTGATGGAGAGGTAGTATATTGATAAAATAATCTTAATGATATTAAAATTTATCTAAAGTATTGGAAAATAAAAAAGATATCAATCATAAAATTTTATAATCAGAGCAGTCGTCTTCATCATCCAGTCAGTTTCAAGCCAACTACATCATTTTTATACCCTACTGTGAGGAACTAGTTCATATTATCCCCAGTGCATGCCAAGTAGGGATATTAAAATTTTTGATTTAAAATTTTTATATCATAAAGTTTCTTAGTTTTGTATGGAGAGCATATTAGAACAATACAAAGTTTGGTTGGAGATCCAAGGAAAATCAAAAAATACAATAAAAACATATAATATAATTGTAAAAACCTTCCTAAATTTTATAAAAAAGTATTTAAATTTAAATGATATAGATCAATTTACCATAAATACATATATAGATAAAAATTTAATATTTAGATTTTTAGCAGATGAAAAGATAAATAAAAAACTAGATTCTAACTCATTAAGATTATATATTAGGGGTATAGCATCTTTATTAAGGTTTCTGGATAATGAAAATCTGGCTAAACAAATTAAAGCCCCAAAAGTAGATAAAAGATTACCAAAATTTATAACATTAGAAGAATTTCAAAGGCTAATCAATGCTGCCGAAAGTTATAGGAATAGACTAATAATTGAATTTTTATTCTATACTGGTGTTAGAGTTTCTGAACTAGTAAAAATAAAGAAAGATGATATAATATTTGAAGAGGGATTAGTAAAAGTTCTAGGAAAAGGGGGCAAAGAAAGAATAGTACCCATACCAAAGGAGTTATTAAATAGAATAAAAGATTATATAGAAGATTTAGATTCCAATATAATATTTCCACTATCATCAAGACAGGTAGAGAGAATTATCAAAAGAACAGCAATAAAAGCAGGAATAAATAAAAAAGTTACTCCACATGTATTAAGACATTCATTAGCAACAACATTATTATCTAGGGGAATAGATATAAGATATATACAAGAATTATTAGGTCATAGTTCTTTATCCATAACTCAAATATATACTCATGTCGTACCCAACCAATTAAAAGAAATATATAAAAAAGTATTCGATTCTTAATCTAATATAGATTTTATCTCAAATAAATATATAGAAAATATTGCAACTATAATAAATATGGACACTACAAATTCTGCAGATAATAATATATTACTTTGAGTAATTATATTTTGTATATTAATAATTTTAAATAGATAAGGAAATATCATTATACTTACAATAATGGAAGTAAAGTAATGTGATAATACATATATTATTCTTTGTATATATATTCTAACCTTAACAAGTAACATTAATATAAATAATACTAAAGGAATAATTAAGTAATAAACATATATAGATCTAGTAAATAAGGCTAGATCAATAATAAATAATATATAACCTATTATAGAATATCTTTTATAACTGTCTATTCCAAATATATATCCTAAAAATCCAAGAGAAGATAAGATTGTAGATATCAATAATAATAAATTAAAATAATTAAATATAATATATATATTCCAATTTATTATATTACCCGATAATCCTATTATACCTATACCAGTAATACCTGCACTTACCAATGTAATCATTATTATTCCTAAAAATAAAGTTGCTATTGTATAAATTATTAAACTACTTTTATTATATTTATTCTTAAATGTTAATCCTTCAAATATTCCTATATTTATATTCCTAAATATAAAGAAAAATAATATTAAAAATATAAATATATAAAAAGAATAAGCAACCGGAATTAACAGATTAGGAGCTATTGCTTCAAATTGTACAACTAAAAATACAATTGTAGTTCCAGTAATCTCCCATGATGATAAAAACAAATTTTCATATTTCTTAAATAAATCCTTATTAATAAAATAAGAACAAGATAATCCAAGTTCCAACCATAAAAATAATATTATAGTTGCTATAATTGCGCCCAATAATACAAAAAAATATAATAAATAATTTATCATTCTAATCTATCAATGAAATATTTCTTTATGGCCCATAATGTTGAAAAGAATAATATAATATATATTATCTGAAATGTAATTGCTACTGGAACAACACTGGGATTAAGATTCGCTGCATCCTTTGTTAATAATATATTATATATTGTCCATGGCTGTCTACCTACTTCTGCAGCTATCCATCCTGTTTCTACAGCTATAATAGAAAATAAAGCTAATATTATAGAAGCATACAATATTAATTTATTCAAATAAAATGTATATCTAGGATTTAATGTAAATTTTTTATCTTTATTATTATCTTTTCTAGATAATATTTGAGATAATAGCATATATCCAGCTCCTAGGAATATTATAAAACCTAGAATTGCCATAATATCAAAAGAATTATGTGATACAGTAATATCAGCAGGAGATGCTATATTAGATTCATTTGGTAAAATACCTGGAACAACAGTATTTGGATTAAAATGCTCATGTAATAATAAACTTTGTAAATCTGGTACTGATATATAATTTTCTAATGTATAATTAGGACTAATAAATCCAAACAGATTTTCAGAAGCATGCGAGATATTTCCATTAACATTTGCTTCTAAGACTGCATACTTAGTTGGTTGATATACAGATAAAGTATCTATAGAACTTATTCCATATAATCCTGTAACTAATATTGATATAAAAAATATTGGAGTGACTATTTTCATAATTTTTCCGTATATATCTATTTTATTTAGATCTTTTTCTCTTAATATATGATATGCTATTATAGCAATAAAAAAAGAAACTCCAAATGTTAATGATGCTAAAACTCCATGACCTGTTTCAATAAATTGTATAGGTGTAAAAAATATTGCATAAGGATCTGTATCAATTATTTGTCCATTAATATATTGTACCCCTACAGGATAATTCATAAAAGAGTTTAATGTTATTATTAATACTCCAGACATTGCAGCAAAGAATCCTACTAAATACATAAATATTGGATGCCATATTGAATTTCCATACTTCTTCCAAGAATATAGATATAAACCTAAGAATAAAGATTCTATAAAAAATGCACCTACTTCTATATATAAAGATATTATAGCAGTATTTGATATTATTTGCATAAATTTTGGAAATAAAGTTGCCATTTCTACAGCTACTATAGTTCCAGATAAGGTACCAATTGCAAATAAAGCTAAAATAATAGTACTCAACCTTTTTACTAGATAATTTATTTTAGAATCTTTTTTTAATACTCCGTACAGTTCTATAGTACCCAATGCAAATGGCATACCTATACTTAATGATGATATTATAATATGAACAGCAAGTGAAGATGCAAAGACAGCTCTATCTATATCATATACAGGAAACATAAATAAAATACTATTATTAAAATTATATAAATATTTCTAAAAAATAAATACAGCAGCGGATATAACAGTAGTATAATCCTCCACTATTGACTTATTAAATATTTCAAAGTTACTATCAATATCAATATTAAAGGCTGTTTCTAGCATAAATCTTGCTTTATTCTTTGCATAATTGTCTTCCCTACCAGTATAATATCCATGATATTCGGTAAAATAGCCATTATAATCTTTATTCTTTGGTAATGCAACGCCAACCGAAGAATATATTTCTTTATTATTTATATTAGAACTAAATCTTGATAATACTGTAAATACAACCTGTCCAGGATTTAGATATTTTAAACCTTCATCAATATCTACTATCTCTATTCTTGGAGGCGCAATACTAGATACAGGAACTAAATTAAATTTCTCTATTTTAGCATTTCTTAATGCAAGTTCAAAACTTAATAATTCATCATCTGCTACCCCTATACCTTTAGTAAAAAATACTTTTTTTGGAACCAGACTCCGCTCAGGCATAAAATTAAAATTGATATTATATATTTAAAAAACTATCTAGAAGAAGAAGCTAGTCTCTCCAGCTCTAATTTCTTTTGGATGGCATAGGAATCTGTAGAATTTTTATATGCTAGTATTATTTCTCTAGAAAGAGCACTAACCATATCTTTTTTATTTCTAGAATTATGATATGCTCCCCATATTATAAATCTTATAGCTAGATCTATTCTCCTTAAGGGTGATATATCTACAGCTTTTGGATATCTAGATCCACCCATTTCTATATTAGTTATTTCTTCTCTTGGAGCAGCATTTTCAATCGCTTTTACCAAGATTTTTATTGGATTTTGCTTTGTTTCATTTTCTATTATTTCAAATACTTTTACTAATATACTTAAATTTTTATAATACTCTCCGGAAGCATAATAAGAAGTGAATCTATGCTTACTACCAAAATGACCTGGAGTCATCATTCTACCGATAAATCTCTCTATTATTGGTATATTTCTCCTTCCAAATCTTTTATTTTGATACCTACCACCTGTTTTCGGAACAACCCATGCTCTAGTATTCATAAAAGCTTTTAGTGTATCATCTTCTAATTCAATTTCATATTTCCATCTTCCAAGAAATTTTAAATCATTAATATCTACCATTGATAAAATTATCAAAAAATAATTTAAAAATCTATTTCTCTTCCTTTATTACTCTATATAGTTGCGGTATTAACAAAAGCACAAATAAAATCACAAATCCTAAAGCAAATACATATTCAACCGATGCAGATGCTGTAGAGTAACCAACTGTTAGTATAGATAGGGAACTTATAATAAATATAGAATATATAAATAATTGTACAAATGGCTTTATCTTATTATAATAATCATTTTCTTCAATATTATTTGTTATATATCTCATTATAATAAATGCAATAGATAATATTACAAATACTCCCATTATATTTTTAAATAAAGTATTTGTCAATCCAAGTAAATTTAATGAATATACTGTAACAACCCACACAAATCCGATAAATAACAATAATCTTAATAATGTAGCTATATCCTCATTATACCCCCTTATTAATAGATAGAGATATGAAGTAATTAATACTGCAAATACTAGACCAACAATTATTATAAAGAATACTATAACTATTGATAATAGATAACTTGCTACCAAATTAATCACACTAATTAAAGAAGATATATAACTATATTCTGTAGTAGTTAATATACTTGGTAATAAATTAAATACGGAATTAAATACGTATATACCAACTACTATTGCTATTAAATATGATAATACCTTACCTATATCTACTTTTGGAATACTACTGAATGTTTCTGATAAACCCTGGTATAGTTTTCCAATATATTTGCCAATATACATACTTAATATCATATATACTATCCAGCCAATAAAAAATCCAATTACTACGGATAATATTATAAAAACAATATAATATCCTACACTAACCAAAAGATCAATTACCATAAGATAATACTATAAAAAACATATATAAACTTTACCTTCTTGCTTTTTCTATTTTACCAGATCTTAATAATCTTAATGGTTGTCCATTAACTAGAACAACCTTATATCTAACTCCTGGAATCGAACCAATAGTTCTACCTTTTGGTCCTCCTATACCGACTAATAATACTTCATCATGCTCGTCTATATATTTTATAGCCTTATCTCCAGGAGCAAATGCAGTAATTACCTTACCATTTTTCTTTAATTGAACCCTTATACATTTTATCATACCAGAATATGGCTGTCTTTTTTCAATTTGAACCTTTTCTAGTACAATTCCAGATGCCATTGGAGATCCTTCAAAAGGATCATATTTTTCTTTTAATCTTAATACTCTCTTTTTCCAATCTTTTTTACTCCATCTAAATTTTTTCCTATTTTCTATTAATTTCTTTGCAGCATATAAACCATTACCCATTTATTATAGATATAACGGAAATTTTAAATGGCTTTTTCAATAGAATACCAATCTCTTCATTTGTATAGTTTAGATATTCTATTTCAAAATTCGACAATTTCGAGTAGTATTCTATATCCTTCTTTGTGTCTTCTGGTACATTTTTAGCTAAAAAGACCTTTTCTATTTTATTATTTTTTATCATCTTTATAGTTTCTTCAGTACCTATAATTATTTTATTATTTATATCATTTAACCCTCTTCTTATATCATCAAAACTGACCATCTAAATAGAATTACAAAAAATATTTTTATTCTTTATTTTTAGGAGCCTGATAAAATATATTATATAGACCAGTTCCTAAGAATATTGGCTGATTTATTATAATATTATCTATACTAGATAATACAGGATCAGATTCTCCCATCATTGATGCTCTCATAAATATAGGTATTGGTGTCTCAAAAGCTGCCTTTGATAATACAGAATCCTTTTCCGCATGTAAACCATATCTATTTATTCCTAAATATGATCCATACCATGTCAATACATCTGCTAATAGCATAAAATGCCTATTATCTACATTTAATCCTTGATCATTATATAATTTCTTTATCTCATTAAATATAGCATTTCTAGCAGCTTCAATACCTAATATTTTTTCTATTTCTTTTATATCATTCGTATAAACTTTCGTATAATCTACTTCAGGTATTTTCATAACCTCCTGTAGATTAGACCCAATAGCATATAATATATATTCATTATTTTCCTGAGAAATAGTTACATCTTTTATTCCTTTTATTCCTTTTATTAGCATTTTTTTAATATTGTCTTTTAATAAATATAATTCACTTGGTTTCCCTTTCTTCAAAATAACTTCCACAATATTGTTATCTGAGTTTACTGTATATCTTTTTAATCTCTTCTTTAATAACTTTATCAGTTCTGTTTTGTTTATATCCTCCATATTCATTTTATTTTCATCTAATTCTATTATAATCTTATTCTCAAATATATCAATAGAAACCTCCTGTATTAAATCCTCTAGTAATAATTCCTTTAATTTTTTAGCAACATCTTCTGCAACTTTTATATCATTTTTGTATTCATCTAATAATCTTATAATCATATATCTACCTTTCATCTTTTTTCTAGCATCTGTTATTTCTACTAATCTTGGCAGACCTAAAGAAGCTTGTGACTGAGCAATACCTACGAAATGGAAAGACCTTAATATCATCTGAGTTGTTGGCTCTCCTATAGACTGTGCTGTGATAATACCTATTGGTTCTCCAGGATCTATTTTCATCTTATTATAAAAATTTTCTACTAAGCTATATAATTCTTTATTATTACTTTTTTCTACTTCTTCTTTTATCCTTTTTGGTAGATCCATCTCCTATATTTTCTTTTGAAGTTTTTAAAATTTGGGCCAATAATTTCACATCTAAAGTTCCGCTTATAGATTTATGCACTGCAATCGCATCGTCTCCATATAAAAACTGTACAATTCTTCCATATGAATCCTTTATAGATAGATCTGAATTTACATGTATATCATATAGACTTAAAACTAACCTCCTATAGAAATATCCTGCCTGAGCAGTCCTTATAGCAGTATCCATAAGTGCATCTCTACCGGGCAATGCATGGAAAAACATTTCCCAAGGTTTTAATCCTTCTCTATAACTACTAATTACCCATCCATAATATAGTGGATGATATTTATCTTTTTCAAATATACTTAAATTTCTTCCTTTATAACCAAAATTTACGAATTTACCTCTAAAAGCCTGAAAACCCAATGATCCAGCCATTCTAACAGCATTATCCCAATCTCCTCTTGCACCAGTAATAGACATGATATAAGTACCAGTATCCTTTTTCATATCTCTCCTTAATATATCTTGTATGGAAGATATACTAGATGCTATCTGCTGCATTGAAACTAATTCATATGTTTCTAATAATGATTTCCCTCTAACTCTCTCCAAGGTTCCATTTCTAAAGCTATTATATAGTTTATCTATGCTTTCTTTGGTCTTTTTAATATTCTCTTCTATCTCTTTCTTACCTTCTTCTGATATATCGAAATCTGAAATTGCTAATGTTAATCCTAATATATATTGATAATATATACCTAGTAAACTATATTTTTCTAGTAGGGATGCAAGATATTCTTTTCCATATAAATTATATAATACTACAAATAATTTCCCTTTTTCTGCTTTTGTGAGACTAGAATCTAATGATCCTCCAACTATTAAACCATTTCTTATATCTATTTTATCCGATTGCATTGTAAAGTCATCCGGTAAAAATACTGATGCTACCTCTTTACCTGTTAGATAATCCCTTCCTTCTTTTTTAGCATTTTCTATAAATCTTGATAATTTTTTCAAGTCTTCTTCTCCTGCATTAGATATATAGACTAGTTCAGATGCTAAACCAAATGATAATTTTACATCATCTTGAGTTATCAAATATAATCCCGTGATCATTTCTTGAGTCATACCTGCTACGAAATTACCATGTCTTGGAGATATAAAATTATTTGATATTTCTACTAATAATTCGGCTTCTGCTCTTGATTCTTCGCTTCTTGGAACAAATAAATTCATTTCATCTCCATCAAAATCTGCATTATATGGTTTGACTACTGTAGGACTTATCCTAAATGTATTTCCAGGCAATACTTTAACATAATGAGCCATCATTGATAATCTATGTAATGATGGGTATCTTAGAAATAGGACAATATCACCATCCATTAAATGTCTTTCTACGATCCATCCAGGCTCTATTAATGAAGCGAGAGTTTCTTTATTTTCTTCAGTAATAATCCTCTTTCTTCCATCTGGAGAAGCTACATAATTAGCTCCTGGATATTTATTTGGACCATTTAATATATATTCCTTCATCTTTTCTATATTCCACTTAGTTACTTTCTCTGATATTGTTAACATCTTAGCAATATATATAGGGACACCAACTTCATTCGATTTTATTTTTGTATCAGGTGAGATTACAGCCCTAGAACTAAAGTTAAGTCTTCTACCCAATAAATCATGCCTTATTATGCCATCTTTACCAACAATTCTTTCAACTAAAGATTTTAATGGCTTGCCAGATCTATATTCAGATACAGGAATTCCTGGCATTGTATTATTGAAGTAAGTAATAATATGGTATTGTAATAAACTGTATAAATCATCTACAATTACTTGAGGAGCACCTGTTGTAATTGTTTCTTTTAACCTTTGATTAGTTCTAACAATATCTACCAATTTATGAGTTAGATCATCTTCTGATCTTTCACCTGTTTCCAGTACTATTGAAGGTCTAATAGTTACAGGTGGAACTAGTAAAACTGTTAATATCATCCATTCTGGTCTAGAAAATGAAGGATGAAAACCAAGTATATATAAATCCTCATCCTTTATCTTTTCAAATATTGCCCTGATTTCTGTAGGATATACTTTTCTTTCTAAATTTTCCTCTTTAATATAAAAATTATAAGGCTTTCTAAATTCTATTTTCTTATTTTCAAATGAACAATAAGGACATTTACTCCTTCTTTTAGATCTATAATAAACAAATTTTATTATAAATTTATACATTAAATTCCAATTTCTATTATTTCTATATCTTTCAACTTTTTTAATTGCAAAATCATATTCTTGTTTAGTTAATTTTACTCTCCCACAATTTTGACAAACTACATTTACTAACTCTTTAACTGTAGATATAAATTCCGGATGTATTACTGGTCTTGCTAATTCTATATGACCAAAGTGTCCTGGACATTTATTTACAGTTTTTCCGCATGTTTCACATACATAACTTGGATCTACTACTCCTAATCGTAAGTCCATCAATCCTCCTCTTATCGGAGTACCATCTTCGTCGTATAATTCTGGTACTATTATTTTTGCAACAGATAGTTTTCTCATTGTATCCGGACTTAATAAAGAATACTGTAGTTCAGAAATTCTTTTTGGAAATATATCCGCCATAATCAGAATTTATAATCAAGCTTTAATCTTGGCCAAATACCTATAGAAATTAATTCTTTTAATAATAAAGTAAAACCATATGAAACTTTTACTTTAGAAATTTTTTCAGTTTCACCACAAACGGGACAATATAATCTATTTCTTATATTATCTTCTGTAGCTAGCGAACCACAGGATTCACATACAAATATTACAGAATCATCAGAAGAGAACATTTCTCTTAATAATATAGAAGAACCATGAGCTGCAAGTACCTCATTTTCCATCTCACTAAATCTCAAACCACCTTTTTTAGATTTTCCCTCAGTTGGTTGTTTCGTCAATAGCGTTATTGGACCTGTAGCTCTTGCTTGTAATTTATTTTTAGCCATATATTTTAATCTAAGGTAATATAAGCTACCTATAAATATTTTCGCTTTAAATTCATCTCCAGTAATTGGATTATATAAGGTTTCAGTACCATCATCTTTAAATCCTAAAGATAATAACTCCTTCCTTAATTCTTCTTCATCTTCACCATACCAAGGAGTACCGTCTACATATCTGCCATTTAATGATCCTACCTTACCACCTAATAATTCTAGTAATAGTCCAAAAGTTTCCCTAGATGGAATACCAGCTGGAGAAAATATTATATCAGGTCTAATACCAGAAGATGACCATGGTACATCCGTTCCCTCTACAATCATTCCGATTACGCCCTTTTGACCATGTCTTACAGTAAATTTATCACCAAGTTCTGGTATTCTTAGATCTCTAACTCTTATTTTTATTAAAGTATTACCATCAGGAGATTCTGTAACTACAACCGAATCTACATATCCTTCTTCTCCACCGCCCATCGTTAAAGAAGAGTCTTTCTTCCTTAAACCAGTAGTTATACTTTCAGAGCTCAGACCTAAAAACCTTGGTGGAGAAGTTCTACCAACAATAACATCATCAGCAGAAACATAAGATTCCAATGATACAATACCATCTTCTTCCAAATATTTATATTTATCTTTCCCCCTATATAGTTCTATAGATGGATCCGGAATACCTATTTCATCCTGCAGACCACCGGGGTATCTCAATTTTTCTACTTCATATGATCTAAAGTATACGGATCTAAATATTCCTCTTTCTATAGAACTTTTACTCATTATTAATGCATCTTCTATATTATATCCATCTTGAGTCATAACTGCTACTACTACATTTTGACCAATTAAATTCTCTTTTTGAAATATCTTATTAGAAAATGTTCTTACAATTGGTTGCTGAGGATAATATAATATAGATATATCTGTATCAAATCTATTATGGTAATTTAAAGAATATATAGCATGAGATTGCTTTAACGGTCTAACCCCTCTATTTAATCTTGCAGACTGATTTTTATTAGAGAAAGGATTTAATGATGTAGCTATACCAAATATTATTAATGAAGAAACTTCCAAATGTGTCGTATCATCTTTTATATCCTCTGGATATAACGCTACCTTTAAATTTTCTTCTTCTTCGGGATCTACCCATTCTATAACACCCATCTTTTCCAAATCTGACCATGACAGCTCTCCCCTAGATAATTTTTCAATATCTTCTTTAGTTAATAATGGCTTTTTATCTTTTACTACAATTAAAGGTCTTAAAATCCTGCCTTTTCTTGTGTTTATCTCTACTATTTTCCTATCTTCATCTAAAGATATATTTACAAATTCTGGTATAATACCTGATCTCCTTTTTTCTTTAAAATCTCTGATAAAATCTTCATAATCTTCCACGTATCCTATAAATATATTATCTAGATAAACCTCGTAAGACATTTTATTTTACTTACTTAGAAATATTTTTAACTATTGGCCTTAATCCTATACTTTCCAAACTCTTTATTAAATTATCTCTATCTACTTCTTCAAAACTAATCTTAGACAATAAAGATAAATTCTTTCTTAATCCTGTTTCATGACCCTCTGGAGTTTCAATTAAATCTAATCTTCCCCAATGAGTACCATGAACCATTCTAGCTTCTAATAATTCTGCTTCTTCGGATATGGACGAAAATACTCTAGTAAGATGGGATAAAACAGCAATTTTATTTGTTCTATCTAATGATTGAGCTATACCATTTCTATTCCTAGTCCATTTTCCAGTACCCATAGCAGACTCAAATCTTTCACTAAATATCTTTGATCTAAATATAGAATTATATGGAGGCACTCTTCCCCTTCTGATTAACCTCTCATATTGGTACATCGCATCATTCATTATTGTTTTTAATGTTATAAGGAACATTTCTCTTAATAATTCTCCAGGAGTCCTCACTACCTTATTAGAAAAGTGATCTTTTATATCCTCTTTTATCTTTCCGTGGGCTAATAATAATATTTTTCTCGCCATCTTAGCTAAATTATATGCCTTCCATAATCTATCTTTTGGTTCAGTACCTACATGAGGTAATAATTTTGAATCTAAAATTCCCAATAATTTCTCTTTTTTTACATCAAAATTACCTGTTAATCTCAATCTATCTGCTAAGAATCTAATATTATCATCTATTTCATTCATATCTTGATATTCCAATAGATTAATAAATGTCTCTTCAAAATTGTCATCCTCATTTATCAATTGTGCAATTTCCGAATCTTTTGATAATCCTAAAGCCTTTATTAATGGAATTAATGGTATTCTTTTATATCTTTCAAATGAGATATATAATATTCCATCTTTCATTAATTCCATCCTATGTGAAGATTGTAATGTAACAGCTTCCGATAGTAAATATCCACTATATTTTACTGGACTATTAGCTTCTTGGACATAAAATCTATTTGTAGATAATTCTTCTGATAATATTATAACTTTTTCACTACCATTTATTATAAAATATCCACCTCTGTCTGTAGGATCTTCACCTAATTTTATTAATTCTTCTTCAGATAATCCATATGTATTACAATATTTTGATCTTATCATGATTGGTAACCTTCCAATACTAACCTGGTATTTAGTCTTATACGATTCATTCTCAAATACTGAAAATTCCATATAAACCATTCCAGAATAGGTTATATTCCTAATTAATGCTTCATTTGGATATATTAACCTTGGAACTCCTTCTTTTTCCATAAAATCTGCCTTACTCAACCATATCTTATCTATCTTAAATTGTAGATCTCTTAAACCAGAAGGCAATATCCTTGGAGAGAATACGCCCAACTTTTTCCCTATCTCTGTCATTTCTACATCCGCGAAATACTCGAAGGATCTGAGATGTATGTTCAGCAATTGGTTTTCATCAAGGTATTTATATAAAAGTATATACTTGTCTTTATTTTTATCCACATTATTCATTTTATAATACGTTTTTATAAGTTTAATCCTCAATCACAACCCTATAATATATACTCTCTCCGGCAGTAGGTGAATCTCTAATAATCTTTATAACATCCCCTGGTTTAACTTCTAATTTTCTTATAGCTGGATCAGAAATTTTTATTCTTGGTAAATCAGATAGCTTTATATTATAATTCCTTAATAATTCTTGCTTCTCTTGCTCATCTATCTTTTCGTGTTTTGGTACCAAATAATGTTTTGATATATCTACTTCATTTAGATCTCTTGTTTTTTTAGGAACGGATTTTTTATGAGACTTTCGACTATTCTTAGAAGAAGCCATATAACTTTATTCATAAAAAAGCTTATATCTTTTTTACATAGTAAATAAAAAATGAAAAAAATAGCGATTCTTATAAGACAAAATTTAGAAGATTATAGAATAAAAAGATTTTACGATGAAATAAGTGGTTACAATAATATAGATATAGTAGAGGCATATAAATACCTAGTATATCCTTATGAAAATACAAAGATATTAGAATATGATAATTTTTATTTCTATCTTGGAATGACATTCACATATGATTCCAATATTTTAGCAAATTATTTAAATGATAATGGAAAAAATGTCATAAATAAACTACATATAAATAACCAAATAGCAAGTAAAACATTTTTTTATGATAAATTAAGAAAATATATAAAGATACCGAAATTTTATAAAATATATTCAGTGAAAAACATAAGATTCATCCTCGAAAAGCTAAGTTTTCCAATAATGGTAAAACATCAATTCATTCATAGGGGTGAATTCGTATTTAAGATAAATAATGAAGAAGAATTATATAACTTTTTAGACGAATATTTGGAAAATAAAAGGGATATAAAACATCTAATTTTTCAAGAATATATACCTTATGAAAAAGACATAAGAGTAATTTTCATAGGAAAACCTTTCGGTGCCATGCAAAGAATAAATAACGAATCTTATAAAGCAAATATAAGCCAGGGCGGTAGAGGAAAAGAATATAAAATTGATAAAGAAATAGAAGAAATATCATATAAAATTTCTGAAAAAATGGATCTACAGATATTTGCTTTTGATCTATTATTAAAAGAAAATACTTATTATTTAATTGACATACATAATATATTCCAGTTTGAAGGATTTGAAAAATATTTAAATAAAAATCTAGTTAAAGGAATTTTAGATTACTTAAATGAAATTTGAAATAAAAGCAAAAGGAAATAGATTAATAAAGGCAACCCACAAATCCACTCTAGAGGTTACAAAAGACGATTTTTTAACAGAGAGAGGTGATTGCATTATAGGTATAAATGCGAATTTTTCGGCAAGTGAAATTCCGGAAGATTTGAAAGAATATTTATTATCAGAAGGAAAGATAAAGATAATAATAAAAGTAGATAATTTAATTGATAAAATTATTGCATATGGGTCAAAAAATTTAAGTTTTAAATCAGAAAACAGTATTATTATAAGGAAAAGTAATTTTATAGATGATAGAACATTAGCAATATATTCAAATAAAAGTTCTATAGATATTAAAAGGGATATCATAAATTTATTAAAAGAAGATAAAGATCTATACATAATAATTAAATATTTATAAATTATAAAGAATTGTTAATTTATATGAAAAAAAGAGGTATTGACATGGCAGTGGAACTTATATTCGTAATATTAATTATGTTAGTGGTAGCAGTAATAGTAATAAAATTATTTACTCAACAAGCATCAAAAATTGGAACTATATCAAATACTGAAATTCAACAGGCTGTATCAACATGCACTAGTGCATGTTCTAATCCTATAGATTATTGTAGCCAATATGTAAGTATAGGAAATGGATACACTGAAAATAGTCCTGGATATTACTTATGTGAAAATTCTGTACCATGTACAATAGTAAATCAGTTATATGGAAATTCTAATAATGGTCAATCATGTAGTTATCAAGGATATTCCATAACTCCTCTAGATTGTATGTATATAGAATGTCAATATTATATAAATACACTAGATTATAATGCAAATCAAGCAACAAAATATGTATTTGGTCAATATGCATCATCTACAGAAATAAATGTCTCAAATGGAAATGTAGAATTATATATATCTCAACCTTCCACAATATTATATCCAGGTCCATCTACATGTAATGGAAATATACCAACCTGGATAACTAACCAGGTGTTCGGAGCTTTAATAAATGTAGTAAATTACTATAATCAAAATTATTGCGCAGGAAATCTAAGCATAATTGTACAAAATGGAGAAATATATGTAAATGGAATATGCCCATCAATAAATATAAATCAAGATCAGACACCTTTATGCCAAGCATTATTAGATTTCCAGTATAATGAATTGAATAGCGTATAAGTATGTCTTTTTTTGAAAATTTTTATAATAAATTTATAATAATAAAAATAAAGGCTCCAAAGAAGATATATGATTTTTATAAATTTCATTTATGGTTAAATAGGCTAAATACAAATCCTAATAATATATTATCATCAAATATATCTTTATTTATAATTTCTATAATAACTTATTTTATATTTAGTATCATATCATTTCAATTCGCATTTTCTTTATTTATATCATTATTAATATTAAATTTTTATCTTATATATTATCCAATATTTTATACTCAGATAGTAAAGATTAAAGCAACTTCTGAATCTGTCTGGATCTTATTGTATTTATCATTATATATTAAAAGAAATCCAAATTTAGAAAAAGCAATACAATATGTAGCATATTATATGAATGGGATATTAGCAGATGATTTTAAAAAAATAATATATGACTTAGAAACAAACAGATTTAATAAAATAGAAGATGCTTTGGAATATTATCAATATAGATGGTATTATATAAATCCTGAATTTGTATATGCAATCACCCATTTAATTAATATAAACTATAAAAGTTCTATAGATGATATAAATAAATTAGTTGATAGGATATTAGAATGGACATTAAAAAAATCCTTACAAAGATCAGAAGAATATGTAGAAAATTTAAAAGAGCCAACAACTGCAATTGTATCATTTTTAGTAATGATGCCAATGATAACATTAATTATGCTACCATTATTATCAATATTTATATTAAATACAGTAAGTTTTTACTTTATAGCATTTAGTTATATAATTATTCTTCCAGTAATAGTATTCTTAATAGCCCAAAATTTATTGTCTAAAAGCCCTTTTGCTTTTTCTACACCTGATTTATCATTATCAAAAGACCTACCAAGAAATGGAACTATAAAGATAAATGGTAAATATTTACCAATAATCTTTATATCATTAATATTCCTTTCTATATCCATTATAGGATTCTATCATATAATAAATTTAGCAATTCAATTATTATATATACCACCAGGAGATAGCCAATATTTATCAATAATATATCAGGATAGAGCCCTATACAATATATTAACTGTTTTAACAATACCTTTAGGATTGGGTCTTGGTATAGGATCATATTTCTATCTTAATTCATATCAGAAAGTAAAAAAAATACAACAAATAGAAGAAATAGAAGATGAATTTCCAATAGTAACTTATGAATTTGCCTCATTATTAGAAGATGGTTATCCAATGGAAATTGTAATACAAAAAACATATCAAAATTATAAGATAATAAAGTCTAGTGGGGTAATGGAGAATTTCCTAAAGATAACAATATATAATTTGAGAAAAGGTTTCGACTTAATAAATTCTATATTCAATATTAATAATGGATCTATAAATTATTATCCATCAAAACTAGTAAGAGAAAGTTTACAACTAATAATATATTCCATATCAAAAGGTCCAGAGATATTATCAAAAATAACATATAATATTTCCTATAACCTAGAAAATGTAATAAATATAAAAAATAATGTAAGAAAGATTCTAAATGAAATAATAAGTATGTTAGATGTTACATCAAAAAATTTAATACCATTTATATCTGCACTAGTAACCGTCTTTAATAATGGGATAATATCTATGTTATTTGCTTTAGCATACTTCTTCCAACTAATTGATCAATCCATTGGTATATCAGGTTCTGCAGGGATAGAACAATTAATAGTACAAACTTTTAATTTATATAATTTAATACCACCAACATATTTTGAAGCTATAATTGGTATATTTTTCATAGAATTTATAATTATAACATCATATATGACTGCTGGAATAAAATATGGATTTGATAATACAATGATAGATTATTATATAGGAAAAAATTTATTATTAGGAACTATAATATATACTGTATTTTCAATAATTGGTATTATAGTAATTTTTTCTGTTTTCGGGCCTTATTTACCAACAAATATATCAATATGAAAGCTCAAAATATTCAATATGAACTATTAATATCTTTTATCTTAATTATTGCAGCAGCTAGTTTTTCTTTTTATTATATATATAAAGTAAATGATACAAATAATAATATAAGATCTATAAATTGCCAAGAACTAAATAATTTATATAACCAAAGCTATTATAAAACAATAGAAATAAAAGTATATTTAACTCAAAACTGTACAATAAATAATTTACTAATTCCAGAAGGAAATAGAATAATATATATATATGAAGGAAATATAAGTTATATATGAAAAATGATATTGCTATAGATCAGGCATTTATTATTATTGTAGCAATAATCTCTATAAGTATATTTTTATATATAATATATGATAAATTTTTTCTAAACTCTAAACAATATTATTGCGAAAGTATAGTATCCACAGACTCATTTTCTCCATCATGTTTAAAATACTACCCAGAAACGCAAACCATAGAATTTAATAACCAAACAGAAGATTATATAGAAAATGCAATTGCTGGATTAGTGATTAGTTGCTATAATAAAAATATAAATACAAACAACCTATTTAATGTTTGTTATGATGTATATATTGATGAAAATTTATCCATTAATTCCACAAATATATTATATATATTAAATAGATATAGTAATTTTAATACAAATAATTTATTATTTCATTACGAAAATAATCAATTAAATTTTACACCATATCAAAGTATATTTATAATTTATAATAATACAAATATAATATTATGGCAATGAAAGGTCAAGAAATGCCCGTAAATTTAACATTTATAATAATTATAGGAATAATTGCAGTAGTAGTAATCGTTGGTATAATCTTAATGATAAAAAGTAATCTAGTATCTTATATAAATACTGCACTTCCGCATCCTAATAGTACAAGCACGGTAGTTGAAACTAATGTTCAATCTATAGACACATTATCTTTAGATATAATTTCTTGTTATAATAAAAAAGAAAATGGATTATGTTATTTAGTATATTATAATGGAACAAATTCTTTTTCATGTTCTCAATTAATAGATAATGTATTAAGTATAGATCCTAATGTACAGATTCAAAATTGTAATTATTATATAAAACAAGGTGACTATATATTAATTAATTCAAATATAAATTATGTATATTTATCATTACAATAATTTTTATATATAGATAAATATTTTTTATAAAAATGGAAAAATGGTTCTGGCTTATTGCAACTGTAATTGGATTTGGAATTTCAATGTACTTATATTTAAAATTTAGCTATATGAATAATGAAATCTATCTTGTATCAAATCAAATAAATCAGTGCCAAAATTTATTTAATTCTATTGAAGAAGTATGTAATGCTAACAATGGAACCAGTATAACAACAAATTTTCAAATATCAAAATACCTAAATTATATATCATCTAATGGAAATGAAGTAACCTGTTATATATATAATCAATATATAAAATACAATTCAAGTTGTAATATAATAATAGAAGGTACTATATCATATAATAATACATTATATAAATACGCTAACCTAAATAATAATGTAGAAAATATAGAAATAACAATATATAAAAATAATCCAAACTCAATAGAGATATATTCATCTACATAAAATATATAAATTATAAAACTAATAAAAAAACTATTTATGAAGAGAGTTCAAATCAATTTATTGAATGTAGGAATAATATTAGTAATAGTTGGACTAGCAATAGGTATATATTATATATATATTTATAATTTAAAGACATCACAACAAAATATAGAATTTCAAAATTTTGTCCAAAATATACAAAATTTGGAAAATACAATAACCACATTTCAAGGCAACTATTTTATAAGATTAAGTGTTCCAAATGATGTAATAATATATTATGCCAATAATTCAATAGTATTAAATTATAACAACAATAATTATTCAATAACATTTAATAATTATAATATATCCTTATATAATAATAATTCTGAAATAAATTACTTATTATATCCAAATGAAATATACTTTATAAAATCAAATAATCATATATATATAACAAATAATTATAATGAATCTGAATATTTAATAGATAATAATACGTATAATATGATAATTAATTCCAATAATTCAAATAATATAATATCAAGCAATGATTGTTTATATAATTATACAGGACAAACTTCTTGGAACTGGGGTGATGTAAATGGAGATAGTTACTTACCCCCCATTGGAAATCAAGGTACATGCGGTGATTGCTGGGCATGGAGCGCTGCATATGCAATTGCCTCAAATTATATGATATATAATAATTTACCAAATTTAAGTTTGTATCTTTCACCAACAGAAATTGCAGTTAACTGCAATGTTGGTAATCCAAATTCTCCAGGATACTGCCAAGATGTAATGGGTTGTTTAGGTGGATTACCATATCAAGGAATACAATTTTCAGAAGAATATGGTATAGGAACAGATAATAATTATAATACATATTATCAAGAACTGGCAGACTGCAGTACAAATATTTCTAATTATCCAGGAGATGTATGCGGACAGTCATATAGTATACCAAATAATAATATTTATGTACCAGATTCTGAACAATATCTTGCTTCAGGATTTTTAGATAGTGAAGAGGCTATAGGACCAGGAGGACAATTAGCAGCCCTGCCACCATCAGGAGATTTAAGCACCCAACAAATAAAACAAGATTTACTATGTTATGGTCCATTAAGTATAAGTGGATTTTTAGGTGGTCTATCCAATCAAGATACTAGTTATTATCTAGAAGCAACGGGACATGCAACATTATTAGTAGGATTTAATGATAATTCAAATATATGCCAAGAAGAATATAATCAGCCTGGTTGTTGGATAATACAAAACGAATGGGGGCAACAATCCGCATGCATCATAGTAGTATATAATACAACAAATTATTATGATACAACACCACTTCTTATACCAAATAATATGATATCTATACAATCGTGCAGTCAGTTATTTTTAAACCAAAATTTTTGTAATTATTATGTACAAAAAGTACTTGGAAGTGGATATAACTGTGGAGGAGTATATTGGATGAATAATGGATATATATATGTTCCTTATAATTCAACACCATACGGCCAAAGCCTTCCTTATTATATTATTTCTATAAACAATGTCACATATATATCGTAATATTATAATTTTTTTAATTTCATTATTATTTGTATATAATATATATTCATTAAAAAATCCTGTAGCAGTATTTTGCCAATATGGAGGTGGAGTATTTTATGCGAACTCAACTGGAGAATATTGTATAGTAGATGGTAATACATTTAATGCATTTAATTATTATTATGGACAGGTTCCTGAAAAATATAATTTCTGCTATCACTATAATCTAAGTTCCATAATACAAAATTTAACCATAGATAATACAACAATAACTCAGTTCTTATGTATTTATCCTAATGGAACAGAGATAGATCCTTTAGCATTAGTTCCAGAAAGCTCATATCAAGATGTATATCCTATATTATCTGCATGTAATAATATAGTAAGCTGTTCAGATACACCATGGATTGTTCAATCCTGTTCAGAAGTTCCATATCCATGTTTTAACCCTCCATATATACCTGGAAATTATAATTCTACGGAATATAATAATATATATTCTGCATTATATATAGAGCAATCATGTGGTTATTGCCCAGAAAATGAAAGTTTTAATGGAGATTGGTATAGATGCCCATATAATTATTCTTTACAAAAATTATATAATGAATTTTTAAAAGAATGCCCACCTCCAAACAATATAGAAGTAAATTGTTATGGAGTATTTACATGTATATATAATAACCAGACAAGTCAGATAATGACTAATAGTTCTATAAATAATATATATTTAAATAATGAAGAAAATTTGACTAAAACGGAGTATAATAATAATGAGTATAATATATTACCAATATTATCGGTAATTATAATAATTATAGGCTTATTAATAATAATATTATATTATATAAAATGAAAAGCCAAGTAAATTATATAATAATTATAGTTATAACTGGAATAATAGTTTTATCTTTTATTTTATATTTTATAATAACATATAATAATATAACAAATAAATATATACCAGAAAATCAATATTCATTGACTATTCAAAATAGTGTAGATTTATTATCATATATTAATAATGATAGCGTAAATCAATCATACTCATTTTTATTATCTTATTTATCTACATCAGAAAATAATGAATATTGTATAAATGATAACACATGTACAAATATAACTCAGGATCTATATAATTATTTCGATAGTATATATGGTAATAACTGGAATTTAACAATATATTATTTACCATCTATAACAGGATGGATCGTTCAAATGTTTTTAGTTACTGGAAATATATATGATTGGGACTCTTGTGAAATAAATCCACCAAATAATACAAATGGAGTTCAATGGTATCAATGGAATTACAATACTAGTTATATTAATGATTATACTGAAACTGTATATTCTCCTGAATATTCCGTATCATATGCTTATCAAGGAGCAGAATATGAAAATATACATGGTGCTGGTTGGGTAAATGCAACTGCACCATTTCATGAAGATAATTCTTGTGGTTCATGGGGCTTGGGAGGATTATATGGCCCATATTTTTGTACCTCTGAAGCTGAAATTAGTGGATTCTGTACATCATTATCAACCTTATTTCCTGGAGAGGATTTTACAAACGCATCTGTATTTTGCCAGAATGGTAATTGGGAATTATTTCAAGATCTTGATGATGGTTGGATGGTTCCAGTAGCACCAAACTATACATTACCATCTTTCTTTTATGGACAATATATTGTTGTAGGCGGAGCATATAGTGGCGAAGGATATTATTATCCAAACCCACCAATATATAAAACTGCAACAGATATAACGCAACTAGCGCAGGATCTTGGTCTAATAAATTCTGGTTCTTCGATAGTCGGTTCATTTTATAGAGGAAAAGTATATATACCGCCATCTTGTCAGGATGTATATATAGATTACCCTTGGCATGAAGTTATAAGATTATATATATCTTATTTAAATTCAACCGGACAGCCCGATTATATATTTTTAGCTGCAGCACCATATTGTACAGTATCTACAACAAATGGAGGCATCTTAACATGTCCTGTAGGAGTATTTCAAAATATAGAAAATGTAAGTGGTATAATAGTTGGAAAACAATGTCCTTTAGTATATCAAATAAATCAAAATGAGAATAGCGCAGGATTATATGAATTTAATATAACAAAATGGGCAATAATTAATAGAGATCCAAATAATCCATATATAATTATATCTGCAGCATATTGGGATCCACATCCTGGATCTAATGGAATCGCAATGCCAAGAGTATTCTGTACAACAAGCAATGGTAATGTATATGAATTAAATGCATATTTATATAATGGGCAAGGAAATAGCATATCATTAGGATATCCAATACCAAAAAACCAAAATTTATATACATATTATTTTTATTTGCCAATTCCTAAACTAAACTTGGGCGGATATCTGGTTGGAGTGCTAGATACATGGTAGACAATAATAAAAAATTTATTTTTTATTATCTAATAATATTATTATCATTTTCTTTTATTAAGATATGGAATAAAAATTATATATTATTTGGTATAAACATATTTAATATTATATTTGGTATAATTTATATACCAATACTTTTATTATTACTAAAGTATACAAAAACAACTTATAATAATTATAAAATTATATATCTATTATTTCCTTTAGAAATTTTTTCAATAAATACATTCCATAATTTTATAGCAGAATTATTTTATTTATATATTTTCTTTTATCTATTAGCGTATTTTATTGGACAATCATTAATAATAAATAATCTAAAGATATCAAAAAAACAATTAATAATTTATATATTCTTATTATCTTATTTTATTATCCTATTATTTATAAATACTGTAATAAATGTAATTGGAACTGATGTTGATGTTATATTACCACAAATAGTTATAAATATAGCTTATTTATTTTATAAGACAGATATAGCAGAGTATTTATTTGAATTTTTAATATTAATAACATTAATACCTATATTTTTATATAATTATCTAAATAAAAACAATGGTATAGATTTATCAAAATTAAATAAAATAAATAATTATAAAAAAATAATTATATATGCAACTCAAATTATAATATTTATACAGCTAATATATTCAATTATTTTATCATTATTTTATATAAAACATCCAAATATAAATGACCCATATTATAAATATATATCTTTATCAATGATTTTTATATCAATATATGAGTATATAATATTTTATTTAATATATAAAAAATTAAAAAATAAATTTGTATCATTTTATAGCATTATACTATTATTTTTATATAATTTACAGATATTTTTTGGCGTTTTATATTTATTTTATGATAGCTATCTAATGTATCTCTTACATACAAGAATAATTATATCATTTATATTTTTCTTTCTAGGTATACATTATTTTTTTAATAGAAAAAATACTAATATATTGAAAAAATCTATAGGAATAACTTTAGGTATTTTATTAATATTCCAATTGGTATCTGGCGAATTATTAGAAAATGAAATATTTGGTATTGCTCCAGGAATGAATTCTTTCTTATTACCAATATTTAGCTTACCAAATCTTGCACTAAGTTTAGGTGTAATTCATGGAGTTATCGTTACATTATCAATATTAACACTTATATATTTACATACTAAGATATAATAATGAGAAATCAAATAGAATTTATATATGTGTTATTATTTATAGCTTTTATAACTGTAATTATAATACTATCTTTTGTATCTATATCATTAAGTTCCAAACAAAATGAAATATTTATAAGATTCACTTCTTCAGTAACACTAACAGATTATTTTCTAGGTTATATAAATACTTTAATTACACAACAAGCGTACACACAATCTTATATAGCGGGGTTAAATTCGTGGGGAAAAGAATATTGGGCGGCATATCCAGAAGCCTGCGGTGCTCCACAATCATGCCAGGCTGCTTTAAATTATTATAGTAATTTAACAGAAGAGGGTATAGCAACAAATATATATAATAGTATATATGATTTAGAAAAATTACAATATTATTATCCTTACAATATAGAAACCAATATTTCAACAAATTATTATGCTGGTGTTTTAGGTTCGTGTAATAATATAGAAGCTGGTAATTATAATTATGAATATCCTGTATACGTGACTGGTATATATTTAACCGTTTATAATAATAATTCAGAATATATATATCCTTATAGCGCTAATCAAACAGTATCCGATAATCCTGCATTTTATTTATATAATGAAGGCGTTCAATTTTCACAATCTGGAGAATTTTCTCAATGTTCCTTCGTAGATTGCGCTAATGCTTTAAATAATAATTTTATAAATACTTGTGCACAAAATTTTGAGCAATTTACAAATAATCCATATATAAAATGTAATGAAAGTATAGAAACTCCAAATTTATGTTCTGCAAGTTGTCCATATACATGCATAGCTCAGAATACTGCATGTATAATTACTTTAAGTTGTGAAGATACACAATATAATATATATTATAATGGAAATACAGTTCCCCAAAAAATAAATATAAATTCTATAGTATATCAAAATAATGATACATATACTGCACATAAAATCTGCGACTATTCATGTACATATACATATAACTTAACTACAGGACAAGTGATATCTTCCTCTTGTACATTAAATAATAATCAGGATTCTTGTAATTCAAATAATAATATAATATGCGGAAGCTCCTCATCGAAAAATGGAGAAGGAACAATAAATTATAATTATATATATAGCATATCCAATACATGTTCTGCATGTGTATTGGGAACATATTGCGGATGTGACCAATCATTGGCACAAGAATGCGTTCAGTCAATATCATGCCCTGCAACAATAACACCGCCTACACCTACATCATGTATTAATTAATATGAAATCTCAATTTTCTATAATATTTACAACAATAATTTTGGTATTATTTTTAGTAGGGATAATATTAATAACATCTATATATTCTGGATATGATTTATATAATTATGAAAGCAACAACGACTTTTCTTATTCTCAAAATATATTATATGAAATATTTTCTAATAATTGTTTAGGGTCGCCAAGTTACCCTATATTTTATACAACAATAAATAAATTAATTTATTTTAATAATAGTTTTTATAATGAACTACCTGATTGCGCAGTTTTTCCATATCCATTTAGGGTGTATATAAATAATTATAGTTTAGGAATAATTAATTACTATGGTAATTGCGATAATAATTCGTATTTTATATCTATAGACGGCCAATTATCTAGTATAAATATACAAATATGCGAAAATTATTATTCAGATTTCTATTATTTTGTCTACAATTTTTGTATTAATAATGAAAATATTTCTAATCAGTCCTTTGTATTTCTATCAGAAACTTATGTATATAATAATAAAATTTGTACAGAAAGTTATAATGATAAATACATTTGTAATATAATACCATGTAAATTTATTAATAATATTAGTTTTTATGGGTCTACAGATGTATATCTAGAAAAAACGGGAAATGGTATAAAAATTGTATAATATTTATAATAATTTATTAATAAATATATATAAATGCCAAATGAAACATTTATAGATAAATATATAGACGAAAATCAAAATATATCAAAATATATTTTTATATTATATATATTATTTTATTTTTTATCTATAATTATATCTTTCATATATATAAAAAATTATTTAATATCATTTTCTGTATTCGGAGCAATATATATACCAATATTATATCTTTTATTAAAAAGATCAAATACAAATATGATCAAATTTTTATATATTTTAGTTCCAATTGATATATTAGCTAGACTATTAAATATAAATAGCCTATTTATATTTATATATAATAATATATTTTTCTTCATAATATCTTATCTGATTGGGAACTATATTGGAGAAGAAAAATTAATAATAAATAGAAAATCATTTATATTTTATATAATATCAGTATTTTATTTATTTATTTTAGTCTATATATATAATATAAATATTCCATATCTAATACCATTAATATTATTTGTAGTATTATTTAATATATCAAAAGATAATAAGAACATTAGTTTTACTAAATTAAATAATATCAATATTTATAAAAGATATATATTCTGCTTTCTATTTATATTATTATTATTACAAATACTATTTTCATTGGAACAAAATATATTTTTTATAATAGATATATTAATATTTTCCATTTTCGAAATCATAATATTATATCTAATATATAAACTATTTAATAGGAAAATAGAAGGTTTTACAATGTATTTTTTAATATTATTTATATTCATATTTATATTTAGCTCTCTATATTATATAATATATAACAATATAATATTTTATTCTATTGAAAATATATTAATTTCTATAATATTTTATTTTACAGCTATACATGCATATTTATATCATAAATATCCAAATAATAAAAAAATATTATTAGGAATATCTTCTGGTATACCAATTATAATAATTAACTTCATTGATTTTATTAACTATATAATAAAATTAAATATATATGAAAAAATAATATTATTAACCTTAAATACTTTAATCTTTGGAACAATATTAATATTATTAATATATATACATTCTATTTATAATAATTAAATATAGATATAGTTTCTAATATTATCTTTACGGCTAGATTATTGCATATATTACTAGAAAATAATTCGGTCAGATCAAAACCAATTAAATGTACATTTTTTAACTCCTTCAATATCTTTAAATAATGATATACCTTTATTCCCATTCCCTCCAACCAATGGCCACATCCATTTTCAAATACATCTATATCTATAGATATATATAAATTTTTATTATCTAATATATTACTTATTTCTCTAGAAATATCATTTATATTATCCCATACTTCATAAAAATTATAATATTTTATATTCCAATCCTTTAATATATTTTTTTCTTCAAAAGATAGATTAGATATACCAACCATGATTATATCTTCTGGATTCAAATATTCTTCTTTTATTAAATAGTATATATAACTTTCATAGTTTGGATAAGGATCTGGATGCATATCTGGATGTGCATCAAAATATAATAACTTGTAATTGTTCCAATTTTCTCTAATTAATTTTAATATAGGATATGTTATAGAATGATCCCCACCTAAAAATATATATTTTTTATTTTTATCATATATTTCCTTTAATCTATTATATATATAATTATATAAATAATTTATATCTCTTATATCTTCTATATCTATATCCCCTAGATCTTCTATATCTTCCAAATCTATATCTCCCAATAATGTATCAAATACTTTATATGATGCATCTCTAATTGCTTTAGGTCCATTTGAATAAAATTTTATATTTGATAAACTACCGACTTCAGATGGGATACCGATCATTTTCCACTTTGAATTTTTATTTCCTTTAGCATGAGCAAACATCTAAAAAAGATAAAAATTATTTTTATATATTTTGTATGGATTCAATAAATGATATAAATAAAGAGATATTAAAATGTAATAGATGTTCATTATGTAATTATAAGACTAATTATGTTCCAGGTGATGGTAATATAAATAGTAAAATTTTATTTATAGGTGAAGCACCAGGAAGAGATGAAGATATACAAGGAAAACCATTTGTAGGAAAAGCTGGAAAGATTTTAACAGAAAATATAAATCATATATTAAATATTGATAGAAAAGATGTTTATATTACTAATTTAATAAAATGCAGACCTCCAAATAATAGAAAACCAACTGATGAAGAGATAAAGGCTTGCTCAATATGGTTGGAAAAACAGATAAATATTCTTAAACCAGATATAATAATTACTTTAGGATCTTACTCTACATCATGGATCTTTAATTACTTTAATATAAAATTTAATTCTATAATGAAAGACAGAGGCAAAGTATACAAGATAAATTATTGGAACAAAGAAATAAAGATAATTCCGACTCTACATCCTGCATCTACTATATACAACAAAGAATGGAGAGCAATATTTGATAAAGATTTTTATCTTATAAAAGATTTGATAAATAAAAATAATACAGGAATATTGAGATATATATGATGAGGCTGCGCGCGTCTGAGATATGATGAATACACCTCCTCCCTGAAAATATAAAAACTCTAAAATATTATTCTTTCTATATGAATAATGTGCAAGATAATGAAAATGAAATATTAAATAATATAAAAAATATTATGTCTCAGATGAATAATATCATATTATATATTCAAAATCTAAACAATTATGAAAAATATTACCAAAATAATCAATATTACCTATATAATTATGAAATGCAGGAGATAAATAATATAATCAATCTTATAAATAATCTTTTCTCAATGTTAGAATTAATAAAAAACTATATAGAAATGTATTATAAAGAAATTGCAAATAATCCATATATATATCCAGCACTAAAAACAGAAATATTAGCAAATATAAATAATAGCGTAAAGAATATAAAAAGTTCCGTAGACAGATTATTTATAGAAATGGAAATATTATCTGATACTATTGGAAAGATTTGATAAAGCAAAATTTATCTTATTTTTATCTAGATTTATACCTTCTATTATATACCTAAATGGCTTTTTTGGTAATAATATACTAAATTGTTTCATGTTTTTCTTATAAGATACTAATTCTAAATTAGAATTATATAGATATATATCTAATGGTTTTATACAAAAGAAAGTATGTACAAAGCCATCATCTATATCTTTTTTCATATCTAAGATATATATATGATCTTTTTTTGGTATTTGAAACATCAAACCGATAAAAGATCTTAAAGGTCCAAAATAAGAAATTTTATATTTTGATTCCGATTCCATCTAATATTTTTTGATCCTTATTTTCCTTAAATTCTGTATATGAACAATATCCACATGTATATCTATCTTTGTGATCAGCCATAAATCTTCCACACTTTGGACATATCTTTTTAATCCTTTCCACTCTCCCGCTTTCTAACCTATACAATTTCATGACAGATAATTCCTTCTCACTCATTGTATTATCTTATTTCTTTTTAATATATGTTTTGGCTCTAATTTTAATAATAAATTTTGATCATCATATACATTTATATATGCCTTAGATGATTGTTTTCCATATTCTGTAATTATTTTCCTTACTACAACTAATTTATCATCTTTTCCAACCATAGCAGCAACTTTTGATTTTATATCATCTCTTTTGGGTGTAGCCTCATTTTTATGATCTATTTTAACAACTAATTCCTCTCTATTGAATAATTCGTTTTTCTCTCTATTAATTATATTTATTTCCATAATTATATCTTTATACAGAATAAGATTTTTAAAATATATAATCGACTTATAAATAATGATATATGATCTAGTAGCTTATAGTTTACTGTTCATAGCAGGTTTTGTATCTGCTGAATATGTTACAAGAAAAACAAGTACGGAATTTATCATAGAAATAAAAACCAAGACTAAAAGATATCATACAAAGATACATCATGCATATTTATTTATAGCTGGAATTATAAGCACAATATATGATATATATTTATTAGCATTATTATTTTTCGGAATAAGCATACATGATATAGTTTTAGAATTAAATAAGAGATTTTTTAAAAAATCAAAATAATTATATTAGCCCAAGTGTTAGTGCTACTGCTAATATACCTATAGAAACTCCTATTAATTCTCCAGGACTTATTTCCTCTGATGTAATCAAGTTACTAACATTATTTGCTAGTTGTCCATTTGGCTCTAGAACATATACAGGCACTTCTTGACTATATGTAGATGATCCGTATAAACTATTACATGTAAATCCATATATTAAATTAGCTACACCGGATTTCAAACCCAAGACATTAATATATAGATTAGCAACGCCATCAGGACCTATGGTAAAGTTAAGATTATTTATTCCGTTTATATTAAAATATAGTACTTGTGCGTCATCATTTGATATTATTGGCAATGTATCTATTGTACAATTTATTTGAGATGGTACTAGATTTTTTATTAATACCTGATAATTATATTGTTGGCCTACATATATAGATATTACTTGACTAGAGGATGATACTCCAAATATAGAACTGGAATTGGTTAGATAATTATAATATGTATAATAATTGTCAAATTGTGCATATTGATTATCTGTAATTACTTCTGTATTACATATAGAACCAGCACACATTCCATTTTGATATAAGAAATCAGAATTACAATTTCTTGGATATTGAGCATTATTAAATGATATATAACATGCTTGATAATTTATATCTTTTATATTAAATACGGTATTAGAGCTTAATTGTACGCCATTTGGAGGATTATTTACCTGATTTAATGGTAATAATAAAGAGTAATTATATATATATGTATTCCAACCATATACACTAAATGATATATTATAATCTTGTGGGTTGCAATTTGAATTAGTTATATTTATCTCTATATTTAAATATGCGGTAGCGCCCGGGTTTATTAGTGAATCATTATAAATATTTAATATTTGTACACATGCAGGATCATATTGTAAATTATATATAGAAACATTTTCTGCTGGCACAGGTCCTAAATTTTCTACTCCTATAGTTAGATTAACTGGTCCATAAGTAATCTTCGTTATTGATGGATTTGTATAAACAGACAAATTATCCCAATATATATTTATATATCCAGAATACTCCACTGGACTATATACTGTTAATCCGTATGCATTTTGATAACTAACATTGTATGGTATTTGACAGCTTACATGAGAACATTCATTTGTTGGAAAATATGCATATAAGGATATATTTTGATTTTCTTGCAATAAGAAATTATTATTTACCAATATTGGATCTGGCAATATATAATTTTCTCCTACAGTTAGATTACCAATTCCTATATTATCAATATATCCGAGATATATAGGATCACCGGGATTTATATTATATATATAAGGATAATAACTTATATTTTGAACATTAACTGTCGCATCTGGATTTATCACTAAGAAATAATATCCAGGTTCGGGGTTTATTGGCAACCATCCCCAGGCTTCGCCTTGTATATGGCCATAACTACATAGATTACCATTTGGATCACATATATAATCTTCCGGACTTCCACAAACAGTTCTTATATAATCTGTATATAATATATAATATCCTGGATTATTTTCATTGAAATTATATACATTGACAGAAGATCCACCTTCCAGAGCTAGCCATAACGGAGAACCAGATGGTAAAACAAAACCTTCATTTGGATGTATATTATATATTGTACTCCTATCCACAAAATAATTACTAAATGTTATACCAGCATTGGAAGTTCCTAAAATATATACAGATGAATTTGGATCGAAATATTGATCTGTAGAATATAGCCAAAATGCTATTGAAGGAGTTCCTGAATTTGTCACACCATCTGAACATAAACCATTATATCCACCATTCACATTAAATCCAAGAGAAGTATTCTGGGCTAATATATATACCCCATTATCATAAGTATAGTAATTACCTGTGTTTGGACCATTGTAATTAAAATAAATTTGTAGAGGATTAGAGCTAGAATTTGCACTTACATCTGCTACAGCATGGGTACAAGAAACACTGGTAAAAGTACCAGCGGACGCACCCAATACTTGTAATGGGTTTCCTACAAATGGTATATTATATAGTTGTCCATTATAATCATATGATCCATTATAAGTATAATTACCTATTGAATTATCATAATTATATATATTTAAATCACATAAATTCTGTCCCCAATCAGGATCTCCTGCCCCTGAACAATTAGTCCTTGTTAAAATACTGGTTCCATTGGGCAATATTACAGTAAAATTAAAGTATGTATTATTTATAATATTTTCAGAATTTGAACATCCTGCAACAATATATGCTGCATCATCTGAGGAAGTATATATTGGATTTGAATAGTATTCAAAATAAAATGGGTAATTTGAATATATATATCCATTGTAGGTATTATAACTACATGAAATAGATAAATTAACAATTGTACAATTTTCAACATCTATATTATATTCAATTGGTACATTAATACCGGCTGGTAGATTATTCAATGCGATTGTATAAGAATAAGAACTACCAAAATACTTGTATTGACCACTAGAATATACAAAATTATTATTTGGATTAAAGAATGTATAATTTACATTTACATCACCAGAATAATTTGAAGTTGTAATGGTTACTGATCCAGAAGGAGAACATAGATTAGTTGGTGATACTGTTATAGTTTGAGAATGGATAGTTGATAAAAATACGAGACCAACTATAAATATCGCGAATATTTTCCACCTTTTTATCATATATAATAATATAGAAATTATTATTATAACTATTACTAAGGCAAGATAATATATATTATCATTTTGTTGTTTTATTGGTTTTATCAATATATTTGTTTTTGAAGGATAGTAAGTATTATTAATTATCCATTGATTAGAATATTGAGAAGAATAAAATGATATATAATACGTTCCATTACTAATATCACTATAATTATAACAATTATTATCTACATTTGTTGATAATAGTGTATTTGCTGGAGAATTATATGCAACGATTAGATTGCCAGATATATTTGAACATATATAGAAATAATTATTTGTATAATTTACATAAACTAATTGAGATAATGGTAAACCATATGTATCAGATTGATTAATATTATAATAAGTACAATAATTATAATCTAGATTATTATTAGAATACAAATTTATACATAAATCAAATTTTGTCGAATTTAATGGCAATTGTAAATTTACATATGTAAATTGAGTATTATACCAACTTATATTTCCGAGAGATATATTTTCATTAAATCCTAATATATTAGAATATACTTGGGCAATGACATTTGGAGTTGTAGGGTACGTATAATGATCTGGAGATGGAGCAACTATAAATGTTAGATTTCCATTTCCCTGTAAAAAGACTCCATCTAATCTGGTAGTTGGACCCAAAACTATAAATCTTAATCTATATATTGATTCTACTGTATTATTATATAGCAATTCTAATCTAGCAGAATATACATTTGGTGGTAAACTTGAAATATTTATATTATCTATGTTTATTATATTATAACCTGAATTCAAATTTATATTATATGTATTATTATATACAGGACTGTATAGAATATCATCCCATGGTGATATTAATAATAATAATGTGGCATTAGCATTATTTTGAGAATATATATCTACTGACATATTTAAACCATTAGATACTCCATATCCTGTAGGCCCACTTAATGAAGAATAATAATATCCTGAAGAGTATAATATAGAACCGTATGTATATAAAGAACTAGATGATAGATAAGTGTCATTTTTTACAATATACATTGATGGATAACCTCCATTAATACTATCTACATAAAATTCTGTATATGATCCAGGATAGTATATAAATGGCAAACCATTTATATTGTTTAGAGGTGTATATAAGTATGCAACAATATAATAGTATCCAGGATCTAAATTATAAGGTACTATATATTTTAATGGTATATTTATAGTTTCCCCGGGTTGTAAATATAGATTTCTTATTACATATTCATATATTTCATTATCATTATTAAATTGATATGGATATATGCTATTATTATCACCTTTTTGAATTATCTGTATTACCAATGATGCATTTGGTATATAATATATATCTCTATAATTTATAGAAACATTATAGTATAATATATTATTCGGTTGAAGATAATTATTTGATAAGCTTATATTTAAAAATGTAACTGGATCATATACATTATTTTCGTGCCAAACATTTTGGGAATATATTGGATAAATCAATAATAAAAATAAAAGATAGAGTATCTTCTTCATAAAGAGATAATAATAAAAAAAATTTTTAAATATTCTTAATTAAAGCATGATCTATAACTTCATCTATTGTTTTTACAGGTATTATCTTTATCTTATTAAATAAATCTTCCGGAATATCATTATAATTACTTTCTGGTACTAATACTTCTTTCAAACCATATTCTATTGCTGCCTCAATTTTTGCTATTACACCGCCTATAGGCAATACTTCTCCCCTAATAGATAATGATCCTGTCATTGCTATATCTTGTCTTACAGGCCAGTTTTTTAATGCGGATATTATTGCTGTAGCCACGGTAATTGATGCAGAATCGCCTTCCACCCCCTCATAAGTTTGTAAAAATTGTACATGAACATCATATTTCTTTAAATCTTCTTTAAATTTCTTCTTAATGACTGTAGATACATTTATTATTGCTTCTTTAGCAATCTTTCCTAAATTACCCGTTGCAATTACCTTCCCTGCTCCTTTTCCAGGAACAACTTCTGCTTCCACAGGCAATACAATTCCAGAATAATATATTTTAGATCCAATTACTGCTAATCCATTTACTCTTCCTATAAGACTTCCCTCATTTTTAATCAATTCATATTCTTTTCTTCTCTCTATATAATATCTAGATATTTGATCTTCTAGAGTTAGCGCCTTATCTTTAGCCTCTATAACATCTTCTGCTTCCACAAATTCTTTATTTTTTAATCTAGCTATATCACCAGCTAATCTTATCAATCCACCTAAATCTCTTAATCTTAATGTTAAATAATCTTTTTTTCCGGATCTTCTTTGAGCTTCCTTTATTACTTCTATAACGGCTTCTTTTGTAAATGGTGGTATATTACCGGATTTTTTAACTTCCTGAGCAACAAACTGTGCATATTTTAGTGCAGTTTCTTTAGTAAACTTCGTTTCAGATTTCATATATACTTCATAACCATAACCCCTAATTCTTGATCTAAAAGCAGGATGTAATTTTTCCACTGTTTCTAAATTACCTGCTGCTACTAATATAAAATCTGCAGGTGCGGGAGTAGTCCTAACCATGGCACCAGCCGATCTTTCTGATCTTCCAAATATTGAATATTTCTTTTCTTGTAATACAGTTAATAACTCTATCTGGACTTCTGGTCTTAATGTTCCAATCTCATCTATAAATAGCACACCTTTATTTGCTTTATGTATCGCACCTGCAACTACCCTTTGATGAGCTGGTGTTTCTAGTCCTCCAGAATTTTTAACTAATATGCCATTTACAATTAAATTACCAGATTCTGTTGTTATATTATATGTTACATCTACTAATTCTTTAACCCTATATAATTTTCTATCATAATTATACTTCAATATTTGAATAGCTTCTAATACATTTTTTCTTTTAAATTCTGAATAATCTTTAATATATGAATTAATAACTTCTTCAAATCTCTCTCTTTTTCTTGGAGAATATGAAAATCCTATTAATTTATATAATCTAAAAGTATTTTCAAAAGATTGACTAAACATTATTCTTATTAAATACTTTCCATCTCTTCTTTCTATTCTTAATCTCGCTTTTAATCTCAATGTATACAACTTATCTATAAACCTTTCTAATTCTTCTATTGTTTCCTTATTTTTATTTAACAATATTATTTCTACTTTATTTTTTATTTTATGTCCATCTTTACATTTCCAATATCTTGGTACAAAACCTTCTGCACTATAAAAACCATCTAAAAAGGATAGTATTAAATCTCTTCTATTGTATATCCACTCTGGTATTTTTAATATAATTTCTGTTTTTTTACCAACTGGAGCACCCAATGCAACAAAAAATCTTATTATCCTTCTTTCAGTAGTTCTAAATAAATATGCTTTATCACTTTCTCTTATTTCATATGTAAAATCACCAAATATAGATTTTAAATCTCTTATGAAATTATCAATGGCTTCTTTTTCTGATGATATATATGCTAAAGTGTTCAAATTTTTATCTATATTTCCATTTCCAAATAATCCACCAATAATTCTTGCAATAATTAATAATCTATCATCAGATAGTTTTAATGGTAATAAATTCAATTTCTTTAACTCTCCAATTATATATAAACTTGGAGGTTTCATTCCTTCTTCCCACTCCTTTATTTTGAATTCTAGTATATTTAATATTTTTGCTGCTTTTTTATATCCTATACCAGGATTTTTTTCTTTAAATTCCTTCCATTTTAAGTATAATTTATATCTTTCTAATTCTTCTTCTCCATATGTTCTTACAATATCTTCTTCTGTTAAAATATTTATATTATCATAGAACCTATAAAATATATCTTTTTTAATATTCTCTGCTTCTATCATTTTTAAATTTCTATCAAATATTTTATGATCTGGAGTAACAGATATTACAACATCTCTACTATTTATATTATATATCTCTTGAGGACCAATTCTTTTATTAACAGATATAACTTTAACAGGTTGAATTTTTCCATCTTTATATCCAAGAATATAAATTGGTTTATTTACTTTAGTAGCAACAATTTTTATATTATTTTCCTCATTAATAAATAATTTATCCTCATTTTCCTTCAAAATATTTTCCACAAATTTGTTAATTTCCATTGGAATTATTTTCTCTCCGTTTACGACATAAATTTCATTCTGCTTCCTTAGACATTGATAGGGATCATGAAGCACATCACCAAACAACATCCCCTCAAATGCTCCAGTCGCATCTACAAAAGGAACACTAGTCTTATCTTTATTATCAACAATTACTTTTGGAACACCTTTTAATATTTGCTTTTGAACAAACTGCATTGAAAAAGATAGACCTGCTATTAGTATCATAAAACCAATAAATGTAGATCCTGCCATTATATAATTTTGTACATAATAAAAATACAATGGAGTTAATGATGCTATTAGTAATAAAGCCAAATAGAAATATTGAAAGAATTTTGCCTGTTCTGCAATTTTCTTTTTCATTTCATCTACTAACTTTTTTCCAGTACCTGCAGGGAAAGTTCTAACTATAGGATTATATTCGTCCTGGGGATTTGGAAAAACGACTATATCCTCTAGAGAATCTATATTATTTTTATTTTCAGAAATTATCTCTGCTAAGGCTTGGGCTAGCATAGACTTACCTGTACCGGGATCTCCTATTAATAGTACATTTCTTTTCTGATTTGCAGCTTTTTTAATTATATCTAGCGCAGAATCTTGCCCAATTACCTGTTCTGAAATTTTTTTTGGTACTTCTATATCTTTGGTACTCTTAAAAGTGAATATCTTATACAGATCTGTTATAGATATTATACTATTATCACTCATGATATTATCTTAATAGGAAAAAATAAAAATATAGATATATAATATTAAAGAATGTTTGAATATATAAAAATTAATAAAAATGTGTTTTACTACCTTGTAATAGTTGCTTTTTTCTTATCTTTCAATAAATGGGATACTGTACTTATAGGAATAACAAATTTAGTATTTTCTATATTTTATATTATATTATCATATTTCATTATATTAATTATATTTAATCTTGTAGCATCTTGGTATGGTTTATATATATCTCTAGATTTGGTTATAGCAGAACTAAAGATGTTATTCTCAACCAGATCAATGAAATTCCGCCAGATATACATGTTTATAATTATATACGCATTAATAATAATATTTTTATCTTTTATATTTAGAAATAACCTATTTTTATTATTAATATTTCTAATATTTATCACATTTTTCTATTATATATCTTTAAAGAATTTCCTAAATAAAGATAAGGGATTGAATATTACAATTATTAGGAGATTAAATTTAAGCTATATTATATCAATAGTAATATCTATAATTTCTTTAGGTTTTCTAGTTCCGATAATATTTTCAATGAAACCAATAGTAATAGAATATAAAAGGATCGGTAGAAACAAAAATCTAGAAGTATCTAATAATGAGTTAATAAGAATATTTTTAATATCTATGACTATTATATGGCTAATATTTTCTATAATTAAGTATCTAGCATCTATAAGTCCCATAATATACGGATTTACCACATATTTCTTCTACTTTTTACTATTTTTTACATACCTATCTATAATACCACTAGGTATAATATTATCACCATTTATTTCCGTAAGATCTGGATATTCATACTCAAACAAATTTATAGGAGATATTTTAATACTGAGTCAGACACCCTTTTATCTTTCATCCATATCCATATTAGCATTATTACCCATATTCTCACTGATATTCAACCCTATAGAAATTATGGTATTTATATCGGCAATATTCTTTATAATATGGATAAGAAAAAATTTTGATTCACTAGCAAAATAAAAGATATGCCTTTCTTTTATTATAAATATTTTAGGTATAAAAGGTTCTACTTTATATATTATTTTAAACAATTATTTCCTTAAAAGTGACTAGTTTTAGTAGTAACATTTAAAAGATTAAATTTATAAAGATAATATTTAAAAATTTATAATGGTCCAAAAACTTATAAAAAAAGAGGAGTTAAAATGTCCTGTATGCGGTGGTACAGAATTCGTATATAATGAAAAAACTGCTGAGCTGATCTGTACAAAATGTGGATATGTAATGGAAGAAGTGCCATATCTAGGAAAAGAATATAGAACAATAAACAATGAGGATGTTGAAAGAAGGTCAAGAACAGGTAGCGCAATCAAATTTTCGAATATGGCAAGTTCTTTATCTACTGAAATTGGTAGGGTAGAATCAGGAGAAGAAGATTACTCATTAACAAGGAAATTAAAAAAATGGCAACAAAGGTCTACAAGTTCATATGAAAGAAATCTAAAGCTAGCCCAACAGGAATTAAAAAGAATATCATCTTTCCTACAATTACCAAAACAAGTAGAAGAAACTGCGTTGAAATTATATCTAGAAGCAGTGGAAAAGGGTCTAATTAGAGGTAGATCTGTTGAAAACGTAGTAGCATCTTGCGTATATATTGCATGTAGAATACATGATGTAGCTAGAACAATAGATGAAATAATAAAAGCTTCAAATATACATAAAAAAGAACTTGGTAGGACATATAAACATCTATTACAAGCTCTAAAGATAAAAATAACGCCAATTGAAGTTACAGAGTACGTACATAGATTCTCTTCATTATTAAATCTTCCACCTGAAGTAATAACTACCTCTGTAGAAATAGTAGAAAAGGCGAAGGAGGCGGATATAACTGCAGGTAGAGGTCCTGCTGGTGTAGCGGCTGCAGCAATATATTTAGCATGTGTAAAACATGGTATACAAAAAACTCAAAAGGATATAGCAGAAGTGGCAGGGATTACTGAAGTTACAATAAGAAATAGATATAAAGAAATGCTTGAAAAACTAAAACTAAAGGATATTGAAGCGAAATTAAATAGTGTAGAAGAGTGGTAGTATTACCAAGGGTATTAAAGATAAAAAGAAGATATATAATATTAAATAATGTAGATATAAAAAGGTTCAAGAAGGACTATATAAATTTTTTTGGTTATATAGATTATTATAAACTAAATTTTGATTATATAACATATAATGATTTCTATATAATCATAGTAAATAGAAAAGATATATATAAGGTAATATTTATATTATATCTACAGAATAAAAAAATAATAAAAGTTTTTAATACTTTAAAACAATCAAAAGACTTTTTAAATATATTCTAAATCGTATTCATATGGATAATGAATACACACAACAAGGTGGTATGGAAAGAGGATGGATGATATTCTCACCAGAAGGAAAATTAGTACAAGTAGAGTATGCTAAACAAGCCGCAAAATCAGGTTCAACAGCAATAGGGATCGTAGCAAATGATGGAGTAGTTATAGTAGCAGATAAAAAAATACCTAGCAAGTTGGTAATATCAAATTCTATAGAAAAAATATTAGAAATAGATGAAAACATAATTGGTACATTTTCTGGATTCATACCAGATGGAAGAGTACTAATAGATTATGCTAGAGAAATCGCACAAAATCATAGATTACAATATAATAAACAGATGGATATAGAATTATTAGTAAGAGATCTAAGCGATGTAATGCAATCTTATACAAGATATGGAGGTGTTAGACCTCTAGGTATATCATTAATAATAGGAGGAATAGACAAAAATTCAGAACCAAAGATATATGCACTAGATCCATCCGGAATTTTTTATAGATATAATGCTATAGCTATAGGAGAAGGTGAAGATTCTATAATGAAGGTATTAGAAGAAAAATACAAAGATATGAGTATAGAAGAAGCAATAAAATTCGGAATATCCATCTTAAAGGACTATTTAAAAAATAATTTCTCTTTTGAAAGGATAATAGTAGGATATGCGAAGTCTGGAGAAAAGATAAGAATATTAGAAAATCATGAAGTAAAAAAGATATATGAAGAACAGTGATCAAGAGATAACTATAAAGTATAAAAAAGAAGGTTATAATTTTGAATTATTAATTTTTTTAAAAAGAGGAATAGATTTTAAGCAAGGTAAAATAAAAAATGTAAAAGAAGTATTAGTTGTAGAAGAAATATTCAAGGATTCTAAAAAGGGCGAAAGAGCATCTACCGAATCTTTAAAAAAGGTCTTTGGAACTACAGATATATTAAAAGTTGCAGAGGAAATTTTAAATAATTCTGAGATACCATTACCAACAGAATATAAAAAAGAACTGATTGAAGAAAGAAAAAGACAGATAATAGAATATATAAGGAGGATAGGCTATGATTCGAAAAATAATATGGCATTAACATATGAAAGAGCAAAACAATTATTTGAAATGGTCAAATATAATATAGACATAAATACGCCTATAGAAAAGCAGGCCAATGATATTATAAAAGAAATAAAAAAGATATATCCACTAAAAATAGAGTATAAAAATATAAAAATAACAGTATATCCAGATAAATTCAAAATTATTGGAATAATAAAAAATAAATATAAGGTTATAAAAGAAAATTGGACTGAAAATTATCAAGCTATATTAGAGATACCAGTAGGTTTAGTTTCTGAATTTTATTCGGATATAGGAAAGATATGCGGAGATAGCTGCATAATAGAAGAACAAAAAAACTAACTATTACTATTTAGCTGGTCCTTTTGGCTTCGAATCTCCTCCTGCACCCAATAAAATTATACCAACACCGAGAATTATAAAGAAAAATAGTAAAAATAGGATATATGGATTTCCTACAGATAAAAATTGCTGAGCTTGTAAAGAATTAGAACTAGATAATGATAAAAAATAATTTTGATATCCAAAATACATAGATAATATCCCAAAAACAATCAAAAATACTACAATAGTTATAAGGATAATCCTCCCACCATTAGAAGATTGCACCTGCTTAGGATCCTGTAGTTTTACAATCTGAGATAAAGAATCAGTTAATGCACCTCCGGAGATTAAAGAACCCATAAGTATAAAAAAGAATAATAGAAGTAGTATAGATGTATTAAATGCTAAAAAATATTGGGTAAATCCTATAAATCCAGAAAATGTCGTTAATAAGTAGGATATAGAGATTGATAATATAATAGCTATTGGATTTATATTAATCTTAGATGTATCATTTTTTTGTAATAATCTAAGTATATAAGATATTATAAAATAAAAAAGACCAAAATAAAACAGAAACAAAAATATTAAATTTAAACCAAGATTATTCATTATAACTAATAATAGAGATGCAAAACTTCCCATTTATTTTTATAAATTCTTATAATTTTTAAAGATTATTATATATATTTAAATATTCATTTATATTATTTTTCCAACTAAATAGTCTAGATATATTATACATTTGATTTTTTACATTCAATTTAGAGTAATTATCTAAATTTTTATATTCTATAATTTTATTATATAAATATTCTTTATCTATATTATATGGATCTATGCTTATTATAAAATCATTTTTTATATTTTTAGATTCTAGGGTTTTATAAAATCCAGTTCTATTTGAGATAACTATTGGATTATAATTATTTAATGCTTCAAGGGGTGTATACCCATATGGTTCATATCTGGATAAAAAGAAACCAAAATCAAAAATCGATAATAAATATTCTTGCTCTATATTAAATAATATATCATTTCCTAAATATATTGGTGCATATATGACTTTTACAGAGTTTTCTTTAGAATTTAACAGATTATTCTCCTTTAATAGATTAATTATTGTATTTTCTGACGTCTTATGAGTACATATTTCCGGATTTTTATTTTTCCTTTCTAGTGGATTTAAAAAATATTGATTATTATAAAGACCTCTTATGATATTATATTCATTATCCTCTATATATTTCTTTAGTTCATTATATTTTCTGTAATTTTTTAGTATTTCTTCAGATATATTTTCTACTGTATAAGGGACAAATATAAATGATATTATATCTAGATTTTTATCATTAAAGTATTTTAATAAATCTATATATAGATCTATACCTTTATTATATATTTCATATCTTCCTATAGTATAGAATAATAAATAATCATCACGCAAATCATAATAAGGATAAAAATACCATGTTAAAAATTCATCCATCCATTTTTTCCCTATATTATAATTCTTGATAATATCTTTATCTTTTATATCTATATAATTATATGTTATATAATCCGGATTTCTGCCAAATAATTTTAATGATTCATATTTTAAATTATCTGAAACTGTAGTAAAGATATCGGAATTTAATATTGTATTTTTTTCTATTTGATGCTTAGAATTCACTCCCAGCCTATATGAATCCTGATCTGCATTAATATAATCTAGAGATTTTATTACATCTATATTCTTTTCGGATATAGACCGTCCAACTACAGTACCATGTATAGTAAATACAGTCTTGTAATTCAAATTCTTTTTTTTAATATATAATATTGTTCCTCCTGATAACCATTCATGCGCATGTAATATTTTTTTATCTTTTATATAATTTTGTAATTTTTCTAGAAATATACCTACTGATATTGACCATAATAAAGGTTCATCAAATGTAAAATCCGAATTTAAAGAGTCTATTTTATACCATTCCCAGAATTTATATTTCCATAGGTCTTTTTCTTTTTTTAAAAAATCATCAAACTCTATTAAAAATACATAGGGTTTTGAATCTATATCCCAATAACCATAATGAACTTTTATATTATCTATTGAACTATTTATTTCCTTTATATAATTTAATGGTTCTAATTCTATAAAATCATTATTATCCTTATAAGGGCCTATCAAAAAATAATTATTATTTAATGCGTCCTTTATATATTTAGCTTTCGAACTTATTACTGTATATATACCACCAACCTTATTACATACCTCCCAAGATTCTTCAAATAGTATCATCCAAAAATCTTACTAAATATACCTTTCTTGATCCTTTTACCAGTAACTAAATATGATAGTTGATCTATATAATTTAATGCCTTTGATTTTTCATTATAAAATGATATAGGCGCATATTTATACTGAAATATAGATAAATCTTTGTTCATTGGAATGGCACAGTATACATCCTTTTCAAATACTTCAGATATAAAATCTAGATCTAAAGATTTGTCATATTTATTTACAACTATCTTAACCTTATCTTTTTCTAGATAATTATATAATTTCCTATTAACATATAAAGAATAAAAATCTGGATTTATTACTAGAAATATAATATCGGATATTCTAGATATATCTATTATTAATTCTGGATTTGGAAATACATCAAATATTATAATATCATATACCCTCTTTAAATAATTTATATCATTTATATAAGTTTCTGGTAATCTATCGATTATTTTTAGATGATAAAATGGAGTAATTTTAATATCATTCCATAATCTATTTCCATAGAAATTATTTTCTTTTAGATAAAATAGATTTTGGGAATATTTTCCATTTGTATCAATTAATAGAACCTTGTAATTGTAAAATTTCTTTAGATATGCCCCTAAATTTATTGATAATGTAGTTTTTCCTACACCGCCTTTTAATGATATAAAAGATATTATCATTATATATATTTTATAAACTCTACTTCAGCTTCTTCATCCGATATCTTCTTTTTATTATATATTTCTAAGCTCTTCATAAAGTCATCTAGAATTTTTATTAAATCAATTTTATTATTTATATTTATTATTTTTTCTGCCAAATCTCTCTCATTTAAAGAGTAATAGATCCAATTGTAAAAATCTTTTCTATCATTATGATATTTAAAATCATAATCTGAGCAGTTATATAACCATATTATTAAATCTTGAATACCATATAATTTTTGTCCATCTAAAGTAGTAAAAGATTCATTTTCTCTTTCTATTTTTATCATAAAAGATTTATATTATTTATAATTTAAAAAATATTTATGTCTGGAATAATATTCTACTTTCATGCACACCAGCCTAGAAGAACAAGATATTATTCATTTTTTGATATAGGATCAAAAGATTATTTTAATGATAATATTAACAAGAGAATACTTGATAGGGTAGTAAATAAGTCCTATAAACCAGCTCTAGAAATGATATATAATAATTGTACAAAATATGACTTAAAATTTTCTTTTTCAATTTCAGGTACATTAATAGAGCAATTAGAGCTATATCACCCAGAAATATTAGAATTATGGAAAAGACTTGTAGATACGGGAAATGTTGAAATTGTTTCGGAAACCTATTTCCATTCAATATCATATCTAATAGATAAAAAAGAGTTTATAGAGCAAATAAAAATGCATAAGAAAAAAATAAAAGAATTATTTAATTATAATAGTAGAAGTTTCAGAAACTTTGAACTAGTATTTAATAATGATATTGGAAATATAGTATATAATCTTGGTTTTGAAACTGCATTAACAGAAGGAGCAGATAGTATTTTAGGTTGGAAGAGTCCAAATTATGTATATAAATTAAAGGGTAACAATCTTAGATTATTATTAAGGAATTATAAATTATCCGATGATATAGCATTTAGATTCGGTAATAGAAACTGGGAAGAATATCCATTAACAGCAGATAAGTATTATGAGTGGATTAAAAAAACTCCAGGCGATATAATAAATATATTCATGGACTTTGAAACAATAGGAGAGCATATATGGCCAGAAACAGGCATATTTAATTTCTGGAACAAACTATTAGAATACATAGGTAAGAATAAAGAAATAGAAACATATACTATAAATGAAGCATCAAATAGCTTTGAAGTCAAAGATGAAATAAGCATAGAAAACTTAATATCATGGGCCGATATTGAAAGAGATTTATCAGCATGGATGGGTGATAATATACAGAAAGAGGCTATAGAATATCTAAAAGAGATATATGAAAAAAATAAAGATAATCAAGAAGTAATGAAAGTATTAAGATATTTAACAACCTCGGATAATTTTTATTATATGAGTTTAAAATATAATGCTGATGGTGATGTACACAAATACTTTAGAGAAGAGGCCTTTGCTACACCTTATGATTCATTCATATCTTATATGAATATACTAAGATCTATTGATATTGATAACTTTATCAAAAATAGATAATAAAACATTAACAGAATCCTCCCAAGAAATATTTTTTATATCATCTAGACATAATTTTAGTTCATAATCACCTAAAACCCTATACTCCAATAATGCTAATATATAATTTGCTAATTTATCTACATCCCAAAAATCTATTTTTAATGCACTTTTTAGTACTTCCGCAACTCCTGCTTGTTTAGACAATATTATATAATCTTTATATTGTAATGCTTCAAAAGGAGTCAAACCAAATGGTTCGGATATAGAAGGTAATACAAAAATATCGGATATTGAGTACAAATATTCTGCCAATTCATCATCAATCCAACCTGTAAAAATTACATTCTTAGATATTTTTAGTTCAGCAGCTAATTTTATTAGCTGATCCAACATTTCCCCCGTACCTGCAAATATAAATAATACATTTTTATTTTTCTCTAATACTTTCTTGGCTGCTCTTAGCAAATAATCTGGACCCTTATGCAATGTAATTCTTCCCAAAAATAATACAATTTTATATTTATCATTTATTTTTGATCTTATTTTTTCCTTCAATTTAAAGTCTTCATCCGGAGCATTATATATTACATTTATCTTATTACCATTACAAAAATAATATTTTTCTAATATTTCTTTTTCTCTCTTACTAACAGTAATTACATAATCAGCATTTCTACATCCTTCTATCTCTATACCATAATCATAATCATAAAGATATTTTAATAGATCTGGATTTGCACCAACTCTATCATATGCAAGAGAATGAAAATGGATTATTAATGGTTTTTTATATATCTTTTTCAACTCTATAGCTGCAGGTGTTGTTAACCAATCATATGCATATATTATATCAAAATCCAATTTATTATTCTTTAAGAAATCAATTAACCTATTTTTATACTCATTAACTGCAGATCTATAATCTACCAGATTTTTTTTATATAAAGTAAAAGATTCGTACCGAAAATAGTCTATATAAGATTTAAAAGTATCTATGTTTAACCCAAATATCTTTGAATTCACTAATTTGTTTGACCAAAAATTATATACATCTTTAGTCAGGTTTGGAATAAATAAATATACTGTATTATTTTTATTATCAAGATATTTGAAATAATAATACGTGGCTTTTTCTAGGCCACCGGTTTTCTGCGGCAGAATTCCCCACGATAAAAATAATATTTTCATAAATAAATAAATATCATAAAACAATATAAATATTTTTCGAAAATAGATCTTTATGGAAGAGTATATTGAATTAAATAATTTTGAATATAGTTTAATAACATCAAAGAATCTTATTTTCTTTTTACCTCTACTATATAATAGTAGATATTTTGGATTATTACTTCCATATAATAACTTTTATATAAAAACAATAGAAAAGATTGAAAATCAGAATTTTAAAAATAATGAAATAAAGAACATATTATTGAAAGATTATAATATATTGAAAATTATATATAAAAATGATGATTTTGAACAATACAAATTATTAAATAGCAAACTAGTTTATAATACCAATAAAGAAGGATATATAAATGTTTATTTTGATATAAGGAACTTATATGATACAGAAGAATTTAATAGGATATACAACATAGAAAAGTATAAAAATTTTATAATAATAAAGTTTAATAAAGATAATATAAATTACCAAATAAAAATTTCTAAGTTTAAATCATATGAAGAAAATCAAGATAAATGGATAAAAATATATTATAACTATGATGAATATAGGAGATCTCCTCCATATTATAGATATGTATATTCCCCAATAAAATTCTATGGAGATAGGATAGAGATAATATTTAATGAGGACAGTAATATTTCTGGAAATAGCAAATTTACAATAAATAAATTAATAAAGAAAAGAATAGAATCCTTTATAAATAATAATAATATTAGTGCAGGATTTCCATGGTATTTTCAAGAATGGACAAGGGATACTCTAATATCTTTATACGGTATATATAAAATAAATAAAGATATTGTAAAACATAAATTGATAGAATATTCTAATTATTTTCTCATGGATGGAAGATTAAAAAATATAAAAGATAGTAATGTCGGAAATTCTGATGGTATAGGATTATATATTAAAAGATTATTCGACTTTAAGGACCTATTTAGTAACGAAGAATTTAATAAAATAATAAATATAGTAGAAGAAAAATTAATATCTTATGAAAATAACTATTTAGATCAGAAATATTTCTTATTTAAAGCATATCCAAATGAGAGTTGGATGGATACTTTAAATAGACAATATCCAATAGAGATACAATTTTTAATGATGAATTCTTATGATAATTTATATAATTATACTAAAAAAGACGAATATAAAGATAAACTAGATAAACTAGTCAAATCAGTAAAATATAATTATATAAATGATGCTTCATTGTATGATGACATAAAAAATAAAAAAATTAGGCCAAATATATTCTTATCTTATTATTTCTATCCAAAATTTTTATCAAATCCAGAATGGGAAAGATTATTCGATTATTCTTTAAATCATTTACTCTTATATTGGGGTGGATTATCTAGTATATCAAAATTCGATAAAGAATTTATAGGAAACTCCAATGAAGATAATTATTATAAAAATGAAGGTAAATCGATGCATAATGGAGATTCTTGGATCTTTATAAATAATATATCTGCATTATCATTATGTAAAGTAAATAAAGAAAAATACAACTCAATAATAAATAAAATATTAAAATCTAACTTAGAATTTATATATATGATAGGAACTTTACCAGAAAGAGCTAGTGCAAATAATATGAAAATTGCCGGGGCTTTACACCAGCTATGGTCTTTGGCTACATATATAGAATTAAAAGATGTGGTGGCGTAAATACGGATTTTATAAAAATCCGCTAGATATAAGACCAAATGATAATTTAATTGGTATAGATGATATTATAAAAAAGATAAAAGATTCTATACTAAGTGGCGAAATAATTCTATTATACGGTCCAGTAGGATCTGGAAAGACTTCTTTAGCATTTAAAATTAAGAGAGACTTTATCGATAAATATAATGTAATATATATAAATGGCGAATATAATAAAGATATTGAAAATGAGATAAATAATAATCTATATATTAAATTCTTATTTTTCAAAATAAAAAATAAATTACCTATTATATTAATTCTAGATGAATTTTACAATTTTCCAGAAGAAATATCAAAAAAACTAAAATATTTATATGATAATAGAATCGTTTATTCCATTATGCTTATACAACCATCCCCTCAAGTTATGAATGCTTCTCTATCATTTCTAAATAGGATTTATGAAAAAATAGAGATGAAACTCCCATCAGAAGATGAAATTATTAAATTAATAAATGATAGATTAAAAAATAAAATAAAATTTGATAATGAATATTTAAGAAAAATTATAAGAAAAAATAATAATAATATAAGGTCCATATTTATTGAAATTAATAATATATTGTCCAACATGAAACATCCAGTAAATGATATTATAACAGGTAAGATAGAAAATATAAATGAAATAGAAGATTTAGATTTATCCGAAACTCAACTAAAGATATTGGAATTATTATCTGGAAGCCAATTATCTTCTAAAGAGATATCCAGGATATTAGACCTTCCAAAGAATACAATTGCAAAATATTTGGGATTATTATACAGGAAAAACATAGTTCTAAGACATGAAGGGAATAAAGAATATTTGTATAGTATAAATCCACAGTATATAAATATTATTTCCAAAAAGATAGGAAAGTAGCCACCGTGGCTCAGCTGGCAGAGCGTTCGCTTGGTAAGCGAGAGGCCCCGGGTTCAAATCCCGGCGGTGGCATATCTTTATATTTTAGGAAGAATAATATTCTTATATGATTATAAATTTCGCTCTTGAGGAATATTTATACCTTTTTATTGTATCTGAAATAGTAGTAGGTATAGTAATGCCATTTATAATATTAAAAGGAGAAAAAGAAAAGGTGATACAATATAAACTATATTCACTAATAGAGTCAATATTATATATATTAATAGGAATGACATTTATAGCCATATTTGCATCAATAGGACAGTTCTATAATTATGGAATATTTAATTATAGTACAGGTAATATAGTAGGATTCTTATTATTCTTAATAGGAATTTTATACCAAGGAATAGCAGAAGCTTCATTAGGAAAGTATTATCTACCATATTTAGGAATAGCAGAAGGACAAAAAATAATAAAAAATGGTATATATAAATATATAAGACATCCTGGTTATTTTGGAGAAATGTTAATATTTCTAGGCTTCGGATTTGTAACATATAATATATTAGGAATAATAATCGCATTAATAGTTGATATATTTATTTATATAGGAGAAGTATTACCTGAAGAACAGTATCTAGAGAACAACTTTGGACAAGAATATAAAGATTATAAAAAAGAGACATATAGATTTATTCCATATATTTTTTAATCCCTAAATATTTATAATCTTCAATATAAAATATCTCTCCATTTATTTTTTCTTTATCTATTAAACTTTTATCCCCTTCATATTCCAATATGAATAAATATTCCCAAGTACCATTTCTTATCGGAATAGATTCTATTTTTGACAAATTAATTTTATTGTCATAGAAATATTCTAAAAATTTATATAAACTACCCGGTTTGTTATCAACTTTAAATATTAGTAATGTCTTATTATTATCCTCTTCTATATCATGATCTCCTATTAATATAAATCTTGTAAAATTATTATCAATATCTAACTTTTCAATTATATCTAGATTAAATAATCTAGCAGATCTTTTATTACCTATAGCATATGAATAATATAATCCTTTTTCATATTCTTCTTTTACTTTCTTTACAGCTTCGGATGTTGAAGATACATGAATAGAAATTAAAGACTTTTTATTTATATAATTAAAAGCTTGTTCTAACGCCTGGGAATGTGAATAAACATATTTTGCTTCTATATTATTTTTACCAATCAGATATAATTCTATTGGGAAATCGAAACCAACGGATATTTTTGGTTTATATTCTAACAATAAATAATATATTTCTCTAACACTACCAGAATGATTGTTTTCTATTGGTAAGAGCCCAAGATCCTTATTTTTAATGACTCCCTCAAATATCTCATTAAAATTATTCCTATATATTAATTCATCAAGATTATATAATTTTTTAATGACTAAACTTGCTTCTTCACTAAAAGATCCTCTAGGACCTAAATAGTATAATTTATATGAACCGATAATCCATATTTTTTAAAATAACCATAAAATTTTAAAAGAATGGGACCGTAGTCCAGCTTGGAAGGATGTCGGTTTGGGGTACCGGTGGCCCCGGGTTCAAATCCCGGCGGTCCCATTAATATAATATGAATATAATTATAGCTACAATAATTATTATAATTATTATATTTAATATATTATAACCGGATTCGCGGCTGAAATTTATATTTATATTTATAGGTCCATTAATTAAGTAGCTATGTCCATTATAATAATATGTTTCATATGTAAAGAATGAACTATATGTATATTTTACGGGTTCTATATAAATATAGGTTCCATTATTTATATATGTATTATAAGATCCATTAATTAATATATTATTATTATTTAAGGATACATTTACAGGAAAAAAACTATAAAAATTTATTAAATATTGTAATTGGCAAAAATTAGCTAAATCCAGACTAGTGCTATTATATAATATATAAGACAATTTATTATTTGGGCAATAATACCTTTCATAATTATTTATATAATTTAGTTGATTAAAATCTATATTTATTAATGATCCATTAACTAAAAAATTAGAATAATTATAATAACTGATATTATTTAGCTGAAATTCAAATGGAGATGATATATTTAATAAATAATATAATGTATAATCTGTATATATAATTGTATAATTATTTAAATTAATTTCTAGCGTACTTTCATTATAATATTGATTATTTAATATTATATTGGATAGATAATATATTGTATAATTATTTACTGGTACTATATTATCAAAAGATATATTTAATACAGTACCTTCTGGAAAATATATAGAATTATTTCCTATATAAGAATAATTATTTATCGTATAATTATATGGAGAATATATGCTTAATAAATAATATAATGTATAATTAGGTATAATTATTGTATTATTAGTTATATATATTATTGCGGGATTCTTATAAGATTGATTATTTACTATAATATTATTTAAATAATAATAAGAATAATTCGAAATGTTTATATAATCTGGAAATGTTATATTTAATTCTGTATTTTGTGGGTATTGGCTCTCATATATTGTGTTATTTGGATATTCTATCATGACAGTATAATTATTATCTTGTTGTATATTTTCTGAACTCAGATAATTCATATATGATTGCCCTGGAATCAATTCTATTGTACCATCTCCAATATATATTGTTTGTAGATTTGTAGAAGTCTCTAGGGTGTTTAATCCATAATTAAAATTAAATCTAGAAGGAGAATAATATTCAGAACCATTATTTTGGTACAAGAAATATAGAGATAGTGTACCATTTATATTATTTATATAAGAACAGGTACCATCTCCTGGTCCTCCAATTACTAGTTCTGAATCTAATAAATATGGTGGATGCGCTGGATAAACAATCATAGAAAAATAATTAGAAGGTACTAATATTGTTACATTATCATACCAAATTATATTTTGTCCATCAAAACTATAACCAAATTGCACTTCTGGATATGAGTTATTTTGTGTAATATTTGTAACCAAATAAATATTTAGAGGAAATGATAATTGATTTTCATAACCGAAATAATAATAATAGGATTCATTTAAATTTTCAGCTTGATTATAATAATTAGTTACAAAACCTGATCCTAAAATAGACTGATTATATAGTAGTCCTCCTTGGGATGTATAATTCCATATATTATCTGCTATATAATATTGATTACTGGACTGATTTAAATCTAATACATTCTGAAGGAAGTATAATTGATTTGATCCAGAATCCGTTTCAATGTAAAGCATAGAATTCAGTTGGATTGAAATTCCAGATCCTGTTATATTATTATTTTCATAATATTGCTGTATATTATTACTAACAGGACAATAATTATTTATATAATCTTGCAAACTCTGCAAATTAATATATCCAACAAATTGATTCGTACTATAATTATACTCATAAACAGAATTGTTTATAAATGCAAATCCTAGATTAGATATCCCGTATGGTAAATATACTCCTTGAGAAAAACTTGAAGAATTTAATACATAAGATATAGCTTCACCAGTTGTACTCTGATTATTATAGTTATATACTTCCATATTATATGTTCCTGGGCTTAAATTTATACTAGAAAATATATTTGATCCTGATTGATTATATAATAATTGTTTATTTGAATTATAAATATTTATATTAACTGGATAAGTCATATTAAAATATATATAATAATTTGAACTTTGATTGATTGTAAAAGTAGCTATTTCGTAATTATTGGAAGGTATATATTGTATATCATAAACAGATAAATATCCCGGTAAGCTATTAGAAGAGGATAAAGGTTGTAAATTAAAAAAGGAATCTGGAGCTGGGTAGATTGGGATATTAAAGAGAGACTGAGAGTTTATATATTTTGATAATAATAAAATTATTAAGATAAAAAATATTTTTTTATTCATTACCAATTAATTTGTTAATAAATTCTGCAAATTTCTTAGATGATATATCTAATAATCCTTCTTCATTATTTATTATCTCTACTACTGTATGATATTCGAACATAAATACCGTAGTAAAATATATTGTTAGATTTTGTTGAATCTCTATTCTCTTTAGGTTCTCTATATCTCTTCCTCTAATCTCCATATCCTTTAATCTTCTCAAGAATATTTTATCAGGATCTGAAGTTATAACTACAATGCCATTTGGCCTCAATATATCCGCAAATGTTCTAATAATACCAGGTACGAAACCTGCATAGGATTCTATAACTAGATGTGTATCCAATATAATATTTTCATTTTTTTCTATATCTTTTACATATTTCATTGCTTCCATCTGTAAATTTAATTGATCTTTTATTGATAATTTTTTTCTTATTTCATCTCTATTATTTATATTATAATTTTTTTTAGCAATATCTAATATTATATCTCCAAGGCTTAATATATTAAAATTATATTTAATATATTTGATTCCTTCCTTAATTATAGATGTTTTTCCAACACCAGGTACCCCGGTAACTAGAATTAGCATTATACTTAAATAGACTTTTCTAATTAAAAATTTTAATTAATTATAAAAACGAATATTAATAATTATATTACTTGGAACTCTAATGAGCGCTATATAAAAAGTTATTTTAGCTTTATCTACAATATCTAGATATTTGAATGTTTCTATATTTTGTTATATATGGATAATATTGGTATATTTATTGTTATTGATTTCTTTTTCTCCTTTATTTGGAAAATTGGAGATATATACTTAAGCAAGAGTATTTAATATAGGCTTTATTGTATTTGCTACAGACTGCCCCCATAAAGGACGATGGTTTTCCCGGGATCTAAAGAGTTACACTCTTTTACGGGTGCTACTAGTTAAATTATTAAAATCCATTATGTTTCTTGCTTTCTTCAAGATGTTCAATGCACCGTTTAGATTGCTGTGTAGTTTATTTCCCTTAGCACAGTTAATGACACCCTTTAAGATATTATATTCAACAACCTCAAATACCTTTATTCGATATTCTTTGATTTGTCAGCTAATGACTGTACTTTAACTATTTCTTCTGGAAATAGAAGTAATCTTCTTTAGATCAACTCCCTTATATAACAATCAAGTCTCATCATTAACTACTACACTTGCTAATAGATTGATACCTAAGCCTATGTAGGCTATCTTGTTTCCATTAGATGTTTTAACTTTTCTCACCTTGGACGATGTATTTACTCCTTCTTACCAGTCTTGTTTGCTCAACTTAACGATGATTCATTGCCTCATCATATATAATCTTTGCTTACTATACCATCACAATTTACCTGCAAATCTTATCTACATATGGAAGTCCTTGAAGATAATAACGTTTTTGATTTCATCTACTCGTTTATCAATTATTTTTATATCATTAGCAATCACTTCTTCATATTATAGAGATTCAAAAGAAAAAATTAACAAAATAAATTTAGGTTTTTTTAATATGATATTATTATGAATAAGAAAATATTAATTATAGGTGTAAGTAAAGGTTTTGGTTATGCATTGGCATATTTCTTATTAAAAAGGAATTTTGATGTTGTATTGGTTTCAAGAAATAGATTAAAACTAGAGGAAATAAAGGCGAAATTATCAAAGTACGGTAATATAGAAATAATAGATGCTGATGTAGGGTCTAGAGAGGCAATAAAATATGTAAAAGAAAAAATAGGAAATATAGACGGAATAGCTATATCAATAGGTGGGTATTTCGAAGACAATATATATAATATTGGCAATATTGACGAACTAATAAATAATAATATAAAATATCCTATATATATTATAAATGAGTTACTAGACTCCTTAAGAAATAATTCTACAATATTATTAGTTTCAAATTCCTATATACTTAATAGAGGAAAGATAAAAGAAAATCTTTCATATAGTATCTCAAAAGCTGCTAATGCAAAATTAGTTGATATATTATCATCAGAATTAATAGATAAAAATATTAGGGTCGTGGGGATCGCTCCGGGGACTATGGAAGGCGATTTTGAACCCGAAAGGGACTATAAAAAATTAAGAAAGATAGGAGAACCTCGTGGAACTCCGGAAGATATAGCAGTAGTAGCATCTTGGTTGTTTACAGAAGAAGCAGAATGGATAAATGGAGTGGTTATACCTGTAGATGGAGGGTATAATCAATGAGAAATTTTATTTTTTATTCTAACACCATAAATATAAATGGTAATTTTAATGATATCCATACTAACAGAATAGATATTGCAATAAATTCTATAATACATGCTTTTTTTATATCTAATGGAATAAGAAAGCACATAAATTTTAACTTATTTATTAATAATAGCGATTATAGGCTAATAAAAATAGAATCTAATATTAATACTCCATGGTCGAAAAAAGATATTTTAAAGTTATTATCATTATCTTTAATAAAATTTAATAAGAAAAAAATAAAAAATCCATTTCCGGGAATTTATGTAGATAAAATAAGATTTATAGACCTACTAAATAGCTATAAAGAAAATAATATATATTTGCTAGATAGGAAAGGTGAATATATAGAAGATGTAGAAATAAAAAATCCTGTATTTATTATAGGAGACTTTTTAGGGATACCAAAAGAAATAAAAAAAGAAATAAAGGATATGGTAATTCAAATATCTTTAGGTGATATAAATTATTTTTCTTCTCAAGTTATAATGATATTAAATTATTATCTAGATAGGATGGATTATTACAAAGATTATTGGGATACCTCATATAAATTTAAATATGGATAATATATTAGGATTGGATCTATCTGCAAAGGAAAAAAATAAAACAGGTTACTTTTATATAAAAGATAATGTAAACTATGGTATACTTCATAAAGATAAAGATATAATCAATCTAATAAAAGAAGTAGGATTTAAATTTGTATTTATTGATGCACCAGTAAGTTATGAATATCCATATAGGATTGAAGAGAGATTATTATATAAAGAAGGGTTTAAACCATTACCATTATCTATAAAATCTATGAAAGCTCTTTATGAGAGAACAAACTATATTATGGGCCAATTAAAAGATATAAAATTTATTGAAACATTTCCTAGAGCAGTAGAAAAAATATTAAAATTAAAATACGAATATTTTGATCATATATTTAGATATAAAGATATTTATGATGCATATCTAGCCTTTTTATCCGGATTATTTTATATAAATAATAAATACAAGAAATATGGAGAATTAGTACTACCAAAATTGGACCCGTAGTCTAGCATGGATAAAATTCCTGGTCGCGGTCCAGGAGATCGGGGGTTCGAATCCCCCCGGGTCCATATATATAGAACAAATTAGTATTATTATTTGAAAGAAATTAATAAAGCAAAATTATTTTTTATATTTTCAAGAAAACCACATATCTTTTAGATCAATTAAATTAGCAACTAATGGAAATTATAAAAAGATGAATAATAATTCTTATAACAATTAAAATAGAAGTTCTATTACACCTTTGATCCTGCAAAATCTACTCATTTTTCTATTACAAATATTGAATGATAATAATACTTTATTATTTACACTAATGAACTTAATTCAATAAATATGAAAGATTGTATAATTAATATATTAAACTATAATTCTTCAGATCATATCTGTATCCAGAATATAATATAATCTATATTATATTGATTGCCAAAATGATAATATAATATCCTGGAAATCAAATTAAATCTTCTATTACAAATATAAAATGTAATTCTCCTATAGATTATTACTATATATTAGAAATAAATTATAGAAGCTATAAAAGTAAAAATATATCATATAATCATATAACTAGATAAAAGACTTTATATAAAATTTCTTATTGATAAGTAATTAAATTTATAGGTTTTTATAATATTGATAGATTTTTTCTTTATATATCTTTTATATAAAATTTTCTATAAAAATAATTGGACATATTATAATACGCTTTTGGTAAATATAAAGTTTTTTGGTTACTAGATAATAATAAATTATAAAATTTATATACAAATATTTAAAATGTTGAATATCAACTCTAAAATAAGGAATGTATTATTAAGATCTAATAAAATACTAAAATACATAGAACCAGACATTGATTTTTATTATATTACAGTTGAAGATACTGAAAATTATTATACTGACTATTTTTATACTAAAAAAGATTTGCTATATTATATAGAAAAATTTTATAAAAGCCTAAATAGAACCCACAAAGACCTTATTCTTATATCAAGATCTAATAGAAAAGAAATAAAAAATATGTATATTACAATTATATACAACAATAACTTTAATACTACTAAATATAAGATTATGCCAGTCAAGAATCTAGATATGATTATAAAAGACTCTGAAATTGAAGATATTATAATAAACAATAAGTACTATATCCAAGATCTGAATTTCGATTTTATATGGGGTATAGATTATATAACAATCAAAAAGGATTTCTCACTAATAAAAAAGCTTCTAAATCATAAACCAAGATTATATCCTTTTTTACTAGTAGAAAACATAGAATATAATTTAATCAAAGGCGATGTTATAGGAGGATTTACATTAGAATACTAATGCGGCGGAGGGGATTTGAACCCCTGGCGGTTCTACACCAGTCGGACCTAAACCGATCTCCTTTGGCCTCTCGGACACCGCCGCATATATATTATTTAGTTTAAAAGTTATATAATATATAATTTTGCTTTACTTTATTTTTATAAGAAAGTATATATTCAACCCCTCTATATATAAAAAATTAAATATAGATAATAATATATGAATGATTTGGAAATAATTAAGAAAGTAATATATGATGTTGCAAATGAATATAATATTAAAATAGATAAAATTATATTATTTGGATCTAGAGCTAGAGGAGATTATAGAGAAGATTCTGATTATGATATATTAATTATAACTGAAGAAAAGATTGATTATAATATAATTAATGATTTTTGGATTTCTCTATTTGATAGATTAACAGATATCTTACATAAAGATATTGATTTAATATTAATAGACAAAAAAGATTTTGAAAAGAAAAAGATTTATAGAGGATTTGTATATTATTGGGCGGAAAAGGAAGGTATATTAATAAAGTGAAAGAAGATATAGAAGAATTATTAAAATCTGCTGACGATGATCTAAATTCTTCAATAGATAATTTAAAACTAAATCATTACAGGATTTCGTGCTTTTTGGCACAACAGGCTGTAGAAAAGTATTTGAAAGCTTTTCTATTATATATAAACAATGGATATCCTTTTATACATAATATAAAAGAGCTAATAAATAAATGTATAAAATATAATAAAGATTTTGAATACTTATTAAATATAAAACCAGAAAAATTAAACAAATATTATTCTGGAACTAGATATCCTCCATTTATTATTGTTAATGAAGAAGATGCTAAAGAAGCTATAGATATTGCTGAAAAGGTTAGAGAATTTATATATAAAAAATTAAATATAGATAATAATATATGAATGATTTGGAAATAATTAAGAAAGTAATATATGATGTTGCAAATGAATATAATATTAAAATAGATAAAATTATATTATTTGGATCTAGAGCTAGAGGAGATTATAGAGAAGATTCTGATTATGATATAGCAATAATAGTTTATAGTATTATAGACCTAAAAGAATTTATATCTAAAGTACATAGAGAGATAGTTAGAAAAATAATGAAACCTATAGATATAATAATATTAGAAAAAAAATATTTTGATAAATATAAAAATACATATGGAGATATAGCCGGAATTTTAAATTTAGAAGGAAAAATATTATGAATGAAATAATTGAAAAAACTAAAGAATGGTTAGAAAAAGCAGATAGAGATTTAAAATCTGCTAAAATACTATTATATAACGAATTATATGATTATTCATTATTTCATTCTCAACAAGCAATAGAAAAATATCTAAAAGCCTTTATAACTTATAAAAATATACCTTTAAATAAAATACATGATATATCATTATTAATAGAATATTGTATGAAAATGGATACAGATTTTAAATATCTATACAATATTAATGCTGATAAATTATATCCAATAGGAATAGAAATAAGATATCCAGTAAAATATATTGTTACTGAAGAAGATGCTAAAGAAGCTATAGATATTGCTGAAAAGGTTAGAGAATTTATATATAAAAAATTAAATATAGATAATAATATATGAATGATTTGGAAATAATTAAGAAAGTAATATATGATGTTGCAAATGAATATAATATTAAAATAGATAAAATTATATTATTTGGATCTAGAGCTAGAGGAGATTATAGAGAAGATTCTGATTATGATATATTAATTATAACTGAAGATAAATTGGATAAAGATCTATACTATAAATTTTTGGGAAAAATAAATTGGGAACTATTAGCTAAGCTAGATAAATCAATAGATCTTCTTTGTATAAATAAAGAAGAATTTGAAGAAAAAAAGATTTATAGAGGATTTGTATATTATTGGGCGGAAAAGGAAGGTATATTAATAAAGTGAAAGAAGATACTAAAGAATACATTGAAATTGCTGATATAGATCTCGATACATCTAAAAAAAGTTTTCAAAATTCTTTGTACTCTAGTTCATGTTTTTGGAGTCAACAAGCTATAGAATTATATTTAAAAGCATTTCTAATAGAAAATAATATCTTTAATCCTAAAAAACATAAGATTCATAATATAAATAAATTATTAGATGAATGTATAAAAATAGATAATAATTTTATAATATTGAGAGAATTGATAGGAATTGAAAAGTTCCAAATAGTTTCAGATTATTCTGTCTTATCTAGATATGATATAGAATTTATAAAAAATGTTAATGAAGAAGATGCTAAAGAAGCTATAGATATTGCTGAAAAGGTTAGAGAATTTATATATAAAAAATTAAATATAGATAATAATATATGAATGATTTGGAAATAATTAAGAAAGTAATATATGATGTTGCAAATGAATATAATATTAAAATAGATAAAATTATATTATTTGGATCTAGAGCTAGAGGAGATTATAGAGAAGATTCTGATTATGATATATTAATTATAACTGAAGATAAATTGGATAAAGATCTATATGATAATTTATGGTGTGATATACACTATTATTTAGTAAATTCATTGAATAAATCCGTCGATTTACTAATAGTAGATAATCAAGAATTTGATAAAAGATCTAAAAGTAAATTATTTGTATATTATTGGGCTAAAAATGAAGGAAAGATACTATTATGATTGATGAAAATATAATAGATTGGTTAAAATTAGCTGATGACGATTTAAAAACTGCAAAAGATATATATAAACTCTCTCATTATAGAATTGCATGTTTTTTATCTCAACAATCTGTAGAAAAGTATTTGAAAGCATTTTTAGTATACAAAAATTATTTTGATATATATAAACATAGAACTCATGATATAAGGATATTAATAGATGAATGCAAAAACATAGACAAAAGCTTCAATTCATTAGAAAAATCTACAGGAGTAAAAATGATAGAAGAATTATCAAAATATTCCATAAAATCTAGATATGATCCTAAATCTATAGAAAATGTTACTGAAGAAGATGCTAAAGAAGCTATAGATATTGCTGAAAAGGTTAGAGAATTTATATATAAAAAATTAAATATATCAATAGATCAATAAAAATATAAATATGATGATAAAAGTAGAGAATATATCAAAAAGCTATGAAAATATAAAGGCTCTCGATAATATATCTTTTGAAATAGATAAAAAAGAAAATGTATTTTTAATTGGTCCAAATGGTGCAGGGAAAAGCACTACAATAAAGATATTAGCAGGTTTATTAAAACCAGATTCTGGAAACATATATATAAAAAATATAGATTTATTAAAAAATCCTGAAGGAGCTAAGAAGTATATTGGATATTTACCTGAAGAACCAATACCGTTCATCAATTTATCTGTAAAAGAAAATCTAGAGTATATAGGATTATTAAGAAGTATAGATAATTTATATAATAAAATTGATTATTATTTAAATTTCTTTGATCTAGATAAATATAAAAATTACAGAGCAATAAACTTATCTAGAGGAAATAAACAAAAATTATCATTATCTATGGTATTAATATTAGATACAGAAATATTATTATTAGATGAACCATTAAATTATCTAGATCTAGAAACACAATATAAAACGATTAATTTATTAAAGGAAAGAAATAATCTAAAGATAATTTCTACCCACATAGTATCATTAGCAGAAAAAATAGCTAATAGAATAATATTAATAAATAAAGGTAAAATAATATTTAATGATAATATAGAAAAGATTAAAGATAATTTAGAAGATAATATAATAAAATTATTAAGATGATATTGAAATTTATAATAAAGGATATGTATACCAAAAGTCAAATATTATTATATATGCTGATATATTTCATTCTCATTTATTCTCCTATATTAATTTCTATATATTTTCTAAATTTATATAAAATAATTCCAAAAAATATATTTCCATTTCTATATATTTCTTCTAGTATTGGAGCATTATTATGGATATCTTTTATATTAATATTAACAAATATTTTCTTTATAATAATAAACATATATTCTGGAAATAAAAAGATAAATCTATATGGCAATATCGTATATACAAAAACAGAAATTGATTTTATATTATCATCTGATCTTAAGATAGATAGATATATATTACTTAAGAGTCTATCATTCTTAATATTTATATATTTTATAATATTACCATTTTTTTTCTCATATATATATCAATTATATTTATTCCATCAACTAAACACCATAATAATATTAATTACTATATTAAATTCTTTAATATATTCATATATAATATCTCTTATAGTATATTTACCATCTAATATAATAAAAAAGACTATATATTCTATCTTCCCTATATTATTAATCTTTCTAAATATATTCTATTATCCTGAAATAAATATATTATTATCCAAAATATACTTTACACCAATATTATCAATATATTTAATAATAATATATTTAATATCTGGAAAAGATTTCTATAAGTTTTATACAGATCCATATTCTATATACAATGATGATATAAATTTTATAGAAAATAGATCTATATTTAGAACTAAAGATCCTATAAAAGATATATCGAACTCTTTGTTAAAATATTTAATTATATTTTCTTCCATTATCTCTATTTTAATATTTATATTTTTTTATATAAAAAATATATTTTCAATTTATATTATCTTTTTATTATTATATAGTTCTGCAGTAGGTCTAGAGCTATCCATTGGCTTTGAAAGAGTATGGGTAAATGCTGGAAATTATTATTTTATGAATTATATTAGAAAAAAGATGAACTACAGATTAAACAATTCTTACAAGATATTATTACCATTTATTATATCATTTTTCATATTATTTATACTAAAAAATAATATTTACTATATATATTCTATATATTCAATAATATTATTACCAATATCTATAAATATACCTTCTTGGTACTATTCTGGAAAATTAAATCCACAATACAAAGGATACTCTTATGATAGACAGTTCACAAGATTAGATATCAAAAACTTTTTATCTATAATAATATTATCAATATATACATTTATTGACATGGCACCATTGTTTATAAACAATATAATATTTTCCAGTTTATCTTTCTTAATATTATTATTAATATTTTCAATAGATTATTATAATAAATTAAATAATAAAAACATCTGGTATAAATTTATAGAAGATCTAATAACTAATGACTATTCATAGTTTTTTATATAAAATTTATCAATCTTCTTATCTCCACCTTTAGAACTAATAATACCATCTTTACATTTTATCTCTATATCTTTTATAATATCTTTATACCTTAGTACATATTTAATAATATCTGATATTTTTAAGGAGGTTTCCATATATATTCTCCCATCTTTTATATTATTTCTTATATATTCTTCCAATAAACTATTTATCTTCTTACTATTCTCTTCCCTATCTTTATTTATTTTTTCTATATAATTATTCAAATTATTTATATCGATACCATATTTATTCCTTATATTATTCAATCTTTCTTCCATATTTTCATATTCTTCTATTATCCTATCTCCAGCAATAAACCTGAATCTAATCATTCCATCAGCTATCTTCTCAACAGATATTATTTTTATTAACCCAATTTCTAATGTATTATCTAAATGAGTTCCTGAACATGCTTCTACATCTGTATTTTCTATATTAACTATTCTTAAATTTGTTTCTGGTATAAATCCTCCTTGATATATTGTAAATCCATATAATTTTTCAGCTTCATTTCTCTTTAAATAGAATTTATTTATTTTTCTACCTTCCAATATTATATTATTGGCATTTTTTTCTATCAATTTTATTTCTTCATAGCTTGGTACCTTATAATGAGTAATATCTAGTCTACCTTCATATTCATCTTTTTCTGCACCTGCTTGCCATATATGATTACCATAAATATTTCTCAATACAGAGGTTAATAAGTGGGTTGCTGTATGATGCCTAGATATTCTATATCTCCTACCTTTATCTATAATTTGCAATATTTCACCTGAGATTTCAATATCCTTATCTACTTTATGTAATATTATTTTTTTATACTCTATTACATCGACAACTCTTGCGAAATATTTTTCAAAATCTTCTTTTAAATTACCAGTCATATATTTAACTAATTCATCCTTTACATAATCTGGAAAATTATAATTATCCAGAACATCTTTTGAATATTTTTTTATATTATTCAGATCGAATATATATCCTGTATCATGTATTTGTCCTCCTTTTGTTGGATAAAACACAGTTCTATCAAATATATAATATATTGAATTCTTATAATCAATCTTCCCATAAAATTTAGATATTTCATAATATTTCTTCCATGAATCATAAAATGATTTATATGTCTCTGGATAATTTATATCTATATAAAATTCTTCTTTCTTATTCTCCTTTTTACTTATATTTTTATGCTGGCTTAATAACCTACTGAATTCTTCTTTATTTATATTAATATTAGGATTTATATCTTTCATTATCTCTAGAGATATCCCCGAAGACGTATATAGTTCGAATATTTTCCTAGTATCCAGGTTTTTATCTAATAATTTTTGAGCATTTTTCTTTATATCTTTATATTTCTCATATTCATATATTAATATATTATATATTTCATTTATATCTACCTTCTCCCTCCAATCTAATGATATATAATTTAATAATTTTTTTATAAATGAATAAGAATCTTCTCCAAAATACTTATCAATAAAATAAAACATTCTCCTACTAATTAACCTTAAATTATAATTACCTCCCATATTGGATGGTAAAGCTCCATCAGATATTGCTATATATAATGTTCTAATATGATCAGAGATTAAATATATAGCATGCATAATTTCCAATAATTTATTATCATAAATTCCCTTTTCCCTTAAATATTTTTCAAAATCATTTATATCATATTTTTCAAAGTCAAATAAAGAAGAATACATAGAAATTTTATTAAATAGATCATAATCTATATCATAATTAATATTATTTAGCAAAAATTTTACTGTATTTGGGAAGACAATATCATAAGATGTAGGTGTTCCATTGGTTATCCATGCAATCCTCTCCTGACCCATACCCATATCTAAAACCTTTAATTTATCCAATTCTACCCATTGATTATCTATTATCTTATATTGCATATAAACCTGATTAGCTACTTCTAATCCTCTTATAAAAAATTCTATTGATGTACCCCCATTTCCTCCACCTTCCCATTTATCTTCATGAAATAAAAACTCCTCCATCGGAAATTTATTTTCTTCAAACCAATAATATAGATCTAGAAAATATTGGTCTTTATTATATTCTTCAGGTTTCATAAATGCATGCTGACCAATCATAACGAAACCTGTATAATGCCTGCCTGTTAATCCAACATTATCTATATCATTGAATCTTAGACAAAATTGAGGTACAGTTAGTTTTTTGGATGGAGGATCGGTGTACCCTTCCACTACCCATGGTTGAAAATCTGCAATGGAAGCAATTACAAAATCTATATCATCCCTCCATCTAGCCACTACAGGATATCTATTTATACTTATATAACCTCTAGAATTCATATATTTTGCAAAATTATCATAAACTTCATTATATGATAACTTTGTACCTAAAGGATTTTTTATAAAACCATAATTTTCGTGATCACCACATACTTCTCTATTCTTATCTTTTGTCCAAAAAAATCTATTACATATTTTGCATTGCTTCCTATACAGATCCAAAGATTCTAAAGCTTTTTTTGGATATAATTTCTCAAGATCAGATTGCACCTTTTTTCTTTAATAATTCATATTTTTGCATAACTAATATATCATCCATGGATAATTCTCCACCATTAACTATTTTTTCTTGTATCCTAGAATACTCATCCAATATCTTTGTCTTTTCTTCTCCAGAAACTTCTAATCTTGGTTTTTGTGATAATTGATTTAGATAAACTTCTAATTGTTCTCTTAATTTATCTTCTAAAGATTTTATTTTATCCTTCGTTTCCATAATTTGCTGTTTTAAAGAATTATATTCTGAAATTAGTCCTAATAACTTCTCTTTTACAGATTTTAATTGCTCCTTTATTACCTTTCTTTCATCTATATTCTTCCTTATATTTTGACCAATTATTGATAATTTAGACTTATAAGCATTATATTCTTCTTTTATTTTGTCAATCTCCTCTAATACTGAAGATAATTGCTCATATTTACCCAATAATTTCCTTAAATATTTTATCCTATTCCATATCTTTTTTTCCTGTGAATAAGATAATATTTCTGTTTGCAGTACATACTCTAGTGTTTCTAGTTCTTTCTTATACCTATTTATATCTTTTAGTATATCTTTATTTTTGAATACATCCTTTTTTTCTTGTTTTATCGAATTCAATTTATTTTTCAGTTCTTCCAATTTTTGTAGAGTTTTCTGTCTTTCTTCCATTAAATTATCTAGTACAACACTATACTCTTCTTTTTTTGTTCTTAGTTCTTTCAATCTTGATATTAGCTCTTTTCTCTCTTTGTATAAAGTCCTTTTTCTAGAGTATAATTGTTCCTTCTCCTCTCCTAACCTTATCAATTCTCTCTTTATGGATAAAATCCCTTTGTAGGTTCTATCGATATCACTCACTTTAGTTAAAAATGCATCTAAAAATTTATAAACCTTAGAAGCCGAACAATGAGGATAATCCTTCTAATGCCTGCTCTTCTTTCTTTTCTTCTTTTTTCTCTTCTTTCTTTTCTTGAGCTTGAGTAGGGGCTTGTGCAACTGCTACAGATGGTGTCGATAGTGCTTCTTCTTTTACTTTTTCCAGATCTACTCCTTGTAAGCTTGCCAAAATAGCATTTATCATTGCTTCATTTGATTCTAGCCCTACAGAAGATAATACCTTTTTAATATTATCTGCATTTATTTCTTGCTTTGCCTCGTGTAATAACCATACAGCATATACATATTCCATTCCCATGTATAAATAAAGAATATAGAAATATTTAAAAAATAATACTATTCAATAAAAAAATATAAAAGCTTTTATATATCCTGAAATCTATCTTTTAATTTTTCTAATATCTTTGGTAGAGTAGTATATTGTGCCAATTCTGACGACACTCTGTGAGGTTCAAATGGTCCATGCCTTCTAATATAATCTGTTATTTCCATTGCTTTATTTCTTGTAAGATCAAATGCTGGATCGTCAAACATATCTTCTGGTCCATATAATTTTCCATTCTTTACCTGAAATCCTAAAGAGATAACCCTTGCTGGTCCATCAAATCTAGTAGCCTTTGCATCCTTTACAGATACTGGCATAAGTGGACCCCAATGAAATCCCCTCATCCAGCCATCTACCATATATGGAAATGAAAATGCTTCTAGTACTTCTCCTGCAGCTGGTAGACCTTTTTGAGATCTAACAATCATTACTGGATCATCTTTTCCAACATATTTACCAGCTTCTGCATTTAACCTTTCTGTAGATGTTACTGCTACTGGTTCATTTTCAGGAATTTTATGGCCTTGTCTTGGATATATTCTTTTTATTACATATTTTATAGAACCAATTAATGATAATATATCATATAAATCCTCTGGTGCTGATAAATATATCTTTTTATGATTATCTAGGTCCCATATTTCAAATTTAAACCCCATATGCATCGCTGGATCTATTATCAGTCCAGGAGTATTAAATGGATTAGCAAACATTTGAAATAATGGATAATTAAAAGCACCAGCTTCTGTCTTATCTGCAGCAAATACAAATATTGGTTCTGTTTGTCTAACATTTATAGTCATCTCAGCAACGCCTGGTCCCATATTTTTTATATTTCCTTTAAAATCTTCTGATAATAAATCTTCACCGGCACCATATAACCCCATATCTTTTGCTATTTTTGTAGTTTTCTGAAATATTTTCCATGCTAACCCATGAACTTCTGGATTATCTTCGCCCTTATTATGCAACAATATTAGAGACATGTCATCTCCTACATGCGTTACATGATAATCTAATATTATTTCATCTACAGAATCCTCTAATATATCTTCTGCAGTTTCTTCAAATATTGGTGGAACAATATGGTTTCCAACTAAGCTTCCAGTATCTGCTTTTATGACACTTATTGTTACTTTTTCTCCTTCTGCCATTATTTTATATTATTTTCTATATTTATAGATTTAAGTTATTACTAACCAATATACTATAATAAATTATATATCTTTTCTTTAATATAGTTTAATGGCAAAGATATCACCTCCATACATAAAATATGTTATACATGCGTCTGTATACATTGACGGTGTCGTTGAAAAACCTGATGTAATAGGAGCAGTATTTGGACAAACAGAAGGCCTACTAGGTTCAGAAATGGATTTAAGAGAGCTACAAAGATCTGGAAAAATAGGAAGAATAGAAGTAGATCTAAAAATAGAGAATGATAAGACAGTAGGAGAAATAAAGATACCTACAAGCCTAAATAGATTTGAAACTACTTTAATTGCTGCCACACTTGAAACAGTAACTAGAATAGGCCCAACACACGCATCAATAAAAATACAGAAAATAGAAGATGTAAGGAAAACAAAAGTCCAGCATATATTAGAAAGAGCAAGAGATTTATTAACAAGATTAATAAATGAAGAACTACCAGACCCAAAAGAATTACTATTATATCTGGAATATTCACAAAATATAAAAACATTAACAAATTATGGTAATGAAAAATTACCTGCAGGCCCAGATATAGATAGATCTGAAGAGATAATATTGGTAGAAGGAAGAGCAGATGTATTAAATCTATTAAGATACGGAATAACAAATGTTGTAGCATTAAATGGATTAAATGTTCCGAAGACTGTAATAGAATTATCAAAGAAAAAAATAGTGACTACATTCTTTGATGGTGATAGAGGTGGAGATTTATTAGTAAAAGAATGTATGATAAATGGAGTAGATATAGATTTTATAGCAAAACCAGAACCAGGAAAGGAAGTAGAAGAACTATCAAGAAAAGAGATTATGAAATCATTAAAGAATAGAATATCCTTTGATCAAATAAAAGCATATTATGAAAAATTAGAAGGATCAATAGAAGAAATAAAAAATATAAGAGAAGAAAAGAAGATAAAAGATCCTATATTACAAAAGCTAAAGAGCTATATGGAAGATATATTTAGAACTGATCAGGCATTATTATTAGACGATAACTTTAATACGATAAATAAAATACCAGTAGATAAATTAGATGAAATGATATTTAAAAATAGCAATATATCATATATAACGATGGATGGTGTATTAACTAGAGAGTTATTAGAGAAAATAGAAAGAAATACAAATGTTAAGTATATTATATGTATAGATTCCATACAAAAGAATAGCAATAAGGTAAAGATATATACATTGAGCGATTTAGATAGGGTTTAAGTTTTTTCATAATTTATTATTCCATTTATTGAATCATTTATATTACTATAATATAGTGTAGTATATATATATCCGCCTAATTTTTCCCATTGTAATATTACCGCCTTTGTATCTTGATCATCTAAATAATTATAAGACAATTCTATAGAACTATCTGGGTTAATGGTATAAATATATCCTGAAAATGATGTAATAATGGATGAAGATTGATAAGAATTTTTCAATGCCAAGTAAGTAAAATATATACTTATACTATTATTCGACGGATTATATACAGAAATATCTATTGTACTATTATTTACAATAAAATTTGATATATATAGACCATATGGATTTTCTGGATTAACTGTTCTTGATTCTTTAAAATAATTAGAATATGCATAATATATTAATGCTAATGCAGGTACAATAAATATTATGAACAATATATTTAATATTATCTTTTCATTATCCATATAATATGAATAATTTCAATAAATTAAAAATGTATCATATGGAAAAATTAAGATATGCAAAAGAAAAACAATTGGTAGACCAGCCTGTATATTATATTATTGATTACATAAATTCATTAAATGAATATTTTACTACGTCATCATGTGCTGGGAGAATAATATTACTAAAGATTCCAAAATCTGGAAAAAAATTTGAAGCAGATTTTTTATTTAAATCACATTATTATATAGACTTTAATTATATATGGTATAGATTACTAGATATATATAAAAATTATGAAGAAAAAATTTATTTTAAACAAGAGCCATTTATATTACATGTATCTTCGATAAATATAGATAAGGCTTATGAAATATTAAATATTGCTAGGAAAGCTGGATTTAAACATTCTGGTATATTTTTAATAAATAATAGTAGAGTTATGATAGAGATTATGGGAAATGAAAAAATAGAGACCTTGATATCAGAAAATAGAGAATTATTAATTGATGAACATTATTTTAGAAAATTAATAGATGAGAGCAATAAAAAATTGTATAATGTAAGATTGAGGATGAAAAAATTCTATGATATCATGATAAACCATTACAAAAATTTATAATATTATTATTAGAGCATATAGTTTCATTTATATTAAATAATGTAAATAGATTTTCATAATTAACTGAAAATTCTCCATTATATGTTATATATGGATAATTACTACAACTTACTCTTACAGTACCTGTTCCGCAACCAGAATCTACACTGCATTTTATACCAAGAGAATTTAAATGAGAAACTGCACCTTCTACTCCAGATATATATTTAAGACATTCCTTAACAGATCCAAATGGAATATCAACAGAAACACTAGATACAGAACATGATATATTATCATATACTGCATTTAATGTCGTATTTACTAATATTGGGAAATTTCCATCTGTAAATACAGTATAATTATTAAATAGATTATAATTACAAACGTCATTTAAATAGTCTGTGCAACTAATTAGATCTGGTAATATGCTATTATTATTATATATATAATTTGTAGATACTATATTGTAAAAATATCCACTAAATATTTGAGATGAAGATACTGTATTTCCGCCTAAGTACTCTGCTAATGTTTCTGTTTGTCCCGAGTCTATACATAGGTTCCTATAATACATGTTTACAACACAATTTCCATTATCATTTTGACCTACTGTTTGGCATAGAACAGGTAATTGTAGATCCTCAATGTTTGAAGTATTATAATATAAATCAGCTAAGTACAATGAATTACTATTATAATTTATACTATATAATAATAGATTTCCATTATCTATGCTTTTATAATCGTTATAATTACCGACTATTTGTGGATTTTGAATAAAATATGTTATCCTATATAAAGATCTATTATATATATACCCAGAAATATAATTATAATATATATAATAAGGAATAAAAGAGTAATTTAGTTGCATATTAAATATATGCTGGAATATTGATTGATAACTATATTCAAAATTTATATCTAAAGTTATCTGATTACTAGAATAATCACCTCCTGATAATTTTATATAATTTTGATTATTTACAGTACTTTCTATATCATTTAATATACTATAACCTATTTCATTTCCTAATATATTATCTTGTATATTTATTACTGTCAATAATGGTAAACATAAACCATAGGAAATATTTAGATAATTATATCCTGATGGATTATATGATGAAGAAGCATATGCATAAGTTTCATTTGGTAAGCATTCATCATAATAGGTATTATAATATATAGAATTTCGACTATATATATAATTATCAAAATTTGTATATATATTATTAGAAAATATGCTTATAGAATATATATAATTATTTATCTCATATCTTATCAAATAAGGTATTTCTACAAAAGATGTATATATACCATTTTGATAAGCTATATAATCTAAGGATAAATATTTCATATTTTGGAATCCTAGTGTTTGTTCTGTATTCAAATAATAGAATGCAGATACTACCAATATTATTATTCCAATTATAATTACCAATGAAGCTAAAGAAGATTTAATCATTGTACACAAGATATATTATAATAATATCCAGCCAATAATGTTGGAGGGCAAACTTCTAGATTATATGTTTGACCATTTATATATATATTATAATTTACATAGTCCATATTATAGCATACTCCTAATGTATTGTTATTTAAATCAAAAGCTAATAAAGTAGATGAATCTTGAAAATAATTTATTGTATCATTATATAATTGATCATATATATAACTATTCGCATTATTATTTATATTATAACCATTCAATATATCTATTACTGGTACATATACTCCATCAAAATAAATATTAGATCCTAGAAAACCATTTGAGGATTGATATTCTACCCCTTGTAATTGTAATGTTGCTATTCCATTTAAGGATGCTGGCTGTAATGTATCTTGATATATTAAATACAATACTAAAAATATTAAGAGCATAGATACAAATAGCATAGATAAAAAAAATCCTATTTGAAATTTCATTGAATAATTATAGTACAGCTAGAGGCATTTATTTGGCCTGTACTTGGATTATCTTCAGTATAATTACAACCCATTATACCATAATTAATTGCACCAAGACCTAAAAAATATATTTTTACAATCCTCATGCTACCTGTATCATAATTTGGCGATGTAACTTCATAACTATTCAATGGATATATAAATAGTCCATACGGATATTGGGAGCAAGTTTTATACAAATCAATAAATGTATTATTATACCTTGTTATATTATATATTATCTGGCTTTCATTATTGGATGCTTGAGATAAATAACTTACTATTTCATTATAAGTATTCTCTGGTATTGAATTATAAGAAATAGAGAACTTTGGTGGGAATATATCCGAATATAAGAAATTATTTATTATTGAATCTGACATTGAAGAGATAAGAGGAGATGCTGATGTATCAATCTCAGAATAAGCTTCTGAAGATATATATCTATAAGTAGAAATGTCAAATAATTGTTGAGGAAAATAATATCTACTTGCAGATACATTATTTATATTATAATAAATATATAAAGGCTCTCCAAAATAAGTTATATTAGAATATAGTAAAAACTGCTGAAATTCCTGCTGAGAGACCAATAAATAGGAATCTGGCCCAGTTACACTGTTTTCCGTGGATGCTACTTCTTGTTTTACTTGACTATTAAGATCAATTAAAGCAGTTAAATTACCAGATTCTGCAACATAATCTAAAAAAGATCCTTGTAGTACTGTATAGCATTGACTTATCTGATTATCATATTGATATAATACAGAAATATTTGGCGCATAGAATAGATAATAAGGATTTCCAGTAGCCTCATATAAACAATATTGCAATCTATTTAATAATAAAGTATTCACAAATATCTGATAAGACTGTTGTGAAAATGATTCTGTTAAATTCATTGCATAATATATTAGTATAAATAATAGTGCAGCTATAATTATAACTGCACCAATGATATATTCTACAATATCTTTTAAAGAAAATGATCTCATGATATTTTATTGGGTATTATACTTATATTTATTTCATGATTACCATCCAAATTATTCTTATCTAAGGATAAATAAGCCGGATAATAATAATAACCCTGATACTCCACACCCAATTCTAATTTAAATATGTAGTATCCATACTGAGATCCTGATTGATATATCGTTTGATTTTGTTGATTGCTATTAAATCCATTGCATAAATATTCATAATATATTGCTTCCTGATTTCCCGGATTTTTAGCATCTAAATAGCATTGATTTATTAATGAAAATTCTGGATTATAAAATACTGGTAAGGATAATAAATTATAATATACAAAATATTGACCGCTACTTAATAACTGGTCATTATAATAACACCTTGCATAATCATTATTAGCAATATTTTCATAATTATATAATGTTATTGCTGAGTTGACTATCATATTTACGCCTATAGATATTCCATAACCTATAGGACCTGTAGCAGCTATAATTGCATTATCAGCCAATACTTCCAATGTACCTACAGCAGCGCCCTCTAATGCAGTTGGTAATATAGTCATAGCTGATGAATATAGTGCTGTACCAATTCCTCCAGAATTTTGATCCTGCAAATATCTATATAATCCTATCGCAGTTCCAAATATTTCATTTCCAGCAAAACTATTCGCAAATAATTTTGAACTGGATTTTAAATAACTTTGAACTAGACTAGAAACTGATGGCGATTCTTCTACCAAGGTCTCTGCGCCTTCTAAAGCAATTTCTGCTTCATCAGCAGCAGGAACTTGAGCAAACATTGCAGTCAATACAGAATTAAAAAAATCCATACCAAATTGATCCCATAGGTTTTGATTTTCACAATAACCTATAGAAACTAAAAAATCATTATTATTATATTGACCGAATACCCAACCTGTATTTATTGGTGGAGCAATCCTAAATTCATAACCTATGGATGGCCCGCTAGAAATATATATTAATCCTTGAATCCCCCCTGGTATGGATGTTGCATATGTAATAAATCCTGCAGTCTCTAAAACAGCATAAGGATTATTAGCTCCAAATATTTTAGCTGCTAAGTATGGTATATTAACCCCTATAAATATTACAATTATTAAAAATATGCTAGCTACTAAAGCATCTAATATGTCCTCTACCATATCAAGTAGATATTGGTGGTATATAATAGAAACTGATCGTACCACTGGTATATTCTATCTTTAATATATAGTTTAAGGTTAATTGATTTAATGTAAGCTCCTGAACAGTAAATTGATTATTACCTACATTTATATTATTTATGTATCCTATATTTATAGCAGAACTAGAATATGAATTTGCTTGTCCTACCTGATTAAGAAAACCTCCTATTTCTACACAAGAACTTGATATATAACAAGATAATGATTGACTATATGGACTAGTCATACTACATCCATGATCTGTACAATCAATAACTACATCTGGGATTATATATATTTCTTGATTAGTATTTTGGATTTCTGCACTAACCCCCCCATAATATGGAACTGCATCCATACTATCAATAGTTATTAAACCTGCAGCTACATCTGTTGAATTTATAATATTTATCTCTATACTATTTAAACTTGTATTAGCTTTATATATTAAAAAACATCCTGATAAATCTGGAGAGAATATATATTGAGAAATATTCCATAATAATACTTGTGGATTTCCAGAACCAATACCAAAACTACATTTATATAATGATAGGTATATATAATTATTTACAGAAGAAAAGACAAATAAATAGTCGGGATTATATCCATCTATATATATAGGTGGTGTATTTGGATTTTGTATACTTGATATTATTTGTTTTGCATAATTCTCATATTTTATGTTTTGTCCCTGAGAGATACCTATAATTGCTTCTATAAAAACTGCAATTAATATTATAACTATAACTAATAATATTAGTTCAAATATTACCTTAAATAGAGTATCATTAGATCTCATTATAAATCAGTTTGATTCAATACATTATAACCTATCCTAGTAAGATTTTCGTTCATTCCAGTATGAACAATATACACATATAATAGTATAACTATTATTATTATAACTATAGCAATTATTATGAATATTAGAAAGTTTATAGAATCATCTAATCTCATGGTAGGTTATTATTTTGGATTTGATTTTCTATTACTGTTCCATTTGTTTCATTTATGCTATTAAATAAATGTACTCCACCTTTAAAATAAAATATCATTAATATTGTTAATACAACCAATGCCACTATAAATATTATTATTGCTACTAAAAATGTACTTATTTGTCCTTTATGGTATGCCATTTTGTGCAATAACAGATAAATTTAATCCGACCTTTGGCCCAATTATTAAAAATATAAGTATAAGAATTAATATAATAAATATTAATGCTAATATTATTTGTAGCAATTCTCCAGTATCCATAAGAATATTTACAACCTATTAAAATATAAAATTTTTAATTTTGTGTATATAATAAAGAAGAAATAATTATTGCCTGTGTACCACCATCATATGTAAACATTATATATCCGCTCGTAAGAGATCCTTGCGGTTGAACAATAATATTTGGATAATTGATAAGAGAGATTTGTCCGCCGTTTGAAGTATCTGAAGTATCTAATGTTGCGGAATCTGCTGCAACCATACTTTGTATATTTTGCGGTAGACCAGAACCTGAAAACTGTAATTGATTATTAACAGTAGCTGTGATATTACAGGCCAGATCTGTATTTTCATTTGGATCTAAATTGTTTATATCCTGACTTCCATACATTTGATTAAATGGGTTAACATTATAATAATCCATCATATATAGCATACATAATACTTCATTTAATGTTATATTAGCTTGATTTTTATCTTCTGTATCATTATAATTAAAAAATGCTAGAAAATATTCATTATGAGCGCCTGCTATTGCCACAGATTGCCCAAGAGTTTCTCCATAAGTATAATATAGATCTTGTGCAATCCTATATGTCAGATATAGATTTTCGCATTGCGTACTTGTTGGTTGAGATTCACATGAATACTTCTTTTCTATATAATTTGCATATGTAGAATTTAGATTTTGATACATAGATACATAATCTTGTGAATTTAATTCAGTTAAATTTACAGATTGTTCATCTAAAAGAGCTAAATAATATAATATTGGTTGCTGTATATTAGATGCTATACTATTAAAAACATCTCCAGTAATTAATAATCCGGCTGAAGCTCCGGTAAATGCCTCGAATGCTGTATTACCTAAAACACTTTTTATAGATCCTGCCGCACCCGCTGAAAATACATTAAATAAATTTTCATCTTCCTCTGCATTATGCGCTGCAATAGCTCCACCAACTATAGCAGCCGCTGCTATAATACCTCCCGCAATTATAAGACCGTCTGTACCTATAGAACTGACAACTTGAGAAGGTTTGTCTACTAAAAAACTAACAGACCCCGAAAGTGCATACGCAAATTTTGCTTGAGGTCTACCAGAATATGAAACTGCTCTTAAAGAATTAAATAATATTAACAATATAAATATAAATACAATTATTACAACTATTAAACTTATAACAGAATCGCTAACTCCCTTTTTCATGAAAGAATAAGATCTTTTATAATTTATATTTTTTATACTGCAAATATAAGATTTGTAGAAATATTTATAAACTTTTTTTATAACTATTAAATCATGGTAAATGCTAGAGCTAGTCTTGATAATCTTTTAGGTAAGATCAAGGTAAAAATGAAGGAGGCAAAGGAAGTTCTTGGTTATATAACGGAAAATCCAAGATCTATATTATACGCAGTTCCCTTTACTCCTGTAAGGTTGGGATTAGGGACTTATGATTCATTCTCTAGATATAATAGATATAAAGGTAAACAAGGGTTGCCTGGAAAATTTATAGCCATTGGTGCTGGCATAGCTGCAGGTGCGGGGATAGCTGCTCTATATTTAATAGGCGGCGGAATATTACATCCTCAAGAGCAAACAATTGATACAAATTATGTATTTATTGATAATATAAAACCAACAGATCAGAATAATATATATTCTGGAACAGAAATTTATTATCAAGATGGTCATGAGATTACTCAACCTGTATTATTTAAATTTGGACCAGTTCAAGAATTATTAAATGATATAAATTATGCAGAGACAAGCCCGGTAGTTCAAAATTATATAGAAAAAACATATGGTGTATCAGTTTCCGGACCATATGCACAAGAACCATTTGTTATAATAGCTGCAGGTGATACAGGCAGAAATGGTGTAGTTGTAATACCTGAAGAAAATATTAATGGAAGTACAGTATTAAATATAGATAGCTTATTTTCAAATTCGAATGAAAGACCATACGTCGGATTATTCTATACGGATGAACATAATTTAGATAATATTATAAATGATATAGCTACAGGAAATATAAATAATAATGTAAATATAAATGCTACAGAACTAAATCAGATATATTACCAACATCCAGAAATGGGGATAACGAAAATGATTAATGGATACGATCCAGATGTTGGTGGGGGACCAATATTTACATTAAATAATACTGTAATACCAATCGGTTTCTATGGAGGTGGAGGAGAAATAATAAAAGAAAATCTATAATACCTTAATATATTTTTTTATTATATTACTTTTATCTCAGGAGGGTGTATATACAACATAAGGTACCCCGAATGATGATATTAACCAATCCAAATATATATAAGATGTTCCACCTCCATCTCCTGCACTAAAATATATAAAAGGTTGATTTCCAAAATTATTTATAACTAAGTTGTCTATATAACGATTATAAACTCCTTGACAATATTCCATATATCCGAATGTTCCTGATATAAAACCATTAGGTAAAGAATTACATAATATACCTGATATACCCTTACCTCCATTATAGTTTATGAACTCAGATAATTGCATATCGTCCTCTGCTTCAAATGCAGTCTGATATGAATTATAATAACTAATAGCTAATGCAGGTCCTACACCCGCGTTTTCTCCCGGAGATTCTGGTTGTATAAGTTCAGGAGTATTTTGATTTATCTTTGGCAAAGGATAATTATATATATTACCATTCATTAAGAAATAATTATTTAATTGAGAATTACTTGAAGGATTTGTTAAATACCAATTATATGTATATAATATCCCATATTGTTCATAATTATAATTTTTCTGTTGATCTTCTGGAGCAAATGGTATATAACTATTAGAAGATCCTATATTATTATTTTCTCCAAAATAATAATTACTTCCTCCGTTTGCAGATCCTGCATAATAATACTCTTTAACTTTAGAAGCACAATTCGAACTCTCTGATGTACTTATATTTAATAAAATACTCCAGGTAGATCCACCACTTCCATGCGATACTCCACAATAATATTTAATAGGTATCCCTACATAATATCCTGAAGAACATCCTGCACCAGGCGAAGTACAAGCCCATCCATATTCAAATATTTCAGTTGTTGAAGTATTTGGTACAGGAGTACTACCACCTACCGGAAGTATAGAATCTAAATTCCCAGTGAATATATTTTGATTTGTTATAGAAAATGCTACTGCATCTGCAACTTCTGGATTTAAACCTGTAGAGGGGGAGTCCTCCCAAGGATCTCCAGCAACATATATATAAGTATTTATCCCGTCTCCATAATTTTGATTATTTATATTATTATTTTTTATAAAATTATCAAAATTGTCTAATAATGTAGAGTTAACAGCAATATAAGAACCTTCACCTCCACCATTATTTAACATCTGCAGTCCAGATTCTGAATAAAATAGTGGAGAACCTGAAGTATTATTGGCATATATATTTTCTACATTATATGTTGGTAAAGTATTATATTTTGTAGGTTGGAAGCAAAGATTACTGTTACATGATATAATACTTTCCTCCGTAAGACCATTATAATTATAAAAATTTACATATATAGGAAATACATTTAATCCATTATCGTACATAAGATATTCTCCTGGATTATTATTATTTAATGCATATGGATCTCCTCCTAAAGTTCCATTTAATATCGTTAATAAATCCTGATTACTAAATGCTACATATAATGTTAAGAAATTACATCCGCCATTATTATTTATATCTTGTGGAAAATTCAATAGATTTACAAAGAAATAATATATATTATTATTATTTCCTGCATAATATGATGGCAATACATAATATTGATTATTATAATAGATTAAGAATAATACATTATCTGCATTAATACCATCATAACTGTTTATATAATTCGAAAATGGTGGTACAACTTCTACTAATATATCTTGAAATGGAGATAATGTATAATATGTATCCTGACTTTCTAAACTAATTGCAGTCATATTTTCTATATATAAATTATTTATAGTATAATTATAATAATTTACATTTGGATATCCATCTAATAAACTAATTGCTGGAGTTACATTCAAATATTCAGGATTTTGTAAATAAAAATATTGTAATTTATTACCTCCAGTACATTCTATACAAAATATCGGATTTTGATTTGGGGATCCGATTTGTTCATTCGGAGGTAATATTTGGCATTGATAATTATTATAATCCACCTCAGTACCCGTATATGTCTGATTACTTAAATTAATATAAAAATTAATATTTTCATTTGCATTAGATGTAAATTGTAAGGTAGATGTCATATTATTATATGCTATTTGTGGGTTTATTGGGGCTAAGCTATTGCCTATATATGGTACTATACTATAATTATATGTATTGTTAGTTCCTGGTAATCCTTGAGTTAAATATACATAATTATTGTAATTATAATAAACGTATACTAAAACATTATATGTATAATTATTGGTTTTTACATTATTATTTGCATTTTGATTTTGTAAAGATATCTGAACCGAAGGATTTAGATTTATATTATAATTAAATTTAAATATATAAGTTAATATAAAGAATATACCAGCTAATATTATTATAAATATAACTAGATAGTATCCTACAAATTCTAATATAGAACCAAATTGCGTTTTCATTGAAATGGAATCTTTTGATTGGTTATATTATTTAATGAGCTATTTATAAAATTAGCGCTAGTATTAGAAGAACTATATCCAGCTTTATATATATTATATCCAAATAATATCGCTATTATTAGAACAACTATAGCAATAATTATTATAATAATTGTAGATATTGCAAGATCATTCCTCATATTTTTAAATAAACATTATTTAAATATAAATTTTACCTTTAAAAATATATATAAATATTATCTTAATTATGATAATATACGATAAAGATATAATAAGCAAATATATAAAATTAGAAAAAGAAGAACCTTTGTTTTTAGTGTCATATAATCCAAATATATACTCATTAAGAAAATCTTTTAATTTATATATATTATTTGCTATATATTTTATATTATTTATTATATCTGAATATTTAAATAGAAATTATTATTTATTTATAATATTGATAATTATACTAATGATATTGATGTATTTTTCTCTTAGCTTTTATTATCAGGGGAAAGGATACAAAATAATATTTACAGATAAAAGATTAATACAAATAATAAATAATAATATCTATAGTATAAATAATGATAGTATATATGATATAAAATTATACCAAAATCTATACGAAAAATTGAATAAATTATATACACTAAGGATATATACATCTTCCTTCTTAGTAAACAAGGATATAAATACAATAATAGATATAATATTATTAAAAAAGGAAGACCTAAACAAGATATTAGATATTATAAATAAAAATAGAAAAAATTTATATAATAATAAAGTTATAGAACCTTAGACCCTTTTCAAATGAGCTGGATGAACAATTAGTATTTTTTCATTCCCTTTATTATTTATCATAACTTCATAACATTCGCCTCTTTTAGACTTTACTATCCCAGTACTTCCCAAAAATCTTGGATTTGGCATGCCATCGTGATATGCTGGATTTATTTTTATTACTACTCTATCGCCTTTATTATAATTTTCTAATATACTATTTATTCTAATCTTACCATGATTTCGAATATTTAAAGATAATTTGTCCCTTGTTTTCCTCCTAGATCCTTTACCCTTTCTTGCAGTCATTATATAAAAGTCTTATGATATATTTTTAAATAATATTTCGAAGATATATAAAATGGAAATTGGAGAAAAGAAAATAATTAGTCTAGGATATACTAGAGAAATATTAAAAAAAATAAAAGAAAAAAGAGATTTATCATATATAGAAGAAAGAACTTTAAAATATATAGATTCTGTATATAAATTATCTCAAGATAAAGAAGAAAAAATATTAAATAAATTAAATGAGATAAACATAAAAGATGAATTAAAAATTCAGATACTGACATTATTACCAAAGAATGAAGAAGAGCTACGGGCAATATTATATACAAATACATTGGCAAAGGAGGATATGGAAAAAATATTGAACATAATAAAGGATGTATAAAAAGAACCTAAAAAAAGAGGATATAGCAATAGTAATAGCATATTTACCAGGTGGAGATGTGACTAGGAACATTAGAGAACCTGTAGTATATGCTGTAGGAAAAGAATATTTTACATTATTAATATTAACGCTAAAACCATCTGTAACTGTAAACTTATTTGAAGAATTATATATAGGAGATCAACAAAGACCAAAGGTAAGATCAATATTAAGAAGAATAAGTATAGATGATTTACCAGAAATAGCAAGACCAAATTTAGAAAAAGTAATAAAAGATATAATAAAAAATAATGAATCTAAATATGTAAATTTCTTTAATACAGCAGGTTCTATAAATATAAAGATACATTCTCTTGAATTATTACCGAATATAGGAAAAATAATTGTCCAAAGAATTATTGAGGAAAGACAAAAGAAGCCATTTGAATCTTTTAAGGATATAGAAGAGAGGGTGAAGGGTATAGGAGATGTACAAGAATTAATATATAAAAGAATATTATTGGAATTAACAGGAAAAGAAAAAATAAAGATATTCACATTATAATGTTACTAAAAGATAATAATTAAAATTTATATTTATCAAAGTAGTATATAAGGTCTAATAAAAAATTACAGAAATATTTATATATTATATTTATAAATCGATTATTTATCATCGAAAAAAATATTTATAATATATGCTCCTAATCAATAGATATAGATATATAGGATATTTATATGTCAGTAAGAATAAATATAATTATCTATATAAATCTATTCAAATTTTAATATCTTTCTTTTTATCTTTGATCTTATATATCTTTCTTCAAGATTCAGGGGTATATTGTTCTCATCCTTCACATTTATAAATAATACCTTATTCTGTAATTTCTTAAATTTTCTATGATTATATCTACCCTTTAATATATGCGATTTAATTATATGTTTATTATATTTATTAGATCCACTTAATATATGCCCACATAGATTACATACATATATATCCATTTATTAAGAATATACAGAAAATTTTTATTTATTTTCTATTAAAAACATTGCATGATCTTTATGATATGGCTCTAATCTAACTTCTTTTAAAATATTTAAACTATGATCCTCTAATGATTTTCTCACATCTTTAAATATTTCTTTAGGATCCTTCGCAACATTTATTGATCTTGCTTTTACTGCCAAAAATCCATATCCCCTATTTTTTAAATAATAATCTATATTTTCTAAAAATATCTTTATCTGATGAGGTTGTGCTACGTCTTGGTACACTATATCTACTTTAGGAACTATATGTAGATAACTATCCGGCTTATCAGAATCATTTAATAAACCAATTATATTATCCCTCTTATATATTATTGGAACCAATTCCCTTAATATTCTAGGAGCAATATCTATACCAAATATCATACCATCATTGCCTATTATATCTGATATATGTGATGCTGTAGTTCCTGCAGCTATACCTAAATATAATACTCTATCTCCTTCATTTATTGGAACTAAACCTATATTTTTCTTAATAGAAGCACTCAATTTAGATTTCTTTAGGACCCATTCTCTATATTCTTCATTATTGTACTTAAATACTTTTTCTGTATATACCTTCTGTCCTTTAACTAAATTTTTTGTGTATAATCTTCCTTTATCATCAATGAATATATTCTTATTCTCCTTTAATGGTTTGAGTTTCATTTTCTATTCTTCAACTGTTCATATCTTCTATCTAATTCTGCCTTTAATTTATCATATATTATATCCTTATTTATATCTGCCCTAGCAGCTATAGATATTTTTGATGCTAATGTTCTGGCCATCGCACCCCTGGCCTTTTGTGGTAATTTTTGTAGATAAGGATGATTAAATATTACTCCATGTTTTGGTGGCTTTGCTTTCTTAGTTAAATGCATAAATAATGCTTTTTCTGCTCCAAGTATTTGTATTGTTGAAGATGGTAATGAAGATAAGTCTTTTAAACCACCTGCCAAAGCGATTAACCTTGCGCCAATATTTGGAGTAGCAATCTCAGATAAATTTGGAGCATATTCTTTCATTAATTTTTCTATATAATCTTCTATATTTTTTCTTAGTGTATATAAATTATATAGATGAGAACCAATATTATTCAATATATTATAATCAGCTTCATCAAATATCTTTCCACCCATAGTGATCTTAATATTATATTCTTTAATAAGATCTTCTCTTTTTTTATTTAATATAGTTTTTACAAATTTTTCATGATCTTCTATATTTTGTGATATTTCTGGAAAATATAAGCCATACCACTCTCTAAACATTTCTACAATTAGATTTATTGACTTATTTAAATTATCTAAAAACCTAATTGCCTGTATGATTAATTCATCTTTAGAAACAGAATTAGATATTTTTTCTTTTAATAAATTTAATAATAATTCATTGTTATATCTATCTTTAACTTTTTCTAATGCCTTCCTTATTATTTTTACATCATCTGTATATCTATAATTTTCAAATTTTTGCCCAATAAATATATAATCATCCTTTATTAATTCTTTTATTTTATCTGGTAATTTTCTTGATTCTATATCAATCAGTTCTTTAATATCAAAACTTAATTCTTTAAGTTTAAAATTATTTATATCGTCATCAAATATATATAGTCCATCTAATCTGACTAAAACATATGTCATTTAAAAATTATTTCAATATTTTAAGAGAAATTCTAAATCCTCTAGATGGTATTTGCATATTTATAAAATAGCTTTTAAAGAATCTCTCATCATTTGCTACATCAATAAATCTTCTATATATCTTCATCTGATATGTTTCATATATCTTGGTTCCTCTCTTTCCCAAAGTTCTCATAGATGGTATCCTAATTATTTTAGTAGGTAATGTTACTGGTCCTCTTTTTTCAATACCCAATTGTTCTATAATCTTTAATATACTATTTGTAAAATGATTTAATGTATCTAGATCTGTACCCCACATTTTTATTCTTATCATTGACATGTTATCATTTATATAGGATTATATTTTTAAATATTTATATCTTATCTACAGTATCTATTTTTAATACATAAAATATCTTTTCCATTACAATCTTTGTTAAATATGCTAGAAATATTCTATGGGGATATGTATCTTTATTATTTAATATAGGAACATGTTGATAAAAATTATTAAATTCTCTAGATAATTCAACTAGATATTTATATAATACATTAATCTCCAAATTATTTTCTACTTCATATAATACATCCTTAAATTTGAATAATTCTATTATCAATTTTTCTTCGTATTTATTTAATTCACCTATATCGATATTCAAATCTATATTTCCAGCCTTATTTAATAAAGAATTTATCCTTGCATATGTATACATAAAGTATATTGCATTTCCTTCTTCTAAATTTAGCATTTTATTTATATCGAAATTTATAACTGTATTTTTATCATATTTCAACATTTCTAAAGATATAAAACTACGGATAATTTTTTCTGCTAATATCTTATCAAATTTTTCTAAAGCTATATTATATAATTTATTATATAAGTCATCTACATTTATATATAATCCTTTTCTTCCAGACATCTTAACCTTATCATCATTGATTCCAAATATTTTTGCTGTATTTTTATTTAACATTACCAATCCATAACTATAGTGTATGTACTTTTTATTATTATCTAAAGATTCTACTACTCTTTTTACCATCATCTGATTATGAGCCTGTTCCGCTCCTATTACATTTATTGATATATCTGCAGGATTAATATTTATATTACCATTATCATCTATTTCCAATATATATGAATTATTTTTCTGCAATATTTTTTCCTTAAATTTAATATTTCTATTTATAATTCCATGTTTCCATAGAGCATAAGCAATATCCTTAGCTATATATGTAGCAGTACCATCTGCTCTTATTAATATTTTTTCTGAGTTTGCATATGCCCTTTCCACATCGGGCCATAAAGTTAAATCTAATACGATCAAACTACCTTCAGTCCCTCGAATCTTCTTAGCAAACCCTCTATCTAATAATATACTTAATGCTTCTTTAAATAATTCATATTTAATTATATCAGATTCTTTTATTAGTATATCATAATATATATCAAATTTCGATAATGTATTTAATTGTTCGATTAATATCTTCTCAGATATTTCTTCAGATAATCTAGATACTTCATTATTTCCATTTTCTAGATCATTTATTATTTTATATTTATATTTTTCTAATCCCGGAATGATATCATATAATTTATTAACTATTACATATACAAAATCTCCATAATAATGATCTATTTTCTCAGGTATCTCATATCCATATAGTTCTTTCAAAGATTTCATCCTATTTAGAAATATTTCTCTTATTTTTTCTTCTATATTTTCTATATATAAATTTTCCTTTATTAAAAATTCTTTTATATTATTTATGATAATTTCTAGATTAAATTCTTTTGGATCCTTTGGAATTTTTAATAAATATATTCCTAATACATTATCCGCAACCTGTGCACCTGTATCATCTATATAATTTAATACAATTATATTATAATTAAGTAATTTAAATACCTTATATAAAGAATCACCGAGCATAGAATTTCTTAGGTGCCCAATATGCAATGATTTGTTTGGGTTTGCGGACGTATGCTCCAAAAATATTAATTTATTATTTTTCTCAAATTTAAATAAATCATTATATCTGGTCAATAACTTCTTTTTATTCAATTTTATATTTAGATATCCATTAATCAATTTATAATCCAATACATAATCCTTTATTTTTTCTATTATATCATTTAATAGTTTTTCTTTATTATCGACTTTTTTAAATTCTTTAAATAATTGTAATGAAATATCATAATCTATACCTCTTGGAGGATATGAATATTCTATATCGTAGTCTTTGAGTAATTCCTTTATTATCCACATATAATAAAAATTTTAATATAATATTTATAAATTCCTTTATGATATATTCTATATGAGAAAAGGACAGAGCATGCCAATTAACACGATAATTATTATTATTATTGCTCTAATAGTTCTAGTACTTATAATATTATTCTTTTCTGGTTCTTTTGGAAATGGGGTAAGAAGTACAAGTAGTATAGGTAATGCTGCCGCAAATCAGACGAATCAGGTAGTCGGTGTAGTAAATAATCTATCTAATCTAACATAATGAAAGGTCAAAATATTTCTATAGAAACTATAATAATAATTATTATAGCTATAATTGTCCTTGTAGTTATATTATTATTTATAACTGGTACATTACATCCTATATCTACCTCTTCTAACCTAATAACAAATAGCTCCAATAATAATTTGAATAATTCTTATTATAATCTATCAAAAAATTTTAATATATGAGGTCTTGGGCCTGCGGGGATTTGAACCCCGACCAATGGGTCTGGAGCCCACCGTCCTGGCCTGGCTAGACTACAGGCCCTTAGAATATAGATAATAAAAAATTTTAAAATTCCTCTTCGGTTTTTAAATATCCGTTCTTTTTTAACCAATCAACCTCAGAAGGAGAATAACTATATAAAATATCTCCTTTTTTATCGGATTGCAATTCCCATGGTTCTACTAATACATAAGTATCTTTTTTTAACCAAATATTCTTATGCAATTTCTTATTTTGTGGAACTCTACATATTCTTACATGACCATCAAAACACCGAACTCTAGCATGTGCCCATCCTAAAACTTCTTCTATCACACCAATTATTTTCCTATCTTGAGGCAGGGGTATACCCTTATCATTAGGAGAAAGCATTGAAAAAAATAAAGATAAATAAAAGGCTTAATAATTATCTCCTACCATTTTACCACTCTTCATCTTCCCAATCTCCAAACTCACCCTCATCTAGTTCTAAATCTTCGTCGTCCTCATCTTCATCTGCTTTCATTCTATATCTCATTTCTTTCTTTTCTAACGCATCCCAATCCATAAAGCTATATAATAAGATAAATATTTATAAAGTTTTCTATAAGTTATAAGTCAATATTGTAGTTATGTACACTTTTCTACCATTGTTTTTATTATAACCATATAATTTTCTAGTTATTTTTATTTTCCCATAAGCTTTTAATAATCTAATATATTTATTCAATGCTCCTTTCTTTACATAAAGATATATATCAAAATTATTATCATCCTTATAATCTATTTTCTTTACAATATCTTTATTATTTTTTATAAGATTTGATAGTAAATCCTTAATAGTTATATCTATGTTTCTAAATTGTAATATCAAATTATATTTTTTTATATAACCCTTACAATTATTACAAATAATATATTTTGCTATATATTTACCATTAACACTGTCTACCCATTTATTTTTATATCTAATCCTACTACAGTATCTACATATATATACTTTTTTTATTTCCTCTATAGGTGATTTTGTTTTTTTATAACATTTATAACATAAACCATTATATAATTTATTTACTTCTCTCCCACAAGAAGGGCATGTTCTTTTCATAAAAACATTAAAAATGTGTAAGGTATATTTTTTATTTTCTTGATATCTTCTTCTTTTATTATATTTATATCTTTTAATCTATTTATTGTATTCTCTCCAACTGCATATAATAGATATGCATCTTCCAAATCTTTTATATTTATATCATCAATTTCGTCGCCTTTAAAGAATTCATTTATCTCAATTACCATATCATCTTGTTCAAATTTTTTACCAAATAAATCTTTATCAGATATAATAACTACTTTTCCATAATTATCTGTATATGTCCTTATATACATCATCTTATATAATATATTATCGGACTCTCTGCACCACATACCATGCACTTAATATAATATATTCTTTCCCTCTTTTCTATTTTTGTATCTAATTTCTTACATACAGGACATCTAACAAATATGTCTACAAATTTATCTAGCTTGTCTTTTATTTTTTCAAAATCTATTTTTTTCTGTAATATTATTTTATTATCTTCTATCTTAGACGGTACATTAAATTCTTTTTGAAAAAATAATGCCAATAAAGTTATATCTCTATTTATCACCTCTAATATATTTTTTGTATTCTCTATGGAAGTCCATTTTCCTATATAATTAACTTTTGGTAATGGTACACTAATTAATCCCAAACTAGATCCATGAGAAACCTTAATCTTAGATAATTTTTCATATACTTCATCTAACATATCTTCATATTTTGGTATCATATTAATTTATATTTTTCTAAGGAAGATTCATAAATCTCTCCTGAAGATAACAAATCTTTTATAATATTTTCTATTTTTTCTTCTGGTTCCTCAAAGAAATTATAAATATCTTTTAATGATACTCCATCACCTTTATCATTTTCTTTTATATATTCTAATATTTCCTTTCTTAATCTTATATCTTTATCTTCAATTTCGTCAAAATTCTTGTCTTTTTTATCTTCCATATTTATATCTTTAACTTGCTTTTTTTTAACTTTTCTCTTAATTTTTTTAAGAAATCTCATTCTCCAAAATATTTCTTCCCTTTCTAATAATTTCACTATATATCTTCCATATATATAATGATAATTATCATATAGTTTAACCTTTCCAAGAACCATAACGGTATCAAATATCTTTATATCAATATTTTCAAAAAATCTTATATCTAAATAACCATAATAGTCTAAAACCTTTATTCTAGACATCTTTCTATCCTCGGATATATCAATTACTTTTCCAATAATTAAAACATCTTTTTCAACAAAATCTACAATACTTTTTGAAAATATTGGTATATACATTATACAACTTTATATTTTTGCGGACCTGTCTCATACAGATAACCATCTTTTAATAATTTATCTATTACTTCCTTTACTCTATTCTCTTCAAAATTATATTTCTTACTCTCATTCAATATTTCTGATAAAGGTACACCATCTGGAAAATCTTTTTGTAAATCTCTTATTATATCAGTTATTTTAGATAATTTTTGTCGCTGAGTAGAAGATATCCCACTCATTATTATATCTATATCTAACTTATTAGTTTCTGGATTTATTCCAACCTCTCTTAAACTATAAATTAATAGCTCTTTTGCTAAATTAACATCATCTTCTGTAACTACTGGAGATAATCTTATTTTAGCAGATGCTTCTGATAATCTAATAATAGACATTAGTTGCCTTGCGGTTATTGGTATAGATTCTCTAGAACTTCTTGACCTTAATTCTTTATAAAATTGTTTTACAATCTCTAATGCATTATTTGTCCATGTAGGTTCAATTTTCTTAGCGTATATTATATATTTTCTTATTAATTCTTTATCCAATGCTGGTCTTTCTTCTTCTTGTATACCTTTAATTATCTCCGACACTATAGCTTCATCCTGTTGTTCATTTGGTTCATCAATCAACACAAATATTAAATCAAATCTATTTATTATTGTAGGTGGTAAATTTATCTGATCTACTATACCTTTCATATTATCCCATCTACCAAATTTTGGATTAGCAGCTGCTAATATAGACGCTTCTGTTCTTAATGTTGCATGAATATTTGCTTTATCAATTGTTATTGTTTGTTGCTCCATAGCTTCATGTAATGATTGCATCTCCTCTATATCTAATTTATCTAATTCATCTATACATACAATACCTCCAGAAGTTAATACTAATGCACCTGCTTCTAAGACCCATCCACCTTTCAATATTTCATCTTTTCTTACAGAAGCAGTCAAACCTACAGAGGAAGCAGTAATACCTACAACATATTTAGATTTTGGCGCTATAGATGCTATGTATCTTAATAATTTTGATTTACCCACACCAGGATCACCAACTAACAAGATATGTAAATTTTTTCTTTCATCTACACCAGATCTTCTTTTTCCACCGGAGACCAACTGTAATGTTATTGCTTTCTTAATATGATCATATTGCTTCCCATATAAACCAGCAGCAATAGATTGCGCTATTAGATTTAATATATCTCCAGATTTTGCCAATTCCTTTATTTTATTTTCATCTTCGATAGATATTTGTATATCTTCTATATCTTTATCCACAGTTTCTATATATACTGCATCCACATATAGTTCTAATAATGCCTTGAAATTCATAGATCTTAATTCTTTTAAAATACCAAATACCTTAATCCGTACCCCTGGCAAGGTCTTTCTTTCCATCTTTGGCTCACACAAATCCTGCTTTAACATTATTGTAATCTGAGCAGGTTGTTCTCCCTTTTCTATTTGATCTGCAGGTTCTTCGATAAATAATCTTTGTATATCTATAGTTTCATGCCCTTCTTCTATAAATCTAGGTTTTGTACCGCCACATACTGGACATTTTGTAGGTTTCTTTATAATAAAATCTGTATTTTCTATCCAAAACTCACCGCCACATTCTTCATGCATATACTTAGTCTTTACTATATAAGGTCTTACCTCTGAAGAAATCTTTATTATACCCTCAATTTGTATTAATTTATCCTTATGTTCAGATCTTACATCTCTTATCCTTATATACCTTAATTCCGGAGGTAGATTTTTTATCCTAACTATTGTTTGTCTTTGTAGTCTCTCAGTAAAATATATTGATAATTGTTTAAAAAAGTTTTCAGGTTCATTTAATAATAAATCTAAGGTTTCAGGATCTAAATAATTCTTTATTTTTTCAAAATCTAATACAACAGATTTTTCTTCTTCTTTGACAAATCTTTCAATTTCTTCTTTAGAGATATCAAATAAATCTCTTAATATCTCCTGTTCAACTACTCCACCCTTTGTATCTATATCCATAAATATATTTTGTATAAAATATAAAAAGGTTTTTAAAACAATTAAATTATTTAGATTTAATGGGCCCATAGCTCAGAGGCGGAGCGCCGGCCTTATATGGCTACGCTCCAAATAACCTAAGAAAGCCGGAGGTCGGGGGTTCGAATCCCCCTGGGCCCAGAACTTTCTAAATATGTATAAATATATAATTCTGGAAATATTCCTGTAAATTTAAACAATACTTTAATATCTATAGATAATTGCACTAATCAAACATTCATTACATCAATAAATTCTCCAATAATATTACCAAATCAAGATATAACGATAAAAGTTGCAAATATTCAATGTAGTATACAGAAGAATAACTATTATGAAATTTGTTTGTTTTATAAAGGTCAATCCACCTGCTCTAATGTATTGATCTAGAATATTTTAAATATAAAAATATATAATGGTTCGTAATTTATCAAAATAAAAATCTAAAAAATTTACTTTAATTCTATCTTTCTTTCTTTTACATCCAATACTTGTCCTACTCCTACAGTTTTATTCATATCTCTTAATGCAAACCTTCCTAAAGATGTACCTGGATATTCTTGGAACTTCTCTACAACTAATGGTTTTGTTGGTACAAATTTAATTATTGCTGCATCTCCAGTTTTTATATATTGTGGATTCTTTTCTGCTTCTTGTCCTGTTTTTGGATCTAATCTAGATTGTATTTCTGCAACTTTACAAGATACTGCTGCTGTATGTATATGTACTACAGGAGTATAACCAACTGCTATTGCTGAAGGGTGCTGTAATATGAATACTCTTGCCGTAAATTCTTCCGCCAATTTTGGTAATGCTTCTCCTATCTTTCCTACTACATCCCCTCTACCAATATCTGCAGCTTCCGGACCTTTTACATTAAATCCTATATTATCACCTGGTAATGCTTCATCTAATTTTTCATGGTGCATTTCTACAGACTTAACTTCTCCTGTTACACCAGAAGGCTTTTTAGATGGTAAGAATACTACTTTATCACCTGGTTTTAATTTTCCAGATTCTACCTTTCCTGCTGGCACTAAACCTACACCCTTAATATTATATACTTCACTTATTGGCAATCTTAATGGTTTATCTATTAATCTTGGTGGCTCATCTAATTGATCCAATGCTTCTAATAATGTAGGTCCATTATACCATGATAATTTTGGAGATTTTTGTGTTACATTTTCATCTGCATTATACGCTGCTACTGGTACAATTGCCTTAATCTGTTTCTCTTGATAACCAATTTGTTTTGCTAGCTGTAATACCATATTCTTTATCTGTTCATATCTCTTTTGGTCATAATTTACAGTATCTATTTTTGTTATAGCTATTATTACTTGTGGAATACCTAATGTTCTTAATAATAATAAATGTTCTCTTCCTTGTCCATCTGGACCTAGAGCAGTTTCTGCTTCACCATTTACTGCAGATATAGCCACTATAGCCGCATCAGATTGAGCAGAACCTGTAATCATATTCTTAATAAAATCTCTGTGTCCTGGAGCATCCAAAATTGTAATTATATATTTTTTAGTTGGTATTTTCTTCGCAGCTATATCGATTGTTAGTCCTCTCTTCCTCTCTTCTATTGATTTATCTAGTAAATATGCTAGATAATCTGTTTCTTTTCCATATTCTTTTGCCAAATTCTTTACTTCCTCTAATTCTTTTTGGTCTACTAAATTTAAAGATACCATCAATCTTGCTACTAATGTCGACTTTCCATTATCTACATGCCCTACTACTATTAAATTTAAGTGGGGTTTGTCTCTTGCCATTTAAAGATATATTTATAAAAAGATTTATATATGATGATCTAGAAACTATAATAAAAAGCTATTATAAAAATTACCCTTGTGTTAATGGGCCCAGTATATTGCTAAAGAAACTATATGGTAGCGCACCTGCAAACTGGAACATAATATAATTTCCATCTGGCGTTTTATATACCGAATAAGACAAACCATATTGTTTTAGACTATTTAGCTCATTTTCAACTGAAGAAATTTCTGAATAATTAATGTTTGATGTCTTTACAGCAATTATAAATGAAGGTGTTGCATCTATACCATATGTATCTATTGCATTAGTTTCTGAATTATATATCACAGGATAATATGTCATATTATTTATATAAGCATCTATTAATGATACATTTAATCCCAAATTCTGAGCTTCTGAATTAAATGCTTCATATACTGCAGTTTGGTTCGAAAATCCATCCCATGTAACACCTTGCAATTGATTGTACCAGGACCAATTGGTAAATTCTTCCCATGTATTGAATCCATATAGTTCATATATTGTAGTTAAATATTGTGAAGTTATATTTGCATATGGATGTATTGAATATAATGGAAATACCTTATATACCCAAGATATTTGTCCAGTTTGTATATAGTTCTGATATATCGATGGGAAAGTTTCTAGATAAAATTCATCACAGAATGGACATGCATAATCTGAATATTCATATACTATAACATTTGTACTATTTGGATTACCATATACAGGATCTATATTTGTTATATTTGGTAATGGTTCTGTCTGTAATGTAGATATATATGTTTGCAATTGACTAGTTGTACCCTGTCCACTAGCTAAGGATATATTTGACAAAGAACTAGAAACTATATATGCTCCTATTATTATCGATACTGCTACAATTATAGAACCGATTATTATCGCATCCCTTATACCTAAAGATTTCTTCTCTTTTTCATCCATCAATATCTATTAATAAAAATATTTAATAATATTTAGTTATTATTTAAGTTTATTATGTTATTCCTAGGATCTAGTAATAAGAATATTAATAAAAATATCGGAATTACAGTTAATGTTTTCGAATGTGATAGATAATATATTAATATCGCAAATATTATAAATATAATCACTGGCAATATTATCTTCTTATTCATCCTTAATTTATTTACATATAATATTTTTAACCTTTTCCATAAAAAATATAAATTTATGGATAACTATCGGATCTATGAACATAAATTGGAATAAGAGTTTAGAAGAAGAAGTGAGGAAATTCTGGAGAGAAAACTTTATATATGAAAAATGGATTTTAAGGAATATAAATAAAGAAACCTTCAAGTTTTTGGAAGGTCCACCATATACAACAGGTATGCCGCATATAGGACATGCATTCAATAGGACAATGAAGGATATAATAATTAGATATTATAATAAAAAAGGATATAATATAAAAAATCAAGCAGGTTTTGATATGCATGGTTTACCAATAGAAGAAAAAGTAGAAGAAAAATTAAAATTAAAAGATAAAAGAGAAATATATGAAATTGGTGTAGAAAACTTCATTAGAGAGTGTTTTAATTTTGCATATGGGTCTATGAATGAATTTTCAAAATTTTATGAAGATATTGCACATTGGGTAGATACAGACAACCCATATCTACCGATTACAAACGAGTATATAGAGAAAGTATGGGAAGCCTTAGCTAGAGGATATGAAAAAAATTTGGTATATGAAGATAAGAAACCTGTTTGGTGGTGTCCAAGATGTCAGACTACATTGTCAAAACAAGAGATAGAGCTAGGATATGAAGACCCCATGTATAAAAAATCGATAGATAATGCTATATATGTAAAATTTAAATCTAAAAATATAAAAGACACTTATTTTATAATATGGACAACTACCCCATGGACTTTAGTATATAATCTTGGAATTATGATAAATCCAGAATTAAAATATGTTAAGATAAAGGTTCCAAGAGTATATATAAAAGAGTTAGAATTAGATTATAATAATCATAAAACATTAAGGATGGATATAGAAAAAGAGGATAATTATGAATATTGGATAATAGCAAAAGATGCATTAGAAAGATTAATAAATAAATTAAATATAAATTATGAGATTATAGAAGAATATGATGGAAAAGATCTAGAATTCGAAGAATATTATCCTGTATTTTATGAAGAATTAAATACATATCTAGATAATATAAGAAATAAAGAGGCAGGTGCATTTAGATTATGGTTATCAAAGGAATATGTAAATTCTCTGGAAGGTACAGGATTGGTTCATGCTGCTCCCGGCTGTGGTCCGGAGGATTATGAAGTAGGAAGAAAGTATAATGTATCTGCATTTAATACAACTGACGAAACTGGTACTATAAAAGAATTACCATATTTTAATGACTTAAAAGCTAAGAAAGATGATTATGAATTTATAAAAAAATTAATAGAAAAGAAAGCACTATTATACTTTGAATGGTATGAACACGATTATCCAATATGTTGGAGATGCAGAACAAAAGCGATAATAAGAACTACATTTCAATGGTTTATAAATGTAGCTAAGATGAAGGAAAAATTATTATTGGATGTAGAAAAAGTCAAATTTATATCTGAAGCTGCAAAAAATGGATTCGTAAATATTATAAAAAGTGCACCAGATTGGGTAATTTCTAGACAAAGATTTTGGGGACTAACATTACCGATATGGAGAGATAAAAACGGTCATACAAAATTTGTAAGAGATTTAGAAGAACTAAGTAATCTAACAGGTAAAGAATTTAAGAAAATATATATAATAATAAAATACAATGATTATGCAGAAAAAATGCTAAAAAGATACCATAATAGGGAGTTTATCTACGAAAAAGATATAAAATCAAAAGAAGAAATAATAAATATATTCAATAAATATAATAATAATGATATTATTATAGTAAATAACTTTAATAAAGATTTATTAAAAGATTTAAATGAGTTATATTATGTAAGATCATATGGTAATAGAGATTATGAAATAATATATTTATACAATTATAATCTCCATAGACCTCATGTAGACAAATATACATTCAAGTGCTATATATGTGGAGAAGAAATGAAAAGAATACCTGACGTAATAGATGTGTGGGTTGATTCAGGTTCTGCAACATTTGCAACAAATAATTATCCTGTAGATTTTATAACAGAAAATTATGATCAAATAAAGGGCTGGTTCTATTCACTGGCAGTACTAGGAGAATTATATTATGACGATATACCATATAGAAATGTATATGTAGGAGGATATGTAAATGATGCACTTGGAAGAAAAATGTCTAAATCTTTGGGAAATGGAGTGTCACCTTATGAAGTAATAGATAAATATGGTTCAGATGCATTAAGATTATATTTGGGAACTATAGTAGAAGCATATCAGGATATAGCATTTAAATGGGAAGATTTAAAGACCAGATACCAGTCATTAAATATATTAATAAACATATATACATATTTAATAGAATATTCAAGATATTATAATATAAATCCTGCAAAATTAAATATAAATAAATTTAGGTGGGAAGATGGATATATCCTAAACTTAATTGAAAGAAGTAAGAGAGACATATATTATAATCTAGATCAATTCAATATATGGGAATCTGGAAGAATATTACAAAAGATGATAAATGAACTATCTAGATTTTATATAAAATCTGTAAGGGAAAGGATAAAGCAAGATCCGGAAACTGTACTATATATAATATATAGATCATTACTAGAAATATTAAATATAAGCGCTATAATAGTGCCACATATATCAGAATATATATATCAAAAATTAAGAGAAGAGTATAAACTTAATGAAGAATCAATATTATTAATAGACATATACAAAGTTAATGAAGAGTTAATTAATGATAAAATAGAAGAAGAACATGAATTATTCAATTATATAATAGAAACCGGGTTAAGATTAAGAAATGAATTAAAAATAAATATTAGAAAACCTTTAAAATCAATATATATATATTCTAAAAGCTTTTCAGAAGCATTATTAAGTCTAATAAATAATAAAGATATAAATCAATTAATAAAGGATTATTTAAATGTAAAAGAAATAATATATCAGGACCCTGACAAAGACTATATAGAACTAAATGATATTAAAATTGGATATGACATAAATAGCTATCCAGAATTAGAGGAAGAATGGCTCTATAGAGAAATTAGAAGGAGAATACAAGATATAAGAAAGGAAAATAAGCTAAGAAAAGGACAAAGAGCCAAAATAGAAATATATTCTGATAATAAAGTTAAGGATATAATATTAAAATACAAAGATAACTTAGAAAAAGAAACGGACTCTACAATTACCATAAAAGATTCAAAAGACTCTTTAAATCGCTCAGAAAGTATATATGAAATGGAATTTTTCTATAATATAAATATTTTATAAAGTTTTTTAAAATTATTATAAAATGGTTAAATGGGATGTTTCCAATATAGTTGCTACATTATATTTTAATATAAGGCTACCATTAGATAAGATAGCAAATAGCTTACCTTATTCCTCTTATGATCCTGAAACATTCCCTGGATTGATATTACCATTAAGAAATGGAAATATAAAAGCTTTGATATTTAATAGTGGAACAATAAATATTGCTGGATTAAAGAATATAAATGAACTAGAAGATATAATAAAAACATTCAGAGAAAAATTTGAGGAGATAGGTATAAAATTACCTCAAGAGTATAAAATAAAATTACAAAATATTGTAGTAAATGGAAAGTTTGATGTGGATAATGTAAATATTGTTGAACTAGCAGATAGAGTCGAAGGAAGTACATACAATCCAGAAGCATTCCCAGCAGCAATCGTCCCGTATACTATATCTGATGATTATGAAGTAACATTCAATGTATTTAAGAATGGAGAATTTGTCTGTGCTGGTCTAAAAGGGATAAAAAAAGATATAAAAGAGATATATGAGGATGTAAATAAGATCATACTAGATTTTCAAGAAAAAGTAATAAAAAAATATTCTAAATAGAGTTTATAAGTATATCTGACATCTATAATCCTATGAAGGAGGAATCTGGAACAACTATAATTGCATTAAAATTTAAAGATGGGGTAATAATTGCTGCAGATAGACAGACAACGGCAGGATTTATGGTATATCATAGAAAAACACAAAAAATACATCAGATCACTGAAAATATATTATTTGGTGGAGCAGGTTTGGTAGGGGATATAAGAACTTTATTAAATGTATTAAGAGCAAATTTAAAATTAAAGAAACTAAGATCAAAGAATGATGTAAGCGTAGGAGAAGCTGCAAATTTCTTAGCAACATTAATGAATTATTATAAATGGACGCCATTTTTTACAGAAATCATCTTGGTAGGTAAAGATGAAAAAGGATATGGTATATATTCAATAGATGAGGCTGGAGGAGTAGAAGACTTTGAAGATTTTACCGCAACAGGTTCTGGAATGATATACGCATTAGGTGTATTAGAGACTGAATATAAGAAGGAAATGACACTAGAAGAAGCAAAAGAAGTAGCAAAAAAAGCTGTATATGCTGCAACAAGAAGAGACTTGGGTTCTGGTGGAGGAATAGAGATATGGACATTAACAGACCAAGGAATTAATAGAGAGATATTTGAGATAAAAGAAGCTGTAGAAAAACAAAAATAATTTTTTAAATATTTCTTATACAAACTAAGATATTCAGTTTTAGATTTATGATGAATGTTCAAGAAGAAATATTTAGTATATTAGATCAAAAGGAGATAAGTAAGATAAAGTACGAGGGAGCAAAGATAATAATATATGTAAAAAATATAGAATTATTTAAGAATGGGCTAGAACTTGGCAAAGAAATCGCAATGAGGATTAAAAAGAGGATAGAAATAAGAGTCGATCCAAAATTATTAGATGAAGATGAAAAAATAAAGAGTAAAATACATAATATATTACAAAATATAAAAATAAAGGATGTATATATTGAAAGGCATAGGTCTACAGTATATATAGAAACTTACGAGCCACAATCAATAAATATAGACCTAATAAATATTATAAGAAAAGAAACTCTCTGTAATGTAATAATACAAAGAGCTCCATTAAGATCTTCAAAGATTATAAATGTTATAAGATCATACTTACATAAAAATTCTTTATATAAGTCCGAGTTTCTGAATAATATAGGATTAAAGATATTAGAAAAAAAGCCAGAAAAATTAAATTATTATAGATTGATAGTTTTAGGTGCAGGTAGAGAAGTTGGTAGATCTTCTTTTTTACTACAGACAAAAGAAAGTAATATATTACTAGATTCTGGCCTCGGGGCAGGTAATTACTCTGAAGATAAATATCCTTTTATAAATATACCAGAACTAGATATACAAAAATTAGATGCTGTAATTATATCACATGCACATTTAGATCATGTTGGATTCATACCATATTTATTTAGAATTGGCTGGAGGGGTCCTGTTTATCTAACTGAACCTACAAGAGATATTGCTGCTTTAGTATTATTAGATTATTTAAAAGTAAGCAATAGGCAAAATAAAAATGCATTATATACAATAAGAGATATAAAAGAATTTCTAAAGCATACAATAACAATAAATTATGGAGAAGTAACAGATATAGCATCAGATCTAAAATTAACATTACATAATGCAAATCATATCCTAGGAGCGTCAATGGTGCATTTAAATATTGAGGGAAAGCATAATTTATTATATACCGGCGATTACAGATTCAATCCTACAAAATTATTAGAAAGACCAAATACAAGATTTCAAAGATTAGAAACATTACTGATAGAGAGTACATATGGTGGAATAAATGACAAACACGCATCTAGAGAAGAAACTGAGAGTATATTTATACATGATATAAAAGAAACCATAGAGAAGGGAGGAAAGGTTTTAATACCAGTATTAGCTGTCGGAAGAGGACAAGATGTATTATTAACATTACTGGATGCCATAGATAACAAATTATTACCAGAAATAAAAATATATATAGAAGGTATTGTATGGGAAACATCAATGATACATACAGCATATCCTGAATTTTTAAGTAAAGAAATAAGAGGGAAAATAGAAACAAATATGAATCCTTTTGAAAGAGAAAATGTAATAAGAGCTATTAAAAAAGATAGACAAGAGATAATTAGCTCTAAAGAACCAGCAATAATTATAGCAACATCAGGTATGATGCAGGGAGGCCCAATACTAGATTATTTCTATTATGCAGCAGGAGATGAACGAAATTTATTGGCATTTGTTTCATATCAAGCAGAGGGAACACTAGGTAGGAGAATATTATCTGGAGAAAGACAAGTAATGATAAATAACAATAAAATAGATATAAAGATGAAGGTAAATAGATATGAAGGATTCTCAGGTCATGCAGATAGAGGGGAGACATTAGCATTTATCAAATATTTGAAACCAAGACCAAAACAAGCACTAATAATACATGGAGAAGAAGAAAAAACAAGAGAACTATCATATTCTATATATAGAAAATTTAACATTCAAACATATAATCCTAAAATTGGGGATATAATTGGCTTAGAATAAATATAAATCTAGTTTTTAAATAAATACTAATGAAAAAATATATTGGTATAGATGGAATAGATGGGGCTGGTAAAAGTACAATTACAAATTTATTAAAAAATCATTTAGAGAATAAATATAAAGTATATGTAAAAAAAGAACCAGATCAACTTAGGGATATAATATTAGAATATATGGATAATAATAGCGATGATTCTGGGTATATATTGGCACTATTATTTACTGCAGATAGGCAGATACAGAATATAGAATTAAAGAAAAGGATAGAGGAAGGCTATATCGTAATATCAGATAGAACATTATATTCTACATTTTCATACCAATTAATATATAATATAGATATAAATTGGTTGAAAGAAATAAGTAAATATATTATAAAACCTGATATAACATTTATACTAGATATATCTCCAGAAGATGCTATAGAGAGGATAGAAAAAAGAGGAGAATACAAAACTTATTATGAAAGATTAGGAATATTAAATAAAGTTAGAGATAATTTCTTAAAACTAAAAGAGATATTTCCAGAAGATAATATAAGATATATTGATGCATCCAAAAAACCTGAAGAAATATTAAATGAGATAATTAGTTATTTATAATTCTTCTTTATAACTTCATATATCTCTTTTCCAATTAGTTCTTCTTTGCTTTTAAAATCAGACAATAAATTAGATAATATTTCTATAATATTATTGATTATACCTTCTTTCATACTTTCATCTGGTCTATCTTGTAATTTATTTAATTTTTCTTCTATTTTTCTAGTTAACTCTATATTTAATATCTCGGGATAATATTTATCAAATATATATATTATTTCCCTTCCCAAATCAGTAATATATATAGATCTTCCATAAAGATACCCTCTCTTAAATAATATATTTAATATTTCTGCTCTTGTAGATTTTGTACCTAGATTTAATTCTTCCATCTTTTTCAATAATGAAGCTTGATTATATCTAGTAGGTGGCTTCGTTTTAGATTTTCTAATATCTATTTTTAATATCTTCAATTTTTCTCCTTTATAAAAATTATAATTTCTATATTGTTCCTTTAAAAAGATCCAATATATATCCATCCATCCCTTATATTTTATTTCTTTATAATTGTAATAAAAATCTTCTTTTGTTTTTATATAATATAATATTTCTTCAGATTTATCAGAAAAAGTTGCTATAAATCTTCTTACAATTAGATCATACAATAGCCTTTCTAATTTATCCAGATTTTTTGGTATTAATCCTGTAGGATATATCGCTGGATGTACATCATCTTTTTTACCATTATTCGGTCTTAATATTTTCTTATCTAATAATGGATCTATATATTTCTTATATTGATCAAAGAAATATAATCTATTTAATATATCTTTATAATTTATAGTATCTGGTATTTTTTGAGAAGAGGTTCTAGGATATGATATATATCCTTTCTCATATAATTTTTGTAATACGCTTAATGTATTTTTAGGATTTATTTTATAATATCTATAACTATCTAATTGTATATCTGTCAAATTATAAGGGTGTGGCGGATCTACATTCAAATCTTTTCTTATTATATCTATCACATTCAAATATTCTCCTAAGCCTTCTTTTATTTTCTTTGCTTCCTCCCTAGAATTTAATCTTTCTTTTATGTACTTAAATTTTAATTGATTATTATCTTTTTCTACTATTAAATTTATTGTATAATATTCCTCTGGTTTAAAGTTTTCAATTTCTTTTTCTCTAATAAAAGCTAATTTTAATGTAGGACCCTGTACCCTTCCCATACTTAATATAATATTTTTATTATAATGCCTAACTGCTTTAGTTAATGCTCTTGATAAATTTATACCATATAACCAATCAACTATATGCCTAGTTTCACCTGCTAAATAATATCCATAGTTTATAGGACCTAGATTATTATATGCTCTTAGTATATCTGTATAAGTTATTGCAGAGAATATCATTCTTTTTGCATTTAGATTATTTAATGCAAATCTTAAAATATTATAACCTATTAATTCTCCTTCTATATCATAATCTGTAGCTACAACTACTTCTTTCTCATTTTTAAATTTATTAAACATTGCAATATAATATTTTTTTGCTAATATTCTATCTTCATAATAAGAAGGAACCCATTGATATTTAAATGCTGGATAATCAAATTTTCTATTTATATCTGATATTGTATATAAATGTCCAATAGCTGGTAAAACATATATATTTTTATTATCTTTCTTGAAATAATAAAAAGATATTGTTCTTGTAAATTTTATAATTTTAAAATGATTATTTGATAGAAATGAAGATATTTTCCTTGCCACCGATGGCTTCTCTGCAATTATTAACATAAAATATATTTATTGTTTTGTCTTAATAATATTTAATTATATTTTTTAAAAACATCTAGCCATGGATAATATAGATACTTTTTATGGAGATCTATATCATAGAATATGCCGAATTTTTTTGAATAACCAGATTGAAATTCAAAATTATCCATTATAGACCATATATATACTTCTTTTGCTCCTGAGTTTCTGGCTACTTCTATCATTTTAGTCAAAATATTGTATCTATCAACTTCTTGTTTTTTATTATTAGCACTTAAACCAATTTCAGTTATTATTATATCTTTTTTATACTTATCCTTTATATAATCTATGATTTTTTTAAATCTATTAATAGAAATCTTATAAGGATTTATAATATCTAGATCTCTATAAAAATTTAAACCCCTTAAAATACCTATAGAACCATAATAATGCCATCCTATATAATGTCCTGGTAATTCTTTATTTAAATCTTCTAATTTTTTAAAAAATGGATAAAATATATATAATATTTTTCCTAAATTGACTAAATCAAAATGATAATATGAATTTATTATATATTTTTCTTTTTTACATTCATCATAAAGGTAATTTGTTAATTCTTTTATATTATCTATAGCTATATCCAGCCTTTTATAAAATTTATATGGATTTGTAGTTAAAGTCTTTATAAACTCTACATTATCTATAATTCCAAATGATTTTAAAAATATATATAATTGTGGCTCATTCACGGGCTCTATATATTTAGAATAATTAAATATTTCCTTTTTTCCATCTAATATTTTTATTAAATTCTTCGAATGATTCTTATCAAATAAAGAACCAATATTATAATCCCATATATAAAAATGATCTAGACATAAAGTTAAATTTATATTATAATTTTTTAATTCTTGAAAAAATTCCTTATAATTATTATAGCTCGGTATTATAGAAAATCTGAGATTTTTATTATAGCCTTCTAAAGACATTTTTTCTGCAAAAGTTTCATTTATCTCTATATTCTTATCAGGTTTCCTTATTAACCATAATAATTTATCTAAATTAGTTTTTACTGGGAAATTATTTGTAATTTGATAATGATTTATAGAGACCCCCAATTTCATGTAAAAATTGTATATTTAATATTTTTAAATAGTATCATTGAAAAGTAGTAAAATTAAAATCCTTATATTATCAGATGTACACCTTTTTTATAAATGAAAAATAAGAGCATAAGATACCTAATTATATTTATATCATCAGTATTTATACCTGAAATTCCCCTTATATTATTATATATTAAATCATATAATATAGATATAATATCATTTTTATTATTATCAACTCCAGTTATAATATCATTCATAATATTATCATGTTTAATAAGAGATTCTATTACAAGAGACCCAAATAAATTAGGTTTATTTCATTATATATCAAAAATATCAAAACATTTAGAAGTTATTTCTGGAATATTTTATTATCTTTCTACAATAATTACCATTGCTACTGAGATCATATTAATTAAAAATCTAGTTACACTAATAAATCCTTTATTAATTATATTGCCATATATTATAATTGGTATTTTCTTTATAATGGCCTATTATAATATAAATATAAACAGCAGATATATAGACAATATCGCAATAATAAGTCTAATTTTCATTATTATTATATTTATATTCTCTATATTTTCATTTAAATTCAATATAAAGGTAGCAGATAATATAAATCCATTAATATTTACACTAATATATAATATATCCATATTTTCTGGAATAGATATCTTAACATATTATTCAGATTATAATAATAATAGGATACTTGGAAATGTAACTTTTATTGGAACATTAATAATCTCTATATTATTGATAATTTCTTATATATCTTTTATTAGCCTATTTAATACTTTATACTATCCATACTTGATATATTACTTTCTACCCTTTGGTATATTAAATATATACATATGGTACTATACTAGTAATTTCATAATAAATAATTTAGCTGAAGAAAACTTAATAACATCTACAATATCTGAAAAGAATAAATATAACTCCCCATATATTATTTTTTCCATATCTACAATACTGATATTTACATTATCCACATTTACCAATGTAAATAATATATTGTCATTTTTTTCTGTATCCATACTAATTATATATATTATATATATTATTTCCTATATCAAAATTAAAGTAACTTCAAAATATTTTAATAGAAATAGAATGTTGAAATTGTTTTTGGCTATATTTTCATTAACATTGTTTATTTATTTTTCTTTTTATTATTTATCATCAAATACAGATAGTATAATATTTACTATAATCACTATAATTATAATATTATTATTATCATTAAAATTAGAATGGAAAAAGAATAAAAAATTAATAAAGTTTTATTTTTCTAAATTATATTTTATCCCATATCTATATAGAAAAATATTTTATAAAAAGGATATACAGATAATAGAAAGTTTTGTAAAAGAAAATTATAATATATTAGATTTTGGACCTTTCTCTGGGGATATATCAATAGATATAGCAAAGAATTTCAATGTAAAGGTATATGCTATAGATATATCCAAGGATATAATTGATAGATTATCAAAAAAAGTAGCTAATTTAGACAATTATTACTTACATATTGCTAAGAAAGATGAGATCCCAAAATTCCTATATAATAATATAGATCTAATAATAATATATGAAAATCTAAAATTTATCATAAATAAATATGTTTTTGTAAAAAACATATATAAGACATTGAAAGAAAATGGTAAATTTATATCAATAGTATATACAGATATTATCGATTCTAAAGATGTGGAGAAAAGTATAGAAGAGATTGTAGAATTATTGAGATATCATGGAATAAAAATAAAAAAAATAAAGATAAAAAAATTACTATATAAAAAATATATAATAATTGGCGAAAAATATAAATAATGGTAAACTACTTTGAAATACTAGCATGGTATAACAGTTATAAAGATAAAATAAATGGTTCTGTAATAAAAAATATATATAACAAAGAAGATGGGATTATATTTGAGATATATAAACCAGGTCTAGATAAAAGATACTTATATATAATACCTGGAAATATAATATTTTTATATAATATTAAAGATAGAGATGAAATAAATAATTTTATATTAAGATTAAAAAAAGATTTTCAAAATAAAAGGATAAATATATATATAGAAGACGATAAAATAATTAGAATAGAAGATGAAAAAAAGATCTATATAGAATTGATACCAAATGGACTTATAATAATAACAGACAAAGAGGATAAAATATTATATTCAAATAAATACAAAGATTTCGTTTATAGAAAAATATATAAAAATGAGATATACAAAAAACCAAAGAAAAATTTTGAAGTATTTTATGATATAGATTCTTTTTATAATAAAGTAAAGAACTCAGATAAGAAAGATATAGCCAGATCCATTGCTATGGATCTATCTTTAGGAAAAAAATATTCTGAATACATTATAAAAAAATTAAATATAGATAAAGATATAAAGCCCGCAGATTTACCAGATGATAAAATAAAGGAAATATATGATATATATAAAGATATAAGAGATGGAAACCTTATAATTGACGATGATTTTAATATTGTAAATGATATAAATGACTATTTTATAAAAATATATAATAGTTCCAATGAAAATAAAAAAATAAAGACCTTAAACGACCAAAAAAATAAGATCTTAAATATAATAAATGAACAAAAAAAATATTTAGAAGAATTAAACAAAGAAATAGAATATCTAGAGAAGGTTGGAGAATTTTTAAATACATACGCATGGATATTTAATAACTATGATATAGATAATATAATTAATAAATTTGGAGAACTTAATATTAATGTAGATATTTATATGGATAATATATATCTTATATTAAATATAAAAAATGATCATTATGAAAATAGATAATAATTTTTAGTAAATTTATTTTTTATATATTTTTGACCAATTAAATATATAAGTATTGCTATAATAATAGATCTAATGGCTGAAAATAAATATATGGCATATTGTGTAAAATGTAAGAAAAAGGTAGAAGTAAATAATCCTAAAGAGGTAAAACTAGAAAATGGAAGACCAGCAATAAAAGGCACCTGTCCTGTATGTGGAACCACTGTATTTACATTTATAAAAAGTAAAGAATAATTTTTTATTCTATATAGATACCTTTTTCTTTTTGTATAAGATCTAGCCTACTATTCAATTTATTTATTCTCGGTCTATTTGTCTCCTTATCTAGTCTCATAGTTATATTTACTTCTTTTAAGAATAAATTTAATGCTTCTTTATTTTCATATGGTCCATTTACCTTTCCATATTTACCAGGTTCTCCAAGAAATACCAGGATTCTATCAGAAATCCAATTTAAAAATAATAAATCATGGTCTATTATAAGACCTGCCTTTCCCTTACTTTTTATTATATCCCTTATTATTTTTGACAATAAAAGTCTTTGCTCTATATCTAAATTTGCAAATGGTTCATCAAATAGATAAAGATCTGCATCTTTAATTAATGTAGCAAATGTATACAATAATTGACTCTCTCCTCCAGATAAATTTTCTATTTTTCTATCTAATATATTATTTATATCTAATTCTGTTAAATATTCATTATATTCAGTTCTATATTTATCATTGAATCTAGATAGAAATTGATTCACAGTTATATCTTCATTAAATTCAAAATATTGTGGCTTATATGATATAGATACATTCCTTGATATTGTACCATTATATCTTATTCCTCCCACTAAGGCGTTCATAAATGTACTTTTTCCTATTCCATTTCTGCCTATGATACCAAGAATTTCATATTCTTTTATATTTCCTTTTTCTGCATCTAGTGAAAAACCTCCTAAATTTATATTAATATTTTCCCAATATAAAATATCTTTTCCTAATTTTATATCAGTATAACTTTTTACATCCAGTCTTATTGGCTTGTCCCTTATCTTTAAATTCTCTCTTCTAATAAATCCATTTAAATATTGATTTACTCCTTCTTTAGCACCTATGGAATGCGAAAATACTCCATAAGCTTTTCTAATTCCATACACTATATGAACTATATCAGATATAGAGTCTAAAAATAATAGATCGTGATCTATAATTATTATTGTATCATTTTCTTTTCTGTCACTTAAATCATTAAATATATTTAATCTTTCATATATATCTAGATAATTAGTCAATTCATCTATTAATAATAAGTTATGCTCTTTATATACAGAATAGATATATATTACCTTTTGTAATTCTCCTCCAGATAAATTTTCTATTTTTCTATCTAATATATTATTTATATTATATTTTGATAATGAATTTACATCTACTACTTTAGATAAAAACTCTCTTACAGTCAAATTCTTGAATAAATTCTTTATTTTAAGTATATCTTGAGGCTTGTAAGATATATTTATTTCCTTATTATATAATCTTTGAAAGTATTTTTGCAATTCTGAACCTCTAAAATTCCTTATTATTTCCTCATTGCTTATATCTTTATCATAATAACCGAAATTTGGTTTTAATAGTCCTGCAATAATATTTATTGCTGTACTTTTTCCTATTCCATTTCTGCCTATAATACCAATGATATTATTTTCTTTAATTACTGGTAATCTATACAACCTAAAAGTATTCGGTCCATATTGAAATACAGGTCTATCTTCAGGTTCTTTAGTTAAATTAATTATAATTATAGCATCAAACGGGCACTTTTTAACACATATACCACAACCAATACAATAGCTCTCATCTATGGATGGTTTTTTATTTTCTAAGATATTAAATATTGGTAAATTATTTTTTTGTATAGGACATGATTTCATACATAAATAATCACATTTTTCAGGAGCCTTACATTTCTCTTTATCAATAATTGCAATTCTCTTCATATTAATTTTATCTCTATTTTTTTGTTTGAATTTATAGCATTTTCCAGGTACTTGCCTATTTCATCTTTCTTGTTTATAACTATCTTACCCCTCTTATTCACCTTAAATCGCCCTAATAGATTACCTTCTATGTATATACCCACATCTTTTTTCTTAAAATAATTACCTAGCCTTATTATAATGTAGTTATCATCAATTTCATAATCTATATTTATATTATCTTGTACCATTTCTATTGGCTTTATTTCAATTCTCAATTTATATTTATTCTTTATGCTCATCAATACAGGTTTCTCCATTCTAATAAATCTTCCTTTCAATTTCTTCTGTATATAAAATATAATTTTATCATCACCCACGTCTATCATAATATTTTGATACTTCCTTTTATATTCGTAATTTAATATATCTTCTAAATATCTTTGTAATCCAGACTTTGAAGATTTTTTATTTACAGGTGAGACAATTATCTCGTCTCCAAAAGTATATATCTCATATTCCAACTTATCCGTCATAAAATCTCTTATTTCTACTACAGGTCTTGTTAAATCTTCCTCTTTAAGTCCTGTTGGTATCTTAACCACCATATTTAAATAATATATTTTACTTATAGTACCTTTATCTATAAATATTATAGTATCTATTACCTGTGGTATTAAACCGAGCTCAGTTCTTGATAATAATCTATGTATTATATCTATTGGTCTTTCTGCATGAGAAACACCAATCATTCCAATGCCTGCTAATCTTAGATCTATATATAAATTGAAATCATCTGTATTTCTCATTTCATCAAATATTACATAATCCGGTCGAGATAATAATAATATATCATGTATTTCATTTTTATCAGAAGATTTTTTAGAATATTGTATTATATCTTTCGATAGATTTAGATCTCTAGGTGCTTCTATTGTTTTAACTATCTTTTTTATCTCTAAATAATATTCAGACAATGCCTGAGCAAATGTAGTCTTACCAGAACCTGGTCTACCAACAATTATAATACCTTCTGCTTTATCCCTCAACCTACCCAATATTTTTTCATCTAAATTATAATCCTGTATCTTCAATATTTTTACTGGTCTTACAATAGTAATCTCATAACTATCAGATAATGGAGGTTTTACAATTACAATCCTAAATGAGGATAATTGTATTATAATGCTATCTTCTCTTTCTTGTTCTATGAATGAATCAAATCTATTCCTAGAAATATATAATATTTGATCTATTAGATCCTCTATTTCTTCTTTATTATATATCTTATCTACTTCCTCCAAGTACCATTCCCCAGGTTTTCCCCTCTTTCTCTTTACCTTAACTCCTTCAATAATATGTACAGACATTGTATCCTCAGTAAATAAATCTAAAAACGGGGGTTTATCTACAGATATATTTTCCTTTTCTATATATATTACAGGAGCACTATATGCCTTTGCTACTTCATATAATACCTTATCTGATGTTAGCAAAGTCGCATTATTTGATATTGCAACTTTTAGTATCAAATAATCTATATATCCGGATTTTGCTAATTTTATCTGTTCCAAATTTGGTTTTTCGCCATAAATCAATACCTTATAATTATATTGCTTTGATAGTTCTCTTATTCTCTGTATTTCCCTCAAACCTAAAAATCCTTTTTCATATCTCTTATTTGCCTGGGCTTGCAGTTCATCTATAGCAGGTACAGGTATTATTACTACATCTACAGATATTTTATTATTTAATAAAGATTCTGTGAGATAACCGTCAATTAATACAGAAGTATCTAAAACTACTTTATCTAATTTCATTAATTATCTTATTATACTCCTTACTAAAATTATTAACTCTTTCTATGGCCCTTTTGGTAGCGTTTATTAACGCATTTCTCGGTTTCTCGTTTTTATCTGTCTTTATATATAAACTTATATTCTTTAATAAAGGATGATCTTCTTTCCATGCAGATATGATCACATTTTTATCTTTATCTAATTCTTCTTTTATTAATATATAAACTGTTGGTCTGTCATTTTCGAATACAATTTCCATTTCTTCGTCATTTTCCTTTATTATTTTCATATATTATAAATCACAAAATATTTTATATAATTTTATCCCTTATATTATGTATTGTTAAATCATTTAAATTAACAGCTAATACAGACCCATCTTTTATATTTCTCAAAAATATAATACCTGGTAAAGGCTTATGACCTAATTCTTTTTGATATGGAGTAGTATCTTGGAATGTCGAAGAATTTACCATATCTACACTCCTGTAAGTATCATAAGAAGCCCTATGGATGTGTCCTGTATGAAAAATATCTGGTATATCATCAATTACCAGTGGATCTTCATCAAAATATGGCATATATGGTGTTGCACCATGAGTAGGGGCTATTAATCTTAGCATTAATAAAAATTTCATTAATTCACCAGGATTTTCATATCCTCCTCTCTCTCTTAATATTGGTATTTCAGATACTAACCAATCTAGTACATATCCATGATACATTAATGTAGTAATAGAATCATGAAAAGATACATAAGATGGATTGGATAAATAATAAACATTTTTTAATTGATATGATTGCCTTAAAAAAGATCTTGGAAGTGCTGGCTGCGGTTCTGCCAATCTAGGTATATCATGATTACCTGGTATTATTGCAATTTTTAGATCTTCCGGCATAGACACTATATATTCGTCCATCTTTTGATACTGTTGTTCATATGTTTTTAATAATAATTCTTTCTCTTGCTCTGGATAGACTCCAACACCATCCACTACATCACCTATAATAGATAAGTATCCAATTTTCCTAGACAATTCATTTAATTTTTCATTCTCTGTTTTACCATATAAGAACTTAATAAATCTATCAAATATTGTATCTATAGCGTATTTATTTCCAATTTGCCAATCTCCTGTAAATGCAATATATATATCATCATTTCCATATGTTTTTGGCTTCTTCATAGGTACATCTGGAAATATTACCTGGTCTGCAAAAAACATACCCTTTTTATACACACCAACAAAACCAATAACAGAATCTAATGGAATGCTTTTAATTAGATTAAAATCTATATCTTCTTTATTCTTATTTACAAAAACTCTTATAACCTTATTTCCATCTTCTATTACATACAAAATACCATTTTCTTTAATCTTTTTATCATATATCATACCGGCAATACCTATATTTTCTTCATTTTCTGGTATTTTGTCCAATGCATATATATTTTTTAATTCTCCATGCTCTTTAAGATGCTTTTTAATCTTATTTAATCTAGACTTATAATAAGATACCCAGGAAGAGATATCCGCCTTATTTTTCTGTATATCAAACTTCTTTAAAATATTTATTTTTTTTGTTTGATCATCTAACAATTTTATATTTGTCTCTATTTCTTCCCCTATTCTTTTTTCTTTTTTATTGTGTATTTCTACAGTTATTTCATTTTTTATCTTCAAATTATCTTCTTTCCTTTCCAAAATCTTTTTCATAGATATATTTAAATCTATATTATCATTTTTCAAATTAATTTCCTTATTTTCTTCATATTTCCTAGATTCATTAGAAAAGAATGATAATATACCCTTACTATTCTCTTTTTTCTCTTCTTTATATTCAACTAAATCATCTTTATTTATTATTACAGCATTTTCAGAAACTGCTTTTTTTATTATATCATATATTCTATCATCAGATAATTTTTCTAAAATATCAATAGCTTCCTTAGTAACCAAAATATTATATTTTAAAAATTCAGTAATTATATCCTCTTTTTTCATATCTCTTTTCTTATTTTATTATCCATCTTTATAAGATTTTCTTCATCTGCAATAACTTTTATAATCTTTTTATACCCTTCTCTACCTTTAGATACTACTGAAGTTTCTACTAAATTTCCTAATACTAATTCTATTGTCTTCAGATTTTTATATACGGTCGTCTTATCGAGTGGTTTCATACCAAACTTATCTATATTTTTTATATATTCTTCGTATAGTTCGGTAAATGTTACAAATTCTCCTTTATTGCTTATCTGCCTATCTAACAAACTTAATAAAATTATCCTTTGATTTTTATTTAGTGAATATATAATTGAATTTATTATATCTAGTTCAACATTTTCAAAAGCTTCATCTATATCTTCTCTATCTATCCTTTCTTTATTTTTACTGGCAGCAATCTCGGCAGACATCTTCAATATATTTATACCAACTCTTGCATCTCCAGAGTTTTTGGCAATTTTTGCAGCTATATAATTTATATTTTCTTCGGATATTGAATTTTCGTATAACGCATTCTTTGCTCTCTCTTTTAATATCTCTTTTAATTCATAATAATTATATGGAGTAAAATGAATATATAATGTAGAAGATAATGAGGATTTTACTCTTTGATCTACATCATTCATAAAAGATATTGAATTTGCAACAAATACAAATTTTATTCTATTATATATATTTATGTCGTAATTTCTTAATAATAAATATAATAAGTCAGAACTATTATTATTTAATATAAAATCTGCTTCATCCAGTATTATTATTAATTTCTTATCGCTAGATTCCAAATATCTATATATATTCTCGTGTATTTCTTGCTTCCTTATGCCGGATTTTAAATTTATATCCGTTAGATCCTCATAAATTCTCTTAAATATATAATAATCTATATCTTTAGAGGATATTAATTTACAATTAATATATGAAACTTTTAATCTTAATTTTCTTTGGATTGCCAGACCATTTATACCTTTATTTATAAATCTAGCAATTAATGTTTTACCTGCACCTGTACTACCATACAAAAATAGATTATTACCTGCATTACTATTTATAAATTCACCAATATTATATAATATCATTTCTTTTTGTGTATCTCTAAATCTAATCTCATTTGGAACATATTCTTCATCTAGATATCTAGAATCTTGTATTATGCTCCTTCTTTTTGATATATATTTATCAAAATCTGAAATAAAATAATTTATTATGGAGCTTGTGTTCATAATATATTTTATTGTAAAATTATTTTAAAATATTACTAGTCGTCTAATCCTAGAAATAACATATCTGCCTCTTTTTTTGATAATTATTATTAAAAACACATTTTTTATTTTAATTTCCTACATTTCATTCTATATCATTTATCTTAAGTACTAAATAATAGATATACTTTGATGTTTAAAAATGTTGATTATCAAAAGGTTTATAAACTACATATATAAATATTTCCATAGACCTATTTCAAAGTGTAATATATTTTTATTATATTTGTCCTATTATTCAAAACTACTAATAAGTAATAATATATATTTTTTATATTTAATGAAATATTATAATATT